>JAZQAT010000001.1:0-41139 GCA_045545375.1 Acetatifactor sp.
CATGCGTAAGGAAGCTGATTTTGAGGTGATGGACCATATTAAGGTTTCCCTGAACGGTAATGAGAAGCTTTCTGCATTGGCTTCCAAGAACAGTGCTGCGATTTGTGGTAAGGTTCTGGCGGATGTATTGACTGCAGACGAGGGCTTTTCAGTGACCAAAGAGTGGAATGTAAACGGCGAACAGGTTACCATTTCCATTGAGAGAGTGTAGGGGCATGAAATTTTTGAGGCATTGCCTAAATAGAATGTATGTAGTATAATCAGACAAAAGGCCGCGCGGAAGGGGAGCTCCGTACGGCCTAGAGTTGTAAAATTGGGGGAGCACCAACGTTTTTGTTTATCAAGAAAGGAGACGCTCCAAAATGAGTGAGAATACCAAAAAGAAAAAAGCAGAAGTAGTAGAAGCTAAGGTGGAATCCACCTTTGACAAAGAACTGTTTAAGAGAAGTGTGCTGTACAATGTAAAGACCATGTACAGAAAGGATCTGGAGGAGGCAACTCCCAAGCAGATTTTCCAGGCAGTATCCATGTCCATCAAGGACCGTATTATCGGCAATTGGATGGACACCCAGAAGGCATATGACAGAGAAGACCCTAAGATGGTTTACTATATGTCCATGGAATTTTTGATGGGTCGTGCACTGGGCAACAACATGATCAATCTGCAGGCATATGACGATGTGAAAGATGCACTGGATGAACTGGGACTTGACCTGAACGCGGTAGAAGATCAGGAGCCGGATGCAGCTCTTGGTAACGGTGGTCTGGGACGTCTGGCGGCATGTTTCCTGGATTCCCTGGCTACTCTGGGTTATCCTGCATACGGCTGCGGTATCCGTTATCGTTACGGTATGTTCAAGCAGGAAATCCGTGATGGTTATCAGGTAGAGGTACCTGACAACTGGTTGGTAGACGGCAATCCTTTTGAACTGCGCAGACCGGAATATGCTAAGACCGTTAAATTCGGCGGTTATGTAACCGTTCGTCATGAAAACGGACGCAACTACTTCAGTCAGGAAGGCTATCAGTCTGTAAAAGCCATTCCTTTTGATATGCCTATCGTAGGTTATGGCAATGGTATTGTAAATACCCTGCGTATCTGGGATGCAGAGGCAGTTGAGTGCTTCTCCCTGGATTCCTTTGATAAGGGTGATTATCAGAAGGCTGTAGAGCAGCAGAATCTGGCTAAGAATATTGTAGAAGTATTATATCCTAATGACAACCACTATGCTGGTAAAGAACTGCGTCTGAAACAGCAGTACTTCTTTATCTCCGCCTCCGTTCAGGAAGCAGTGGCTAAATACATGAGAAAGCATGATGATATTCGTAAATTCCATGAGAAGGTAACCTTCCAGCTCAACGATACTCATCCTACCGTAGCAGTTCCTGAACTGATGCGTATTCTGATGGATGAATATTATCTGACATGGGATGAGGCGTGGGATGTAACTACCAAGACCTGTGCTTACACCAACCATACCATTATGGCGGAAGCTTTGGAAAAATGGCCTATCGAGCTGTTCTCCAGACTGCTGCCCAGAATTTACCAGATCGTAGAAGAGATCAACCGTCGTTTCATCCTTGATATTCAGGAGAAATACAATAATGTACCCGGTGTCAATGTACAGGATAAGATCCGCAAGATGGCTATTATTTACGATGGTCAGGTGAAGATGGCTCATATGGCTATCGTAGCAGGTTACTCTGTAAACGGTGTAGCACAGCTGCATACCGAGATTCTGAAGAAACAGGAGCTGCGTGACTTCTACGAGATGTTCCCGGAGCGTTTCAACAATAAGACCAACGGTATCACCCAGAGACGTTTCCTGCTTCACGGCAACCCTCTGCTGGCTAAGTGGGTTACCGACCATGTTGGCAGCGAATGGATCACTGACCTGCCTCAGATCGGTCGTCTGAAGATTTATGCAGATGATGCTAAGGCTCAACAGGAGTTCATGAATATCAAATACCAGAACAAAGTACGTCTGGCAAAATACATTCTGGAGCACAACGGTGTAGAAGTTGACCCCAGATCCATCTTCGATGTACAGGTTAAGAGACTCCATGAGTACAAGAGACAGCTCCTTAACATCCTGCATGTTATGTATCTGTACAATGAACTGAAAGAGCATCCTGAGATGGAGTTCTATCCCAGAACCTTTATCTTCGGTGCAAAGGCAGCAGCCGGTTACCGCAATGCAAAGCTGACCATCAAGCTGATCAACTCTGTAGCTGATGTCATCAACAACGATTCTTCCATCAACGGTAAGATCAAGGTTGTATTCATTGAGAACTACAACGTATCCAACGCAGAGATCATCTTTGCAGCAGCTGATGTATCCGAGCAGATTTCTACCGCAAGTAAGGAAGCTTCCGGTACCGGTAACATGAAGTTCATGCTGAACGGTGCACTGACACTGGGAACCATGGACGGTGCTAACGTGGAAATCGTAGAAGAAGTCGGCGAAGAGAATGCTTTCATCTTCGGTCTGAGCTCTGATGAAGTCATCAACTACGAGAACCATGGCGGTTACAACCCTATGGAAATATTCAATAATGATCAGGATATCCGTAAGGTACTGATGCAGCTGATCAACGGAACCTATTCTCATACCGAGCTGTTCCGTCCGCTGTATAATTCTCTGCTGAATACACAGAGCACCAGCAAAGCAGATACTTACTTTATCCTGAAAGACTTCAAGTCTTATGCAGAGGCTCAGAAGAAAGTTGAGCAGGCTTATAAGAACGAAGCGGGCTGGGCAAGAAGCGCTATCCTGAACGTGGCTTCCTGCGGTAAGTTCACTTCTGACAGAACCATCCAGCAGTACGTGGATGAAATCTGGCATCTGGATAAGGTAGTGTTAAAATAATTGTTAGTAAATGGTAACAGTTCAGTCACGCCATATGCATACGAACTTGTCTGAACTGTTAACAATAATGAGATTGGTAGGAAGTTATGAGGATTCGTCTCGTTAAGAGCGTTCCGGTTCTTCTGACAATGGTTTTCAGTATGCTTTTCCTGGGAGGCTGCAGTGACGGCACCTGGGAAAAGCATATTGTGAAAGAAGAGATTTTTTTGCCGGGGCTGAAAAAAGAGTATGATTTGCTGTTTCTGACAGATACTCATGTTGTAGTCATGTCAGAGGAAGATACGATCCGGGAAAAGGCAAGTGCCGGGGAACGAAAAGAACAGTTTCAAAATGAAGAAGGCGTCTATTCTGCACAGCAGTTCAGTGATTGGATGGATTATGCCAAAGAAATGCAGCCGGATGCAGTACTATTTGGTGGTGATATTATTGATTCTCCATCGGCAGGGAACGTGGCATTTCTGGTGAGTGAGCTTGGAGAGCTGCAGGTTCCTTATCTATATACGCTCGGGAATCATGACTGGACCTATGAATGGGACTATATGACCGAGAATGCAGTGGAAGAGTATTTGCCCAGATTGGAGCAGTTCATGAATGATTCTCATGCATTGCAGAGCCTGGATGTGGGGGAACTGCGTATCATTGCAGTGGACAACAGCACAAATCAGATAGCAGAAGGGATTCCGGAAGAGTATGAAAAGCTTCTGCAGACAGAGCAGAAAGTAATCGTCATGCTTCATGTGCCCCTGATTACACAGTCTGTACTGACGCAGGCAAAGGAAGTCTGGGAAAGCCCGGTGGTACTGGGCGGAGGTAATTATGGCGGCATATATCCCAATGAAACTTCTCAGAAATTTCTGGAACTTACCACAGCAGCCGACAGTCCGGTAGAACTGGTGCTGGCAGGGCACGTGCATTTTTATGATAAGGATTATATTGATGGTGAGAAAAAAGTCCTGCAGATTGTCGGCGCGGCCGGTTATCAGGGACAAGGTATCCATCTGCATCTGAGCTGTGAATAATAAAAGAGCAATCAAAAGTCACGGTTTGAACGAAATTGGAACAGTAATATAATAAATCAGAAAGTAATGCAATTTTTGCAGTAAATAGAAAGCATGATAAATCAGGCACAATAAAGGAGGAACCCCATGATTGAATTATTACAGGGCGGAGCTTATCTGGTAAACGGTACGGAAATTGTACAGGATTCCGGTGAAGCAGCAGCCGCAATCAAGGCCAAGACAGGAAAAGACATTACAAAGCAGGAAGCAGCTAAGAATACCATAGCTTATGGCATTCTGGAATCCCACAATACTTCCGGCAACATGGACAAGCTGAAAATCAGATTTGACAAGCTGACTTCCCATGATATTACTTTCGTAGGTATCATTCAGACAGCAAGAGCATCAGGTCTGACTAAATTCCCGATGCCCTACGTTCTGACCAACTGCCACAATTCTCTGTGTGCTGTAGGCGGAACCATCAATGAAGATGACCATATGTTTGGTTTAAGCTGCGCCAAGAAATACGGCGGTGTTTACGTACCCCCTCATCAGGCAGTCATCCACCAGTTCGCAAGAGAAATGCTGGCAGGCGGCGGTAAGATGATCCTGGGAAGTGACTCCCACACCCGTTATGGTGCGCTTGGTACCATGGCAGTAGGAGAAGGCGGACCTGAGCTGGTAAAACAGCTGTTGAACCAGACTTATGATATCAATATGCCCGGTGTGGTAGGTATCTATCTGACCGGTGAGCCTGTAAAGGGCGTAGGTCCTCAGGACGTTGCACTGGCTATCATCGGAGCTGTATTCAAAAACGGCTTTTTGAAAAATAAAGTAATGGAATTCGTAGGCCCCGGCGTATCCTCCCTGAGTGCTGACTTCCGTATCGGCGTGGATGTTATGACAACTGAGACTACATGTCTTTCCTCCATCTGGAGAACCGATGCAGAGATTGAAGCGTTCTATGAAATCCATGGCAGAAAAGAAGAATATGCAGAACTGAATCCCGGTCAGGTGGCATACTATGACAACATGATGACAGTAGACCTGTCTGCTATCAGACCTATGATCGCTATGCCTTTCCATCCCAGCAATACCTATACCATCGAAGAGCTGAATGCCAATCTGATGGATATTCTGGACGAGACCGAAAAGCGTGCACTGGTAAGTCTGGACGGCGCTGTAGACTTTAAACTGAAAAATAAAGTGGTAAACGGCAAATTCATGGTAGACCAGGGAATCATCGCAGGCTGCGCCGGCGGCGGATTTGAAAATATCTGTGCCGCAGCTGATATCCTGAAAGGTCAGTACATCGGTTCCGATGGATTTACCTTAAGCGTATACCCGGCATCCATGCCTGTATACATGGAACTGATAAGGAACGGCTGCGCAGCTACCATTCTCGAGACCGGTGCAGTTATGAAGACAGCATTCTGCGGTCCTTGCTTCGGTGCCGGAGATACACCTGCCAATAACGCTTTCAGTATTCGTCATTCTACCAGAAACTTCCCGAACCGTGAGGGAAGTAAGCTGCAGAACGGTCAGATCTCTTCCGTAGCCCTGATGGATGCCCGTTCTATCGCTGCAACTGCAGCCAACAAGGGTGTGCTGACTCCTGCTACAGACTTTGACGGCGAATTCGGCAAGTACAAATATCACTTTGACAGCAAGATCTACGCTAACCGCGTATTTGATTCCAAGGGCGTGGCTGATCCCGATGTAGAGATTCAGTTAGGACCCAACATCAAGGACTGGCCTGCAATGTGCGCACTGCCTGAAAACCTGGTACTGCGTGTAGTCAGCGAAATCCATGACCCTGTAACCACCACCGACGAGCTGATTCCTTCCGGTGAGACCTCTTCCTACCGTTCCAATCCTCTGGGACTGGCAGAGTTCGCCTTAAGCCGTAAGGATCCTGCTTACGTAGGCCGTGCAAAACAGATCCGTGCAGCTCAGGAAGCTGTCATGGAGGACAAGTGCCCCATCGAAGCATGTCCTGACCTGGAGCTTCAGAAGGTATGCGACACCATCCGTGCATCCTTCCCTGAAATGGGCAAAGGTAACGTAGGCTTCGGTTCTACCATTTTCGCAGTAAAGCCCGGTGACGGCTCAGCCCGTGAACAGGCTGCATCCTGCCAGAAGGTATTGGGTGGCTGGGCTAACATCGCCAACGAGTACGCTACCAAGCGCTACCGCTCCAACCTGATCAACTGGGGTATGCTGCCCTTCCTCATCGAAGAAGGCGACCTGCCCTTCAAGAATCTGGATTACCTCTACATCCCCGGCATCAAGAAAGCCGTAGAGGAGAAGACCGAGGTCATCAAAGCTTATGTAGTTACCGAAGACGGCCTCAAAGAATTCGACCTTCGCCTCGGCGACCTCACCGACGAAGAACGCCAGATCATCCTGAGAGGGTGTTTGATTAACTATAACAGAGTGGAGTAATGGGCGGATTGGGGGCTTGTATCAGCCCCCGCCCCGGAATGAGACAGGTTGGATTTCTGACGCGCTCTCGCTCCGTGAAAAACGTAGCGGACGCTAAGCTCGAAAAGACCTCGCTAAGCGCCGACGTTTTTCAAGGGTCAGAAATCCAACCTGTCTCATCCCGGGGCTACCCTAATGCAAACCGCAATCGGCAATTAAGCACTCTGTTGTAGTTAAGCAGTTACTGTATTTAAGAGTGATGCTTGGTTGCTTTGTTTGGTTAAGTCGATATTTGCTTGATCGCTATGTTTGGTTGATGCGTTTTTAGTTAACGGTATATTTAGCTGATTGAGATGTTTTACTGATGTAATATTTATGACTGTAATGTTTTTGATTGCAGTATTTACGATTGTAATGGATTTGTACTTGTAACAGATAATGATTTATGATAACAGCTGTTGTATTGATTAGTATAAGTTAGTATAAGTTAGTATAGATTAGCTACGTAGCGTGTCGTGGTGCATTATATTAGCAAGGCTGTTATAGTAAATTACGCATTTCATTTATAGATTTGCCGCAAGGCAGCCTGGGAGAGGGAGGGCGGGGGTTCGTATGAAGGGCCTTGAAAAATGCCGGTTCCAAAGGCAACAAGTTGCCTCCGCGAGGTATTTTCGAGCCTAGCATCCGCTGCGTTTTTCACGGAGCGAAAGCGTGCCTGAATACGAACCCCCGCCCTCCCTCCCCCCGGCGGCCCCTTCCCCACAAACCCATAAAGGACACCTCGTGGAATTTAATAAAACAACCTCCAACCCTATGTTGATGGGGACGATTCAGTTGGTGAAAGCGGACCCTTCTCAGGAACATAAGAATATGTTTATTACGGAATTGATGAAAGCGCAGTTTATGGCGCCTGTTCTGGTAACGCCTGAGCCGGAAGTGGACGCGGAAGGAAAAGCGAAGCTTGTGCCCGGCAGTAAAGTGCAGTTTCCTATGCTGACAGCGCCCGATGGAAAGCACTTTTTTATGGCATTTACGGACAAAATGGAATTTAAGAGCTTTAAAGAGGAAGAGAATGCACCGTTTTTTGCATTGAATGTAGAAGAATATGCAGGCATGGTGCTGCGTAAGGACAGTCAGGCAGCCGGTGTGGTGATCAATCCGAAAAGTGATAATATGATTCTGCCTAAGGAGATGCTTGCTTCTTTGATGGCGGCTAAGATTGCCAAGATCAAAGCAGAGCAGGAGAAGAGAAATGGCGGACAGAGCCAGGACGCAGGCACGAAGGTTTAAGTTATTGGCTTAGAAAATAATTTCAATATGCTTGTGAGATAATAATGTGACTTATAAACTGATAGGCTATCAACGTTATATGTTTGTTGATGGCCTATCAGTCTTTACTGTAAAAGAAGAAGTATGGAATCTTAGTCAGAAATTTTATTGCTTGGTTAATGTGCCTTCATAGGTTACCGTAGTTTGATTTGTACTTGCATTGTAAGACATACTGACCCAATATAATGTGCCGGAATATTTTTCGTTATCTATAACTTCGGTCCAAACAAGACTGGATTCCGGGATAATGTAGCCGTCATAAACGATAGTTCTGGTGACATTGATACTGTTATCAGAAACATACAAGGTAGCTCCATAGACTTGGTAGGAGAGTCCGTCTTCGGTATATCCGTATTGTATGAAGGTGTTATCTATAGTTTTGGCGCTTATATTGAGAGGTGATGTTAATACTAATAATAAAATTAAAAGAGCAGAGACGTTTTTTTTCATGTGTTTATTCTCCTTTCGATGTAGCGTTTCAAAAGAATTATTTTAGGTTATACATATAAAAATAATCATAAGAAGAATCTTCTTGATAATTTTTATAGCATTCGATGAAAATGGCGTCAGTTACTGTTAAATCTTGTGTTGTTTCAGTTTCAGAAATTATTTGTTGATAAAATTCATTTATGTCCCTATCTGTAATATTGCCTTTGAATTCAATGATTATCCGGTATATTTTCTTGAAATTGAGAGAGGCAAAGATTTCTTCCGGTTCATCATAGTAACTGTCAATGACAATGAATTCAGGAGAGCTGTTCTTAACGTGGTAAATTGAAAGACCAATTAGTAAACAGAATATAACGGAAACTATACTTAATAATTTAATATAGTATGTTTGCTTATAATTGTGTCCTTTTAGGCTTTCATTTGTAACAGATGGTGGTGCCGAATTGATTTCTCCATTTATAATTTCGGTAAGGGATACTTCAAATAATTCCGCTATAGCTTTTAAATTTGAAATATCAGGAATATTCTTTCCGTTTTCCCATTTGCTAACAGCCGCAACTGTAACACCAAGTTGGTTAGCCAGATCTTTTTGAGAAAGCCTTTTTTTGGTACGCAGTTCTCGTATAAAATTTCCTATTTTTTCTTGATTCATAGATTATTTGCTCCTTCCCCATTTACAGTAATGATATTTTAACATATTTCGAAATTTGGCGCAATTGATTAAAAAAAGAAATTTGTTAACACTGTTTTTTGAAAAAATAAGAAAAATGACTGAAAATATAAAAAATTAACTTTGGCTCAAGGGGTATTGATGTCGACTCAATTGACAATATATAGAGGCGTGTGTATAGTGTGATTAAAGAAATTGATAAATTTGTATAAAGAATTAAGGGAAGGGGTGAATCCAATGGTTTGAGAAAGCTTAATATTTGTTCATTTGCGTGAATGTGGTAAATCGAATTTTTGGAGGTAAATAATGGTAAAATTATACACAAAACAAAAAATTTTTATCTTAATTACAAGCTTATTGGTAGCTATAATTTCATTGTTTCCGTTTGTCAATGCTCATGCAGCAGAAAAAAAGTCTAACAAAGTTGCAGACGAACAATTGTGGGCAGTTCCTGAAGGGGGATGGTCCTACATAAAGTACGAAGTGAGTTACACAGAGGAATATACATATAATACCCAAACGGGACTTAATGAATTTTTCCCAAGAGAAAAGTATATGGCATACATGGCAACAGGAGCAACTTCTGTACCATATATTATCATGGGCAATGTCCAATATTCCAACGGTATTTTAATTAATGAATGGACACCAGGTGATGTAATGTATGATCCAAACGTATGGAATTATGTTGTACGGTACATTAATTATAGTACAACATATTTAGCAGTGAATTCACCAATTACGGCAAAATTAGTTTTTACGCTTAACTGTGATGATGCCTTGGTGCCAACTATTGCTGGTTCTGTTGATGTGTACTTAGCTACGGAATAAACTATAAAAGGGGGTATGAATTGATGAAGAAAAAAATAATATGTATTTTAACTTGTGTTTCAGTTTTGTGTATTGTTATATGTACTCATGTATATACAGTAAGAGGTAATAGTCTGTATAATCAATTGGGTTATATATTTAATCATTATTATCAGCAATCGCAATCTGTAGACAATAATCATTTAAATTCAGTAGATGCTTATGCATATGGAAAGAACGCTACAGTTTCGACTAAGGATGTGCTACAAGCAAAAGAGTATTATATGGCTGGCGGTCTAAATGAAGATGAAGCAGAAGAAAAAGCAGCTAGCTATATGATGGAAAGAGAAGCATTGTATAATGCTGCAATTAGAAGCGGTTATTCTGTTACAAATCAAGAGGTAAGAGAATATGTTGCAGAATTAAAGGAGTTATTAGAGTCATCCGATCAATATGATTTGGTTCTTGCTGTAATGGATTCATTTGATTCAGAAGAAGAGTATTGGGAATATCAGTTCACCGTTTATCAGAAAAATCTTCCTATACAAAAGTATGTTCAGGCGTTACAGTTAGAATTTCAGAACTCGTTAGCTACTACCTATAGTGCGGCTGAAACAAATGATTCTGCAAGCAATTATACGGAATTGTGGAATGATTATTACGATTCTTATAAACAGGACCTAGTGGAGCAAGAAAACTATAGTTTGAATAATAATATTTTACAATGAATAAGTAATCACAAACAGAGGTACTTTTAGCAAAATTGTGAAATTATTTTGAATATTGTTAGTAGCGGCAAAGTTAAAGCTCATAATAGCCCCGCAAGTGTTATGATATAGCATAGCACTTGTGGGGTTATTATATCCAGAAAATCCAGTCTCTTCTCATGTGTTGTTTCAGATTTTGTATAAATCATCTGTTTTCGGCAAAAATAAGCATAGAAGAAAACAAGGCATGGGTATTTCCCGGGCTGTTTCTGATATAAGGGTGCAATAGGCGTTAAACAGGTGGAATGGAGGAAAAAACATGAGAAGAGACAGGAAAAGTAAGATCAGGAGAGAACGGATGATCATGATTGCATCATCTGCTTTGGTGATGGGAGCATTGACGCTGACAGGGGTTTATGTGAAGAATCGTTCCAATGAAAATGTAGATGACGGATATTCCGTAGATTTCAGCGAGTTGGAAAACAGTGTGGATGATAAGATTAAGGAGATAGAAGAAAACAAGCAGGTAGCGGAGGTACCACAGATAGAAGATGCACCTGTGACAGAGGATGATCTGGATTATGATCCTTTGGCAGCAGGTTCAGCGTTGGTTCAGATCCCGGGATTGACAGATGACGATACGCTTAACGATATCCAGTTGCCGGAGGATGGTGCAATTGCTGAGAATATCGGTAACCCGGAAGAGAAAGACCGCGATGCAGATGATGACGATGAGGAAGATGATGAGGGTGCAGATGACGATGATGACAGCAATCATAGCAGCAAAAAAGCAGATGGCAAAGAGAACGCTGATGCAAAGGGTACAGTCGGTGAGGCAGTGACTAAAAATTTGAACTTTTCTGAATCCCAGGGATTGGTAAGACCTGTAAACGGTGAGGTTCTGATGCATTACAGTATGGATGCCAGTATCTATTTTGCTACATTGGATCAGTACAAGTATAATCCGGCAGTGATGCTTAGTGCCAATGAGGGAGATGTGGTCAACGTATGTGCAGATGGTAAGGTTGTATCGATTTTTGAGGATGCCAAAATCGGAAATGCAGTGACATTAGATCTTGGAAATGGTTACCAGGCAACTTATGGTCAACTGAAGGATATCCAGGTGACGGAGGGCAGTTATGTGAACAGAGGAGAAACTTTGGCAAGCGTGGCGGCTCCTACAAAATATTTTACCACAGAGGGAACGAACCTGTATTTTCAATTAACAAAGGATGGGGAGCCGGTGAATCCTGAAGGGATGTTTCAGTAAAATGAACTTACGAACATCTCGTAGTTTATAAACTGGGAAGAAAAAAAGCTGGGGCTGTTGCACTAAGTGCGCAGCTCTTTTCTTATGTCCGGTGGCAAACAATAGCTTCCATCCCCTTCCTGTTGAAACTTCAGCAGCTTTTTGATTTTTTATGAAAAGATTTACAGTTGCCCCTTTACCGCAAAGCAAATTTGGTTTACAATGAACGTGACTATCATGGTAATAGATATAGCAGTAAAAGAGGTAAGCGTATGAAAGTAGTAGTATTAGCCGGTGGAACAAGTACGGAAAGAGACGTATCTTTAAGTTCCGGCAGCATGATTTATAAGGCACTGAAGAAAAATGGTCACAAGGCAATGATTCTGGACGTATATCTGGGATATGAGGGTGACATTACTAATATTTTTGAAAAAGAAGTGGACTGGGCAGCTGAAATCGGAGCAGTATCAGAGAAGAGCCCTGATCTTGAGACAGTAAAAGCAATGCGAAAGGACGGAGGAAAGAGCTTCTTTGGACCTAATGTATTGAACATCTGCCAGCAGGCGGATGCCGTTTTCATGGCGCTGCATGGAGCTAATGGGGAAGACGGAAAGATTCAGGCATGCTTTGAATTGATGGGCATACCCTATACCGGAACAGACTATGTCAGCTCAGCTATGGCTATGGACAAGAGCATTGCAAAGGATATTTTCAAGTCACATAATATCCCCACCCCGGAAGGCATCCGTTTAAGGGCAGGAGAGCAGGAAGAGAGCAAAGTTCCCTATCCCTGTATCGTCAAGGCATGCTGCGGCGGTTCCAGCGTAGGAGTTTATATTGCCAATAATGATGAAGAATATGAAAATGCTAAGGCAGAGGCATTCCGTTTTGACAAGGAAGTGGTAATCGAGCAGTACATAAGAGGACGGGAATTTTCCGTAGGTGTCATGGATGGCAAGGCACTTCCCGTGATTGAGATTGCACCGAAACAAGGCTTCTATGATTATAAAAATAAATATCAGGCGGGTAGTACCGTAGAGACCTGTCCGGCTCAGATTCCGGAAGACAAAACGCTTCGGATGCAGCAGGTGGCGGAAGATGTTTTCAAGGCACTTCGTATGAAAAATTATGCCCGCATGGATTTCATGATGAGTACAGACGGAGAGATTTATTGTCTGGAAGCCAATACACTGCCGGGTATGACCCCTACTTCTTTGCTTCCCCAGGAAGCAGCCGTGCTGGGAATCAGTTTTGAGCAGCTGTGTGAAAAGATACTGGAGTATGCAGTAAAATAAAGAGTAATTGTTAAGCGCCTGCTTTCCCAGGTTAGTTCCATGGGTCGCTTTGGAATGCAGGCGCTTTTGATGAAGGAGATTAAGAGATATGAAACAGATGACTTTATCGAATATTGCAAAAGCCTGCAACGGAGTGTTGGTAGGTGCAGCTGCTGATACGGAGATTACATCTGCTGTACTGGATTCCCGCCGGGTGACGGAAGGTGCTTTGTTCTTTGCCACGATAGGAGAGCGGGTGGACGGTCATCGGTTTATTGGCTCGGTATATGAAAAAGGGGCCTGCTGTGTGGTAACTCAGAAAGAACCAAGCCAGGTTGAAGAAGAGCATGGTGTACCTAAAGAAGTCTGGGGGGCTTATATTTTGGTAGAAAATACTCTGCAGGCACTGAAGGATATAGCAGAATTCTACCGTTCTACCCTAGCAATTCCTATAGTAGGCATCACCGGCAGTGTGGGAAAGACCAGCACTAAAGAGTATATTGCCGGGGTGCTTTCTCAGAAATACCATGTGCTGAAGACGGAAGGCAACTTCAACAATGAAATCGGGGTGCCGCTGACACTGCTTCGCATCCAGGAGGAGCATGAGGCAGCAGTGATTGAAATGGGAATCAGTGATTTTGGTGAGATGCATCGTCTCAGCAAAATGGCTCGTCCTAATATCTGTGTGATCACCAATATCGGTCAGTGCCACCTGGAGAACTTAAAGACCAGGGACGGTATCCTGAAGGCAAAATCGGAGATATTTGATTATATGGCTCCGGACGGGGAAGTCTGCCTGAATGGGGACGATGATAAGCTGGCTACAGTGACTCAGGTAAACGGAAAGGCAGTTCATTTCTTCGGTCTGGGCGGCAATTCGAAAGAAGAGGTGTATGCAACGGATATTGCAAGCAAAGGATTGTTCGGCAGTGATGCGGTATTGCATATGCCGGAGCAGACCTTACCTGTTCATGTTACTATTCCCGGTGTCCATATGGTCACTAATGCAGCTGCCGCAGCCTGTGTGGGACGGCTCCTGGGACTTTCCAAAGAGCAGATTACAGAAGGAATCCGCTCGGTAGTACCGGTCAGTGGACGCAGCAATTTGATTTCTTTGCCCAAATATACGCTGATTGATGACTGCTACAATGCCAATCCGGTGTCCATGAAAGCGGCTATTGATCTCCTTGTTATGGCTGATAACCGGAAGATCGCGATTTTGGGAGATATGTTCGAATTGGGAGCAGATTCCGATAAAATGCATGAGCAGACAGGTGAATATGCCGGGGCGGCAAAGCTTGACCGGATTATCTGTATTGGACCGAGCTCCAGGCATATGTTCGATGGTGCGGTGAAGGCCGGAGCAGGAGATGTGCTTTATTATGAGGATAGAGAAAAGTTTTTGCAGGAATGGCAGGAGGAAAAGGAAGAACTCCTTCCGGCAGACAGTACTATTCTGATTAAGGCCTCTCATGGGATGGAATTTGAGAAAATTGTGGAAATGCTGGAAAAATAGAATAGGTAGATAATTATGCTGGCGCTCAGTTAACGGACACCTGGTAAAAATCGTGTGGATTTATGGGCGTTAGAGGAGACAGGGTCACGATTGTTTCGCTGGAGGTATTGGGAAAATCTCTTTGGAAGAAGCTTTAAGAATCACAGGTCTGTGGCAGTTCTACAGAAGAGTGAAAGAATATATAAAGTAGAATTAAAGGAAAGAGCCATTGCAGAATGACGATAAGGCAAAATCTGCAGAGGCTCTTTTATATTATAGAAGTCTTATTTTGTAACCTGCGTAGGTGCGCACACATAGACACGTTTATATGCCTTATAGAAAGAAATGTCTATCCGGGTGCATTATGCTGGAGAATTCTGTGTTACAATATCATACTTAAGCAAGAGAACCCATAGGATCCCAAGGCTCCAGAGCAATGGGTTCTGAGTAGTAAGCTGCCAGAACTTCATCAGTTAAATATTTCTTCTGAACAACAATCTGGTACATATACTCATTAAACCAGTCATCGGTCATGAGGTACATGCCCTTAGCCCCGGCATCTTCTCCCCAGCTGTTTTCGACACACCAGCGGATGGGTTCGCCATTTTCTTTCAGGTCTACTCCCTGGAAGACCATTGCATGAGTCATCTGACTGTGATGATAATCCAGACGCTGTGCCTTGGTCATAGGGAAAGTGGTGTCAAAGAGTGCACCGAGATCATAAGCACTTAAATCCATGGTACCGTTCTTTCTATGGCTTTCTTTACCTACATCGCAGCCAAACCATACGGGCTCTCCGTCTTTCATCTGTGCAATGGCGGCTTTCTTTAATTCCTCAATAGGAAGATTGACATAACGCACAGGTGTACCGCCCATCACATTACCCAGATATTTTACCGTATAACTGTGCATATAAGGCTTATCCTTCGTAGGAGCATTGATGATGCTGACATATTCGGTCAAATCTATGCCGATAAATTTTTCATAGAAAGTCATGGGCGTTAAACCGTAATCGCAGATGAAGTTGTTGTCCTTATCGCGGATTTCAAAATCAAAGGTCTCCGGAGGAGTACCCAGACAGATACAGAGCATACGATATACTGTTGCCATCATGGATTCTTTTTCAGCCCGCAATTCTTCCATGGATGAACCTTCTTTTGCCATGGTGCGAAGCGTGCAGGCAAATTCTCTCAGCTTGGTGGTGATGACAGCGTTCATTTCCCCGGTATTGGAGGAAGAGAAGCTTTCAGGCATAGCGCTCTTGGACCTAGCGCTCTACGCGTTTGAAGCGGTGGGTAGGGGGCTTACTTGATTCGGTTAAATAATTATTCAAAGTACTTTTCCTTATTTCGAAAATACGTTTCGGAAATAATTCCCGATACATAAGTGCTCAGACTCTTACGAGTCTCCTTATCCAGTTCTTTCACGTAAATAGGCTTCCCATACTCAAGCACAACGGTAGTCTTCTTAATCTTCGGCAGATGATCCTCAAAGATATCCGCAGCATTCACAAGGGTCATGGGAACGATAGGAACATCGCCTTTTTCTGCAATTTTAAAGCTCCCTTCGTGGAACGGCAGAAAAGTATCAGCAGTTTTATTGCGTGTCCCCTCCGGAAAGATGCAGATAGAGATGCCGCTCTTGACTTTGTCAATCGCCGTCAGGATGGTTTTCAGACCTTCCTTCACATTCTGACGGTCTAAGAACAAGCAGTGCAGATAACGCATCCAGTTGGAGAGCAAAGGATATTTTGCCATTTCTTTTTTAGCCACATAACCGGTAGGTCTCGGTACCCTGACATAGGTCAGCAGGATATCAAAATAGCTGCGGTGGTTGCCCACATACAGAACGGCGGTATCCTTGGGCACATTTTCTTCCCCCAATACAATGACCTTAGTGCCTGCGATACGAATAACCTGACGAAAAGCCCAGTTTACAATGGCAAGAGAGCTTCTGTCCTTCAAATCCTGATTGAATTTACCGACGATCCACTCTGCTACCAGCAAAGGGATGGAAAGTACCAGGAAAAGCACAACAAATATTACAACTAAGAGAAAACGTATCATAAAAATCCCTCCAAAAATCAATTTAAATTGAGCCATACATCTTGATGCCGCTTTAAGCTGTATCTGGATAATGGCAGACAAACTTGTGTCCTTAAGTATAACATATTTGAGAAAATCTGTACATAAAATTAAAACAAACAAATAACAATTGTGGGTGCGACTGTATGAAAAAAAGAAACCGGTTCTGGTGTATACTATTGATTGCTGTATTGCTGTGCGGCTGTTCCATGAACAGCGAGGAACGCATTAAATTGAGGGATTTGGATTTTACAATTCTCAGTGAGGAAATGATACCCCAGGAACTTTTGAAGGTAATTGAGGAGAGAAAAGCAGAAAGCTTTAAACTGACTTATAGTGATAAAGAAAATCTGTATATTGTCATTGGCTACGGACAGCAGCAGACGGGAGGATATAGTATTACTGTAAATGAATTGTATCTGACGGATAATGCAATCTACATAAATACCAGCCTTCTGGGACCGGATGCCTCTGAGAAAAGCAAACAGGATCCATCCTGGCCTTATATTGTCATCAAGACCGAGCTCTTGGACCAGACGGTGGTTTTTGAGTAACAGTTCAGACTTTTATTTTTCCGGGAAATATGTTATGATAGGCATAAACATATGGGCAGAGCCGTGTGCTCTGCCTGTCACTTGTGCGAGCAACGTGTATTACAGCTCAACCATGGGCAAAATGAACACTGTAACAAGTGCGGAGCGAATTTGACCAGCATACAAGGAGGACCGATTCATGCTACTCATTGAAAACGGCTACATGATAGACCCTAAATCCGGCCGTGAAGGAAACTATGATATTTTGACGGAAAAGGATCAGATTATCAAAATTGGCAAGGGATTAAGGCGGAAAATAGAAGATGACATGCAAGAGAACTTGCAGATTATCGACGCATCAGGACTTCTGGTAGCACCGGGACTGGTAGACGTGCATGTACATTTCAGAGATCCGGGCTTTACCCACAAAGAAGATATCGAGACAGGAGCAAGAGCAGCAGCCAAAGGCGGTTTTACCACGGTCGTTCTGATGGCTAACACGAAACCCTGCGTAGATAATGAAGAGACCCTTGCCTATGTTCTGGAGAAAGGAAAGAGTACAGGAATTCATGTAGAGACCTGCGCCAATGTTACCATGGGCATGAAAGGAACTGAACTTGCTCCCATGGAAGCACTTGCAGGAAAAGGTGCAGTAGGTTTCACGGATGACGGAATTCCCATTATGAATGAGGAAATGGTGCGCCAAGCCATGAGAAAAGCAGCAGCCCTGGACATGCCTATCAGTTTTCATGAAGAGAATCCGAAGTTGATTACCAATAATGGTATCAACCGCGGCAAGGCAAGCGAATTCTACGGAATCGGCGGTTCTCCGAGAGAGGCTGAAATTTCCCTGGTAGAGCGTGATCTGGAAATTGCTCTGGAAACAGGTGCCTGTATCAATATTCAGCATATCAGTACCAAAGAAGCTGTGGAACTGGTGCGCCGGGCTAAGAAAAAGGGACACAATATTCATGCAGAGGCTACTCCGCATCACTTTACACTGACAGAAGAAGCTGCCATAGAATACGGTACGCTTGCCAAAATGAATCCGCCGCTTAGAGAAGAAGCTGACAGATTGGCTATCATCGGCGGACTTGTGGATGGCACCATAGATCTGATTGCCACAGACCATGCTCCTCACAGTGCAGAAGAAAAGGCGAAGCCCATTACAGAAGCACCCAGCGGTATTATCGGTCTGGAAACGGCACTTTCCCTGGGAATTACGAAGCTGGTAGATGGCGGTTACATGACTATGAAGCAGCTGCTGACTTTAATGAGCTTTAATCCGGCTGTCATGTACCATCTGAATGCAGGTTATCTGGCAGAGGGCGGCCCGGCAGATTTGATTCTGATTGACACGACCGAAATGAAAGAAGTAGGTGAATATGCTTCTAAATCATCCAATACACCTTTTACCGGTTGGATGTTAAAAGGTGTTGTGAAGACTACCATTTGTGCAGGAGAAGTTGTGTACGAGAAGTAGTATATGATAAGTAGTATATGATAAGTGGTGTAACGGAAGCAGTGTACAACGGGCAGATAATGCCCTGAAAGATAAGCAGATAAAGATAATCATAAATAGGAGAGGAACAAAGAGATGAAACAGAAAGTAACAGCCAAGGTGATTTCCCAGAAAGAAATCGCCCCCAGTATTTTTGATATGTGGATTGCTACAGATTTAGCCGCTCAGGCGCTGCCGGGACAGTTTATCTGTGTCTACCCCGGGAACAAGAGCACACTTTTACCAAGACCGATCAGTATCTGTGAAGTGGCAGAAGACAAAGCTTCACTGCGCATTGTATACCGTATTGCAGGCCAGGGTACTACAGAGTTTTCAAGCTATCAGGCAGGCGAGTCCATTGAAATCCTGGGTACACTCGGTAACGGTTTCCCGGTAGAGAAAGGAGAAGGCAAGAAAGTGTTCCTGATGGGCGGCGGCATCGGCGTACCTCCTATTTTACAGCTTGCCAAAGAGATGAATGCAGACAAGCAGATCGTGGTAGGCTATCGTGATAGTCAGATGTTCTTAAAGGAAAATCTGGAGCAGAACGGTACCGTATATGTGGCTACCGAGGATGGCAGCTTCGGAACAAAGGGAAATGTCATGAATGCAATCGATGAGAATAATTTGGATGCAGATGTGATTTTCGCCTGTGGTCCTATGCCCATGCTGCGTGCAATCAAAAAGTATGCAGAAACCAAGAATATCCCTGCCTTTATTTCGCTGGAAGAGCACATGGCCTGCGGCGTAGGTGCCTGCCTCGGTTGTGTGGTAAAGACCAAAGAGGTGGATCATCATTCCCACGTACACAATGCAAGAATCTGTACAGACGGCCCGGTATTTGAAGCCGCTGACGTAGAGATTTAATAGAAAGGGGAATGAAAAAATGAATACAAAAGTAACAATTGCAGGTGTGGAATTTAAAAATCCCGTTATGACAGCTTCCGGAACTTTCGGATCCGGTATGGAATACTCTGAATTTGTAGATTTAAACCGCCTTGGCGCCGTAGTGACCAAAGGTGTGGCTAATGTGCCATGGTCCGGTAACCCTACGCCCAGAGTGGCAGAAGTATACGGCGGCATGCTCAATGCCATTGGGCTGCAGAATCCCGGAATTGACGTGTTCATGCAGAGAGACATTCCTTTCTTAAAGCAGTATGATACCAAAGTCATAGTGAATGTCTGTGGAAAAACAGTAGAAGATTATGTTGATGTGGTGGAAAAACTGGGTGATGAGCCGTCAGTAGCCATGCTGGAAATCAATGTATCCTGCCCGAATGTAAAGGAAGGTGCCATTGCTTTTGGTCAAAAAGCAGATGCTCTCTACAATATTACTTCTGAGTTAAAGAAGCATGCAAAGCAGCCCATCATCATGAAGCTGAGCCCAAATGTAACCGATATTACCGAGATGGCAAGAGCTGCAGAGGCAGCAGGTGCAGATGCCCTGTCCCTGATCAATACCATTACCGGTATGAAGATCGATATCCACAAGAGAACCTTTGCCATTGCCAACAAGACCGGCGGTATGAGCGGTCCTGCCATCAAACCAATAGCAGTAAGAATGGTCTACCAGACTGCTCAGGCGGTAAAGATTCCCATTATCGGAATGGGCGGCATCGCTAATGCCGAGGATGCCATTGAGTTCCTGCTGGCAGGCGCAAGCGCTGTAAGTATCGGTGCTATGAACTTCGTAAATCCTTACACGACTGTGGAAGTGGTAGAGGGAATCGAAGCTTACAAGAAGAAATATAGCATAGAAGATATTAACGAACTGATCGGGGCAGTCAAGTAACAACATCTCCGTCATAAATCCCTCCGACCCTGCATATTATTACCATAAGCAGGATTGGAGGGATTTTTTATGGAATTAGTAAAGAAAAACATACATATGGACCGCATCCGCAGTGAAGCGGTCAGTCAAATTACTTTGGAGGATGATCTGAATGTGCCGGACCAGAAGCCGGATGTCAGCTCTCTGAACTTTGAAAACGGGGCAATTATCATCGATGAGATACGGCACGGGACAGATCAGGTGAATGTACGGGGAAGGCTTAGCTTTGACATTCTGTACCACACTGAGGAAGGAGGCAGCAGCCTGATCAGTCTGCAGGGAAAGATTCCTTTTGAGGAAAAAATCAATATGCAGGGTGTTCGCAGTACAGATGATGTGATGGTAGAGGGACAGATTGAGGATCTGAGTGTCAACATCATTAACTCCCGAAAACTGAACATTCAGGCTGTAGTAACATTAAACAGCTGGGTGGAAGAACTGTATGACGAAGAAGCACCCATCGGAATGTACGGAGAAGATGCCGTGGAATATCGAAAGGCACCATTCCCGCTTGCTCAGATTGCAATTAATAAGAAGGACATTTTCCGGGTAAAAGAAGAACTGAGCCTACCGTCCAATTATCCTAATATTTTTCAGATACTATGGAGCAGCGTGAGTCTGGAGGATATGGATTTTCGGGTATTGGACGAGAAAATCAGCCTGAGCGGTGAGGTGCGTGTCTTTGTCCTGTATGAGGGAGAAGGGGAAGAACATCCGGTCAGGACCTTTGAGCAGACCATTCCCATCAGTGGTATAGTAGAATGTCACGGATGCCGGGAAGGAATGGTGGCTGACATCAGAGCCAGCCTGGCTCCTCAGGAGCATGGCCAGCCTTACCTTACGGCCAGACCGGATTTTGACGGAGAAGAGCGCAATATCGGTGTAGACCTTGTGCTGAATATTCTTATGAAAATGTACGAAGAAGAAAGCATAGATATCATTACTGATATCTACGGAGTCACCAAAGAGGTGGAGACAGTGACCAGCCCTTGTACTCTGCGCAGGCTTTTGGCAAGAGTAGGCGGCAAGACAAGGGTGAATGAACGCGTCAGGGCGAGAAGCGGTGGTTCCGGCATTCTGCAGTTGCTTCACAGTGAAGGCAGAGTATCTATCGAAGACCAGCAAGCCGTAGAAGGGGGAATTCAATTAAGCGGCAGCGTGTGGATTCATGTCCTGTACATCACCGGCAATGATGAAGCACCTTACGGCAGCTTCCAGACTCAGATTCCTTTCCGGTATACGTTAGAGGTGGCTGATATGGCGCCTGAGGACATGGGCATGGTCCGCGGAGAAGTAGAGCAACTGCAGGTGACCATGCTGGACGGGGAAGAGATGGATGTGAAGGCAATCCTTTCCTTTTCTACCATTGCTTTCAGGAATGTTCCCTTGAATATGATCCGGGATGTACAGATAAGCGATCTGGATACGGCAGTCTTAGCCAGCCTGCCGGGAATGGCGGTGTATGTGGTCAGACCGGGGGATAATCTGTGGAATATCGGACGGAAATATTATGTGCCGGTGGATACGCTTAGGAGTGTGAACCGATTGGACAGTGATGAACTGAAAGTGGGGCAGAAATTGTTGATCGTGAAGGGCGCGTGATAAGTAATTATATAGCAGCACAGATACCAATTTCATAATAGTGAGAATAACAGTGAAGTCTGGAGATGACATTGCTAAATCCCGACAGATTAAAACGTCTGCCGGGATATTCTTGGCATGGCATAGTTGACAAAAAATCCTCATTGTATATAATTAAGTACAGATCCCCTCTGGGGGCCCGTCTGACCTTCAATCCGCCATCATTGCACAAATATCTCGCTGGGAAGCTTAGAAATGCTGAGGTTTGAGTAAATAAAAAGCCTGCTGCCAGGGAGCTGGCAACAGGACCTTAAATACTATAGATTCAGTTTTGAAAGATTAATGGAGAAGCCAGGATAAAGACCAACCGGAATGCTGTCTGTAAATGAATACGTTGTGGTATCGCTTGCTTGGAAATTCCAAACTGTAATAGTATTTTTGTCTGGGTCTACAATCCAATATTCACGAACCCCAGCAGTACGATATTTAAATAGCTTAATAAAATAGTCCATTTGCCTGCTGCCTGGAGAAACAATTTCGATAATCCAGTCTGGAGCACCCACGCAACCATTATCATTAAGCTTGTTGGAGTCGCAAATAACGCTGATATCCGGCTCAACATAGTTTTTATCATCTTCATTCAAAAAGACAGCAAAAGGAGCAATGTAAGGCTTGCATGAGCTATGATTTGATCGTATATATTCCCGGATTGTTGCGAAAAGTTCTCCGGCAATATCCTGATGCTTCCTGCTGGGTGGTGCCATGTAATATATTTGGCCATCAATCAATTCTGCACGTTCTCCGTCCGACAGATCATAGATATCATCAATGGTATAAAATTTTTCTTTGGATAAAGGCATATTAACACTCCTTTCAGTGGTTGTATAAACTATTATGCTTCACGTTCCATTTTTTCATCAATAGCATTTTTGATATACCTATTGACTGGGATGCCGGCTTTTTCGGCTGCTGCTGAAATTTCTTCGTATTTCTCTTTCTGGACATCCAGGGGGATGCGTTTTACGTTTTCTTTGCGATATTTTAAGTTGGCTTTCTTCTGTGCTTCTGTTAATGGCATGGTACACCAGCTTTCTGCCCGTGGAGGCGATTTTTGTGTGGTTCTATCCCACCTTACAGTGTAAGTATACCATAGTTTCAATAATGTGTACACATACAATATTCGCAAATATGTACACATATATTTGTAGAGTATTACTATTGATATATGCGTACACATATAGTATAATAAATTACAAGGTAAGCAATACAAAGCAACCGAGAAAGCCGAAAGCACTCGATACAACACACGTTAATTTTAACCGTAACGATGACAGGGCGGTAATTTATACGTCTGACAACACAATGATGACGAAATTCAACAAGCTTGTTGAAATAGCCGGAACAGAATGGAAAGACATAGTGCTTGATCTGATGAATTGCACGGATGAAGAATTGCTGTATGTGTATCATGAGCTTTCGGAAGAGAGCCGGGCAGGATTTAGTAACCTATTCACTATACTCATTGCAGTAAAGCGGTATAGAGTTTTGGCAAAGAAGTTGGGCCATTCAGAAGTATGAGCAAACAGGCCTGCTGCCGTTAAATATCATCATCAATGACGATAATGTGTTGATAGATGATATATAACGTATCTGTTGGCTGTGTTATACGGTGTAGAGCCGCTCGATGTGTACAGTGGTTATATTGAGGTGGTGGAAGCTGTACACTATACTGGAAGCTCTAAATCCTACATGTGGAGTGTTCCGCTAGGCTTATATGGACGTATTAAGCCAGGGAACTATGTCATTGTAAGAACAACCCAAGGAGTACGCAGAGTCCAGGTAAAGAGCATTATCCGGCAGCAGTATCCCGATCAGGCCTACAGGCATAAACGAGTGTATAAGCTATGTGATTGATAGAAAGGTGGTGACTATATGGCAAAAAGGGTACTTTCTACAGGTTATCGGCAAAGAGCGGATGGAATGTATGAAAGCAGATTTACTGTTGCGGGTAAGCGGTACAGTGTATATGGTGGTACCATAAAAGAATGCAAGGAAAAAGAAGCTGATCTCAGGGAAAAGATAAACTTCCCCTTACAGATCAGAGCAAGGCAATTTTGAAAAGTCAGAAAGAGAAATTAAGAAGTATTCATGGTAATGTGATAGGTTTTTCATGGAATGTATTTGAGAATTTCAGTGGTGGGATGGTGTTTAATGCCAGTGCAAATAAGGCCATTACAGATACTATAAAACGCATGAACGAAAAGGGTAAACCTATAGAGCATTTTTCAGCACATGCGTTGAGAGATACCTTTGCAACGAGATATATTGAGCAAGGCGGCACTCCGCAAACGCTAAAAACGATTTTGGGACATTCCAGTATTGCAATGACAATGGATAGATATTCCCACGTATTGCCCAATACTAAGCAAGAAGAGATGAACAAAATATCCGGAATTTTTAAGACGGTGACAGGATAATCTAAAGGGTTATCCTCATTCTATGATACCTTATAATACTTGACGAAAGCCTTTCCTTTGTATATAATTAAATACAATCTATGTATACAAAATGCAATCCGGGAAGGTAAGAGTATGAACAGTTATCAGATAAAAGCTTATGCAAAAATCAATCTTGGACTTGATGTGGTCAGACGACTGGAGAACGGATATCATGAAGTGAAAATGGTAATGCAGACGGTAGGTATTTACGATGAGTTGACGCTGACCCGTACAGAGGAAGGAATCACAGTTACCACAGACAAGAAAGAACTTCCTATAGATGATAATAATCTTATTTATAAAGCTGCGAAGATTATGATGGAAACATATCATATTGAAGGCGGCATTCACATACATTTGAAGAAGAACATTCCGATCGCAGCCGGAATGGCCGGCGGAAGTACGGATGCGGCTGCTACATTCAAGGGAATCAACAGATTATATGATCTGGATTGTACACTGGAAGAACTTATGAAGCTGGGTGTAAAAGTAGGTGCGGATGTGCCTTACTGCGTGCTGGGCGGAACGGCACTTGCGGAAGGAATCGGTGAGAAGCTGACTTCCCTGAATCCTGCGCCGGATTGTTATGTGCTGGTGGCAAAGCCGCCTATCAATGTGTCCACTAAGTATGTATATGAGCACCTGGATGCGGAAGGAATTGAGGAACATCCCGACATTGACGGTATGGTGGAAGCTATTTGGGAGGAGAGCTTGCAGGGTATCCTGGACCGCATGGGGAATGTACTGGAAAATGTTACGGAGAAAAAATATCCTGTTATTGCTGAGTTGAAGAATAAGATGAAAGAACTGGGTGCCCTGAACAGCCTGATGAGCGGAAGCGGCCCCACGGTATTCGGTATCTTTATTGATGAGAGAATTGCAAGAGAGGCTTTTGAGGCACTGAAGAAGGAGAAGCCGGAATGTCAGGTTTTCCTGACCGGTTTTTATTGATACAGGAGAGAAAGGTATGCAGGATAATTTACAAGTGAAAATGGACGAATTTTTACCGCTCAGAGATGTGGTATTCAATACGCTCAGACAGGCGATCCTGACAGGCGAGTTAAAGCCAGGTGAGAGACTGATGGAGATTCATCTGGCCAACCGATTGGGTGTCAGTCGCACACCTATCAGAGAAGCCATTCGTAAGCTGGAATTGGAAGGATTGGTAACCATGATTCCCAGGCGTGGGGCAGAGGTCGCTCAGATTACTGAGAAGAGCATGAGTGATGTGTTGGAAGTCAGACGTGCCTTGGACGCTCTGTGTGTGGAACTTGCCTGTGAACGTATCAGTGATGAGGACATCAGGGATTTGAAAGATGCTTGTGATAATTTTGAGCGTGCTGTCCGCAGCAAAGATGCCAAGAAGATTGCCCAGGCAGATGTTGAACTGCACAATATCATTGTAAAGGCTACCGGTAACAGTCGGCTGATT
Source organism: Acetatifactor sp. (assembly GCA_045545375.1). Lineage (GTDB taxonomy): Bacteria > Bacillota > Clostridia > Lachnospirales > Lachnospiraceae > Acetatifactor. The sequence continues at coordinate 25,737 of JAZQAT010000001.1, forward strand.
CAGCTGATTAATAATCTGTCGGAGCAGATGTATCGTTACCGCTATGAATATATCAAGGATGCTTCACAGCATGCTCGCCTGATTGAAGAACATCGTATTATTTACGAAAGCATTGTCAGGAAAGATAAAGAGACTGCGTCCCGGGCTGCTAAGATGCATATTGATAACCAGGAGAAAGCCATTATGAAGCAGCTTCGCCTGGAACGGGAGAAACGTATCTGATATTTTGTTCTATAGAAAATTGCTTAGAAAGAGTATAGAGTTCAGGAAACAGGCAATAATTTCCATATAAATAAGAATGCAGGCAGAACGGTAATGAGATTTCATGCTTGCAGCTTGAGAATGGGAGTTTATTGCATGAATAAGTTTTTGAAAAGCATTGCCGGAAACTATTGTCGGAATATGATTTGTACAGGTATGGTATTTATGGCAGTCATGGGCTGGTGGGGTGTATTATATCCTCAGCTTTCATTGAATCGTGACACCTATCGGATTGTTTCGGAGGATGGGACTGTACAGACCGGTGAAGACATGGTAGAATGGAAGTCCGGTGATACTGTTTATATGGAAATATTGAATGCAGAAAGCGGCAGAGTCAGATTTCGAAGTAAATTGTGGGATTGTGCATCAGAACTGATGGAACGCTTTCGTGGAGAATAAAAGAAAAGCTGCGCCTGTTTGCTGACGCAGTGGTAACAGAAAGGGAGCGGCTGGAGCAATGAATCAGGACTTGAAACCTGCAGACATAAGTCGTGCGCCAATCGGAGTGTTTGATTCCGGTGTAGGGGGATTGACCGTTGCAAGAGAAATCATGCGGCAGATTCCCAACGAATCCATATGTTATTTTGGAGATACTGCCAGAGTGCCTTACGGGAGCAAGTCCAAAGAGACGGTGACCAGATTTTCCAGGCAGATTGTGCGATTTTTGAAAACACATCAGGTCAAGACAATTGTGGTGGCATGTAATACTGCCAGCGCGTATGCTTTGGATGAACTGGAGAAAGAAACCGATATCCCCATCATAGGCGTGGTAAAGCCGGGAGCCAAGGTGGCTGCCGAAGTCACGAAGAATGGAAAAATCGGGGTTATAGCCACTGAAGCTACCATCGGAAGCCAGATTTATACGCAGTACATAAGGGAAATCAACAGTAGTGCCACAATTTATGGGAAAGCATGCCCTCTTTTCGTTCCGCTTGTAGAAGAAGGGCTTTGGCAGGATCCGGTGACAGATGAAATTGCCAGAAGATACCTGACTGAACTTATAGACAGCGGCATTGATACCCTGATCATGGGATGCACCCATTATCCTTTGATCCGTTCAACCATTGGAAGGATTATCGGCACAGATGTGACACTGGTCAATCCGGCGTACGAGACTGCTTTAGAATTGAAGAACATGCTGAAAGACCGAGGGCTTTTAAATGAAGAACCGCCCAAACTAGGCTCCAATCAGTACCAGTTTTACGTAAGTGATGCGGCAGAAAAGTTCAAGCAGTTTGCCAATTCCATTATCAAGTATGGAATCCTGTCTGCCAAAACAGTGAATATTGAGGAATATTAAAATGACGAAGGATGTGTTACTGGCAATTAAAGGACTGCAGTTTGATGGCTCTGAAGAAGATACAGAGATTGAAACCGTTACGGCTGCGGAATATTATAAGAAAAATAACAGCCATTATGTAATTTACGAAGAAGCCTTTGAAGGATTTGAGGGTACCACGAAAAATGTAATAAAATTCAAGAACAATTCCCTGGATCTGACCAAGAAAGGTCTCGTCAATGTACATATGATTTTTGAAGAGAATAAGAAGAACATGACCAATTATTCTACTCCTTACGGAGATATTCTCATCGGTATCGATGCCAGAAAGATCCGTATGAAGGAGGAAGAAGCGAAGATTCATGTGGATGTGGAATATGCGCTGGAAATCAATTATGAGCATCTGGCTGACTGCCATATCAGTATTGGTATCCAGGCAAAGAGAGAATCTGTGTAACTAAAAAGCTGCTGCTTGAACCGGGTGGATCAGGCAACAGCTCTTTTGTTTTTGAAAATTATTACTTCAAAGGTTTAGCACCGGCTTTTTCCTGAGCCATTTCCAGTGCACGCTTGAAGAACCCTTTCTTCTTTTCAGGTGCTTTGGCAGCTTTACCGTGAAGTCCTTTTACATCCAGAACGTAGATACCGCTGACAACGGCTTTTACTTCTTTCTTGACAGGTACGGATTCAAAAATTTTCTCATCGCAGATCAGGCACATGATCTGAGGACCTACTTTAGCCTTGATGATAGGCAGTTTGGAACCGCGCAGCATCTTGGGAGTCTGGTCGATGACCATCTGGGGGAGACCGGATTCTTTGATTTTCATACGTTTCTTGTCAATGATCAGCATAGAAATGGTCTGTTTGTTGGATTCCAGCATCTCCTGCTGTTCAGCCTGCTTTTTCTGGGCCCTCTTACCGACAAAATACAATACAACGATACCTGCAACAAGTGCAACTAATACACAAATCAATACAATGGTTCCTGTTGACATGGGAAAACCCTCCTAACATAACTATGATGCAAATCTATTGTAACATTGATTGAGATTTAAAGCAATAAAACATTTGACAGAAATATGAGGTTTTTTTTGCTTTTTTGTGATATACTGAAAATAGTGGGGATGTATTTAGCACGGAAGGAGTATAAATGGACGTAATATTAGAAGGTTTAAGGGCAATCGGTGATCTTTTGTTCGGGCATATGCTGTTTTGGAATCTGCTGTTTGCCATTGTTATTGTATTTTTTGAAAGAAGAGAGCCCAAAAGTGTGTGGGCCTGGCTTCTTCTTTTGTACTTTGTGCCTTTCCTTGGGTTTGTATTCTATCTCCTTCTGGGAACAGACATGCATAAAAGGAAAATGTTCCGGATTAAAGAAGTAGAAGATCATCTTAGTGAAGCCATTCGCCAGCAGGAGCATCAGCTGAAGAGCAGGAAATTGGAGGAACTGGATGCCAATATTGCAAGCTATACGGATTTGGTAGTGTATAACCTGGAAAATTGCGGAGCTATGCTGACAGACTGTAATGATGTTGATATTTTTACTGACGGCAATGATAAATTTAATGCATTGATAGAGGATATGAAACAGGCTAAGGAATTTATTCATATCCAGTATTATATTATCAAGAATGATGTGCTGTTTAACAGAATCAGGGAGGTACTGGAGCAGAAAGCCAAAGAAGGCGTGGAAGTCAGGGTACTCTTTGATGCCATGGGATGCCGTTCTGTAAACCACAGTTACTGGAATAAACTGAATGAACAGGGAATCCAGACAGCAGAGTTTTTTCCTGCGCTGTTAAGGAGGCTCCATCTTCGTATCAATTACCGTAATCATCGAAAGATTGTGGTCATTGACAATAAGGTGGCGTATGTGGGCGGCTTTAATGTGGGCAAGGAATATATCGGACTGGATGAGAAATTTGGTCATTGGCGTGATACCCATCTGCGAATCACGGGAAATGCAGTGTTGGGGCTGCAGCTGCGTTTTCTGTTGGACTGGAACTATGCGGCCAGGGAGAATCTTTTTGGAAAGAATAAATACTTCGCGGGCATAGAACCACGCCACAGGGATAACTGTGAGATTCAGATCATCAGCAGCGGACCGGACAACACTCTGCAGCAGATTCGTGACAACTATCTGCGTCTCATTAATAAGGCACAGAGAAGTATTTATATTCAGACACCATACTTTATACCGGATGAATCCGTATTTGACGCCCTGCTCATTGCTGCACGCTCCGGAATAGAAGTCAACATCATGATTCCATGCAAACCGGATCACCCCTTTGTATACTGGGCTACGTATTCTTACATAGGGGATATGGTCAATGCAGGCGCAAAATGCTATACTTACGATAACGGTTTCCTACACAGCAAGGGAATGGTAGTAGATGACAAGGTACTCTGTTTCGGAACCGCCAACATGGACATCCGCAGCTTCGCCCTGAATTTCGAAGTAAATGCAATCATCTACGATGAGAAGAAAGCAAAAGAAATGGTAGAAATATTCCGGGAAGATCTGAAAGTAAGTACCCAAATCACTCGAGATCTCTATGCCCGCCGCAGCCTGGTCATCCGTGCCAAAGAGCAAGTATGCCGATTGATGTCGCCACTTTTATAATAGCTATAGCTGAACGGTAACTATGAATTGGTAACATTATAGCAAAAAGGTCTTTTAAAAAGAACGATTTTATGGTATAAATGTTATTGTATGTCCTTTTAGGGGATTCCGGGAGGATAATTGGATGTTGGGGACAAGGTAACCCGGCAACAGATTAGAAATAGAGGAGATTATGAAAATGAAGAAGAAACTGATAATCGGACTGGCGACAGTGATGGTGACAGGTATGCTTGCAGGCTGTGGTTCGGATGGAAGCAGCAACGAAAGCAGTCAGAGCACCGTGGAGAGTGGAGCTGAGAGTACGTCCGCAGATGAGGAAACGCTTCGTGTCAATGTGTCTGATCTGAATACGGCAGATTATGTGGCATTAGGAGAATATAAGAACCTTTCAGTGGCAGTGTCACCCATTACTGTAACGGATGAAGATGTGGTGGCACAGGCTCTTTTGATGTACCAAAACAGTGTTACCTCAGACAATGGTGGTGTTACGGATCGTGCAGTTGCAGTGGGCGATACGGTAATTATAGATTATGAAGGTAAGAAAGACGGTGTGGCATTCGATGGCGGTACTGCACAGGGCGCTGATTTGACCATTGGCTCCGGTCAGTTCATTGACGGTTTTGAGGATGGCTTGATTGATGTTATGCCGGGTGAGACGGTAGATTTGAATCTGACCTTTCCTGAGAATTATGGAAGCACCGACCTTGCCGGTGCAAATGTAGTGTTCACAGTTACGGTACATTATATCCTGCCTGTAGAAATGAAGGATGATGTGGTAGCAGGTTTTGGCGTTGAGGCATATCAGAATGTAGAACAGCTTAATGCATATGTCAGAACGACACTGGAAGAAGATGCACAGTACACTTATGAACAGAATGTACAGGCTGCTTTTGTGAACGCCCTGGTGGAGAATAGTACTTTTCAGGAACTTCCTGAAGCACTGGTAGCTCAGTATGAGGCAATGATTACTGAGGATATGCAAAGGATGGCTTATATGTATGGCATGGATGCAGAGACACTGGCTTATTATTTCAACGGTACAGACCTTGCAACTTATGCTTCGGAATACGGGAAAGCTTCCGCACAGCAGATTCTGGCTGTGCAGGCTGTGGCTGAGAAGGAAGGACTGATGTTGGAGGAAGCTGCGCTGAATGAAAGAATTGAGACACTGGCTATAGAAAATGGCTGGGGCTCTGCAGAAGAACTGCTGGCACAGTATGATAAGGAAGAGTTAAGAGAAAGACTGATGTTCGAGGATGTACTGGAATATCTGGTAAAGAATGGAACTGTAACGGCTGAATAAAAGGCATAATCGGAAATACTTAAGATATAAAACAAGAGGGAAAGCCGCACCGGCGGCAGAACGGAGGAAAACATGGATTTAACAGACATCAGAGACTTATACCGGGAGAGAGAGAAGTATATTGGTAAAGAAGTAACTGTAGGAGGATGGGTAAGAAGCAACCGTGATTCCAAGAATTTTGGATTTATTGTTATCAATGACGGAACCTTTTTTGAGCCTCTTCAGGTAGTATACAGTGACAAGCTGGAGAATTTTGAAGCACTGTGCAAGATGAATGTAGGTGCAGCACTGGTTATCCGCGGAATTATCGTGGAGACACCTCAGGCAAAACAGCCTTTTGAGATGCAGGCAGAGGAAGTGTTTGTGGAAGGACCTTCCGGTGCTGATTATCCTCTTCAGAAGAAGAGACATTCCTTTGAATATTTAAGAACTATTTCCCATTTACGTCCCAGAACCAACACTTTCCAGGCAGTGTTCCGCGTACGTTCTCTGATTGCTTATGCAATTCATACGTTCTTTATGGAGAGGGGATTTGTATATGTCCACACACCATTGATTACCGGAAGTGACTGTGAGGGCGCAGGAGAAATGTTTCAGGTAACTACCATGGATCTGAAGAATATTCCGCTGACTCAGGATGGGGAAGTGGATTTCAGTCAGGATTTCTTTGGAAAGCCTACCAACCTTACCGTAAGCGGACAGCTGAACGTGGAGACTTATGCTTTTGCATTTAAGAATGTATATACTTTCGGTCCTACTTTCCGCGCAGAGAATTCCAACACCACCAGACATGCTGCGGAGTTCTGGATGATTGAGCCGGAGATGGCTTTTGCTGATCTGAAGGATGATATGGTACTGGCAGAGAGCATGCTGAAATTTGTGATCCGCTATGTATTGGAGAACGCTCCGGAGGAGATGAACTTCTTCAACCAGTTCGTAGACAAGGGATTGATTGAGAGATTAAACCATGTAGTAAATTCCGATTTTGGTCATGTAACATATACAGAAGCAATCGAGATTCTTAAGAAGCATAACGATGAATTCGATTACAAGGTATTCTGGGGCTGTGATCTGCAGACGGAACACGAGAGATATCTGACTGAGAAAGAGTTCAAACGTCCTGTATTTGTAACTGACTATCCTAAGGAAATCAAGGCTTTCTATATGAAGCTGAATGATGATGGTAAGACTGTAGCAGCTATGGATTGCCTGGTACCCGGTATCGGTGAAATTATCGGCGGAAGCCAGCGTGAGGACAAATTGGAAGTGCTGGAGCAGAGAATGGATGAGTTGGGACTGAAGAAAGAGGATTACGACTTCTATCTGGATCTGAGAAGATACGGTTCCGTGCGCCATGCAGGATTTGGTCTGGGATTTGAGCGCTGCGTAATGTATCTGACCGGTATGGGCAACATCCGTGACGTTATCCCATTCCCTCGTACTGTAAATAACTGCGATTTATAAAGAGACTATTCATCAGAAAGAAAGGAAAGGTGTGGTATTGACTGTTATGAATCATCAAAACAAGAAAACATCGGAACGAAAACACAGGATACTTCGCAGTATGACGGCGGTAGGGCTTGCAGCCGCTATAATAGGTGCTTCCTCGGGAGATGTAATGACGGTCAGGGCCACAACTATTTCTGATGTTCAGAAGCAGATTGAGCAAGATCAGCAAAATCTGAATAATATCAAAAATACTTTGTCTGGTCTGACGGAGGAGCAGGAGCTTCTCGAAGAGATGATTGAAGATATAAATGCAGAAATCATCAATATGATGACAAGTATTGGTCTGAAGGAAGACGAGATAGCAGCAAAGGAAACGGAGATATCCGAAAAGCAGATTGATATTGATGAGGCGCAGGCGGATTACAATGCAGCCAAGAAGCGGGAAGAAGAGCAGTATGAAGCCATGAAGATACAGATTCGATTCATGTATGAGAATAATAGTGTATCCACTTTGGCAAAGTTGTTGGAAAGCTCCGGTTTCAGTAACCTGATCAATAATGCGGAAAAAATTGAAAAAGTCTATGAATACAGTAATGATATGCTGAATCAATATGAAGCTACCAAGATTGAAGTGCAGCAGCTGTGGGATCAGCTGGTAATAGACAAGCAGCAACTGGAGTCTGATAAAACGCAGTTGGAGAATGACAGGGCAACTTTACAGACACTGAAAAAAGAACTGGATACTAATCTGGCTGCCAAGAAAGCAGAATCAGCTAATTATGAAGCTGAGATTCAGCGCTACAAGCAGGAGGCTGCAGCTGCTCAAAAGAAGATTCAACAGGAACAGAAACAGTTGAAGAAGCTGCAGGAAGAGGAGAAGAAGAGGCAGGAGGAGCTGAAGAAGCAACAACAGCAGCAACAACAGCAGAGTACCTCTTCACCTACCACCAACTCTGCTATCAACGGTAGTTATACGGATACAGGATATACCCAGATTATTGACGCGGCTTCCGGAAGTGATCTTGGCAAAAAGATTGCAAAATATGGTTGCCAGTTCATTGGAAATCCTTATGTACTGGGTGGTACAAGCCTTACCAATGGTGCAGACTGCTCCGGTTTTGTATGGAGGATATATAAAGATTTTGGATATTCGCTTCATCGCACTTCCTATGAGCAGAGGAGTGATGGAACAGAAGTATCTTACGATGAGATGCAGCCGGGAGATCTGGTTTGTTACAGCGGCCATGTGGCAATGTACATAGGCGGAGGCAAGATTGTTCATGCAAGCTCAGCCAAGATCGGAATCAAGGTCAGCAATGTAGGTTACAGATCTATCATTACCATACGAAGAATCATATAAGATGGTAATCTCTGAAAATATCTGATAAAATGTCTGAACAAAAATGTCTGATATAATAAACGTCTGATATAGAAATTGTGGCTTCGGAGTGCTGCCGATTTTGTCTGAAAAGGCAAATCACCAGGTATCTTCCGAAGCTTTTTGTCATATAGGTTATTTTTTGAGAAAGGATCGAGAAAATGTTAAAAATAGGATGTCATATATCGTCGGGAAAAGGCTTCCTGGCTATGGGAAAAGCAGCCCGGTCTATTGGTGCCAATACGTTTCAGTTTTTTACCAGGAATCCCAGAGGAGGAGCGGCCAAAGCGCTGGATCTTGCGGATGTGGAGGCTATGAATGCCTATTGTGCGGAGCATAAAATAGGAAATCTACTGGCTCATGCGCCATACACCTTAAATTCCTGTGCCAAGGATGCAGGGCTTCGGGAATTTGCACGCAATACCATGGCAGATGACCTGAGCAGGCTGGAATATATTCCGGACTGTATGTATAATTTTCATCCGGGAAGCCACGTGCAGCAGGGTGCAGAAGTGGGAATTGCTTACATTGCAGATACTTTGAATCAGGTGTTGCTGCCTGAGCAGTCTACCACTGTTCTTTTGGAGACTATGGCTGGAAAAGGCAGTGAAGTAGGCAGGAGTTTTGAAGAACTGCGTCGTATTCTTGATAAAGTAGAGTTGAAGGAGAAAATGGGAGTTTGTCTGGATACCTGTCATGTTTTTGACGGCGGTTATGATATTGTTTCAAATTTAGAAGGAGTGCTGGAAGAGTTTGATCAGATCATCGGCCTGGAAAGATTAAGGGCAGTCCACTTGAATGATTCCATGAATCCGTTGGGCAGCCATAAGGACAGGCATCAGAAGATTGGTGAGGGAAATATCGGGTTAGAAGCGTTTACTGCCATCATTAATCATCCAAGACTTAAAGAACTTCCTTTCTACCTGGAAACGCCTAATGAGATGGATGGTTACGCAGCAGAGATTGCATTGCTTCGGGGATTATACAATGAATAAATACGATGTTTTAAAGAAATATTTTGGATATGACAGTTTCCGTCCCGGACAGGAAACGATGATAGATGCCATTCTGGAGGGCAGGGATGCCTTGGGCATTATGCCTACCGGAGCCGGTAAATCTATCTGTTATCAGGTACCGGCACTTTTATTGCCCGGCATTACGTTAGTCATCTCACCGCTGATTTCCCTGATGATGGATCAGGTAAAGGCATTGAATCAGGCAGGAATTCATGCCGCTTTTATTAATAGTTCACTGACGGAGGGGCAGATTCATAAGGCGCTTCAGTATGCTTCACAGGGGCGGTATCAGATTATCTACGTGGCACCGGAGCGCCTGGAGACAGAAAGTTTTTTGAATTTTGCTCAAAATGCCAGGATATCCATGGTGACAGTGGATGAAGCACACTGCATTTCTCAGTGGGGACAGGATTTCAGACCCAGCTATCTGAAAATTGTGCAGTTTATTGAGAATCTGCCGAATCGTCCCATTGTCAGTGCTTTTACTGCTACAGCCACCAGGGAGGTAAAGGAAGATATTATTTGTGTATTGGGTCTTAGGAATCCTGAAGTACTGATTACGGGCTTTAATCGGGAAAATCTTTACTTTGAGGTACGCCATGTGACTAAAAAAGATGAGCAGTTGTTGGAATACGTGACCACACATAGCAGTGACAGTGGAATTATCTATTGTGCCACCCGCAAAAATGTGGAAAACGTCTGTGCATTTCTTGAGGATATGGGGATAGATGCCACCAGGTACCATGCCGGTCTGACTGCAGATGAAAGAAAACGCAACCAGGAAGATTTTATTTACGATGTAAAGCCGGTCATGGTAGCCACCAATGCCTTCGGTATGGGGATTGACAAATCCAATGTGCGGTACGTGATTCATTACAATATGCCCCAGAGCCTGGAAAACTATTATCAGGAGGCAGGGCGTGCCGGTCGTGACGGGGAGCCTTCAGAATGCATTATCCTGTACTCACCGCAGGACGTGGTCACGAATCAGTTTTTGATAGAAAACGGCAGGGATAGTAGGGAGATGAATCTTGAGGATCGGGAGCTTATTCTGGAAAGAGACCGGGAGAGGCTTAAGAAAATGACCTACTACTGTTTTACCAATGATTGCCTGCGGGATTATATCCTCCGCTACTTTGGGGAGTACGGCAGCAGCTATTGCGGAAACTGTGCAAACTGCCGCAATCAGTTTGAAACTGTGGATGTGACGGAGATTGCCCATATATTGATGGTGTGTGTACAGTCCAGTCATCAGCGATATGGCGTCAATGTGATTCTGGATACGGTTCATGGAGCCAATACTGCCAAGATTCGCGGATATCACATGGATCAGAATCCCTGTTACGGCAAGCTTGCCAAAGTGAAGATACACAGGCTGCGTAATATTATGAATTATCTGCTTTTGGAGAATTATTTGACTACGACCAACGATGAATATATTACAGTGAAACTGACACAGCGTTCCCGCGCAGTACTGGAAGAAGGGGAAAGAGTCATTATGAAGATGGTGAAGGAGCAGGAGCCGGCAGCCGGAAGCAAAGGCAGCAGTAAAGGAAGCGGCAAGGCGGCCGGTCTGGCTGACCTGGACGACCGGGGAAGAAAGATATTTGAGAAGTTGCGGACGCTCCGCATGGAAATCGCCAAAGAAGAAAAAGTACCTCCTTACATTGTTTTCTCTGATAAGACATTGGTGCAGATGTGTATTGTGCATCCGATTGACAAAGAGTCAATGCTTCGGGTATCAGGAGTCGGCGAGTTCAAATATGGAAAATATGGAGAGAGATTTCTAAAGTGTATTTTAGGAGAGATTTGAGTGCTACTGCCTGCCACATAATTCGAAAAGCGTGGCAAGTACTCTTTCACTGTTTCGGCTATGTGAACGGTAACGTCCTAAAAATTTTTGTGTTTATGTCATTTTGTTGTAGATTTTGTCGAAGTAAGGTGATAAACTGATTGTGTAGTTAACGAGAAGAAAAGTATGGCAATTACGAGAAACATAGGAAAACGGCTGAATCAATATGTCCCGGACGGTGCGCACAGAGCTTTGAATGACTGCAGGATGAATCAACAGATTTACGAACAGATGGGAAAATTAATAGGCAATCATCTGGCACGGAAGCAAGAGGAACCTGTTGTCCGCTGTGCGGAAGTGAACTCATCAGGCGAAAGGGGCGTTACGGCGAATTTTATGGTTGCAGCGGCTTTCCGGGATGTCGATTTACCCGAAACGTGTAAAATGAATGAATGTTGCAGGCAAATATGGTGATTTCAATGAAAAAACAGGAGGGTTATGCTAGGGAACACTGAAATGGAACACTACCCATCCATTGATATGGTGAGATTTGGTACGAAGCTGAAAGAAATCTGCGAAGAACGCAATGTGTCAGCCAATGATTTGAAAGATTATCTGAACCTTAGTTCTATACAGGCTGTCTATATGTGGTTTCGAGGTCAAAGGCTGCCCAATATAGATAATCTTTATGCAATCAGCCGATATTTAGGGGTGCGGATGGATGATCTGATCAACAGTGAAAGAGAAGAGAATGCAGCTGTAATTATGCAGGAGGAGTCTCTTTCGGATCATGGAAAGCGGGTATTGTTCTACTGGAAAAGATTACCGAAAGACAAATAACTACATATTATAACATATTTTTTCCCGCTTGTCATTAAACACGCTGTTTAATGACAAGCGGGATTTTTTGTGTTATAGTCCTATATAACAACAGTTGTTATAAAATATCTTACATTCAGAACGGCCATTTCGGCTGAATTTCCCCGGCTTTTTTATGGTGAGTTTAACAAATACTGTAGTCGCCAACTATAACCGGAAAGGAGGAGCATTAGTGATGCTTTGCCGGCAGAGCATCATATTTTCGACAGTAATCCGGGGATATCTTGAGTATCTCAATCTAATTCCAATGAATTCAGCGCTGTACAATGTATACAGCCGATAAAATTAATGAAAATAAAGGAGAAATTACCATGACATACGAGGAATTTAAAGGCGAATTATTTCGCATTATCATGCAGCAGGAGGTGGCAAAGGGCAAAAAGGTAATGCTTCTTGAAAGAGGCTTTACTACCAGAGATCCCCACATGCTCAGCATGATACGTTACATTAATAAAGTAAACTTCGGAAGGGAGGATAGTGTTGTACGCGCTGATTACATTCATGTGGTTTGGGGTGAAGGCAATGTCCGCGGCATGATGCACTGGAGCGTGAGAGAATATTTTGAAAGATATAAGAAGGAAAGCTGGGAAGGAATTCTTCCTGAGCTGCTTGTCAAGATTCAGAATGCCGGTCAAAGCATGGACTGGCTGCATTTGGAAAACGGTGGATACGAACTCTGTAAGAGCAGATTGATTATCCGCCCAATTAATTATGATCGTAATAAATATGAACTGGAGAACTGTGTCTATTGGCGCTTTGGAGATATTGCCCTGACATTATATGGAGTGATATCCGATGATGATGACGATTATGTGACAATGAAAATAACACGTGCTTTAATAGAAGATTGGGGCATCAAAGATGAGTTATTGCTGACCAATGCACTTAGAAATACATTTATTACCATGCCTCCCAGACTTTATTATTGTACTGACTTAAAGCGGAAGCATGCACGCTGCGAGGGCATTTTTATGCCCGGTGAAGCTGTTGACGAATCCCAGCTTTTTCAGATACACCCGGAAAATCAGTTGGAAGGCTCTCTGGGATATCGCCTTTCTACTACCAGGGGACTGAACGGGGCTGTTGCTCTTTTCTATCCCGGTGTGCAGGAGCGATTGGCAGAGCTTATGGGCGGTGATTATCTGGTAGGCTTTACAAGCATTCATGAAGCAATCATTCATCCGGCAGGGCTTCAGAATCATGAGAACATGAGAGAGTCTATACATGATATCAATGAGGTGTTTCCGAGGGATGAAATGCTGAGCAGCAAGGTGTTTCGTTATAATGCGGATAAGAAAGAGCTGATGGAGTTATGAAAGATGATGAGGCTTTGTACCGGTGAATGTGGAGAACAAGCAATCGAAGCATAATGGAGAAGGAACATATATTGCTTCTATATATGCCTTCTCCGTTCCGTTAAGACTTTATTAATAAGGTGGGGTATCGTTGGTATTGCACACGGTAGGTGCGGTGCCATAAACACGTTTATACGCTTTATAGAATGAAAAATCTGAATATCCTGGATACCATCTGGGCAATGGTGCTGCCGGGGGCTTTAAGCGTCTACAATATGATTGTGGCAAGGACTTTTATACAGAGTAATATACCGGGAGAACTCCTGGAAGCTGCACAGATTGATGGATGTGATGACACGCGCTTCTTTTTTTAGATGGTTTTACCTTTGTCGAAAGCGGTAATTGCAGTATTGACATTGTGGTATGCGGTGGGGCACTGGAATGCTTACTTTAATGGTATGTTATACCTGAAGGATAAGGAATTGTATCCAATGCAGCTGTTTCTAAAGGAAGTTCTTGTTCAGAGTACATTTTCCGCAGAATATCTGGAACCGGAAGTGGCAGAGCAGTTGAGAAATATGCAGCTTCTGCTGAAGTATTCCCTGATTGTGATTTCCTCCGCTCCGCTGATGGTCATTTATCCATTTATTCAGAAGTTTTGTTAAGGGCGTTATGATCGGTTCCGTGAAGGGATGAGTGCGCCCTGAAAAGGGCGCAGTCTGGCAAAGATGGAATCGTGTATTCCTACGGAGCGATCGTTCAGGGAAGGATCTGCGTTGAGCTTAGGGATCGGCCGTATGGAAAATCAGTCCGGATCCGGTGTGTTATCCCACCAGACAGAGTGGAACTGATCCGCCGGGTCTTGCCGTCTCTTGTAATTGGAGAAAAAACGAGGAATAGGCACAGGCCGTGAGATAAACTGCTCACGGCCTGTAATATGTGGGAATGCATCTTTCATCAGCATATGCTGTGAATTCCTCAAAAACCTTATTTAAAGGTTAAAGAAATTTTATGTCCAAATTCCAAGAAAATGATAAGAATCCAAAATAGTGTTTCTTTATAATGATGTCCTGAAAAGTGTATACTTGGATTAGAGATCGATTAGAATAAGGGGCTGAAATGATAGGAGAAAAAATAAATGCCAGAGATTCAGTCTTTCAATCAAATTACCACACGTCTTTCCGATTTTAAAACAGCAGCTACGGTAACTACCTGCATCAAACAAAAATTTGGCGATATGCTCAATCCTTTGCAGAATGACTCATTTATCGATATTGTAAAAGTGGATATGAATAAGGCAAAGGGATTGTATATACTTACAGAATATCTTGGTGCCGAATATGACGATGTTATTGCTGTTGGTGACAATATAAACGATAGTGATATGATAAAAGAATTCAAATCATATGCAATGGAAAATGGTGTTGATGTCATTAAGGAACTTGCAGATTATGTAACCCCTGGAATTACTGAGTTGATTGAGAAAGAATTGGTGCATTAAGTGGCTAAATACCGTGTTTCAATTTGAAGTGAAAACCGATAACGGTTTAAGCTATAACTATGAAGAAAAAGGAGAAAAGTAGTTATGAAAAAACTAACACAAACACTTTCGCTTATGTTGGCCTTGGCAATGTTATTATCCAGTGTGCCAGTATATGCGGAAACAACATCCGGTACCGAAGGAGAACAAAATGCCACCGTTAACTACATGTTTGGCACAAACGAATCTGCCTATGCTACAGATATCGAGTATGTTGCCGAACTGGGTGATGGAGCGGGTACTGAGGGTCTTTATGTAACAGGCGGTAAAGGCTTTTATACTTCACCGGATGGTATCAACTGGACAGCACGGACAGAGGGAGCGGAGATGATGCTTGTTCAGGAAGAAACCTATGGTTTTACTTATGGAGGACCGGTGAATAACAGGTATTTCCTGATAATTCCGGATACCACATCTTCAAACAAAGCACTTATCATGAATCAGGCTATGACGGCTGTAACAGAGGTGTACACCTACACAAATATCCAGGCAGAGGAGGGTACTGAAGATGTCACCACTGCATTACACTTAAAGGGTGTCATTGAATGGGATTCTTATTCAGGCAAGTTCTGGTGTGGTGCAGCTCTT
>JAZQAT010000002.1:0-41484 GCA_045545375.1 Acetatifactor sp.
TTTTAATGCACAGCTGCGGTATGCCTCAGGTAATTCTTCGGGAAGATTAACTGTTGGAAAGAATTCCTGAAAGCGCTCATTAGGGTACATGGTATCTGGAGAAGCTTGATTAACCTTTCCAATTATGGCTCGCTGAGGTACAGCGTATTTTTTCTTGGCATTATAAACCTGGCCGTATTGATAAAGGACATAAGTTGCATTGCCCTTTTTCTTTCTGATTATTCTGCCCTTTTCGACAGGGATTTTTACTGTAGAATCGAAATACATTTGATCGCTCCTTTTTAGTGTAACCGTTACACTAAAATTATATCACACATTTCGACTCTATGCAAGCAAAAAGCTTGATTTTCAATGTCTTCAGGCATTTTAATGATTGCAAAAAACGGTTTAGTGTAACTCGCATAAGAAGTTAACAGAAAAATAGAATCTGCTGAAGCCGGCATGAGAAGCCACGCTTTCTACATTGATACTTTCCTGAAAATGTTCTCTGATATAGAGCATCCCGCTTTTTATCATATCGTCATTTCCGGAGCTTTGCTTCTCGCGGATGTAATTACGGCACAGATATGCGACAAAGGAGATGATTTCTCCGCGTACAGCGGCTGTATAATAGGGTAGTTTTTCATCCAGTTCCCTGACTATTTTTTGAAAGAAGGCGCATCCTAAAGAATCGGTGACATCCTCTGCAAAATGAATGTTCTCAGCATCGATACCGAACTCTTTCAAAAAATCAGTATAAACAATAAGGCAATAATATTCTATTTCTTTTGTATCGGAGACAGTATAATGGATATCTCCGGAATTGATGACGATCAGGCTGCCGGGCTTCATTTCCACAGGTTTTGAGTTAATGATAGCCCTGCCTTCACCGACGGTGCAATAGAGGAATTCTATGTTCTCATGCCAATTGGAAAGGCATCCTTTTCCTTCTTTATCTACATGGTCATAATGGAAAATAATCGGCAGTTCATTGCGGAATAAATGATTCTCATAGCGGCTCATACAAAACTCCTTAATAAGCACAAAATTACCATATTTAAGCAAGATAGCTATTTCCTTCTCTCATTATAATACATTATAATAAATTTGTTAATTTATTTTACTGTAAAGTGGAAAGGAGTTTCCTATGTACTTATTACCGAGACCGCAAAAAATAGTAATGAATGCCGGCTTTTTAAAGGAAAAATCAGTATATGTGAAAGGATTTGAAGGAGACGAGCGTATATTAAAGGCTTTAAAAAAGCTGCCATGCAGTGAGCAGGGAACTGAGCTGGAAATCAAAATAGAAGGTACCGGCTCTGAAGGGTATACCCTTGTCATTGAGGAAAGTAAGATTACAATAATTGCTGCCGGTCCTGCCGGTGCTTTCTATGGCATTCAGACCTTACGGCAGATTTTTGACAATGATGAAGTGCCTTGCCTTTTGATTGAAGATGAGCCGGGTTTCGCATACAGAGGTTTTTATCATGATGTTACGAGGGGCAAGGTTCCCAAGGTAGAAACCATCAAGGCACTGATCGATACCATGGCGTATTATAAGATGAATTCACTGCAGCTTTATATTGAACATACCTTTCCTTTTAAGGAGTTGGGCAATCATATTGAAAAGACAGGATACCTCACACCGGAGGAAATCAAAGAACTGGATGATTACTGCTATGAAAATTTCATCGAATTTATTCCCTCTATCGCTACGTTCGGGCATCTGTATGAGCTTCTGGAGAGAGAGGAGTACCGGGAATTGCGGGAGATAGAGGATTTTGAGGAGGATCAGATCTTCTGGCATGAAAGAATGGCACATCACACCATTGACTCCACCAATGAAAAGAGCATCGAAGTGATCAAGAGTCTGCTGGATCAATTCATGCCCCTGTTTAGAACAGACAAATTCAACATCTGCTGTGATGAGACCTTCGATCTGAAAAATGGAAAGCATAAAGATCAGGATACCGGTCGGCTTTATATTGACTTTGTGAAGAAGATCATTGCGCACCTGGAATCCAAAGGAAAGAAAGTGATGATGTGGGCTGACATTTTGCTCCAGCATCCGGAGACGATTAAAGAACTGCCTGGGGACGTGGAATTTTTAAACTGGAAGTACAGTGCAGAGCCTGCTGAGGATCAATTTGCAACCTTTGGCAATCTTGATTGTGTGCAGATCGTATGCCCCGGAACCAGCTCCTGGTCGAGACTGGTGGAAGGAATTCATGTGGGAAGTAAGAATATCCTGAAGCTGGGTGAGTATGGATATAAGTATCATGCCAAAGGTATGCTGAATACCAACTGGGGTGACTACGGCAATCCCTGCAGCCTGGAGCTTGCCATGCATGGGCTGGTCCTGGGAGCATCAAAGTCATGGAATGCAGAAACAGACAGGGATGAATATTTTACAGAAAGTATTAATTATCTGCTCTATAAAAACGATGAGGCAGTTACTTACCTTACACTGCTTGATGAAGCACATAGTAAGCTTAGTTGGAATATGCTGTCATATTGTTATTCCAACTGCATCTATGAAAAGAAATTTGAGATCAAATACCCTGCTAAAGAAGATGTACTCAGTGTACAGAGTAACTGTAAGGGTATCATGAAGAACCTTATTAACGTTCAATGGGAGTGCGATGAATATCGTCAGGAAATCATGATCGCAGCGGAAGGTATCATGGTAATGGCAGAGTTGTTTGGCAAGTTGGCCGGTTATGAAATCGAAAGGTACTCTGACACAGAACAGTGGCTTAAGAAGTACCGTGTAAAATGGGTGGAAAAGAATAAAGAGAGCGAATTATGCGAAATTGAGAAGATGTTCCGTATACTTGAAAATCAATAATGAGATGTAAAACAGCCGGCTGGCTGATTCCTGATTCTGGGATCGGTCAGCCGGCTGTAAATATTTGGAACTCTTTGACCTGTCAGTTGGAAAATAAATCAAACAGCAGCCTCTGGTCTTAGAGTTTTTTGCATCTGAAGACGAGTGATGTGTAAGAAAAAGACAAGGAAAGTAGGAAATGGACAATAGGAAAACGCCAAAATTAATGTTATTATTGAAAAAAGGAAAGGAAAGAAAGGATAAGCGATATGAAAGTTTTTATAAAAAGTAAATCTAAAAAAATTGATGTGAAGTTCTTGAAAAAAGATTTTTTGAAAAACCGGCAAATATATATAATGATGTCTTTAGGTGTTGTATATTTTCTAATATTTCATTATTTGCCCATGTTTGGTATTGTTATGGCTTTCCAGGATTTCAATCCGGCGAAAGGATTTTTAAGAAGTGAATGGGTGGGGCTTGACCACATTATTGATTTTGTAACATCACCTTATTTTCCAAGGTTATTGAGAAATACGCTTCTAATAAATGTTTATCAGTTGATATTTGTATTTCCCGTACCGATACTTTTTGCGTTGTTCTTGAATGAGATAAAGAGTGCCAAGTTTAAAAAGGTAGTACAGACTGCAACGTATCTACCACATTTTATTTCCATGGTTGTATTTTGTGGCTTAATAGTAGATTTTACCTCTCAAAACGGAATTGTTAGTAAAATCATACAATTTTTTGGCGGAGAAAAACAAAATTTGTTAATGGAACCAAAGTACTTTAGAACTATTTATACTTCTACGGCAATTTGGAAAGAAATGGGGTGGAACTCGATTATATACATAGCAGCACTTGCAGGAATTGCACCTGAGCTTTATGAAGCTGCAACAATTGATGGTGCTGGTAGATTCAAAAAAATGTGGCATGTAACTTTGCCTGGTATTATTCCTACAATTGTAATTATGTTGATACTTAGAGTAGGATCTATGATGAGTGTAGGTTTTGAAAAAATAATTTTGTTATATAACGAGGTCACAAGAGAAACTGCGGATGTAATTTCATCGTTTGTTTATCGAAGGGGGCTCTTGGATGGAGATTATAGTTATAGTGCTGCCATAGGATTGTTTAATGCAGTGATCAATTTTACGTTGTTAATTATTTCAAACAAAATCAGTAAAAAACTTAGTGAAACCAGTTTGTGGTAGGAGGAAAGAAATGAAAATAAAACAAAGTAGGTTTGATTGGTTTAATGCCATAAATTATTTGTTGATGGCAATGCTTATTTTAATTACAGTGTATCCGTTTTATTATGTCATATGTGCGTCATTCAGTGATCCGACAATGATTGCAGGAGAAACTTTTTTGTTGTATCCAAAGGGCTTTACTTTGGATGGATATAAAGCAGTCCTGAATGATAAAGATATCATTATAGGATATAGGAATACTATCTTTTATTTGGTTGTTGGGACAGCAGTTAATATTTGTCTTACAACGATAGTAGCATATTCTTTATCTAAGAAAACATATTGGGGACCTAAAGTCATGTTTTTGATAACCTTCACAATGTTTTTTGGAGGAGGATTAATTCCGAGGTATATTGTGAATCAAAAACTGGGTTTAGTGGGAAGTCCGTTGTCACAGATTTTACCGGATGCAATAGCTGTATGGAATTTAATAGTGATGAGGACTTCGTTTTTACAGATGCCAGGTGAAATAGAAGATGCAGCAAAGGTGGATGGCTGCTCAGACTGGAAATATTTTACCCAAATTGCGATTCCGCTATCCAAGGCTATGATAGCTGTAATGATATTATTTTACGGAGTAGGGCATTGGAATGCATGGTTTAATGCATCCATTTATTTAAGAAAAAGAGAGATGTACCCTCTGCAGTTATTTTTAAGAGAAATTTTGATTTTAAACTCTATGGAGGATATGTCATATTCTATACAGGGTGAAATGAAGATAATGATCGAAGATACGATTAAATATGCAACAATAATTGTTTCTACTTTACCAATACTGGTTTCATATCCATTTTTGCAAAAATATTTTGTAAAAGGGGTTATGGTCGGAGCAATAAAGGGATAAATGTGCATAATAACATTCTTCCGAAGAATACACTTTTCTACCCTGAGGACGCGTACTCAGTGAAAAAAAGAAGTGGAAACAAATTCGGGTGGAATAGCAGATAAATCAGCTTAGAAATATGTGACTTTCTACAGCTAAAGCTGTAAATGTTGTTATGAAGAACGGTATGTGGGAAGGCCGCACGTACGGTTTCGGAGAGCGGTTTACATTGAAAGGCGTAAATTTGCTCACAATGGTTAACAAAATTCATAGCCACCAAAGTGGCAGAAAGGGTTTTTATGAAAAACAAAATATTACCAATTATATTGTCAGTTTCTATGGCACTGTCAGTATGTGCATGTGGTGATGAAACCAATGGGAAAGTCTCATCTGAGTCACAGCCCGTTACTACATCTACTAATGAAGCTACAAGTGAAAAGACAACTGAGTCTGAAGTGTATGTCCCTACATACCCAATTGTAGACGAGCCTATGACACTTACATGGTTTCATACACTAATGAATAGTAATGTGATCTCAAGCATGGATGAGCAGTATTGCTGGCAGGAAGTACAAAAGGTGACCGGTATTGACATTGAGTGGGTACATCCCGCAGTAGGAACTGAAAAGGAGAATATCAATATTGCTATTGCTTCTCGGGATTTGCCGGATATTATTACTTGGACATGGAATTCTCAGACGGGTGGAGCTGCAAAAATGATTGAGGATGAGGTTATCATTCCTTTGAATGAATATGAGGAATATATGCCAAATTACATGGCATGGCTTGAGGAAAATGAACTTGCTAATAAGAGTTCAAGACTGGATGATGGAACCTTATATGGTTTTTCTCATATTATTGTAGAC
Organism: Acetatifactor sp.; assembly: GCA_045545375.1. GTDB lineage: Bacteria > Bacillota > Clostridia > Lachnospirales > Lachnospiraceae > Acetatifactor. Next base: position 5,746 of record JAZQAT010000002.1, read on the forward strand.
GAATCAGTTACCGTAACCGGTGGATTTATGTTAAGAAAGGATTGGTTGGAAAAACTTGATTTGGAAGTGCCTAATACGATTGATGAGTGGTATACAGTATTAAAGGCGTTTAAAGAAAAAGATCCAAACGGAAATGGAATACAGGATGAAATTCCGTTTGTGTGTAATAAGGGCGCTCATTTTGTACATATGGCAACGGCGTTTGGTGTGAGAAGTGGATTTTATGTTGATAAACAGGGTGAAGTTCATTACGGGCCAATCGAAGAAGGATACCGCGAATTTTTAGAGACAATGGCAAAATGGTATGCAGAAGGGCTTATTGATCCGGAATATGTAACAAATGATACAAAGAATGTCAATGCAAAGGTTTTGAGCGATCAGGCAGGCAGTTTGTATGGTTCAATATCATCACAATTGGCAAGTTATATTAAACAGAAGGAAGGAACGGGCTTTGACCTTGTTGCTGTAAAAGCACCGGCTGATGAAAATGGAGTATCACATAGCAGTTTGGATGCGAGAAAGCAGGGTGTAAATGGTCAGACAATTGCTATTTCATCCAATTGTAAAAATCCGATACAGGCGGTACAGCTGATTGATTACTTGTTTGGCGAAGAAGGTAGAATGCTTACGAACTGGGGAAAAGAAGGGGAAAGTTATGAAATTGTCAATGGTAAGCCACAGTTTACAGATTTCATCTTAAATAATCCGGATGGTTTGTCTGCTCTGGATGCAATTGCAAAATATGCATTCCCGATTTATGGTTATGCAGGACCGTTCTACATGGATTCTTACGCAGCTATTAATCTTCAGTTACCACAGCAGCAACAAGCTGTTGAGGAATGGTCAGAGGAAAGTACGGAATTGATATTACCGACATTATATCCGACCGACGAAGAAACAGAAATATATACTGATGTCATGACAGAAGTAAGCACCTATAGAAGTGAAATGTTTACAAAGTTTATTATCGGAAAAGAGCCGCTTGATAAGTTTGATGAATATGTGGAAACCATCAAGAAATATGGTATTGATGATGTTATTGCTGTTAAACAGGCACAGTATGACCGATATATAGCGAAATAAAATATTGAGGAAAGAGCATGGGCAAGCATAAAGTATTTAATAAACCCCAAAATTATTTTTCATTTTGTATCATAATGTCAGTGGGATTGGTTATCATGAGTGTAATCTGTTACGCTTTGGTTGATAAAAATGCCAAAAATACGATTGATAATAATTTAAGTTATTTTACTCAGCAAAGCTTTTATCTGATAGAAGAACGGCTTGCCCTTGTTGAACAAATGATGATTGAAGTGTCATCAAATGAGCAAATTAAGAAATGGTTGGCACTTGATAAGAAAGACTTTGATGTTATGGAGCGAGCAAATATGGTTTCGGAAATTTCAAAGCTTACAACAGGTGCTAACCATATTAGGAGCATATTTATTTATAATAAAGAGGAAAATTATGTTATAACAGAATCTGGTTATTCAAATGATGTGGATGTTTTCTTGGAATATATCCTTGAGGTGCAGCAAATAAAAAGGACTGAGATGAAAGAGATCCTTTCTGAAATCAACGATATGGTTGTAATGAAATATGATAAGATTTTTACAAACAGTTCTTTTCTGGTGTTAGCACCGATATACGACACAGAGCTTAAGCAAAATTGTGTAATTGGAGTAGTGGTAGAAGCACGTTTTCTTGAGTATATACTTGAACGAGTGAAAATAAGTAGTAATTGCATTTTATTGATTACAAATGAATATGGGGAAATCATTTCTGCAAGTAATCAAGAATTGTTAAAAATAGATATATTTAAAGAAGGAAACGAAACGCTTTTTTGTTGGGACTCTGTACGATACAGTATTTATTGCAGTACATCTGATAAGTATCGGATAAAGTATTATAATTTTATCCCCGATAATACAGTGACAGATGGAGTTGTGGCAGTTAGGGGTGTCCTTATTAGTCTTATTATAATAAGCTGTATTTTATTGCTGATTTTAAGAGGATTGTTTTCTAAGAAAAATTATAAGATATTAAATGCATTTATTTCCGGAATAAGAAATATAAATCCTGATATAGAAGGGGAAGAAGTTGGCTATATTAACTCTGCGATTGATGGACTTTGCTTAGAGGAGAAGAGAATTAACAAACTGATAAGAGAACACTACAACGTTTTGCAGGAAGTAATAGCACGAAGGTTGATTAATGGAGATGATGTAGAAGAAGATAAAATCAGTAATTTAGTGAATTATCTTAATCTTGATATTAAAACGGGATATAAACGTGTTGCTGTATTTCTGTTTGATTCTGAGAATAAGGGGGCTGCGGATGGTTTTGTGGCAGATATAAATCAATGTTTTTCTAATGGTGTTCTGTATGTAAAAGAGGATAATATTGTTATTGTCATTTTCATAAATAGGCTGATCAATTTTGAAGATATAAATATAGATGGTAAAACAAGGTTTAAATATATAAGGCGAGTAGGGGTAGGAACTCCTTGTATGCAATCTTATGAAATTAAGAATTCATATACAGAAGCAATGGAGGCTGCAAAATACGTAGCTTTCAAGCGAGAGGAATGTATTATAAATTATGAGCAAATCCCCCAAAATACTGATAAAAAAGAAAAAATTGAATGGGATTTTAATTCGTTCATAGATTTAATTAAAAATGGAAAAGCTAGTGAAGCAGTGAATTTGTTAGAGGAAAAAATAGAGGATGAGTTTCAGAAAAGCAGATATGTAAAAGAAGATTATCTAAAGAACCTGTTTTTCGAATTGGCAAACAATGTAAAGAATGCGTTTGATTTGCCGGAAAGCATAGACATGATTGAGAATAAGGATTTTTCGTTAACAAGTTTCTATGATTTGGAAAAAGTAATTGAAGAATATTTGATTTGGGCAGGGGAAGTGTGGAATAACAAGAAAATGGGTGCAGATGAAAATAATAGAGTCATAGAGTATATACGTGCCCAAAATGGATTTGATTTTGATTTAAATCAAATTGCTGTAGATTTGGACGTTAATCCAAGTTATTTGTCAAGGTGGTTTAAAAATTGTATAGGAGAAAATTATACGGATTATATAAAACGATTGAAGATAGCAGAAGTGAAACGTTTGCTGACAGAAAGCGAATTGTCTCTGAAGGAGATTGCAATTAGGGTTAATTATAGCAGTGACAGTGCATTGGCAAAAGCCTTTAAGAAGGAAACAGGAATTACGCCAAAGACCTTTAGAGAAATAAGCAGGATCAAAAATGAAGAGTAGGGGAGTTTCAATATGGATTGGATAAATATTCCGAATAAGTATAAGCCTGTTCCGTTTTGGAGTTGGAATGAAAAGCTTGATGTTGAGGAGATTAAAAGACAGATTGAGGAGTTTAAAGATAAAGGCTACGGCGGACATTTTATGCATTCAAGGGTAGGTCTGGTAACGAAGTATTTATCTGAGGAATGGATAGAATTTATTAAAGAAGGCGCAAATAAATCTAGAGAACTTGGGATAGATGCGTGGCTTTATGATGAAGATAAATGGCCGTCAGGATATGCCGGAGGTGTAGTTCCGCTTGCGAGTGACGAGTATGGCAGCCGTAATTTGTTATTGCTTAGGTTTGAAGAACTCACAGAGGATGATACGGTATTTGATGAGTGCGATGCAGATGGGATACATTTTTATATTGCAAAAAGAATAGAACCGCATAAGTATAAAGAATTCGGATATACGTGCTATATTGATACAATGAATCCCGATGCTGTAAGTGAGTTTATTAGGGTTACACATGATAAATACAAGCAAACTGTAGGCGAATATTTTAGTGATGTAATACCGGGTATCTTTACGGATGAGCCTTGTTATCATCTGTATAATCTTACGAAAGTACCCTCTTTACCGTGGAGTGAAAGATTACCAGAGTATTTTAGAGAAAAATGTGGATATTCGGTATTAGATAATATTTGTGGCCTGTTTTTTCCTATAGGAGATTATAGAAACCTTAGATATGATTTTTTTAAATGTGTATCTGAATTGTTTATGGAATCGTATACCAAACAATACAGTTCGTGGTGTAGAAATAATAAGATAAAAATGACAGGACACTATATGTGTGAAGATTCTATTGCATTGCAAATTCAATTTATAGGTCATGCAATGCCACATTATGTACATATGGATATTCCCGGAGTAGATAAATTGAGGCGGAATATAGAACATAATGTAACTTTAAAGCAACTCACATCTGTTACAGATCAATTTGAAAAAGAACAAGCATTATGTGAGATATTTGGCTGTATAGGACATAATGCATCCTTTTTTCATCGTAAGTGGATTGCCGATTGGGCTGTTGCACTTGGTATAAGCTTAATAAACGGGCATTTAGCTTTGTATTCTATGCGTGGTGAGAGAAAACGTGATTACCCTTCAAATCTATTCTATCAGCAACCATGGTGGGAGGATGAAGGAGAGTTTTCTGATTATATCTCTCGTATCAGCTATTTGGCGTCAGTAGGGAAAAGCGCGGCGGAGGTTTTGGTGATACATCCGATTGAAAGCGGTTGGTGCGAGTATTCGGCATATAATGCTAAAATGATGTTGCCAAACGGCACAGAAATATACAATTCTTCTTTCGAAAAACTAACGAATGAACTGCTTTCACATCATATATCATTTCATTATGGGGATGAGGAAATTTTGGCTGAATACGGAAGAGTTGAAAAGGGAGAATTGGTTGTAGGTGCAATGAAATATAGCTGTGTTATTGTTCCTAAGTGTTTGACTTTGAGAGCAACAACGGTCTCACTGTTAAGAGAGTTTAAAGGAAAAATTATAGGTGTAGCTAGTGCACCACAATTGATGGATGGTAAAGAAGCAGTTTATGATATAAAAATGTCAAAGAACTTTTTGAAAGCAACGGAAGCTGCCAAATGGGTATGTGAAAATGTATCCAGAAGTATTACAGTAACAGAAACGCGCTCGAAAGCAATTGCATCTTCCATTCGCGTGTTGTGGCGTGTTGACAAGAATGAAGAATACATATTTTTAGCAAATATAAATGAGAAGCGAGATGTATGTTGTACGGTGAGAATAACCACGGAAAAAGTTCCGTATATCATTGACTTAAATTCAGGTGAAAAATATGCAATAGAATATGCACGCAATAATGGTGCGATTAGTTTCGAAATATTATTTTCTGCAGCGGGAAGTATGGCTGTGGGATTAGAGGAAAGGGGGCAAGAGAGGAACAAAATAAGCTATTTAAAGAGCGGAGTGATTTTTGGAAACACAGAACTAGGAAATAATATAAAACCTGTATCTGTAGATGTGACAGACAGTAATGTAATGCCATTAGAATATGTGGATTTTGAAATCAATGGAAAGTTATTATTCGAAAGGGAGCATATATCCAATGTGTGGCATCCGCATTTTTATAACGCAGAAGAAGGTACAAGCTTCAGGGTTACATATAGGTTTGATGTGGAAAAACTTCCAGAAGGTAATATTTTCGCAGTAGTTGAGTTGGCCGAAAATTTGGACCTAATAGAACTTAACGGTGTGGAAGTCAAACCATTAAAAAAGAAAGGGGAGCTTGGTGCATATGATAAAAGTAAATCATGGCTTGACGTGGGATTTACCAAAATTCCAATCAGACACAGTATTAAGCTCGGAGAAAATGTTTTAACAATTCATGGCAAGAAGTGTAATAATATTATAGGAACGGGTTCACATATTAGTATTGAGAACTTTAAAGAACATTACCCTACAGAGGCTGAAACTGCATATATTGTGGGAGATTTCACGGTGTTAAATACTGATAATCGTAGGTTTTCTATAAGCACAAATAAGAGTAATGGGGTTAATTTAACAGATGCCGGATATCCGTTTTATGCTGGAAAAGCAAGATTTCGATTTGTTTATACTTGTGATGCGGAGTGCGTAAAGATGTTTAAAATAACAAAACCAAATTTTGCATCCTGTAAAATTTTAGTTAATAATGAACATGTGGATACTATTTGTTATGAACCATATATGTTTGGTGCAAGGTTAAAAGTAGGAGAAAATATTATTGAGATCGAAGCGGCAACCACGTTGTATAATCTTATGGGACCGAATTGGAATGCAAATATGCCGGAGGCGGAATTTGTTGGTCCAAATCAGTTTGTTGATAAGAATTCTTTTACTGAACAGTTAACACTATTACCATTTGGGTTGGATGGAATTGCAGAGGTTGTTATCTGGTAATTCTATAGAATATGCAGTTGATAAAGTCTTGAAGTATTCCCAAATTGGCTGGTTACGAAATTGAGAAGATGTTCCGTACACTTGAAAATCAATAATGGTATGTTGTAGAACAGCCGGCTGACTGATTCCTGATTCTGGGATCGGTCAGCCGGCTGTAAATATTTGGAGTTTTTTGACCAATCAGCCGGAAAACAAATCAAGTTGTTTCCATGGTTTTCCAGACTTTGGAAAGCCGGAAGATGACTACCGCAGAGATGACAGCCATTGCTGTCAGGAAAATATAAATCAGGATATAAACGGTATTCTGGGTGAGAAGATTGCCCATATATTCGGTACTCATTCCATTTACCAGACCGCTCACGCCATCTAACAGGGTATGGAAGGCAAGACAGATAAGAACGCCTTTCAGATCCTGTTTTTGGGTTACATAGTAACATACAATCAGTGACATGGCAGTATGACTGATCATAGTGAGAATCCTCTCGTAACCTGCCAGACAGAAAATGTAGGCAGGTGTAGTAAGAAAGGTGTCTTTTAGCGTAAGCAGGCCGGCGGTATCCACGCCCAGGGCGGCAGTATGTTCCACTATGATATCAAAGGTACCTGTATTGATCATGACTGCATAAACAAGATTGTTGATATAGGTGATGCCGATCAGAATCATTGCTTCGATGCCGCCATGTCCCAGACCGGCAGCCAGGCTACGCTCAAAAGTAAGCTCTTTTCTGAGAAGCTTAGCCACTACGTAGCGGCCTGCCACTTCGAAAAGTCCGGCGGTAAAGGCCAGAATCAGTACATAAGCCACATAATGCGCCATCACAAAATCCTGAAAATCCGGCAGCAGACCAAGGACAGTCAGAATCGGTGTCCTTATCAGTATCTGCGTGACAGAGAAGCCTGCCGCGCCCAGAAACCAGGCAGATACCACTTTTTTCTTCCGATGAGTCACCGCATAGACGATCAGCAGGATAACAGGCAGAAATAAACAGATGCATAATGTTAAAATCATTGCTGCAATTGATGCTACACTTACCATTTCCTATACCTCCTTCCTTTGACCATTTTTCAGATAATAAATAAAAGAATACAGCACAGGTACTAATATCATTATAAGAAACAGCGCAACCATCAGCCATTCCATGTATACAAAGGCATTTATAAGCATCAGGATACCGCATATTACCCATAAATAGCCCGCCATCCGATGGGTGTGGTTCCAGTTCTCTTCATCATTTAAGGTCCAGGGCAGTTTGATTCCGATGGTATAATTCTGTCTGCATTTTGGCATATAATTTCCAAGGATGATAAACATCAGAGAAAGAATGATCATCATATATCGGCTGATATCCAGGTCGTATCCAAGGGCGGACGCATAAATTGTTGCGCAGCAGAGAATAGACACTACAGGACAGATCCACAAGATGATTTTAAAGATTTTCTGCCCAGTGTTCTGATATTTAGGGTCATGACTGGTGAACGCAATACAGATTACATGGGCGGACAGGATAAAAAGCGGCAGACCGAGAACTGCAAATGGTTTGCTGCTCCATCCGTTTGGCGTGCCGTCAGAATCAAAATGCGTGGGCATAGAATCCGGTAGACGGTCCCACAAAAGGATACCTGCCAGAATCGGCAGCAGGATTAAAATACAGGTAAGAATAAAAGTTTTCCGATGTTTTTCCATCAGTTGTCTCCTTCCAGCGTAGATAACCAGAGCATGACCTCTTCTACTACGGAAGTATTCAGGGAATAATAGATATAGTTCTTTTGCCTGGTTTCTGTAATCAATTCCGCTTTCTTTAAAATACTTAAGTGATAAGAGATTGTAGCGCCTGTCATATCAAAATGACTTCCGATTTCTCCGGCAGAGAGGGTTTCTTTTTTTAAAAGCTCCAAGATCTCTCGACGGACCGGATCGGATAGTGCTTTAAAGGTTTCTGCGAATGCCATGCTCACCTCCTGGTATTTAGAAAATTTTCTAAATACTATTATAGCATGCAGTGGAATGGAGAACAAGAAGTATTTAGAAAAATATCTAAATAATGCTATACTCTTGACATCATCAGAATTTATGTTATGATGAAGGAAGTAAAACGAAAGGAGAATTGTATGTTAAGCATTGTAAGTATGGAGATTAAGGCCAACTAGATAGTGCAGAGGGAAGCTCTTATGATGTGTGTAGTAGGATCATGCTGGGAGTATGCCCTTAAGCCGGTATGGATTATCGGCGTATCTGTCTTTATAATGCTTATCATACTTTACCATAGAAGTCGCAGCAGAAGGTGCAACAGAGTGGTTGATTGCGAGTCAGCTATCCGGTTACACCCAGAATGAGCGATATTAGGAGAGCATGGCAGCAGTGTCGTGCTTTTATTATTTTCGGGGACAGCAGAAGCAAAAATGTGTCCGGACGGTATGGAACGGAATGATTTCCGGGAAATACCTGTTTGGCAGTTGCAGTATGTCTTTGACTATGACCACAGGTATTATGCTTATTAAGGCAGATATCTGTGTTTTTTTGTATGGGAGTGACATGGCTGGTGTGGATAAAAGGCATCAAGCATTATCGCGGTAACGGATGATAAAGAAAAGAGGAAAGAAAATGAATCGTACAGAACAAATTTTAGAAATGGATAAAATCAAACAGAGATGGTCAGATCTTGCATTGACCGACTGGGCAAAAGAAGAAATTCGTAACACGGTTCCTTATCTGTCACAGGCGGAACTTAACGTGAAGCAGGCAGAGACAACAGAGGCCAGAAAACTGCTGGAACAGGGCGGAAATCCGCCTTTGGTATCATTAGCCGGTCTTCAGGAATGGACCACGATTGCAGAAAAAGGAGGGTGTTTGACGGCCAACCAGTTAGAAGAATTAGGCATGGCACTTACTGCAATAAGAAGAATGAAATCATACTTGGTGCGGTTTAAAGGGATGGAGATGTCCTTGCCATATTATGAAGAAGAACTGGATTCGCTGGAGGAACTGGAGCAGGAAATCCGCGTACAAATTCGAAATGGGCAGGTAGATGACCTTGCCACAAAGCTGCTGCAGACTTTGCGTAGAGACATAGAGCGGACCAGAGAACGAATGAAGGAGAAAGCAGAAGCTGTGATCCGCGGCAATAAAGAATGCATGTCGGACCATTTCAGTACTGTCAGGAACGGGCGAATATGTATTCCGGTGAAAAAAGAATACAAGTTCCGAATTCCGGGAACGGTTATCGACAAATCTTCTACAGGTAATACCTTATTTATCGAACCGGTAGCAGCCGGAAAATATTATGAAGAGCTGCAGGAGCTCATGATAGAGGAAGAGAACGAAGTGCGTAGAATCCTATTTACACTGACGGCAGCAGTGGCAGATGGCGCAGAGATTCTGAAACATGACAGAAAAGTCATGGAGAAGCTTGATTTCATTTTCTCGAAGGGAAAGCTGAGTCTGGATTATGATGGTGTTGAGCCTCAGATTCAGATGGAACGGAGGATTCTGCTGAAAGATGGCCGCCATCCCCTTATGGACCTTAAAACCTGTGTACCGCTGCAGTTTGAAATCGGTAATGGTGTAAACGGAATCATTATTACCGGTCCAAATACCGGAGGAAAGACGGTGGCCATTAAGACGGTAGCGCTAAACTGCATGATGGCCCAGTGCGGTCTCCATGTGGCAGCATCAGAAGCCAGTATCTGTATGAACAGCAGTTACTTGTGCGATATCGGAGATGGGCAGAATCTTGCAGAAAACTTGTCTACATTCTCGGCACACATCACAAATGTGCTGGAAATCTTGCAAAAAGTGGATAGGGAAAGTCTGGTAGTTATGGATGAACTGGGCTCGGGAACGGATCCTACGGAAGGAATGGGGATTGCAATCGCTATTCTGGAGGAATTGAGAAAGAGCGGTGCTCTGTTTCTGGTGACGACTCATTATCCGGAGGTGAAGCAGTATGCTGAGAGGCAAGAAGGAATATTGAATGCCAGAATGACTTTTGATAAAGAAAGTCTGCAGCCGCTTTATCAATTAGTGATTGGAGAAGCCGGAGAGAGCTGTGCCTTTCATATCGCCAGAAGGCTGGGGATGCCGGTGAAGATGCTTGCCTGTGCGGCGGAGGCAGCTTATGGGAAGCAGGTACTGTCCGGTGAGAAGGGGCACAGCGGGGAATTGCCGGAATATTTAAGAGGAGAAGAGAGCAGAAGCGCCTCAGATGGTGATACTGCGCCCGGTCGGAATGGCAAAGGCGCAAGCAGAAAAAAGGGAGATACTTCAAAACTGAAGAAAGCCTCAACTGATGGCCTTTTGCAGAAACCGGAGAAGAAATTTAATCTTGGCGACAGTGTCATGGTGTACCCGGATAAGAAAATAGGCATTGTCTGCAAGACTGCCAATAAGAAAGGCGTCCTGCAGGTGCAGATGCCGGATAAAAAGATCTGGATCAACCATAAAAGAGTGAAGCTGCATGTAGCAGCTGCAGAACTTTATCCCGAAGATTATGACTTTTCCATTATTTTTGATACGGTGGAGAATCGGAAACTGCGCCATCAAATGGGGAAGCATCATGTGGAGGGAGCGCAGATTCAGATTGACGAAACCTGTTGAGGAGCTGGCGCAGTAGTGGGATATCTCTTGTATCAACATGGATAAGGGATTCCAGGAGCATAGTGTGCTCCGGGTGGGTCAGTAAAAAGTCCACGAGGACCTGAGAATCTTCACTCAAACTGCTTGCGGATAAGCATGAATTTGTGGATATGTGTCCCAGTAGGAAATTCATATCGACACGGAAAAAATCTGCAATTTTTCCCAAGGTGAGGAAGTCGGGTTCTCTTTTATTGTTTTCGTACATGCTGATGGTGGATTTGGAAATTTGCAAAATGTCGGCTAGCTCAGATTGCGCTAGCTCATGGGTGGTGCGTAGATATTGTAATCTTTCTCCAAATGATGACATATTAGGCATCCTCCGATTGACAATTGATACAACTTGTCATATAATATAACAAAAGAGAGCCGACAGCTAGATGTCTAGCCGCTTTCGGTTTTCAGGTTCATTATACTAAAAAAGTAGTCGCCCTTATACCGGTCAAAGCATAGAGGGCGATTACTTTTTGTCTTTATGATTCATGATTGCAACGATTAATCCTGCAACTGCTACTATCAGCATTAATTCCTCATATGTACTCAAGTGTATCACCGCCTTCCCGTGTTGCAAGTAAAGCGGCCTTCATCGCCCCGTCGGCTCCCTCAATTATAATTATGCACGAAACGTGAATTGGTTACAATATGTAAATTGATTGTTATTCATTAATTCTTAAGGAAGAAATGATTGCAAGAATGTTAGAGAGTATATTATACTGATTATAAAGAAAATATTGATGAATTGCAAATTAATATAACTGCAGTTTGTATAATTGTTAGAAAAATTAAAAAGGGGGAGGCGTATGAGGCGAAAACTAATTTGTAAATTTCATAAAAAGGCACAGTCGATAGGGAGAAAATCTGTATTTGTATTAGTGGCAAAACTAAGGTATCCCGGATTCCTGAACCGGCAGATTTGGAAACGCTGAAATTTCGGTGGTCTAATGCTCAGACCATCATTACTCTGGAAACAGTGCAGCAGGACCTGGATCAAAACGGTATCACGTATGAAGGCTGCTATAATCTTTCAGGTGAACGATTGAATATGACACTGGAAGATGGAACTGAGCTGATTTTTTTCCATACCAATGATCCGGAAGACAATCGTAAGTCCTGGAAATGTGAGGACCGAGATGCATCGAGGTACGAGCTTGTGATGTTTGACCAGGAACTGTATTACTATGTTTTTCAGGAAAATTATCTGAACCAGTATGATGTAGCCATTGACGAGTATTATTATGCAGATACCACGCAGCTTTTGGAGGAAGCCGATTTGTGGGTACTGAATCAGACCGACTTGTCCATTTTGAGGAACCAGATATTTGCTCAATACGGAAGACAGTTTGATGATCCTTTCCTGGATGCAATTTTTAGCGCAAAGACCTGGTATGAACCGAAGTATACCGGCGCTGAGTTCGACGTAAAGCAGACGGAATTGCTGAATGATGTTGATCGATCCAATTTGAAACTGCTTGTGGAAGAAGAGACTGGGAAAGGTTTTCGCAGGGACGGAGGAGCAGACAGTTACCTGACACCTCTTTTATCAGGCTCCTGGCTGGAACTGGATGGGGATGGCGAGAGGGAGCAGATTTTCTTTTCGATGGAAAGAGACCAGTATTATGATGGTTCCAGAAGGCTGGAGGTAAAAGACGGGGAGCAGGTTACTTTTGTGGAGGATACCTATGTCTCGACTCCGCTGCCGGACTGCTATCTGGCTATCGTAGAGGAAGAAAAATATCTGGTGCTGGCAGATCATGGTCCCAGTGCGGATCCCTCCTTGGATTTTTACAGCTATTCGGCGGGAAAGCTGAAGGAAATGGGCAGTATCTAGCTGGTAGTTGTGAGGCTGTTGGTTCCGGCACAGTTTTTGACAAGCTCTCTCAGCATCATGAATGTGGTGGAAAGGGTCCAGCAGGAAAAAAGTGATGCTTCGGGAATGAGTGATGCGCAGAAGCAGAACGCAGGAAACAAGAGTAATTCGGAGAATGCAGAATCCGAGAATGGTGCAGAATATAAGGATGGAACAGAATTCGGGCGTGTAACGGGAATAGGTGAGGAAGGCGAAAAAGAACCTAAGAGTGAAGCAAATGGCACAGGGCTTGTGAAAGATGCTAATGAGGGAAACAGTACATATTCAGAAAGCCAAAGGCAAAATGTCTCCCGAAAGGAAGAAAATATACAGCCGGAAAGTGTGTTTCAAAATAGTATGGTTGTGGGAGTGATCCGGGGAATCCGGTTAGCAGGCATGGCAGCAGTTGGCGGATGCCTCGTCATCAGTAATCTTCGATTTCGCAGGAAACTGCTGCATAATCGCAGTTTGATCGGCAGAGAAGGAAGATTGAAGGTATACCTGACAGGGCAGCTGGAATCCCCCTGTCTGTGCGGAATCTTTTGCCCGGCCATTTATCTGACACCGGCCAGCCTGAAGGCAGAGGAGCGAAAGGAACATATTCTGCTTCACGAGAAGACGCATTACAGACATCTGGACCATATCTGGACAATGGTCAGAAGCCTTTGCCTGGTGGTGTATTGGTTCCATCCGCTGGTATGGGTGGCAGCAGTGCTGTCCATTCAGGACAGCGAGCTTGCCTGTGATGAAGGAACGTTTACATTACTGGGTGAGGAGCATAGGCAGGATTATGGCTGTACCTTGATTGAAATGATGGCTGACAGGTCTAAAGCAGGCCAGCTGTTTTACTGTGCAACGGGAATGGTGAACGGTAAGAAAGAGATTAAGAAAAGAATTACAGCGATTGCAGGTTACCATCACTATGTGATTGGGGTGGCGGCTTTGGCAGTAGTGTTGGCGGTGGGCTTGTCTGCTTGTACTTTCGGAGCTGTCGGAGAAGAAAAAGAGACGCAGGAAGCTGAGCAGGGAACAGAAGTGGACAGCAGTCTGAATCCGGAAATGAATGATAGCACGGTTGAAACTGACGAAAAAAGTGACTTCAATATGACAGCTGAGATGAAAAACGAAGATAACAATAGCGGTCAGGAGAGTCAGAACAGCCAGGACGGTGAAAGCGGTGCCCTGGAAAAAGTAGATGGCAGATATCGTCTGTCAGAGTACACAATTGATTTGACACAGGATAAGATAAAAGAGCGAATCTGCTTTGATGTGTGGTGCAGCGAAACAGTATTTGAGGGAAAAACTGTAACGGAAGAGTTGCTTCGTGAATACCTTTGGAAAAGTGGCATGGGCATGGAGATTTATGTAAAAATTCTCAAAGGGGCAGAGGAAACAGAAAATGCCGACAGTGAAGAGGAAATCATGCTTAAGGAGTATTCTTTTGCCATGGCACATGCCGGTAATGGTAATCTGGCAGTAGTGAAATACGAGAAGCAGAACTGCATCCTTCTTTACAACAATGCCATGTATCAGGGAATAGGAGATTTCTGGTATCAGATATGGCAGTTTTCTCCGGAAGGGGAAATACAGCTTGTGAAAGAAAATCGGGCAGAGTATTATGCTCCGGGTAACGGTGAGAACGATGAGGCTACTGTAGATCAGGTGCTTTTGGTGGAAAAGGAACTGAATCAGCTACTTCGAAGCTCTAATACGAAGATTCTTGTAAATGCAGCCGGTGAGGAGAAAGATTGCTACTTGTATTCGCAGGCTGATTCAAGCAGAGTTCAGTACGCTTATGATACTTTTATGGCAGAAGTGGGTGGAAGCGGTCTTGAATTGAAAATCAAGGACTATTTTTATCCGGATGGATTGGAGCCGATCACCCAGTTCCCAGAAAATGCAGAAGAATGGGTTTTGAACGGTGGACTTTTATGTATGGAGGTTTCTCAGGAGAATACTACTGCCGGACGGTTGGATCTGGACGGAGATGGCAAAAAGGAAGTGCTCTATCTGGAAGGATATAGTAATTTTATAGGCGATGGATATAGCGACAGAGGAAATGGAGAGGTATATTTAGATCACTATTATCGGGTCAGAGTAAATAAAACCTATTATCAGGACTATTGTGATTGGGCAGATTTTGTACTGATGGCATATTCGCCGGATGGGAAGACGATTCTTTTGGCAATATATGATGATGGTCCCAGTGCAGATCCGCAGACGTACTTCTTCCGTTATGATGGCAATTCTGTGATTCCTGCAGGAATGATACCGGATGATTTGCGGACGATGGAGATTGTTGAACAGGGCGTTTTAAAGGGAGACAGCGGGCAGTATATGATTCAGACAGACTGTATCGTAGGCTACTGGATTTGGAACGGTACAGAGATGGTGCTCAGGGAAGATGAGGTCTATGAATTTACAAGATATAAATATTTGACGGACGAATATCCTACAATCCTGCTTCAGCAGTTGACCGTTTATGAAGAACGCTCGGAGGGAAGTAAGGCTGTGGTGATGAAACCGCAGATGGTGGATATTGTGAGGACAGATGCGAAGGAATGGATCTATCTGGAAGCAGATGACGGGACGGCAGGATGGTTTCGCGTTGTGGATGGGAAAGTCCCGTCTTTGAACAATGCCAATATCGATGAAGTTATTTATGGTCTGAGTCATGCAGGATAATGGGCGAAACGGAAGGCGGGCATTTGGTAATCCTTTTCATTTGATTGAGATGAGTCCCGTAATCATTGGATAATTTTACAATTGATTTATGAAAGCGGCAAATGTAAAATAGAAAGGTATTCTATATCTGCCGTTTTTTAGGGAGGATTATAAGGGAAATGAGAAGAAACAGGCGTAGAAGAGGTCAGCTCACCTATCGCAGGGTAGGGGAAATGGAGCGAATTTATCATAAAAGAAAAAAGAACAGGGTTACGATGCGAATCGTAGTATCAGCCTGTGCAGTGGTGCTGATTGTGACAACGATAATCGGCGGCAGCTTTCTGCTGCGGGATACAGAGCAGTCTGTAGGTTCCGGTACGGTAAAAGGGACATCTATTGCGGAACCGTTGCAAGGCGACAGCGAAGAAACACAGGAAAGTGAAGCTGCTGCAGTTGGCGGAGCATTGGAGGATGATACACATAATACCGATTCACAGGATGTCACAGAAACTGCTGGTGATCAGGAAACTGACTGGATTTACAGTTCTGATGACCGCCCCAAAGTGAAGGGTATCTACGTAACCGGCCCCATGGCCGGCAATAATGCCTTTGAGAACCTGCTTACTCTGGTGGATGACACGGAATTGAACGCCATGGTCATTGATGTGAAAAATGATGCAGGTGAGATCACTTACCGGATGAGCCAGGAAACGGCGCAGGAGATGGGAGCCTGCATCAATTACATAAGAGATATGGAAAACTTTATGAAAAAACTGAAAGAGCATGGTGTCTATACCATAGCAAGAATCGTATGCTTTAAGGACCCGTACCTGGCTGAACATCATCCGGAGCTTGCACTGAAGAAACCGGACGGTACTGCCATTGTGGATGGCCACGGGCTGGCCTGGGTGAATCCTTATAAGGAAGAAGTCTGGGAGTATCTGGTGGATGTTGCCAGGAAAGCCGGTGAAATCGGGTTTGATGAGATTCAGTTTGATTATGTGAGGTTCCCTATCGGAAGTGATGCGGAGGCAGCAGATTATGGTGTGGATAGAAATGTGTATACTAAGGAGCAGGCAATCACCGGATTTTTAACATATGCCGCAGAAGAACTCCACAAAGAAGGAATTCCTGTAACAGCAGATGTTTTCGGGACCATTATCGGCAGTGAGACAGATGTGCAGCAGGTGGGACAGGATTATGCGGAGCTTGGAAATATTGTAGATGCCATCTGCCCTATGGTGTATCCTTCCCATTATGGAAATGGCGTATTCGGCCTGTCGGTGCCGGATGCATATCCTTATGAGACTGTGTATGAAGCTATGAAGGACTCCGTAGAAGAATTGGCAGACATCCCTAAGGAGCAGCAGGCGGTGGTCCGCCCGTGGCTGCAGGCTTTTACTGCCACCTGGGTAGAAGGCTACATCTCCTATGGAGGAGACCAGATTCGTGCCCAGATTCAGGCGGTGTATGATGCCGGTTACGAGGAGTGGATTCTGTGGAATGCCTCCAATCATTATTCGGGGGATGGATTGCTTAGCGAATGACACGGGTGTGAATTAACCTGAGAAAAGCTTCGGAAGCTGCCTGGTCAGGCATTTTCGAAGCTTTTCAAGTAGTGTGCTCAGAGAGTGTTCTTTATTGTTAAGCTGTATCTGGGAAATGATTCGGTTATCTGTTTTCCAGATAATATTCTTTTACAGATTCCGGCATCTCAAGAGGCAGATCTTCTGATCTGACATAGCAGGAAATGGAATGCCCGGAGCCTGTAATGAAATATCCCAGGTAGGTGTATTCCTTGAGAGAGGCGAAAGGGCTGTTGCGGCAATCACCCGGATAAAGGAAGGGAAGCAGCCGGGTGATCTCCTCGGTGTCAGTAATGGATATTTCCTCAATCTTCTCACTGGCCACTGTTGGACTGATGATGACAGCGTTTGGTGCTGTGGTCACGGTCTCTTGCGTTAGTTCATTGTTTTGGTCGGAACTATCCTGAGTGTTATTAGTCTTTATATCTGAAAATTCTTCTACGTTAAAAATCGTATCAAAAGACTGTTCGATGGAGACTTTCAGAGAAGTAATCTTCAGTTCTTCTTTGTCCAGTACCATATCAGGGAAATATTCCTTGAGTTTGGTGATGGTTCTGGTGTAGGCGGAATAGATGTTCAGACCAATACCAAAGGTGCTGGTTCTGTTGGAATATGCATTGATATAAGGGTAGCTCAGGGATAAATCTGCCACAGCAATTCCGCAGTCCAGAGATTCCAAAGTATTGTGATCATGAAAATCTTCATAATAGGCATTTAAGATTTCCTGAATCTGTTCCGCTTTGTCTGTTTCTACTGAAGTATAAGTTAAGTTATTGCCGATGCTCAGTGTCCCGGGCTGTGGAAAGAGACCACTGGAAGCAGGATAGAAAGCTTCAAGATATTCTTTGCTTTCCACAATGGGTCGCATAACTTCCAAATCACTATCCAACAGACGGTATTGTCTGTTAAAAGAACCGAAGGAAGTCTTTGCATAAATGACAATATTCGTGGACCAGCTACCGGCTTCTTCATGCTCTTCGTCTGTCACTTCTTCCAGCAAGGGATAAAGCAAATCTATATTTTCAAAGAACTGCCCGGCACTTCGGTCAGATCTTGCATATAGCATACCATCTTCTGTAAAGCCGTAAGGATAGGAGCCATCGGTAAAGCTGTATAAGTAGATGTGGGCATTTTCAATGGATTCTTTTGCGGGCAGCCTGCTGTCAAAACCGGTCAGGTCAAAAGCCATGATCAGGAACAGAATACAGGAGACCACAAGCGTGCCGGCCATTTGCAGCTTATGTGCAAAGAAGCTGCGGAAATTCATATGCAGGATGATATCCGTAATACCGAAAGCCAGGCATCCGCAAAGCAAAAGCCCGAAAATCTGCCACCCAATGGCATCTTTATCCAGAATCCACAAAAAGATCATGGCACCGTACAGGGAGGCAATGATGGTAAAGGATACCCTGAGGATGCTTTGTGCCTGCTTCTTGTCTACACCGTGTTCTGCCAATTCGCTGGGGCGCTTTAAATAAAGCCGGTGAGCCATCCACAGATTAAAGACCATGACGAAAAGGGTGCCTATCCATAAAATATAAGGGTGGTCATTGCTGCTCGTGGCGGCTGTAGATAAATAACTGCTTATGGATGAATTGCTGAATTCATATAGCAGAAAGTATGGGCTGATCAGAGGGGAAGCCCATAGAACCTGATTCCAGTGCAGCGCAGGAGAGACAAAAGTATCCAGGAAAGCATCGGCGAGCAGATAAAATGTGCCGTATAAGGCTCCTACACCTGCACCTGAAAGGAGAGAGGCGTAAAAGGCGTTGAAGGCATTTCCGCTGAGCATGACGCATACCAGAATGAGATGATATAAGCACAGGAAACTGATAAGTGTCACACCTAAGAGCTTCAAAGCCTGGACAGCCACAGAGCCGAAGAGGGAAACGGCTCCTGCAGAGACCATGTTGGCAAAAACAATGATCAGTGACAGTATCATGGCAATGATCATGGGAACAAGCCAGATGATCAGTCCGTTTATGTAAATGACAAAGAACAGGCGGGTTCTTTTTATCGGAACAGAGTGATACAGGTCCACCATTTTTCTGGAATAGAGATAACGGAAGCTCCAGATACCTGCCACAAAGGCACCTATGGTGAGGACGATTCCCAGCAGTACCACACCGTCGGATGTGAAGAAATTGATATAATAATTCCGCAGCCTTTCCTGAGGGGTGGAGCCGGAAATCGTGTTGTTATAGATACGGTTCAGGTAGCCGCGATTGGACATCAGGAAAGCGATGGGCAGAGCGAGAAAACTGCCCAGGCAGGACAGCGCCAGCATCCAAAGCTTGCGGCGAAAATCTTCTATTGCTATTTTAAAGTATGAGATTTTTGAAGTCATAGCCTTGTACCTCCGTTTCACTGATAAAGATTTCTTCCAGGGATAGAGGAAGAATCTCATAGAACACAGGGCTTAAGCCCGAAATCGCATTGTCAATAGCTTCCCTCTGGCCGCGGATCGTCAGTGTCACGAGGGAACCTCTCATGTCCCGGTTCAGGATTTCCATGCCTGCAAGCGCTTGCATGTAATCAGTATCCGGTGTAAATACGCACTGCAGCTTGTGGATACCCAACTTCATTTCGTCCAGATCTCTTGAGAACAGGATGCCGCCCCTGTGGAGCAGTCCGATGTGGTCGCAGATGTCTTCCAACTCTCTTAAACTCTTGTCTCGATTTCCTGGATGAAGAGGGATTTTACTGTCTGGCGCATTACAGGGTCCAGACCGTCGAACGTCTCGTCACAGAGAAGATACTTAGTTCCGGAGCAGACGCCGAACAGGACGGACAGCTGCTTTTTCATACCTTTGGAAAAGGTGTTGATCTTGCGCTTAGGATCCAGATTGAGGATGCCCATTAATTTGTAAAAACGCTCGGTATCGAATGCGGGATACCAGGTAAGATAAAATTTCAGCATATCAAGCGGTGTTCCGTTTGAGAAAAAATACTGGTCGTCAGAGATGTAGAAAATCTGGGATTTTACCTTTGGATTTTCATACACCTCTTTGCCATCTATCAAAATACTGCCCTCGTCCGGCTTTAATACTCCGCACATAGTGCGCATCAGCGTACTTTTGCCGGCTCCATTGGTGCCAATAAGACCAAATACATGGCCTTCCCCGATATTGGCGGTTATCTGATCCAAAGCTTTGATATTGTCAAAGTATTTGGATACATTCTGAATGGTAATCATGTGTTCTCTCCCTCCTTTTCCGGATAGATGCGGTCGAACAGTGCCATCAGTTCCCCCCTGGGCACTCGTGTCTCCCGCGCTTTCGTCAGTACTTCCGTAAATTCCTTCAGTACGGTCTGTACCCGTCCTTTCTTCCATTCGGCTTCACAGGTCACATAATTGCCTCTACCTACGATGGTATAGAGGTAACCGTCCTGCTCCAGTTGGGCATAGGCCCGTTGAATGGTATTG
This sequence comes from Acetatifactor sp., assembly GCA_045545375.1. Classification (GTDB taxonomy): domain Bacteria; phylum Bacillota; class Clostridia; order Lachnospirales; family Lachnospiraceae; genus Acetatifactor. The sequence goes on from JAZQAT010000002.1 coordinate 26,141, forward strand.
GGGTTCACAGACAGTTCCATGGCTAAGGATCTTACGGAGGGCATCCTGGTGTTGGATTCCAGAGCACCGCAGACAATCAGCTTTTCAAGCTTTTCTACAATCTGCTCATAGATAGGACGTTTGTCACGATAATCCAGAGCAATCATGTCAGCCCCTCCTTTCTTAATAGTGTACTAAGACAATTAATACACCTATAGTATAAAAAATTGTGGAAGGAAAGTCAATACAAAATAAGGAATTATAGAAAATCTTAAGAATCAAGATGAGGCGCACAGACTCACGTCTGCACGCCTCATCTTGTACATTGCTATGCTAAAACCATCGAAAACACGCTTTAGGATTTACTCTCCAGCATACGATACCCAATTCCGATTTCGGTAAAGACATATTTTGGTTGTGCCGGGCTTTTCTCGATTTTACGGCGGATATTTGCCATATTGACACGAAGGATTTGGTTGTTGTTGTCCACATAAGGTCCCCAGATGGCATTCATGATATAGCTGTAAGTCAGCACTCGGCCGGAATTCTCAGCAAGCAGTGTCAGGAGCTGGTACTCGATTTGGGTCAGATGAACTTCGCTGCCTTCCAAAGTAATCAGCCTTTTCTCGAAGTCAATGACAAGGTCCCCGGCTTTGTAGATACGCGCGTGGGTATTGGGGCGACTGTGGCGCAGAGCGGTACGGATTCTGGCCATCAACTCAGAGGTCCCGAAGGGCTTGGTGATATAGTCATCAGCTCCGGCATCTAATGCTGTTACCTTTTCCTGTTCCTTGGTACGGGCAGAAATGATGATGACGGGATTGGAGGTCCATGTACGCAGTTTTGTGAGGATATCCAGGCCGTCGATGTCCGGCAGTCCCAGATCTAAGAGATAGACATCCGGGCAGAGGGAGGTAGCCAGGCTTAAACCTTCTTTGCCTGTCTGGGCACAGGTGACACGATAGTTGCTGTTTTCCAGAGAGGTAGTAATGAAATTACAGATACTTTTGTCATCTTCAATTAATAAAATGTTTGTTTTAGGTGTCATAAGTTACCTCTTTCTCTAATTATGATTTGTGAACTCTGGGAAGAGTAAAAATAAATTCGGCACCGTTCTCATGATTTTGCCCGAATAGTGTGCCGTGATGGGCAGTTACAATAGTCTTACAGATGGAAAGGCCTATTCCCATTCCTTTACGGGCATCCGCAGTCTGAGATGGTGTATAGGACGTGCCATCAAACAGGTCATTCAGATGGTCCTTGGAGATTCCAACACCATAGTCCTTGATAGTGAAAGAGACCGCTTCGGAATCTGCTTTTACAATCAATTCTATGGGTTTGGTGGTGCCGGAATGCACAATGGCATTTTCTAAAAGATTGATTATAACCTGTTCTATCAGAATGGCATCCATGGGGATAAGCAAAAATTCTTCAGGAATAACAGTCTTAATCTCAGTATCCGGATAACGCTTATGGAGCTTTAGCAGAGCTTCGGCAAGTACTTCCTCTACCGGTTCCTCAGAAGTATTGACACTGAGATTGTCTCCCCTGATTCGGGTAACGGTCAAAAGATTTTCTACCATATTGAGCAGCCAGTTGGAATCATCGTAAATGTTGGCAATGATTTTAGTCTTTTCTTCCTCAGAAAGGTTGGTTCCGTTTTCCAGATAAAGGGAACTGTTACCGATAATACCGGTCAGTGGAGTACGAAGATCATGGGATATGGCTCTCAGCAGGTTGGCTCGCATCTTTTCTTTTTCAGCTTCCGCAAGCAGCTTCTCACGTTCTGCAATCACCATGGCCTGGTGGCTTAAATGAGAGGTCATCGTACTGGTAAGGAGAGAGATGGCTAACATCCCCAAAAAAGTAATGGGATAGCCGGTCAGGGTGAAGTTAATCTGAAAATAAGGGTAGGTGAACAAGTAGTTAACACAGATTACCGCAAATACTGAGCAAGCGACACCGTACCAGTAACCCACACTGTAGCGTGCCACCAAAATCAGGGCAAGGATATATACCAGAGCAATATTGGCAGAGTTTTCCGGAACCACATGATAGTACATAAAGGCCATGCCGGTGGCAAGTCCCATGGAGGTCAGAGAAACGAGCAGGCTGAGCAGATGCTGTTTATAACGGGGAAGTTTCCAAAAACGCTGGGTCATATAGATCTCCTTTATAGGCGTAGCGGTTAGTGCCGCTTTGAATAAAGATATTATACATTTTATTCGAGGAAGAATCAATGTAAGGGTGTTAAGGGGGCGTTAAGAAAATTGTTGTCGAATTCTTAAGAAATATATAAGAGTTTTTGAAAAAGCTGTTTTCTGGTTGCAGATGAGGACAGGTTTGGTTATACTTAAGAATATAATTGTGAGGACAGGCATGTCCTGTAACGGAATGGAGTAAAAGAATGTGAAAAATGGAAGCAGTGGAAGAGAGTTGTGGCTGGATATTCTGCGTGTAGCAGCTGCCTGTGCGGTAGTGCTGATGCATACGGTTACCGGGAGCGTAGATATTATGAACACAGAGAAGTATTCGCAGGGGCGTCTCCTATTGATTCTCATGGACTTTGTGACATGGTGCGTACCGGTCTTTTTGATGATTTCAGGTTATCTGTTCCTGAATCCAAAGAAAGAGATTTCATTTGAAAATATGCTCAGGAAGTATTGCCTGAGAATCGTGCTGGCGCTTTTGGTATTTGGAATTCCTTTTTCCTGTCTGGAACAGATTCTGGCGGAGAAAAGATTCCGGATTGGAATGTTGTGGGATGGCCTGGTAATGGTCTGTACTATGCGAAGCTGGTCCCATCTGTGGTATCTCTATCTGATTTTGCTCCTTTATCTTTTAACACCGGCTATGAAATGGCTTTTAAAAAGAATACCTGATTGGATAGTGATTAGCGTGGCAGTCATATTGGTCGTGGGAAGCAGTGTTTTGCCATTTATCAATAAGTTTATGGGGACGAATCTGCCTGTGATGTTTGAGCAGCTGATATACGGGTTTTATTATCTTTATGGATATTTTCTGCATGGAAAGAGGAAGAAAGAAAGCGATAAGGAACTGTGGAGCCGGTGTGCCGTGATTGTGCTTCTTGTGGCAGGAATGGTGTGTTACAGGCTAACTTGCAAAAACAGTATTCAGATGGCTTATAATTTTCCGCCTACAGTGCTTTTCTCTGTCTGTCTGATGCGTCTCGGACAGAACCTGTGGCACAGAGGGCAGCGAAGATGCGGTGAAAAGGGGCATGATAAAGAATCTTTTAGCAAGATAATTAAAGTTCTGGCGGATTTCAGCTTTGGCATTTACCTGATTCATCCCGTATTTTTGAATCTGTGTTATAAATTCCTGCATATTACACCTGTTGATTATCCGATGATCTGGTCATTGCCTTTATTCTGGAGTGCGACGATGTTATGTTCGGTTGTGTCAACCCGGCTTATGTGTAAAATAACACCGCTTAGAAGGTATGTTCTGTAATACCTTCTAAGCGGTGTTTTGCTGATTAATTTTTAGACCAGCGTCCGGAAGCTCCGCAGGGAAGCACCAGTCCGCTCTGGGTTACGGGAAGCCCGATTTCCTGTGCATCTACATAGCCGCCGAAACGTTTGGTGATGGCAGTATTCATCATATAAGAAAGAACAGCAGGCTGTAATCCGGTGGTATAGGAATTTATCAGGAAAAACAGCGGATCATCAGAGAGAATCCGGGTGGTCAGTTCCACGAAAGGCCAGATGCTTTCTTCGATTTTCCAAATCTCACCTTTTGGACCTCTGCCGTAAGAGGGCGGATCCATAATAATACCGTCATATTTATTTCCACGGCGAATCTCTCGTTCCACGAATTTTACACAATCGTCTACCAGCCAGCGTATGGGCGCATCTCCCAGTCCGGAAGAAACTGCATTTTCTTTGGCCCAGCCAACCATACCTTTCGAAGCATCCACATGTGTCACGGCTGCGCCTGCGGCAGCTGCAGAGAGGGTGGCGCCTCCGGTATACGCAAACAGATTCAGTACCTTTACAGGTCGTCCTGCGTTATGGATCAGTTCAGAGAACCAGTCCCAGTTGGTAGCCTGCTCAGGGAACAACCCTGTATGCTTAAAACTAAAAGGCTTTAAATGAAAGGTCAGCTCCCTATATCCAATTGTCCATTCATCCGGCAGACTGAAGAATTCCCATTCTCCGCCGCCCTTGGCACTCCTGTGATAATGACCGTTCTTACGCTTCCAGCCCTTGTGATCGTGCGGTGTGTTCCAGATGACCTGAGGGTCGGGCCGAACCAAAATATAATCTCCCCAACGCTCCAGCTTTTCACCGGAGGAGGTATCAAGCACTTCATAATCCTTCCAATTATCTGCAATCCACATATAAGATCCTTTCCGATTTCACTTTTTTAAGAATTAATATATTAAAGAAAGTATACAATAGAAAGGGAGAGTTTGCAACTAAAATGATTTTGGGCTTACACACAGGGGTGACTGAACTGTTACACTTTTTATTTCATACGTTACCACTTTATTGCAACTCAGTGTTGACTTGTGGGAAGAATGCCTTTATAATAGGAAAAGATTTATACATATTGGAGGAATGAAGTATGAGTGGTAGTTTGGGGCTGATTTTAGCAGCTTTTGCGGTGTATCTTTTGTTCATGATTCTGATCGGTGCTTTTTATGCGAAGAAGAATACCAGTTCAGAGGATTTCTTTTTGGGAGGAAGAAAGCTGGGAGGATTTGTGGCGGCTTTGTCGGCACAGGCTTCTGACATGAGTGGATGGCTGCTGATGGGTCTTCCCGGAGCAATTTACCTGGTTGGTGTCGGTGGAGATGGCTGGTGCGCATTGGGACTGTTTATTGGAACTACGTTGAACTGGCTGGTGATTTCTTCCAGACTGCGTAAGTATACCATCAAAGCGAATAATTCCGTTACTTTGCCGGCTTATTTTGAAAACAGATTCCGGGATAACAAAAGAGTCTTAATGAGTGTCTCGTCTGTTACTATTGTTATCTTTTTCCTGGTATACTGTGCATCAGCGCTGGCGGCTGGCGGACAGCTTTTTGAATCTATTTTTGGTGTGGATTATAAAATATCACTTACTATCGGTGCCGTGGTTATCTTGGTTTATACATTTCTGGGTGGATTTTTTGCTGTATGTGTAACTGACTTTATACAGGGAATGCTTATGTTGGTGGCTCTGCTTGCAGTACCTGTCGTAGCACTTATGGTAATGAAGCAGGACGGTGTAACGATTGCTTCCGGCCTTGCAGCTAATACATTACCTGCTACTGCAGCTGATTTTACTAATATCTTGCGTTATAAGGATGGCAATAATACCTGGGTTAATATTGTATCCGGTCTGGGATGGGGGCTTGGTTATTTCGGTATGCCTCATATTTTGGTGCGCTTTATGGCAGTACGCAGTGAGAAGGAACTGAAGAAGTCCAAAGTCACAGCTATCAGCTGGGTGGCATTGTCTCTGTTCTTTGCATGTTTCATCGGTGTGATCGGCAGAGCTTATCTGGCTCCCGATCAGTTGGTGGAAAGTGGAAGTGAAAGAGTGTTTATTGAAATGATCAAGAAGCTGTTCATTGAAGATATCAATGCACCTTTCATCGCAGGTCTCTTCCTTTGCGGCATCCTGGCAGCTATTATGTCTACTGCGGATTCCCAGCTTCTGGTCAGCGCGTCCAGCGTTGCAGAAGATATTTATAAGGGATTGATTGATAAGAAAGCCGACACCAGGAAAGTATTCCGGGTAAGCAGAATTACAGTAATTGCTGTTGCAGTACTGGCTTATATAATTGCTTTGAATCCTAACAATACCATCATGGGACTGGTATCCAATGCATGGGCAGGGCTTGGTGCTTCCTTTGGTCCTTTGGTGTTGCTGTCACTGTTCTGGAAGAGAACCAATTTCCAGGGAGCAGTAGCCGGTGTGGTAACCGGTGCATTGACCGTTATCCTCTGGGATTATATACCTCTTGTGAATGGTGTAACACTTGGTAAGGCGACCGGTTTATATTCTCTGGTTGCAGGTTTTGCATTGAGTCTGGCAGCAATCGTTATTGTGAGCCTGTGTACACCGGCACCTTCTGAGGAGATTTTAAAGGAATTTGACGAAGTGAAAGATGCGGAATAAAATGAAACAAAAGAGTAAGTTGATGAAAAAAGCAGCACCAATGTTTGTTGCTGCAGCAGCAATCCTCTGGGGTGTGCTGGTGGTATTTGTTAAACAGCTCAGTATTGCAGGGTTCTCTGCAATGGAAATTGTGGCGCTGCGTGTCTATGGCGGCGCCATTTTCCTTCTATTGGGGCTGTTGGTCGGAAAAAGGAAATTATTGCGTATTAAGATAAGAGACAGTTGGTGTTTTATCGGCACAGGGGTGTTTAGCATTGTATTTTTCAGTTATTGCTATTTTCGAAATGTACAGGTATCCAGTGTAGCACTTTCTTCTATATTAATGTATACTTCCCCGGTATGGGTTACACTGCTGTCAGTAGTGTGCTTTCGGGAAAAGCTGAATTGCGGGAAAATTGTTTCATTGCTTCTGGCTATTACAGGCTGTTGTCTGGTCAGTGGTATTACAGGTGGCCTTGGCACAGTGAGTTTTCAGGGCATCCTGTTGGGCCTGGGTTCCGGCATCGGATATGGTCTTTATAGTATTTTCGGCAGATATGCTTTGAACAAAGGATATGCACCTATGACAGTCACGGCATACACCTTTTCTTTCGCTTGTATCGGTGTACTTCCGTTTGTGAAATTTACCGATATCATTACATCTCTTAATGAGCAACCGATTTTATGGTTCTGGGCAATTGGAATGGCGCTCTTTACTACATGTATGCCTTTTACCCTATACACCATCGGTCTCGCTCACATGGATACTTCCAGGGCGGCTGTCCTTGCCACATTGGAACCAATTGTGACTACTATGGTAGGCACGATCCTTTATAAGGAATCACTGACGCTTTCCATGCTTGCAGGAATTATCCTTGTGCTTGTTTCTTCTATATTAATAAGCGGAGAAACAAGATAATGGCTGAACTGTAACAATTGTATTAAAAAAAATACAAAAAAAGACTTGCAAAAATGGGTGGTTTGGTGTATAGTATCAATTGCTGTGGCATGATAGCGATGAAGCGCGAGGTTGCTGCTACCGAGTAATTGATAGCAGGTTTTCCGTGGAGCGAATGTCAAGTTAGAAAACTGACGGCAAGTCACTGTACCAATTAAAATCTGCCGGTTGGCAGAGAGACGTGAAGGACGAAAGTTCTGTGGAACGGGAGTTCCATGTGAAAATGAACCTGAAAGAAGAAAGCGTTGCGTTAAGGTTCTGGACACACACGGGAGAGTGTACAGTCACCACTTGTCCGTACTTAAATGAAAACAAAATGTTTTCATTCGAATGAAAAGTGCGAAAAGGAGGCGACTTTTTTTATGGCAACTCAAGTAATGAGAATTACACTTAAGGCTTATGATCATCAGTTGGTTGATGCATCTGCCAAGAAGATTATCGAAACAGTTAAGAAGAATGGTGCTCAGGTGAGCGGACCTGTACCTCTTCCTACCAAGAAGGAAGTTGTTACTATTCTGAGAGCAGTACACAAGTACAAAGACTCCAGAGAACAGTTCGAGCAGAGAACCCACAAGAGACTGATCGATATCATTACCCCGACCCAGAAAACTGTAGATGCTCTGCAGAGACTGGAAATGCCTGCGGGTGTTTACATCGACATCAAGATGAAGACCAAATAATTGGTTTCATTCAGGTGAAGACCGGTGTAAGTCCGGACAATCATAAAACAAAAACCTCTACAAAGACGTATGAACAATGTCTCGCTTGCGAGACATCGAAGAATCGCAAGAGATTCTTCCCTGAGATTCGGTGAAGTTTCATTGTTCCGCTATGTAGAACAAAACAGGAGGTAAAAATGAAGAAAGCAATTTTAGCAACAAAAGTTGGTATGACCCAGATCTTCAATGAAGACGGCGTACTGGTTCCCGTAACTGTACTTCAGGCAGGTCCCTGTGTAGTAACTCAGGTGAAGACTGTTGACAACGATGGCTACAGCGCAGTGCAGGTTGGCTTCGTTGATAAGAAGGATAGAATCGTTAATAAGGATGCTCAGGGCAAGAAAGAAGTTATCAACCGTCATGGCGTAACAAAGGCTATGCAGGGTCACTTCAAGAAAGCCGGGGTAAGTTCCAAGAGATATGTAAGAGAGTTCAAGTTTGAGAACGCTGAAGAATATACACTGGGCGCTGAGATCAAAGCTGACATCTTCGCAGCAGGCGATAAGATTGATGCTTCTGCAATCTCCAAAGGAAAAGGCTTCCAGGGCGCTATCAAGAGACATGGACAGCACAGAGGACCTATGGCTCACGGTTCCAAGTTCCATCGTCATCAGGGTTCCAACGGTGCATGTTCCTCACCTAGCCGCGTATTCAAGGGCAAAGGAATGCCTGGACATATGGGTTGCGTAAAAGTAACTGTTCAGAACCTTGAAGTTGTAAGAGTAGATGCTGAGAAGAATCTGTTGCTGGTTAAGGGTGCTGTACCCGGACCTAAGAAAGCATTAGTAACCATCAAAGAAACCGTTAAGGTTCAGGCATAGTTTAAGACGGAAGGAGGAACAATCAGATGGCAAACGTATCTGTTTATAATATGGAAGGCAAAGAAGTTGGTACAATCGAATTAAACGATGCAGTATTCGGTGTGGAGATTAACGAACACCTGGTACACATGGCAGTTGTACAGCAGCTTGCAAACAATCGTCAGGGAACTCAGAAAGCAAAGACACGTTCTGAGGTATCCGGTGGCGGAAGAAAACCTTGGAGACAGAAAGGAACCGGTCATGCAAGACAGGGTTCAACCAGAGCTCCTCAGTGGACCGGCGGCGGTGTGGTATTCGCTCCCGTTCCTCGTGATTACACTTTCAAGATGAACAAGAAAGAGAAGAGAGCAGCACTGAAATCTGCTTTAACAAGTAAGGTTCAGGACAGCAAACTGATCGTTGTTGACGAGCTGAAGTTCGACGAGATTAAGACTAAGAACTTCGCAAACGTAATGAGCAACCTGAATGTAAACAAGGGTCTGGTAGTTCTGGCTGAGAACGATGCAAACGTTGTTAAGTCCGCTAAGAACATCCCGACTGTAAATACCACTCTGGTAAATACCATCAACGTATATGACGTGATGAAGGCTAACACAGTAGTTCTGACCAAGGACGCTGTTGCAAAGATCGAGGAGGTGTACGCATAATGGCAGACATTAAATACTATGACGTAATCCTCAAACCGGTTATTACTGAAAAGAGTATGGCTGGCATGGGCGAAAAGAAATACACATTTTTAGTTCATACAGATGCTAACAAGTCTCAGATCAAAGAAGCTGTTGAAAAGATGTTCGAGGGAACCAAAGTGAAAAAGGTTAACACCGTGAACATGGACGGCAAGAATAAGAGACGTGGTATGGTAGTTGGTAAAACTGCTAAGACCAAGAAAGCTATCGTTCAGCTGACCGAGGACAGCAAGGATATCGAGATCTTTGCAGGACTGTAAAAGACGAAAAGATTTTCTAAGGTTCGACAGAACCTCACCAAGAAAATCTAAGTTTCGTCTCGAAGAATCGCAAGCGATTCTTCACTCTAGATTAATGTATGCGGCGCTCACGCCGCGCAAAGAATCATGAAGAAAAGGAGATAAGACAATGGGAATTAAGACATATAACCCATATACACCTTCCAGAAGAAATATGACAGGTTCTGATTTCTCCGAGATTACCAAGAGCACTCCCGAGAAGAGCCTTTGCGTATCTCTGGAAAAGAATGCTGGTCGTAACAATCAGGGTAAAATTACTGTTAGACAACGTGGCGGCGGTTCCAGAAGAAAATACAGAATCATCGACTTTAAGAGAAATAAGGATGGCATTCCTGCAACTGTAATCGGTATCGAGTACGATCCTAACAGAACTGCCAACATCGCACTGATCTGCTACGCAGATGGCGCGAAAGCTTACATCATCGCTCCCGAAGGACTGACCGACGGTATGAAGGTTATGAACGGTCCTGAAGCTGAAGTAAGAGTTGGTAACTGCTTACCTTTATCTGAAATCCCTGTTGGTACTCAGGTACACAACATTGAATTATATCCTGGTAAGGGCGGACAGCTGGTTCGTTCTGCAGGTAACAGCGCTCAGCTGATGGCTAAAGAAGGAAAGTACGCAACACTTCGTCTTCCTTCAGGCGAAATGAGAATGGTTCCTCTCGTATGCCGTGCAACAGTTGGTGTTGTAGGTAACGTTGATCACAGCCTTATCAATATCGGTAAAGCAGGACGTAAGCGTCACATGGGTATTCGCCCGACTGTACGTGGTTCTGTTATGAACCCGAATGACCATCCTCACGGTGGTGGTGAAGGTAAGACCGGTATTGGACGTCCCGGTCCAAGCACACCTTGGGGCAAACCTGCTCTTGGCTTAAAGACACGTAAGCAGAAGAAAGCTTCCAACAAGCTGATCGTAAGAAGACGCGACGGTAGAGCAATCAAATAATTGAGGAGGAAAGACAATGGCTAGATCACTTAAAAAAGGACCTTTCGCAGATGAAAGTTTGCTGCAAAAAGTTGATGCTTTAAATGCGGCTGGACAGAAACAGGTTATCAAGACCTGGTCCCGTCGTTCCACAATATTCCCTTCCTTCGTTGGACACACAATTGCAGTTCATGACGGAAGAAAGCATGTTCCTGTATATGTAACTGAGGATATGGTTGGCCACAAGCTCGGTGAGTTCGTTGCTACCAGAACCTACAGAGGACATGGTAAGGACGAAAAGAAGTCTAAAGTAAGATAAGGAGGTTTAAATCATGGCAAAAGGACATAGATCCCAAATTAAGAGAGAAAGAAATGCGCAGAAAGATACAAGACCTTCAGCAAAGTTATCTTACGCTAGAGTGTCCGTTCAGAAAGCATGTTTCGTTTTAGATGCCATCAGAGGCAAAGATGTGCAGACAGCACTGGCTATCCTGGAATACAATCCCAGATATGCTTCCGGCGTTGTAAAGAAGCTGTTACAGTCAGCTATTGCAAATGCTGAGAACAACAACGGTATGAACACTGAGAACCTTTACATTGCTGAGTGCTATGCAAACAAAGCACCTTCAATGAAGAGAGTAAGACCCAGAGCGCAGGGCAGAGCTTACAGAATTGAGAAGCAGACGAGCCACATCACCGTTGTTCTGGATGAAAAGAAATAAGGAGGAAAGAAAATGGGACAGAAAGTTAATCCTCATGGCCTTAGAGTTGGCGTTATTAAAGATTGGGATTCCAAATGGTACGCTGATGCTGAGTTCTCCGATTACCTGGTAGAAGACTACAACATCAGAAAGTTCCTGAAGAAGAAATTATACAGTGCCGGTGTTTCCAAGATTGAAATCGAAAGAGCATCCGACAGAGTAAAAGTTATCATTTATACCGCAAAACCCGGTGTTGTAATCGGTAAGGGCGGTGCTGAAATCGAAGTAACCAAGAAGGAACTGTCCAAGCTGACAGACAAGAAGGTTCTGGTTGATATCAAAGAAATCAAGAGACCTGACAGAGATGCTCAGCTGGTAGCAGAGAACATCGCTCTGCAGCTGGAGAACCGTGTTTCCTTCAGACGTGCTATGAAGTCTTGCATGGGCAGAACCATGAAGGCTGGTGCACTTGGTATCAAGACCTGCTGTTCCGGACGTCTTGGCGGTGCTGATATCGCAAGAAGCGAGTTCTACAGCGAGGGTACTATTCCTCTTCAGACCTTAAGAGCAGATATCGATTATGGTTTTGCAGAGGCAGATACCACTTATGGTAAAGTTGGCGTAAAAGTTTGGATTTATAAGGGCGAAGTACTTCCTACAAAAGGAGCTAAACCAGAAGGGAGCGATAAATAATGTTAATGCCTAAAAGAGTAAAACGTCGTAAACAGTTCCGTGGTACGATGGCTGGTAAAGCTTTAAGAGGTAACACACTTTCTTATGGCGAATATGGTTTGGTAGCAGCCGAACCTTGCTGGATTAAGTCTAATCAGATCGAGGCAGCCCGTGTGGCTCTGACCCGTTATACAAAGCGTACAGGTAAAGTTTGGATCAAGATTTTCCCTGACAAGCCTGTAACTGCTAAGCCTGCTGAAACTCGTATGGGTTCCGGTAAAGGTACTCTGGAGTACTGGGTAGCAGTAGTTAAGCCCGGACGTGTTATGTTTGAGATCGGCGGAGTTCCCGAAGCAGATGCTCGTGAAGCATTACGTCTTGCTATGCATAAGCTTCCTTGTAAATGTAAAATCGTTTCTAAAGCAGATTTGGAAGGCGGTGTATCATAATGAAGACAAACAAGTTTGTAGAAGAATTAAAGACCAAATCCGAAGCAGAACTGGCTCAGGAATTAGTTGCTGCCAAGAAAGAACTTTTCAATTTGAGATTCCAGAACGCTACCAACCAGTTGGATAATACTGCAAGAATCAAAGAAGTAAGAAGAAACATTGCACGTATTCAGACTGTAATCACCGAGAAGGCAAGAGCCTAATTGTCGTAGCGAACTCAGAAAGGAGATCAAACCGTGGAAAGAAATTTAAGAAAAACACGTACTGGTAAGGTTATCAGTAACAAGATGGATAAAACTATCGTTGTTGCAATCGAAGAGCATGTTAAGCATCCTCTGTACGGCAAGGTTGTAAAGAACACTTACAAGCTGAAAGCTCATGACGAGAACAATGAATGCAACATCGGCGATACCGTTAAGGTTATGGAAACAAGACCTCTGTCCAAAGATAAGAGATGGAGACTTGTAGAAATCGTAGAAAGAGTTAAATAATCTGCCCAGGCTTATGTATCAATATGCCATATGATTTGGAAGGAGATAAACAATGATTCAGCAGGAAACAAGACTGAAAGTTGCTGATAATACCGGTGCAAAAGAACTGCTTTGTATCCGTGTTATGGGCGGCTCTACAAGAAGATATGCACAGATCGGCGATGTGATTGTTGCTTCCGTTAAAGATGCAACACCAGGCGGCGTTGTAAAAAAAGGTGACGTTGTAAAGGCAGTAGTTGTTCGTTCTGTAAAGGGCGCTCGTCGTAAAGACGGTTCTTACATCAAGTTCGATGAGAACGCTGCCGTTATTATCAAAGATGACAAGACTCCGAGAGGAACCCGTATCTTTGGACCGGTTGCAAGAGAGCTTCGTGAGAAACAGTTTATGAAGATTGTTTCTTTGGCTCCTGAAGTATTATAAGGAGGTGCCACATGTCAACATTGAAAATCAAAAAAGGTGATACCGTTAAGGTTATTGCCGGTAAAGACAACAATAAAGAAGGTAAAGTTCTTTCTGTAGACGTTAAGAATGGCAAGGTTATCGTTGAGGGTGTGAACATGATCACCAAGCACAGCAAACCTACTCAGGCTAATCCTAACGGTGGTATCGTACAGAAGGAAGCTCCTATCGACCTGTCCAACGTAATGTACGTTCACAAGGGCAAGGCTACCAGAGTTGGCTTCAAGGTTGAAGGCGACAAGAAAGTTCGTATCGCTAAGTCAACCGGCGAAGTTATCGACTAATCGGTGAAAGGAGGAAAGATAAATGAGCAGACTGAAAGATTTGTATAGTGCAGAGATCGTAGATGCAATGACCAAAAAGTTTGGATACAAGAACGTAATGGAAGTTCCCAAGCTTGACAAGATCGTTATCAATATGGGCGTTGGCGAAGCTAAAGACAACGCAAAGGTTCTGGAAAGTGCTGTTAAGGATATGGAGACCATCACCGGTCAGAAGGCAGTTCTTACCAAGGCTAAAAAGTCCGTTGCTAACTTCAAGATTCGTGAAGGTATGGCTATCGGCTGCAAGACCACACTGCGTGGCGAGAAGATGTATGAGTTCCTGGATCGTCTTGTGAACCTTGCATTACCTCGTGTACGTGACTTCAGAGGTGTTAACCCTAACGGATTTGATGGAAGAGGTAACTATGCACTTGGTATCAAGGAGCAGATCATCTTCCCTGAAATCGAGTACGATAAGATTGATAAGACCAGAGGTATGGATATCATTTTCGTAACAACCGCTAAGACCGATGAAGAGGCACGTGAATTACTGAAGTTATTCAACATGCCGTTCGCGAAATAATAGGAGGTAAATTCAGATGGCAAAGACATCTATGAAGTTAAAACAGCAGCGTAAACCTAAGTTCTCTACGCAGGCTTATACCCGTTGCAAGATTTGTGGTCGTCCTCATGCTTATTTAAGAAAATACGGAATCTGCAGACTTTGCTTCCGTGATTTAGCATACAAGGGACAGATCCCCGGCGTTAAGAAAGCAAGTTGGTAAGAAGGAGGAAATGTAAAATGACTATGAGCGATCCTATTGCAGATATGCTTACAAGAATCCGTAACGCTAACACTGCAAAACACGATACAGTTGATGTTCCTGCTTCTAAGATGAAATTAGCAATTGCTGACATCCTTTTAGAAGAAGGTTACATTAAGAAATATGATATCATCGAAGATGGAAACTTCAAGACCATTCATATCACCCTGAAATACGGCGCTGACAAGAATGAAAAGATCATCTCCGGTATCAAGAGAATTTCCAAACCCGGCTTGCGTGTATATGCTGGCAAGGAAGATATGCCTAAGGTTCTGGGCGGACTCGGTATTGCTATCGTTTCCACCAACCAGGGCGTAATCACTGACAAGAAAGCCAGAGAGCTGGGCGTTGGCGGCGAAGTATTAGCCTTCGTATGGTAAAGTAACAGTAAATTTTAATCCCATATAATTTATAGGAGGTACGGGCATGTCACGTATAGGTAGAATGCCAATCGCGATTCCTGCAGGAGTAACTGTAGAAGTTGCAGAAAATAACAAAGTGACCGTTAAGGGTCCTAAAGGAACACTGGAAAGAGTGCTCCCTACAGAAATGGAAATCAAAGTAGAAGGTGCTACAGTAGTAGTAAGCAGACCTAACGATTTAAAGAAGATGAAATCTCTGCATGGTCTGACCAGAACACTGATCAACAACATGGTTGTTGGTGTTACCCAGGGTTATGAGAAGAAACTGGAAGTAAACGGTGTTGGTTACAGAGCAGCAAAAGCCGGCAAGAAGCTGACCTTATCCCTTGGTTATTCTCATCCGGTAGAGATGGTAGATCCTGAAGGCATCGAGACCGTTGTTGATGGACAGAACATCACTGTTAAGGGTATTGATAAAGAAAAAGTTGGCCAATTCGCAGCTGAAATCAGAGACAAGAGAAGACCTGAGCCTTACAAGGGTAAAGGTATCAAGTATGCTGATGAGACTATCAGACGTAAAGTTGGTAAGACTGGTAAGAAATAATAGATAAGGAGAGT
>JAZQAT010000003.1:0-2175 GCA_045545375.1 Acetatifactor sp.
GACGCAGGGCATCTGCACCGTATTTATCAATGATTTCCAGAGGGTCGATACCGTTGCCCAGAGATTTGGACATCTTGCGGCCCTGGCTGTCTCTTACAAGACCATGGAACAGAACGGTCTTAAACGGCTTCTCTCCCATCTGCTCATATCCGGAGAAGATCATACGGATAACCCAGAAGAAAATAATATCATAACCGGTTACCAGTACGTCAGTCGGATAGAAATACTTCAAATCTTCTGTCTGCTCCGGCCAGCCTAAGGTCTCAAACGGCCACAGTGCAGAAGAGAACCAGGTATCCAGAGTGTCAGGATCCTGTGTAAAGTGGGTGCAGCCGCACTTCGGACATACAGTAGGCACTTCCTTTGCTACGATGACTTCTTTACACTCATCACAGTAGTATGCGGGAATTCTGTGTCCCCACCAAAGCTGACGGCTGATACACCAGTCACGGATGTTGTCAGTCCAGTTGAAGTAGTTCTTCTCCATACGCTCAGGGATCAGCTTAATTTCTCCATTCTTAACTGCTTCTCTTGCAGGCTTGATCAGCTCATCCATCTTAACGAACCACTGCTCTTTTACAAGAGGCTCGATGGTGGTCTTACATCTGTCATGGGTACCTACATTATGGCTGTAGTCCTCGATCTTAACAAGCAGTCCCAGTGCGTCCAGCTCTTCTACGATAGCTTTTCTTGCTTCATAACGGCCCATGCCTGCGAACCGGCCGCCGTTTTCATTGATGGTGGCATCATCATTCATGATGTTGATCACCGGCAGATTGTGGCGCTTACCTACCTCAAAATCGTTAGGGTCATGTGCAGGTGTAATCTTAACAACACCGGTACCAAACTCTTTGTCTACATAGGTATCGGTTACGATAGGAATCTCTCTGTTCATGAGAGGAAGCATTACTTTTCTGCCGATCAGGTGTTCATAACGCTCATCTTCCGGATGGATTGCTACGGCAGTATCACCCAGCATGGTCTCGGGACGAGTGGTAGCAAAGGTCAAAAATTCTGTGGTGCTTACCGTACCATCCTCATTCATCAGAGGATACTTGATGTGCCAGAAATGACCTGCCTGCTCCTGGTATTCTACTTCTGCATCGGAGATGGAAGTGTTACATACAGGACACCAGTTGATCATACGGGCACCCTTATAAATGTAGCCTTTTTCATGCATTTTAACGAATACTTCGGTTACGGCCTTGTTGCAGCCTTCATCCATGGTGAAACGCTCTCTGTCCCAGTCACAGGAGGAACCCAGCTTCTTTAACTGGCTGATGATACGTCCGCCGTACTCTTTCTTCCAGTCCCATGCTCTCTCTAAGAACTTTTCACGACCCAGATCATGCTTATCGATGCCTTCCTGCTTCAGCTTCTCGATAATCTTAACCTCGGTTGCAATGCTGGCATGATCGGTTCCCGGCTGCCACAATGCATTGTAGCCCTGCATTCGCTTATATCGGATCAGGATATCCTGCATGGTGTTGTCCAGTGCGTGACCCATGTGAAGCTGCCCGGTAATATTTGGGGGCGGGATCACGATGGTGAACGGTGTTTTGGAATGGTCTACTTCGGCATGGAAATATTTCTTATCCAGCCATTTCTGATACAATCTGTCTTCTATGCCGCTGGGGTCATAGGTCTTGGCTAATTCTTTGCTCATTTGGGCTCCTTTCTGTAGTGGGCGGTGGTTCCGCCGGTCCAATCAGCACCTTGAAACGACTGCAACGGGGCTGCGAAGCAGCCTTCTTCCGCTCCTCCGCTTTGTGTGATGCTGCCCAGAAGGCTTTAAGATATTCCGAATGATTTTCCGGATGATAAAAAGCCCTCTGCCGACTCTTCGTCAGCAAAGGGCGTTTATAACGCGGTACCACCTTTGTTCACAGCTATAAGCTGTCTCAGCGACTTCCAATAAAGTCCTATCCGGTAACGGGGATAATACGTGAGAACTTACTTCCTTTTCAGTTCTCCGGCTCAGAAGCTACCTTCCGCAATCCTTCCTTTAAGCATCCTCGCAGCATCTTTGTAAAAAGATGGATACTCTCTCTGATAAGGGGTTGTGCGTACTCCTCTTCATCATTGCCTTTGAATTAATGACTTGTAAATACTATATTCTTTTGGAGTGGATTTGTCAAGCTTTTTTAGGTAAATGCCAGGGCTCTTTCACGAAGA
>JAZQAT010000004.1:0-34102 GCA_045545375.1 Acetatifactor sp.
GGCTACGATCCGACTTGCCGCACCTATATGCTCCGGGTGTTCCTCAAAGTCCTTTAGAGCGATCTGTTTCAGTTTCTTTTCCTCGTCCTCGATAAAGACACGTTCTGCCGCTTCTTTTGGCTTTGGTGGGGTAAACAGGGACGCATTGATCTTGAACTCTGCAAAATGATTGACCGGGAGATCGCCCAACTCCACAAGGTAATCGAAGCTCTGGCGGATGATGATTGCCATGTTGTAATACTGCTTCTTGGTCATGTGGTTAGATACGATCTTGTTTCTTGCCCAATTTTTCAGATCCAGCGTGGTCAGGTCTATGATCGGCTGGTCAATGATCTCGTCATCAAGATAATACCGTTTGCACTCGCCGTCAATGTGCTTCATATAATTGGAATTGTTGGTTTCCTGCCATTTGTACTGAAACCATTCTGGGTAGAACTTGCGAAGCGTGATCTTCCGGCGGTTGTTTAGTTGCTCCTGCTCCTCATAGTAGGCAAGGATCGCCTTCTCTAAGTCCTCAAACTTCCGCTTGGCAATGGGACGCATCTTTCTGGGATGATTTTCGTCCGGGAGAAAAGAATGCCACCGATTGTCTGACTCATAGTATTTAGTTTTATATTGTTCCATGTGTGCCTTGATAATTTTTTCTTTCTGAGATTTTCTCATTGCTTCATTATCCGGCGTGCTTGCTTGTGGGTTTAGCATACCTTCATTTAGGACTTCTTGCAAGCAGTTTTTAATAATTTCCGGGGAAGAAGTGTACTGCACCGGGATACACCACTCCTGCACCGTAGGTCTAACAATTTCCATGATCGGATGCCTCCTTCTTTAGTTTTTGCTTTTCTTTGTAACGCTTGTAGCGGTTGCGGAGCTGGTTCTTCTTTGCTCCTACAAGCCGCTCTAATTCTGTGATCGTAAAGTAATTGCCTTTACTGTAAGCTGTGAATTTGGAGGTTGGGGCTTCGGTTCTGGCAATATTTACAGCATAGAGGATTATCGTATTGGAAGCTCCAGATTTGTTCCGCAATATGGTTGTGGTAGGAGAGCAACAGTATGTGGCATCGTATGATTACTATAAGAATAATCCCAACAAAGGAAAACTGTCTTGGCTTACCATAATGGAACATTAACAGAACGGAGGTGTAACCGATGAAAAAGAAATATACCATCACACAAATTACATCAATTCTTTTCTTGATGCTTGGTTTTATCCTGTGCCGATATATTCTGTTCCGTTCGCACGGAATGAAAGAATGGTCAGTTGTACTGTTTATCGTCGGTGTGATTGTTCTGGGTATTTCGATTTATCGAATTCAACAGGAATTTCTGGACAGTAAATCCGTTGCTGCTCTGGTCTGGCTCATCGAGCGTGGACGTGAGTTGGAGTTTACTTACCAGGATGAAACATATTTTATTTCATGCGATAAATCTGCCCGTTATGTGTCCCTCTGGTGCGGAAAGGACGAGCAGAGCTTTGATATAATGGAGCAACTGATAGAAGAAGCTACTCTGAAGGGCGAGCAATTTTTGGATGCCTGGGTAGACTCAGAAATCAGCACACGCAGAAAGCTCCTATTTATCAGTATTTCCGGCGACCCGATATGCTTCAAGTCCGGCCACCAGCATCTCAGGAAAGTGCTTCAAATGCTGATTTTATCAGTGTTTGAGGCATTTTTTTTGCGTTTGATCAGGGTGATAACAGTGATAACATTCTAAAAATGTAAATTTCAGGTTATCCGGATCAGTAAAGCGGGATCTGAATGAATTATTACCTGGTAATTAGAATCGTGTGAAGGTCAAATATCAAAGAATGATATTTTTATCATTGTTGTTAAATATGTCATCTATGAAAGAATAATACTTGTATCTTTAAAGATTATAGCTTTTTCGGATGTAAGGAAGGGATTGAAGTTGTAATGCTGCTGAGTCGTCGAAATCTCTGCGTGTCCCAGCTGATCCTGCACCACCTTTTCCGGACAGTTTGAAGCGAGCATTGCTGAAGTGTATGTAGATCTCAGCTTGTGCATGGACAGAACAGGAATATCACGGGCTCTGCAGGCTTTCCTGATGTAATAGTCAAACATGCGGGTGGTTGCTCTTTCGCCATTATTCAAGCATATAAATCATTCTTCTTTGTTTTTGGCTTGAATGATAAGCAGGCACAGGAACAATTGGATGAGATTAAAAGAATTGTAGAAAATAATTGGAGAATTCTAGCAAAAAAATACAATCTCGGAAGAGCAGAGATAGAAAATATGGCGCCGGCGTTTTAAAAAGAAAATTTTGTGATCTGCAATTGCGTTATTTTGAATTTACTGTCTTTGCGTTGGTATTTAAGAGTAACTAGCAAAAATTATAAATAGCAAAAATTAGTTACCTTACACCCGGCAGAAGTGCCGGGTGAAATTATTTGCGGCTCCTCCGTCGTAACCGATGGCAGGAAGCCGTGACTGAAATCACTATTTTTCTATTCAAGATAACCTCTCAACCTAAGATATTCTTTCAGGTAGGCAACGCATGCCTCATCTGACAAAACTCCCGTATTCAGACACAGATCATAGTTGTAGGGATTCTCCCATTCTTTTCCCGTATGATACTTATAATAGTCCCGGCGATACTTGTCGGTAGTCCGGATATGCTTCTGTGCTTCTTGCCGGGTGATGCCCAGACGCTGCATTTCTTTACTGATACACTGTTCCAGCGGTGCGTGGATGAACACCTTGATGACATTGGGGTTATCTCGCAGGATATAGTCGGCAGCTCTGCCGATACATATGTAGGATTCTTTCTCGGCAAGCTCTTTTAAGACCTTGGCCTGGAAATTAAACAGATTGGTATCTGAGATGAAGTCTCCGCTCTCCTTGGGAATCAGTTCACCGTGATATACTTTTTGGGAAATGCGGTAAAGCAGGCTTTTCTTGGTATGCTCGTCTGCCTGGGCAAACAGGTCATAATTGATTCCGCTGTCCTGGGAAGCCAGCTTTAACAGGTCCTTATCATATACATCAATATTCAGTTCTTTGGCAAGTAATTTGCTGATGGTAGTAGCACGGCTGCCACAGGTACGGGTTACGGCGATTACAAATCTTTTCATAAACAGCCTCCTTCTTATTGACAATTTATGGAAATAATATTATAGTGTTCCTATTCAGACATACTATCACAGGTGGATGAAGAAGTAAAGTAGGAGGTTTGAAAAAAATGAAAAAATCATTGGAAAATTATACAGGGGCCAACCGTCTGGACAATGTGTGTTTTTCTGCCATCAGAGTCGTGTTGGACAGAGCGGCAGCACTGAGAAGCGAAGGACACAGGGTCATTCCTTTGAGTGCGGGGGAACCGAACTTTAATACACCGGAGCCGATCAAGCAGGCAACGATTCAGGCAATAGAGAATAATTTTACCCATTATGGCTCTAACAGGGGACTGCCCAGACTGCGTGAAATTCTGGCAGATTCCGTAAAAGAGGAGCTGGGGGTAAGCTACAACCCGGCAACGGAGATTCTGATTACCTGCGGCGGAGCGGAGGCACTGAACAATGCGGTGCTTTCCATTGTAGATGAAGGCGATGAAGTCATTATTTTTACGCCCTCCTTTGTGACTTATCAGAATCTGGTGGAGATGTGCGGCGGTATCTGCGTGAATCTGCCTCTGCGTCCGGAAAACGGATTTCAGATTGATCTGAAGGAATTGGAGGCTGCGATTACCCACCGGACGAAGCTGATCATCCTGAACAATCCCAACAACCCTACGGGAGCAGTATATTCAAGAGAAAGTCTGGAAGGAATGTGTAAGCTGGCAAGAGAGCATGATCTGTATGTATTATCAGACGAAATGTACAGTAAACTATTATATGAGGGGAGAGAGTTCTGTTCTGTAGTATCCTTCCCGGGAATGAAGGAGAGGACCATTCTGGTAAATGGTTTTTCCAAGACGTATGCCATGACCGGATGGAGAGTAGGTTATATTCTTGCTGATGAGAAGTTACTTACACCGATCATGAAAGTACATCAGTATTCCAGCACCTGCTGTCCTACCTTTATCCATGTGGGACTGGCAGATTCCATGATGCTGCCCAAAACACAGAAATGTGTGGAGGAGATGGTGGAGGAGTTCAGTGTCCGCAGGCAGCTTTTGCTTGCAGGGCTGGATCAGATTCCAAAGCTCAGTTATGTAAAGCCTTACGGCGCGTTTTATGTGATGGTGGACGTATCTGCTACCGGTCTCACCGGCCAGGAATTTGCTTCCAGACTGCTAGAGGAAAAGTATGTGGCGACCGTGCCTGCTGTGGCGCTTGGAAAGGAATGCGTAGATTTTGTCAGAATATCCTATGCAGCCGGCAGGGATGACATCCGGGACGGACTTGAGAAGATTGCAGAATTTGTAAAGGAATTGGAAGGAGCGGATGTCAAGACAAATAATACAGTTGATATAGTAAGGAGGTTTCTATGAAAGTAGTGGTAGTAGGCGGCGGCTGGGCCGGATGTGGTGCAGCATATTGTGCCGGAAAGAATGGAGCAGAAGTAGTATTATTGGAGCGGGCAGACAGCCTGCTCGGTACCGGCCTGGTTGGCGGTATTATGAGAAATAACGGCAGATTTACTGCCACAGAAGAAATGATAGCCATGGGCGGCGGTGATCTTTTTAAAGTCATTGACAGTACCTGCAATCATGTGAACGTGGAGTTCCCAGGGCATAAGCATGCAAGCCTTTACGATATTGCCAGGACACCGGTGGCAATCACCAACTATCTGGCAGAGCAGGGTGTGGAGATTCACCTAAAAGAAAGAGTCACCAAGGTACAGAAAAGCGCAGACCGCTTGCTTGCCGTAGAGACTGCTTCCGGCAACGTGTATGAGGGAGATGTCTTCATTGATGTGACCGGTACGGCAGGCCCCATGAACAATTGTGCGAAATACGGAAACGGCTGCTGCATGTGCGTCCTCAGATGCCCGGCTTTCGGAGGCAGGGTCAGTCTTGCAGGCCTGTGCGGTGTGAAAGAGATCACGGGGCAGAAAGCAGATGGCTCCATTGGGGCTATGAGCGGTTCCTGTAAGCTTTTCAAAGAGTCACTGGCGCCTGAGATCGTGAAAGAACTGAATGAAAAAGGCGTGGTGGTAGTGCCGCTTCCTAAGGAGCTCATAGAAGATCACCTTTCCATGAAGGCATGTCAGCAGTACGCATTGAAAGAATTTGCAGAGAATATCGTTCTTTTGGATACAGGCCATGCCAAGATGATGACACCTTACTATCCGTTGGAAAAGCTCCATAAAATACCGGGATTTGAAAATGCCAGATATGAAGATCCTTATGCGGGAAGCCAGGGAAATTCTATGAGATATTTTGACATGTCTCCCAGAGAGGACAGCCTGAAGGTCATCGGCATAGATAACCTGTTCTGCGGCGGTGAAAAGGCCGGTTTGCTGGTAGGTCACACAGAAGCATTGGTAACGGGTATTCTGGCAGGCTATAACAGTGTAAAATATGCAAAAGGCGAAGAACTACTGGTTTTGCCCAGAGAGACTGCCATCGGAGAAGCCATCAGCTATGTAAATGAGATGATGAAGACGCCGGAAGGTGCCGGCAAGAAGTATACCTTCTCAGGTTCGGTGCTGTTTGAGCATATGAAAGAGCTTAATTTGTATACCACGGATATTCCTGCAATCTGTGCACGCATTGAGAAGCTTGGACTGACAAATGTATTTGGAGCATAAAAAAGGCTGCCCTCCAGGCCAAAAGTCGGAGGGCAGTTTTGCAGTCTGCGGTTATGACAATAGCTGTAGTTACGATAACAGGTGATTCTCAAGCAGTGTGATTTCATTCTGCAGCATCGCCTTGAAAATTTCCACCAGATTAGCATTCTGGGAGTAAAGACAGGCGGGATTCTCCGTCTTGGTAATGTGTCCTGTCAATACTTTGGAGGTATCCACGATCAGTCGAATCTGTCCGTCACCTTTGGGGGTTATATAGGTAGTGGCCCCTTCCAGGGTGTAGCTCCTGTCGGTCAGAATCACGATTTTCAGTCCCTCATTAATTTTGGCGGTGAGACAGGGCTCGATCTCCGCCAGAAGATGATATGGCACTGATACGTAGATACGCAGGGTCGCGTTCAGAAGAAGCGTCACCAGCTTGTTCATGATGTTCTCTTCTCCGCGAATGGTAATATAACCCTGGGTATCCTCTTTATGCACGGGCAGATTGGGCAGGATGGTCTGCTGCAGATTCTGCATCCTGCGAATCAGATTATTGGAAAATTCCAGGAAAGGCACTGCAGTATATTTGACCACAGATTCTTCCTGAACGTAGGCTGCGCCTTTCTCTACCAGGCTGGCCAATGTGATATAAGTGTTGGATCTGGAGATGCCGGTACTTTTGGCTACCTCATATCCCGTCTGTGCTCCCTGCTCCAGAAGGGCCAGGTAGATGGAAGATTCGTGTTTTGTCAGTCCAAGTCCCATTAACTGTTCGATAATACTTGTCATTTTGACGGTGTCCCCTTTGTGTTTAGTAATATAAAGATACCATAGAAATGCCCCAAAGTCAAAAAAATAAATTAGGTGTTGACATAGTGGTTCTAATTAGGTATAATCATCACAATCAATAACAGATGTGGTTTGAAGAGAGCGAAGAGGCTAAAAAGTGCTTTTTTGCTCTTTTCATTTCCCGGGAAATACAAGATTCCCGGGAAATGAAAAGATTCCGATCTGGGTTAAAAGAGGTGTTACCATGAAAGAGGAAAAAATACTGTCAGTTAAGAACTTATGTACATCTTTTTATTTGAGAGAAGGAGAAGTTAAAGCAGTAGATGATGTCAGCTTTTCCATGAATAAGGGAGAGGTACTGGCACTGGTAGGAGAAAGCGGAAGCGGCAAATCTGTGACAGCCCTTTCTCTTTTAAAGCTGGTTCCCTGGCCTCCCGGAAAAATAAAGTCAGGAACGGTTACTCTGGATGGAGAAGTGATTTCCGACTATTCTGTCAAGCAGATGAAAAATATTCGGGGTAAGGGAATTGCCATGATCCTGCAGGAACCTATGTCTTCCCTGAATCCTTCCCAGAAGATCGGGGCACAGATTCAGGAAGCGCTGGAGATCAACCAGGGGCTGAAGGGGGAAGCGGCCAAACAGAAAGCCATCGAGATGCTGAATCTGGTAAGGATCCCCTCTCCGGAAAAAAGATATCATAACTACCCTCACGAGCTTTCCGGTGGTATGAAGCAGAGAGTCATGATTGCCATTGCACTGGCATGCAGGCCCAAGCTTCTGATCGCAGATGAGCCCACCTGTTCCCTGGATGTGACCATTCAGGCACAGATTCTTCGACTGATGAAGCAGCTTCGTACAGAAATTGATACTACCATTCTTTTCATTACATCTGATCTGGGAATTGTGGCCGAAATGGCGGACAGAGTTGCCATCATGTATGCAGGACAGATGGTGGAGATCTGTGATGTGTTTACCTTATTTGACAGACCGGCCCATCCTTATACGGCAGGCATCGTAGAATCCGTGGAAGATATGAAACAGGGAGAGAAGCTGAAGATCATCGAGGGCGATCCGCCTCACCTCTTACATCTTCCGGAGGGCTGTAAATTCCATCCCAGATGCAAGTATTGTCAGGAAATCTGTAAGACAAAAGAGCCCGGCTATCAGGATATCGCAGGAGACGGCAGCCACTATGTAAGATGCCATTTCCCGCTGCAGTATAAGGACTTCCCGTTGCAGAATGAAGAACAATAGGAGGAAAAAGTTATGGGAATGAAAAAGTATATTATCAATAGATTGTTCTTTATGATATTCGTGGTATTCGGCATTTCCATCATGGTATTTTTCATCACACACATGATCGGTAATCCTGTAGATATGCTCCTTCCGCTGAATGCAACACAGGAACAGAGAGCACTGATGGAACAGAAGCTTGGTCTGGATCAGCCCCTGCTGGTTCAGTTAAAAGATTATTTACTTAATATTGTAAAACTGGATTTTGGAACTTCCTGGTGGCAGAACGTTGACTGTATTGATCTGATCCTGGATGTGCTGCCGGATACTTTGATCCTGGTGGCGGCAGCTATGGTGATTGCCTGTGTGGTAGCCATTCCGCTGGGAATCCTGGCAGCTTACAGACCCGGTTCTTTCCTGGACAGACTACTTTCCGGGGCTTCAACCGTAGGTATCTGTCTTCCTCCGTTCTGGATCGGTCTGATGTTGATGCTTGTATTTGCAGTTAAGCTGGGATGGTTCTATACATCAGGAAGCGGTACCTGGAGACATCTGGTACTTCCGGCGGTTACCCTTGCATGCTGTCCCATGGGACACCTGGCGCAGATCGTCAGATTTGAAATGATCCAGCAGCTGGGTTCCATGTACGCTACTACTGCAAGAGCAAAGGGTGTCTCCGAGAGGGGTGTCCTGTTCAAGCATGCATTCCGTAATATCCTGACAGCTTCCATCACCATGATCGGTGCAGACTTCATTGATCTGATGGCAGGAACCAGTGCTACAGTCGAGACCGTATTTGGCTGGAACGGATTCGGTAAGCTGATGACAGGTACGATTAACAATCTGGATTTCCCGCTGCTTCAGGCAGAAGTATTTTTTGTATCCATTATGGTGTGTATGGTGAACCTGCTGGTAGATATTCTCTACGCTGCATGTGATCCCCGCATCAGATATTAGGAGGAAGGCTCATGAGCAAAGCTAAAAAAGTTGGATTTTTCAGAAGATTTAAACACAATAAGGGGGCGCTGGTGGCTATGATCATTCTGCTGCTTCTTGTGATCGTCACTATTTTTGCTCCGGTCTTTGCTACCTATGATCCGGCTAAGACCAGCCTGAAAGATATTAAATCAGCACCAACACTCGTCTCAGAGGATGGAGGCATTCCACATTTCCTGGGAACGGACCAGTTGGGACGTGACATTTACAGCCGCCTTGTCTATGGAGCCAGAGCTACCTTGAAAATTGCTTTCTCCGTTACGGCCATTGGTTCTGTGATCGGAGTCATCCTTGGGCTCATTGCAGGATATTTCGGAGGCTGGGCGGACATGGTCATCATGAGAATCGTGGATGTATGGTCTTCTTCCCCTACTTTCCTGGTGTCTCTGGCACTGGTTATGGTGCTCGGCCCTGGTGAGACGACGCTGATCATCGCATTCGTATTCAGCAGTTGGACGCTGTTCTGTAAGATGGCCAGAAGTCAGGTATTGACAATTCGCGGTTCTACCATGGTAGAGTCAGGGCAGGCTATCGGCGCCAGCACAAAGAGAATTCTGTTCCGCCATATTGTACCCAATATTATCTCTCCTTTGATCACTACGTTCGTCATGCAGCTGGCCAACTTTATCAATGCAGAGGCGAATCTCAGTTTCCTGGGCTTCGGCGTACAGGCACCCAGCACTTCCTGGGGATTAATGATCGGTGATGGTAAGCAGTACATAACAAATGCCTGGTGGATCGTATTATTTCCCGGCCTTATGATCGGTATTACGGTATTGTGCCTGAATCTGGTCGGTAACTGGATTCGTGAAGAATTCGATCCGTTGTCCGTCAAACTGTAAAACCGTTAGAAAGGGGCAAGAGAAAGATGGCAGAAGAAAAGAAGACACCATTGGTATCGGTGAGATACCTGAAAAAATATTTTCCCATCGGCGGAGGGCTGGTGAAGAAAGCAACCTCCTTCGTCCATGCAGTAGACAATGTCAGTTTTGATATTTATGAAAAGCAGACCCTTGGTGTGGTAGGTGAAAGCGGCTGCGGCAAGACCACCCTGGGACGTCTGGTTCTGAAGCTGTTACCCAGAACCGGAGGAGATATTTATTTTGAGGGCGAGAACATTGCATATTTTCACGGGGAGCAGGAGACTGCATTTCGTGAGAAGGCTCAGCTGATCTTCCAGGACTCCTTCAGTTCTTTTGACAGCAGGGATACGGTAGAAAAAATCATAGCAGAGCCCCTGGTAGTTCATAAAATGGCAAAGGGCAGTGAACTGGAGGACAGAGTCGCTCATCTGCTTAAGACAGTAGGTTTAAAACCGGATATCATGAAAGAATATCCCCATACCCTGGCAGCAGGTCAGAAGCAATGTGTGGGCATAGCCCGTTCCATCGCCCTGAACCCCAAATTCGTAGTGGCAGATGAACCCATATCAGCACTGGATGTATCGGTTCGAGCCATGGTACTGAACCTGATGAAGGAGCTGCAGGAAACCAATAATCTGACTTATATGTTCATTTCCCATGATATCAGGGTAGTCAGATGGCTTTCCTCTCACATAGCGGTAATGTATCTTGGAAAAATGGTAGAATACGGCGAGACGGAGGAGATTTTCAAGCATCGTCTGCATCCTTATACGGAAGCGCTGCTCTGTGCGGTGCCCATTGAACATCCCAGAGACCGCGACATTAAGAGAGAAATCCTTCTGGGTGAGGTTCCTTCCCCCGTGGATCCTCCGGCAGGCTGCAGATTTGCGGCAAGATGTAAATACGCTACCGACAGATGCCGTATGGAGACTCCGGAACTGGAAGAACGTACCCCGGGACATTTCGTGGCATGCTTCGCTGATTTCCATGGGGAGTCAGAGATTAAATAACAGGCATGTATTCGATCGGTTTCGGCCGGCGTTTACATAGATGGTGCTGCCCGGTCTTTGGGCAGCTGCCAAATCTTATTTTGAGGAGGAAAAAGCATTATGAAGAAATGGAACCTTGTATTAGCAGGAGTACTGGCTTGTGCCACCGTACTCACAGGCTGCGGCAGCACTTCAGGAACAAACAGCCAGGCAGTAACAACAGGCACAAACGACAGTGTGGAAGCTAGTGCAGCAGACAAGACATCTACGAGTGATAAAGACTCTCTGGTAGTAGCACTGCAGGGCGAACCGTCTACACTGGATGCGCAGTATGCTGACGACACCAATATGTTCTGGGTAACCTGGCAGATCAATGAGCCACTGGTGATGTTTAACGGTGATACTCTGGAAATCGAACCTATGCTTGCTGCAGAATGGACCAATGTGGACGAAACCACATGGCAGTTTACCATCAGGGAAGGCGTTAAGTTCCATGATGGCAGCGATTTTACAGTAGAGGATGCGGTATATTCTGTGAATCGTATTGTAGATCCTGCATATGGTTCCCAGTTTGCCAGCGACTTTTCTACCATTGTTTCGGCAGAGGCAGTAGATGATAAGACCTTTACCATTACTACTAATGGTCCTGACCCGATTTTGTTACAGCGTCTGACCAAGCTGTATATGGTAGACAAAGAAACAGTAGACGGTAAGTCCAATGAGGATCTGGTAAGTGTGGCTAACGGTACCGGCCCGTACAAATTTGTTACCTGGGAAAGAGGAAAGCAGATTGACCTGACAGCCTTTGATTCTTACTGGGGAGATGCTCCTGCGATTACCAACATTACCTTCCGTTTCATTGAGGAAGCAAGTACACGTGTATCCGCTCTGCAGACCGGTGAGATCAATATTGCAGTGAATATGCTGCCTGAATACGTAGAACAGCTGCCTCAGGTAGTAACCGGTGAAGGTATGGAGAATTACTTCATGAGATTCAATGCCACCAGCGGTATTATGGCAAATGCTGATTTAAGACTGGCATGTAACTATGCGATCGATAAAGAAGGTATTGCAGAATCCCTGTTTTTGGGCTATGCTACTCCTGAACCCGGTCAGATTGCCAGTGAAGGTACAACCGGATATACTTCCGGCCTGGAAGCTTATCCTTATGATGTAGAGAAAGCAAAAGAACTGATTGCAAAGTCCGGCTATAATGGAGAAACCATTGAACTGGTTTCCGAGAAAACACGTTGGACCAAGGACGGTGAAGTGACAGAGGCTGTAGCTGCCATGCTTCAGGAAGTCGGTCTGAATGTAGAAGTAAAATTCGTAAGCTGGAATGAATGGCTGGATATCCTGTTTGACAAGTCCAAGACTCCTGACCTGATGTTCAGTTCCACTTCCAATGAGTTCCGTGATGTTGACCGTATTCTGTCCAGTCAGGTACACAGCAGCGGTACTCAGAGTGCAATGGACAATGCCGAATACGATGCTTTGATCGATGAGGCACGTACCGAGATGGATGCCGAAAAGAGACAGGCTATTTACGATGACCTGAACACAAGACTGTATGATGATCCCCCTAAGCTTTATCTGGTATCTGTAGATGAACTGCACGGAGCGTCTGCAGATCTGAACTGGAGCATCCGTAAGGATTGCAGGGTTTATTTCAAGTTTCTTTCTTATAAATAAAGAGACCGATTCAGCGAAAATATAAAAAGGAAGAGCAAAGAGCCGCACCGGGGATAGTTTGTCCGCCCGGTGCGGCATTGCCCGGTAATGGAGGTGATTGGTTTGCACAATGATATAGTGTTTGAGTGCGCTTTTTATGGGAGAGGGGTACGTAAGATGGGGTGCCTGTATTTTCGGCCTGCGGGATGTGAGGCTGAGGACATGGAACTCTATTTTGCGTCTTACTATTTATGCAGGCTGCTTGCGGGGAGGGAGATTACGCTGCAGACAGCCTGTGAGATTCAGAAAGCATGCGGAGAGATCGGGAAGATAAGAGAGGCGGCAGAAACCGGGAGGGTGAGAATTGAGAATGTGGATGTAGCCATCGTGCCTTATCATGCCAATTGGACCTGCGGACTAAGCGCATCCATGCTTCTTGGCAGGAATGAGAAGTTTCGGTTGGGGCAGATCGGTTTCGGCTGGGTGTTGAAGAATAAGAAGAAGCTTGCACTTTGCTCCAGACTGTCGGTATATACGCTTTATGATACGTTAATGAAAGTCAGAAAGCAGGATGAAATACTGAAAAATAGACTGGATGGACTTTATGAAAGAATTGCTGTGCTGAAGTTGGGGAAGGATCTTTATCTCGGAAATGTTGCTTCCTGTGCGCAGAAGCTTTATAATGGCATTATAGCAACCGAAAACGGTAAAAAAATGTAAGGACGGAGGCAAGGCTATGTCTGCTTTAAATGATGTGATTGAACTACAGGTGATTATTTTCCTGATTATGCTGGTGGGAGTCATTCTTACCAAAAAGAATATTATAACGGCGCAGGGAAGGAAATGTCTGACGGATTTGTTGATCGATGTCTTTTTGCCCTGCAATATTATCTGTTCCTTTATGATAGAGATGAATCAGGAGATACTGAAATCTACAGTCATTGTGCTGCTTGTGGCATTGGGGATACAGATTGTGTGTTATCTTTTGGGCAAAGTCATTTACTGGTTTGCTCCCAAATCCCAGAAAATGGTATTACAGTATGCCACCATGTGCTC
The DNA here is from genome assembly GCA_045545375.1 of Acetatifactor sp. Classification (GTDB taxonomy): domain Bacteria; phylum Bacillota; class Clostridia; order Lachnospirales; family Lachnospiraceae; genus Acetatifactor. The sequence goes on from JAZQAT010000004.1 coordinate 13,289, forward strand.
CAATGCCGGCTTCATGGGCAATCCCATCATAGAAGGAATTTACGGCTCCCAGGGACTGCTCTATGCTTCGGTTTACCTGATTCCTTTGCGTTTCTTCATGTGGTCGGCCGGGCTCTTTTGTTTTACGAAAAGCAGCTTTAAGGACGCACTGAAAAAGCTGGCAGTGCATCCCTGTATCATTGCGGTGTGGATTGGCTTTATATTTATGTTTTCCCAGTGGACGCCGCCCGGAGCTGTGTATAGAACATTGAAATATTTAAGCGGCTGTACACTGCCTGTGTCTATGCTGGTCATAGGTTCTATTCTGGCAGGTGTGCAGATTAAGAGTATCATCAGTAAGATGACATTATATTATACGGGAATTCGGCTTTTGGCCATTCCGCTGATCACGCTTTTAGTGTGTCGTCTGTTTAACCTGGACAGTCTGGTAACCGGCGTGTCAGTCATCCTGGCAGGTATGCCTGCAGGAAGCACTACGGCTATTCTGGCAGAAAAGTATGATGGGGATGCGGCATATGCATCCAAGATCGTATTTCTGTCAACACTGCTTTCCCTTGTCACCATTCCTATTTTGTTCTGGCTGGTATAAGGGTCTGCATATATTTTAAGTTGATAAAAAGCACTGTCACATCATTCTCGGGAATGAACAGACAGTGCTTTTGCTCTGTGCCCGGCGGCACGTGCTTCTATATCAGTCTAACAATAATGGGGCGGATTGATACAGCTCTCAATATATTCCAGGAGCTGATTCATTCCGAATACCGGTACACCGGAAAGATCCTGGATCAGTCCGGTAAAAGGTGCAAAGTTGGCACATTCCAGAATAATGGCGCCGGTATCAGGATGCTTTTCCATGTGCTCATTGGTCATATCGGTAATGCATTGCTTTAAGATCAGCAGATCCTCTTCCAGGTGATCGCCGATGAAGAGTCGGCTGAACGGGGAATCCTCCGGCATACCGCTGACGATGACGGGAATATCCTTGGAGGACCAGCCGGCCTGATGAAAGTATTCTTCGCTGATGACAGCGGGATTCTCTGTGAAAACAGCAATTTTCAGATTCCGATTCATCATGGTATGTACCATGGGGGCTAACATCAGTGTAGAGGTAAATACCGGGATATGTACGGAATCTGCAAGCTTTCGCTGGAAGCCTGCCAGGAAGTCACAGCTGGTAGTGATAGCTTTACAGCCTTCCGCTTCCAGACTCTGTGCGGCATCAATAAAAGGCTGCAGCAGTTCTTTTTCTATATTCTTCTCTGTGATGGAGCCCCTGGTTATATTCCTGACGGTACGGTAGCGTACATGAGTCCTGAATGTGTTGGCATTGCCGATATCCCCTACGATTCTCGGAAAAACAGTATCTAACATCAGAATACCGATATCCTGTCCATAATTTGTATATCCACCTACTAATCTCATAATGAATGGCACCTCCTTGGTGGTTCTTTTTAGAAAGAATATCACAGGAGAAGTGTGGTGTCAAAGCATTTTGGGAAAAGAAAATACTTGTAGACAAAATGTAGGCGGCATAGTACAAACTGTCCATCAGAAAGCGAAATAGTCGTGAAACAGCAGTGCTATGGACATGTAAATCCGTGCATAATAATCTTCGAGATTTAAGTTGCTCAGTTCCCGTATCTTATCAAGACGATTAAGCAGTGTATGTCTGTGGATATACAGGCGCTTGGCCGTTCTGGTCACGTTACAGTTCTCGGCAAAATAAAGTCGCAGAGTCTGAGTGTAATTCGTCTCGTTGATTTTGTCATAGTTTAAGAGGAGCTGTAACGGCTGATTGTCCAATACCACAGAACGCTGGTTGTGATGCAGGGTATCCAGCATTTTCAGAAAAGGAATATTTTGATGATAACAAAGCCCCCTTCTGGCTCCCATAGAAGCTAACAATTCTGTACATTCCTGAAGGTGAGATACGATAAGCGCCAGACTTTCCATGTTTGGCAGTTGGTCTGCACCCACGTAAAAATGGATTCCCATTCGTTCTGAAAGGAGAGTCAGCTCGATGTTCAGAGTATATAAAAGGGAGGTGTAAGGCGTGTCATTGGATACGGCCATCAACAGATAAGTATCCTGGTCAGAACCATGAAAAGTACACACCAGGGTCTCAGAAGTCAGGAAAGAACGCAGCTTCTGAATATGCGGCATAAGTGCGGCACCGGTAGAAAGGGTATCCTGAGTGGGGCGTATCATAAGCAAAAGTGTGATTGTCTTATCTGTAAAAAAAAGATCTGAGTGTTCACGGATATCTTCTTTGAAGGCTTCTAACAGGGCAGACTGGTCCGGCGAAGCTCCTGATATTTCTTTTTGACCATGGATGCGCTGAATCAGGATGTGGAGAATCTCCGAAAATGTTTTGTGGCTTGGGATGGTAAGGACGGGAAAGCCTTCTTTATCAGCCTGCAGACGTATATATTCAGGAATCTCCCGAATATAATATCCCAGCTGTACTGCCATTCCGCTGACGCCTTTTTCTTTTAACTGTGATATTAAACCTGCATGCAGATTCTCACAGTCCAGCTGATACCCGGTGGTAATGAGAAGCTCTCCCTTTTCTACGGATTCCGGAGCATCCAAGATCTCCATGACATTGACCCAGGTGATTTCTGCTGCCAGTCCGGCTTTCCCTGCGATCAGGTGGGCTGTCCCTAATAAATTTTCATCCAGAATGGTTTGTACCGTTAAGCTCATGGCTTCACCTCCTTAAATTAAAGTCATTATATCCTTTGTTCGACAAATTGTCCAGTCATTCAGGAAAAAACGGTACATTCAGGCAGTTGCGCAAAGTTTATCATTTCGGTATGATAAGAGCAAATCAACAGCACCAAGAAATGGAGGTACGATGATGGCTAAGAAAGTACTGGTGACAGAACCAATAAATGAAAAAGGAATAGAGTATCTGAAAGAAAATGGTTATGAAGTGATCATGGGAAGCGGACCGGAGCAGGATACACTGATCCACGAATGTGCCGATTGTGACGGGGCATTGACCAGAAACGGAAAGTTTACCCGCTATGTGTTAGAACATTGCCCCAAGCTGAAAGTAGTGGCTATGCATGGTGTAGGCGTGGACTGCATCGATGTAGAAGCGGCTACGGACTTAAAGATACAGATTACCAATGCGGCAGAATCCAATCAAAGCTCTGTGGCGGAGTATGCCATCGGGTTGATTCTGATGTTAGCCAAGCGTTCTATTGACTATAATAATAGGATGAAGCTTGGCGAAATGAATGAGGTTCGCAAGGTCTACGGCAACGATGTACAGGGTAAGACACTTGGTATCATCGGCATGGGAAATATCGGAAGCCAGGTGGCGAAAATGGCTTCGTTCGGACTACATATGAAAGTAATCGGCTATAATCGCCATATTCAGGGTGTTCAGGAGACAGAGTTCGGAATTCTTACAAATGACATGCAGCAGGTCATTTCTTCGGCAGATTTTCTTTCCCTGCACCTTCCCGGAGGCAGCTCCACCAGACATCTGATTGGTGAAAAGGAACTTTCCTGGATGAAAGAATCTGCTTTCCTCATTAACACCGGAAGAGGAGAAGTGATTGATGAGGAAGCGTTGATCAGTCTGCTTAAGGAGGGGAAGATCAGAGGGGCAGCCCTGGACGTATTTGAGGGCAACCTGCCCAAAGCGGACAATCCATTACTTTCCATGGAGAATGTCATTGTGACACCTCATACCGCAGCATTTACAACAGAAGCGCTGGAACGCATGGCTTATCAGGCAGCACTTGGGGTGGTTGAGGTACTGGAAGGAAGACCCGTGACATATCCTGTAAATAAGATTCATGATAACTTTGAGGAAAATAAGAGCATTGCGGCAATCATGAATTATTACAGGTATGAGTTCCCACAGAAAAAGTGACGATGCTTCATGGAACGGAAGGTACTATTTTCCGAAACAGCATCTGGCTGAACTTGTAAAAATAAATCCGAAGTCCATCGGTGTAGGTCAGTATCAGCATGACATGAACCAGAAGAAGCTGAGCGAGGCATTAAACGGTGTGGTGAGTCGGTCAAAGCGTTGAAGCAAGGTTTGTCTTGCAAGTAGTCCAGAACTTTAATCGCTTTCCTTAGCTGGAATAACATTTTTGCATCCATTCCGGCACCGTTGTCGTTAATCTCTATAACACAGTACTTTGTTCCGGAAGGATTGGAAGCATCACTTTTTTTGAAATAACAGCGTATGGATATAGCGCAGTTGACACCTTTCTTTTTTGAAAAACCGTGGAATGCTGCATTTTCGATCAGTGGCTGAATGATCAGGCGGGGAATCTGGGGATATTATATCTACATTGAATATAAGAAAATATCGGGTAAAGTAATCGATGAAATGAAATTGCATAAATTGCTGTATCTCTCCCAAAGAGAGGCATTGGCAGTCACAGGACAACCATTATTTCAAGAGGAATTTGAAGGGTGGAAATATGGTCCAGTATGTCGTGAAGTTAGAGCATACTATACTGAAGACGGTATGTTTTGAATATTCATGAAATTTCGCTTGAAAGTGCATATATTGTCAAAAATATAATTGTACAATATGGAGCATTTGAATCATGGAAATTGAGCGAGCTATCTCATAAAGAAATTTCATGGAAGAATGCAAGAGAAGGTATTCCTAATGGAGAAAACGGCAATAAGAAGCTAAAATTGGAAGATATAAGAAAAGATTCTGAAAAAGTGCGTCCTTATGATTCTATATGGGATATGTTTTATGATGAATTTGATGATGCGGAGGTAGTGTAAGTGGTAGGAAAAGCTTATGTTTCCACATTTCAGTTCTATGAATTAGAAACCTTTGCCAAGTAAGGGCAGAAGACCTTGGCAGTGAGTAACCGTTAAAATATCGGGAATTATATTAAGCAGGAAATATCGGCAAGATACAGTTTTTCGGGTAGAAAAAATTGTATCTTGTTTTGTTAAGGGCTTCAATATAAGATATAGGAAGGCACTATATGCAGAATATGCCAAGGCACGAAGCGGTTCCGTACTCTATCGAATGTGGCGCTGATATGATTCTGTTTAATCGCTCCATTGAAGAGGATGTAGAGTTTTTGCGAAAAGGGATGGAGAGCGGAATCTTATCAGAGCGGAGATTAAATGAAGCAGTTGCAAGAATTCTGGCATTAAAGATGTCCATGGGATTATTTGAAAAGCGTACGTCAGATGACAACAAGCTTCCGGAGAAAGAGATAATAAATCCTTTGTATCATGAGTGGGTAAAAGAATGTGCAGATAAAGCGATTACACTTGTAAAGGATACAAAGCAGATACTTCCATTATCCGCAAGAGGTGGTAAACGCATTTTTAAATTTAGTTTCGATACGAGGAAGGCCACATTAGATACAATCACACCGGCAGTAAAAAAGGCTTTAGAAGAAGTTATGTGTAATACTGAGAGCTTTGTCAGTCGGTATGACATGGCAATGATTGTTATCAATATACCAACTGTTTCTAATGCAACTGTTGTGAGGGTAAACTGGAACGCGTTATTTGGCAGGGGGAACGATTTTCCCTGGTATTCCGGTGAGTTGCCGCTGCTGGTAGTATCTAAGCTGATGGGAAGAAGCGAATTTTTAGGTGTATCTCCGGTAGATCCGTTTTGTGGAAAAGGTGATACGAGAATATAAGAGGGATGAAGGAGAACTGGCACCATGAGGCGTAATACTACAAACCGTCCTGCAAGGACTAATTATGTAGGTTTCAGCAGAGGAGAAGAAAGATGAAAACAGGTAAAGAATTTTGGGGAAAAACAAAAGAGGGACAGGAAGCAAGTCAATATTATTTAAGCAATGAAAAAGGAATGAAGGTGTGGCTGTCTGATTTTGGGGCTCTTTTATTAAAGCTTCAGGTGATGGATAAAAACGGCTCTTTTCTTGATGTTTTATTAGGATACGATACCTTAGAGGAATATTATGATAATTCTTGTGGATTTGGTGCTTATGTGGGGCGTAATGCCAATCGTATCGGAAATGCCTTCGTCACGATTGATGGGGTGGAATATCAGTTGGAGGCAAATAGCCACGGCAATAATTTGCACAGTGGAAATGACCGTTCGCATTACAAATTTTACAATGCTGTACAGGGAGAAAATGAAGAAGGGCAGTTTGTGGAGTTTCATCGCACAAGCCCTCATCTGGAGCAGGGTTTTCCCGGGAATCTGAAGCAGAAGATTTGTTATACCCTCACAGATAAGATGGAGCTGATAATTGATTATGAGATGGAAAGTGATATGGATACTGTTGTGAATCCCACCAATCACTCCTATTTTAATCTGGCAGGACATGATGCAGGAGATATCCTTTCTCATGAGCTGGAAGTTTATTCGGATTCCTTTTTGCTGACGGACGAGCATCTGTTGCCCACAGGAGAAATCACTTCCGTTGATGATACTCCCATGGATTTTCGCAGAAGAAAGGCTGTTGGACAAGACATAGAGGCTGATTATGAGCCGCTTCGTCTTGCGGGAGGGTATGACCACAATTACCTTTTTGAGAATGATGGTAAATTGAAATTGGCTGCAAAGGTGATAAGCCCTGAAAGTGGTATTTACATGGAGACCTACACCGATTTGTGCGGCATGCAGGTGTATACAGGGAATTTTTTAAACAACAGAAAAGGAAAGAATGGTGCAGTATATCAAAAACGTGCCGGTATCTGCTTTGAAACACAGTTCTATCCCAATTCCTGTAAAGAGGAGCGATTTCCCAGTTGTATCTTAGAGTCCGGGAAGGTATTTCATTCCAGAACAGTGTATCGCTTTGGCGTGGAGAAGTAGTGAAAAAATTAACAGGTCATGTTCTGTAACGGAGGTCTTGACCACTGTATCAACATGATCAGAATTGGAAGGAAAGAAATGAAGAAGCAGACATCTACGTTGTTTAAATTTATTTTTTTCTACTTTTTGATTTATCTTGCATTGATGATGGGTTTTTTTTATATAATCCGTTATCAATTCTCTGAATACTATTATGATGAGTTGCGTCATCAGACAGAGATTCAGATTGACAATTTAGGAAATCAATTAAACGAGGATTTTTTGTATTTGTCACAGTTAAGTACGATATTGCAGAAAAACAGTGACCTGATGTTGTACGGCTATTCCCAGCATGATATCAGCGAGTATCAAGTGATGACAGAATTGGAGAAGTATGACGATGCTTCCGGTATTATCAGGTCCATCGTATGGAAAAATAAAAATTCCGATACTGTTTTGTCCACAACGCTGCCTGTCAAATTTGGGGGAAATGCTTACAGGATATATTATGATACCGAGAATTATATCAGCATCGACGCTTCCGGTCTTTTTGAAAATAGGTCTGGGAAGGTGATTTGTATTGCACAGAAAGGGCATAATTACCTGATTTATGTACCGGACATAGAGGAAAGCAGAAAGAATCAGTTCTTTTTTGTTTTGGAGGACTATTATCTTCTGAAAACATTGAATAATCTTACCTCCTCCAACATACCTGTCATTGGCATTTTGGGGGCGGATGGGAATATCGTGTTGACTTCCAATGCTAAGGCAGTAATTCCTTCCATGGAAGAGGTGTCGGAAAGTGGCTTTTACAAAATAGACGCGGACAATTCCTGCTATATTAAGACAGATATCATGGGAGAACTGTCCTTAGTGGCACTGATTTCCAGAGAGGCACTGATAGAACAGATCAATCAGACTTTAGCGAAGTCTTATCTGATTTTTGTTGCAATCGGTATTGTAGGACTTGTCTTTATTATATTGGGAATGCGCACTACCTATATGCCGCTGTATAAGCTTGTGAAAAAGGTGGGTTCCGAGGAAAAGGTATCTCAAAGGGAACATTTTTCCTATTTGGAGGAGCATTTTTCACAAATGAATAAACATAATGAACAGCTTAATCTGAAATTAGATAAGTATCGTTCTGTTATAAAGAAAAGCTTGCTGGATTCTGTGGTGCAGTCAAGTGGAGTAGATGTGGACTTTTCGGATATTGATGTTTTTTTCGAGAATGAGCAGAATAGTAATTTATATGCTGTTTCCCTGACTTTTCGTGACGTGGCTGTATCCGTGCCTAAGGTGTTGGAATATTTTAAGACGGCTTTGGGAGAGAACGTTTTTTGTCTTGTTCTGGAGAGTGGAAAAAATGAACTTGTACTTCTGTTGAATGATATCGGAACACAGGGAGAGAAAAGTAAACGGGAGAAGCTGCAGGTGCTGCTGGATGATCTGCATGATAAGTTTCAATATGTTTCTGTAATCAGTGAAAGTAGTCGAAGCATTCTTGATATTCCGATGCTTTATAAAGAAGTAAAGAACATGAGCGAAAGACAAGGGAAAAAATCTGCGCAGGAGGGGGATGCTTCGGAAGAAGCTTTTTTGCCGGTATATCCCTATGAGGAAATTGCCAGTCTGTCTGAAATAATGTGGGATGGTGATTTTGACAAGGCTCGGAGCTTGATACAGGAAATTCTGCTGGATTTAGAGGAAACTGTCGCCATCAACAATGATGCTATCAAGTGCTTTTACGTACAATGCGTGCTTTTAGATGTGCTGACAGCCATAGAAAATGTAATGAATCAACAGAATATCAATTTTAATACGTATTCTGATGAGTATTATGCGATTCTTTATCAGTGCAGAAGCTGTTCTTATATGGATGAAAGGGATAAAATTGCAGAGAATCTGGAGGTACTGCTGAAGATTTGTGAAAGAAAGCTGAAACGGATTTCTTATGAAGATGTAAAGGAATTTATTGATGAAACTGCATATGACCCTAATTTCTCTATTTATGTGATGGCGGATCATTTTCAGTTAGGTGTCTCTCAGATGAGTGAGCTGGTAAAGAAGGAAATGGGGGTTACCTTCTCTGAGTATCTATGGTCCGTAAGATTGCAAAAGTCGCAGGAGCTTTTGCTTCATTCGGATAGCTCCATAGAGGACATCAGTTCTCAGGTAGGATATCTGAATGTGAGCAGTTTTCGACGGAGATTTAAGGAGAACATGGGCATCACACCGTTAAAATATCGGGAATTATATGGAAAATAAGCAGCAAATATCGGCAAGATGCAGTTTTTCGGGGCGGAAAAAACTGTATCTTGTTTTGTTATGGGCATCCGGATAAGATATAAGCAAGCAATGCGATACATTCATCCGGTACCAATGAAAATATGGTATTGCAAATAAAAAATGTAGTATAACAGGAGGAAAACAATATGAATAAAAAAGTTGTGGCGCTTCTTTTAACAGCCATTATGACAGCGTCTGTACTGTCCGGCTGTGGACAGGAAAAGGCAGCTTCAAGCAGCGAAGTACAGCCCACCAATGAGGCTTCAGAAAGTACAACACAGGAAGCTTCATCCGAAGTGGAAGAAGAGAAAGGTATTACTTTCCCATTAGATGAGACATTGAGCTTTACAGGCTGTGCAATTACGGACAAGGGATACAAATTAAGTGAATCTAAGGGCTGGCAGATGTCTCTTGACAGAGCAAACATTGAGGTAGAATTATTAGAGTTTAACAATGCAGATATTAAAGAGAAGACAAATTTATTACTGGCCGGTGGCGATTATCCTGACTTCTTCTTTAAAAATAACATACCGGATCCCCAAAAACATGGAGTGGAAGAAGGTATTCTCATTCCTTTGGAGGACTTGATTCGTGAGTATGCACCTAATATGACAGCACTCTTAGATGAACAGGATGGTTGGAAGTACATAACCGCTGCTGATGGTCATGTATATATGCTTCCTTGCATTCAGGAGCAGGCTGATGTTTATCCTATTAATGCTCCTATGTGGATTAATAAAAGATGGCTTGACAACCTTGGTTTGCAGGAGCCTACCAACTTGGAAGAATTGGATACAGTATTGAGAGCATTTAAGGAACAGGATGCAAATGGAAATGGTGACCCTAATGATGAAGTTCCTTTTACATTTGCAATAAATCAATTTCTGCCTAGGCATTTTCTCCAGTATATGGAAGAGGGTTTGCATATGAGTAACGAATATGTGGCAGTGATTGATGGCGAACTTGTTTATTATCCTCTTACAGATGGATTTAAAGATAATTATTTATCTCTTCTGGCAAGCTGGTATCAGGATGGTATTATTGACCAAAATGCATTTACCCAGAAATATGATGAGATGACAGTAAATGCAAAGGCTGCAGATATTCATGGTATGTTCTGGCGTTCCGATGCTTCAGGACAGGTAGGTGCAGAGCGTGCAGATGACTATACACTTTTGAAGATAAACAGTGAATATGGCTTGGCTATGAAAACAAATATTCTTGGATATGGAATGATGATCACTGATAAATGTGAAAATCCTGAGGTATTGATTGCCTGGGCTGATTATTTCTATACTGAAGAAGGCTCTATGCTTGCTGAATATGGTGTAGAAGGGGAATCCTATGAGCTCTATGAAGATGGAAGCTATAGCTGGCTGATTCCTGAAGGAGCGAATGCGGATGAGTTTAAGGCTTCTTACCGTATTTATGGAAGTGCCTCTGCTCCAATGCTTAGACCTTCCCTGAGTGTTAACTCTGAGAAAGATCCTTCTGGTGCAAAGTTCTTTAAGATGAAGAAAGAACTATATTCAGAAGGTACAACAATTCCTTATCTTATATTTACTGATGAAGAATCAACACGAAAAGCAGATTTGGTAACTCAGATAACAGATTATATTACTGTGTATACCGCTGAGGTAGTGACCGGAAAATTGGATTTGGAAAGCAGCTTTGCAGATTTCCAGAAGACTATAAAAGAAATGGGAGCAGAGGAGCTCGAAGAACTTTATAAATCTGCTTATGAAAGAGGCGGAAATTAATTCTTCTATAATATGCAACATAATATGAAATAAAGTATAACAGCTTGAAAATATTAAAAAAAGGTATTTCAGGCTGTTGTATTTTTAGATGAATGATAAGGATGGTGGTAAATTTTATGTTGAAGAAAAAACAGACTGCAGCTATACAGTATGGTGTTCAGAAACCTAAGGAACCGATTGGGGTACGTCTGAAAAAGGAAATTGCAAAAAACTGGATACTATATTTAATGCTTCTGCCCGTAATTGCTTATTTTGTAATTTTTAAATATATGCCCATGTATGGAATTACAATAGCTTTTAAGGATTTTTCAGCAAAGAAGGGAATTTTGGGAAGTCCATGGATAGGATTTAAGAATTTTGAACGATTCTTTAGTGCTTACAATTTTAAGAGTCTGCTTTGGAATACACTGCGCCTCAGTCTCTATTCCTTGTTAGTAGGCTTTCCTATTCCCATTATATTTGCACTGTTTCTGAATTATCTGAGAAGTAACCGGCTTCGCAAGGTAGTACAGATGGTGTCCTATGCACCACATTTTATCTCCACGGTGGTTATCTGTGGTATGATTGCTATATTTATGAGCAATAACAATGGTATATTCAACATTATTCTTGAAAAGGTGGGCTTGGAGTCAGTTGATTTTCTCGGAACCCCGGAGTATTTCAGTTCCATCTATGTATGGAGCGGTGTGTGGCAGAATATGGGATGGAGTGCCATTATCTACATCTCTGCTTTGGCCGGTGTGGACCAACAGATGCATGAAGCTGCCACTATCGATGGGGCAACGAAGATTCAGCGTATGTGGTATATTGATATTCCTTCTATTAAATCTACAATTGTGATGCTGCTGATTATGAAAATGGGTTCCATTATGGATGTCGGATTTGAAAAGGTATTCCTGTTACAAAATCCTTTGAACAAGAATGTTTCTAATATTATATCCACTTATGTATATGAGGTTGGTCTTCAGCAGGCTGAGTATGGATATTCAACGGCTGTAAACTTGTTTAATACTGTCATTAACGTGATCTTGTTAGTATTGGCCAATACTGTCAGTAAAAAACTCTTTGATGAGAGCTTAGTGTAGGAGGTGGAATACATATGGGAAAATTGAAATCAAAAATCAAAAAAGGTTTCTCAGCAGACAATATTTTTGACAGCGTAAACCTTGTTCTGATGCTGGTGATGCTGGTAATATTTACCTGGCCGCTTTGGTTTATGTTTATAGCATCCTTTAGTGATCCTGTTGCGGTGAATTCAGGTCAGGTTCTTTTGCTGCCTAAGGATTTCGTGTGGGATGGTTATGAAATGACATTTGGTCATAAGGAACTATGGACAGGCTATAAAAATACCATTATATACACAGTAGTAGGAACCTTTCTGAATCTTGTTTTGTCAGTATGCTTTGCATATCCTCTTTCCAGAAGGGATTTTAAACTTAAAAAATTCTTTTTAATAATTTTTGTATTTACAATGTATTTTAGCGGTGGATTGATTCCTAGCTATCTGATCGTAAAAAAGGTAGGAGTATTGAACACTGCGTGGGCGATGATGATTCCGGGTGCTATTTCGGTGTATAATGCCTTGATCATACGTTCTTATTTTTTAAACAGTATTCCGTCGGAGCTGGAAGAAGCAGCTTTTCTGGATGGAGCAAATACTGCCCAGTATCTGTGGAAGGTAGTTTTGCCCCTGTCAAAGCCGGTACTGGCAGTAGTTGGCTTATATTATGCTGTATCACATTGGAATGATTATTATAATGCGCTGATTTATTTATATAATGACAACCTGTATCCTCTGCAGACGGTTTTGAGAACGATTTTGATGACCACCAATTCTTTGGTAGATGCAACAGCCGAAGCAGCGGATGCGGAATCTATAGAGGCTGCCTTTAACACTTATATGTCAATGAAATACTGTGTTGTTATTGTAGCGGCAGTACCAATGCTTTGTGTATATCCTTTTATCCAGAAATTCTTTGTAAAAGGCGTAATGGTTGGTTCTGTGAAAGGTTAGGGAAAAGTAAATGAAAGTAGTGAGAAGGGTATTTTTTTCGTTAGTTGCATTTTTGCTAATTTGTAGAGTTAATTGTATTGATGCATTTGCGGCGACGGATAGTTCAGACGGCATGACAGTAGTGGCGGAATTGGCCGATGAGAAGCTGGATATTACGATAAGCGGTATTGAGATCGTGGAAAAGGATCAGATACTGACATACAGTCTTGTTTCGGAGGATACTGCTGCAGGAATACTTTATGCCAATGCTGTATATGTAAATGGGCAAACGGTAATGACGGAAAGGATTTCCATTTCCGGTGAAGAATTAACGGAGGAGAAACTGAAAAGCTGTGTGTTGACAGTGCAGAATGTGGCGGGGGAACAGCTGGTAAGCATCCGTTTTGCACCGGAGGAAACACCGGAGAGCACACCGACGCCAACACCGGAGAGCACACCGACGCCAACGCCGGAGAGCACACCGACATCGGCATCGGGACAGGAGAGTACGCCAACAGAAGTCCCAGTGTTGGTCGAAGAAACGAATACAGGTGATGCGTCGAATATCTGGATTAGCATTTGTATGCTTGTGATATCGTCGGTAGTAATGGTGGTCCTTTTGCTTACTTACAGTCAAAAGGCAGTGTGCGGAAGAACCACAGAAAAGGAGGATTGACATGCAAAGCATTACAAGGAGACTGAAAAGGCAAATTACAGCAATGCTCTTGGCACTGAACGTCTGTATGACCTCGTTGTCCTTTCCTATTTCGGCAAGGGCTGCTGAACCTACCGTATCAGGTGGAGATGTGACTAATACTGTATCAGATGGAGATGTGACTAAAACTGTATCAGATGAAAATGTAACATTGTACAATGTAAGTAACAGCATATTAGATTCAGAGAAGGAGTATGAGTTAAAGCCGGTGGATTTGGCTAATTTGAAATCAGGAAGTCTTTATGTGCTGATGTATTACACGGCATTTAGTGATTCACCAAAGGGTCCGGGTTATTATGTAATTTCCTCCGAGGATGCATATGAGCTGGATGGAAGCGGTAATGTGGTTGGTCGATTGTCCGATGTAAGAGATTATGTGGCTTTTTCGGAAAAGGAATTTACCGATGATATGGTGTGGAAGATAGAGACTTGTGAGGATGGCTATAGCTTGCAGTCTGCAGACAGTGGTAAATATTTGAGTATGAATACCGTGGATGATGTGGTTGGTCTGTACATGAGTGATACAGCCCAGGCGCTGACCCTGACGAAAGGCAGTAATGGGACTTATATTACGAGAAATATAGATGGAACAGAGTATTCTGTACGTTATACCGGCGGCAGTGGAACGAAACCGGGCTGGGTGGCACAAGAGAAAACAAGCACCAGGGAATTTACCTTATATGAGGTGGCAGAAGTTCCTGAACAGGAACCGGATGTGGAATTTGGTCTGGAGAAGCTGACACCGGGTACGGATGGTCTGCTGACATTAGAGGCAGGCGAAAGATATGTCTTTGTGACGGATGCATCGGGAACGGCATACGCTCTTTCTTCTGATAAAACCGCATATACGGAAAAAGAACGGAGAGCATATAAGGCATTTGACGGCATCATAAATACTCTAACCAAGGACATGGTGTGGTATTATGGGGAAAGTGGAACGAATAAGTATTTGCGTTCAGCCGAGACAGGGAGATTCTTAAATATAACTGCAGATGGAACGAAAATGAAGTGGCCTACTGCGTTTACGATGATCAGTGATGCAGAAGCAGATGGAAAGGTCAGCTTTCGGAAAACCATAAGCAAGGTAAAGTATTATCTGACCTTTACATCTGATAATGGTCAGGGCTTTGACACATCTTCAGAAGAGAGTGCGGCTGTGCAGTTTGATGTATATAAGGTGGTAGGTGAATGGCCGGAGGAGAGTGCACCACAGGAGTTTAGTTTTACCTGGGTTCATCCTGACGATATGCAGATTGGGGATGTCTATTTCTTCCCGTTTTACAAACAGATGTCCTCAGGTATTCCTACCGAAAACGGTGTGCAGACATTGACCTCCAATGAGGTTGTTTATAATGATACCAGATATGGAAGAGAAAGTAAAACCTTCGAATATGACCTGAATACACTGGACAGAACGATGGCATTTGTTTTAGAGCCCGGTGTAGATGGAGAAGGATATGCATTGCGTTCTCTGGCTACGGGTGAGTATCTGAATCTGAGCACAAACAATCTGAAATTGGGAGAGATACAGACGCTGACATTGACTACTCTTTCTCTACAACAGGTAGGAATTGGAAATGGAACAGGCAATTATGTCCGCTTTCTTGCCAGTAATCCGCGAGGCTGGACTACCGGCTCCGGCAACAATTATGAATTTGATATGTATCGTGTGAATGGTGTCTGGCCTGAGGACAGAGCCACGGAAACTTTTGGCACTAAGTGGATGCGCCTGAAGGACATGAAGGTGGGAGATACGTTGGTGTTTAGTTCCTATGAGACCATTGTTAGCACGGATAAAGGGGAAGGTATCTTTGCCCTGTCTGCCTTTGACGGTGGATCAAACTCTATGGATCTTATGGAGCATGTGACTTTTACGAACACTGCGGATACACTGACTGAAGATATTGCATGGGTATTGGAGGAAGGAGAAAACGGGGAAGGCTATGCCCTTCGTTCGCTGTATTACGATCAGTACCTGAATATAAATGTAGTAAATGGTCAGGGAGGCTTAAGCCTTGGAGCAAAACAAACGCTGCAGCTGACCACGGATGCCAATAATAGGATCGTGATCAGCAGAAACATTGACGGAACAGAGTATCGCGTAATCTTTACGAACGAAAACGGCGGCGGCTGGCAGATTGGAACGACAGAAGAGTATAGCCAGTTTAACGCATGGCGAATTACCGGCAGTTGGCCTGTAGCACCGGATGAGGCCACGCAAAGGGAAGAACCTTTGATGACAATTGCTGCCGTAGCGGATTTTCATATCGATTTCGGCAGAGAGAATCAGGAACAGGTATTGAGTGATACAAATCAGACAATGCTTACCCGCATCAAGACTGAGGATGCACCGGATGTACTGCTGGTGGGCGGAGATATGACCGGCAATACCGACGGAAACGGATGGTCGCAGGACACCTTTACCAAGGTGGAATCACAGCTGACGGAAGCATTACAGAAAGCTGCGGACAAGGTACTGTATGTAACAGGAGATACAGATTATCAGGCAGGCGGCAGTGTATTTTCCTCAGGTGCTTTTATTGACAGCAGTATGCAGGCAGATGTGGGCGCTTACAAGAGTGCATTATATGAAGGAGCAGACAGAGCCTCCAATCTGTTGGCATATTATTATGAGATAGAGGGAGTACATTTTATCGGATTAAATACTCCTTACAATGGGGACGGCAGCATCAGCGGCTACGTCTATACTCCGGAATCCATAGAGTGGGTAGCTCAAACTCTGGAGAGCATCGGCACGGATGAGACCATTATTTTCATGAGTCATTATATGCTGCAGGATTCCAAGGGAATGACCTCCGGTTATGGTATTGACAATACGGATGGTGCCAATGACAGGCTGAAAGAAATCCTGCTTTCTTATCCGAATCTATTGTATGTATACGGACATGACCACGGCGGAGATGGTGCATATATCAGCGAAGCGGTATTTGAACGGGTTACAGCTTATGAAACGGATGGAAGTATTCAGCTGTCAGACCGTATCCGTGCCGGCAGTTTTACCTCTTCATTTATGGGATCCTTGAGCTATTATAACAATCAGTATAACAGCGGGGATCTGTCCGGTGAACAGCCGAAGGTGGTACAGGCATTATTAATTTATGTGTATGCTGACAGAATTGAGCTGGAAATGAAAAATTATGGTGAAGGAAAAGGTGATAGAATGTACCCCTTTACTTATAGTATTCCTTTATTAAAGCCTGTTACATCTGAGGTATATACTGTGACAGAAGAGGTGGTAACGGACATTGCCCATGGAGTAACGGTGGGAGAATTTATCAGCAATTTTACGGCCAGTGATGAAATTGTGGTTCGGGATTTACAGGGCACTGTAATAACGGATATGAGCCGTAAGGTAAGAAACGGTATGACCGTGGCGCGTATTTCTGAAGGAGCTGTGCTGGACGAGAAGGACATTTGCATTAATTTGGCAGCAGATGACGGATATCCTTACAAGATAGAGTGCGTAAATCTGACAGGAGAAGCCGGAGTCGTGTTTGATTTAGCGGAAGCACAGGAACTTACTTCTGTGGTAATCAGTAAACAGAAAGAGGATGCAGCGGCAGGTATTTTATACGTGGGCATATATGCTGAGGATGGCAGTCTGTTACAGTCTGAGACAAAGCAGGTGTCCGAAAGCGGAACGGTAGACGTGAATATGTCCCTTGCAGATTGTCCGGCCGTGGCTACCTATAGAATCTTTATGGTGGATTTCCTGGACAGCATGATATTGCTTTCTGCTTTGGAGACAAGTAACGAAGAGTACTGGCAATTAGATGGACTTGTTGCTAAGGATGCTTCTACAGAGATGGTGGCATGCTTAGGCTATGTGGATAAGGATACGGCAAAGAGTAGTATTCTTGTATATGACATGAACACTGCAGACTGGAATGTAGAATCTGCATTGGTATGGCAGTGGCGGCCTTCTGAAGAAAATGGATTTTTAGGTGCGGAGAAATATATTGGAGCATCCGATGCAAAACTTCGCTATAGTGAATTTTATGGCGGCTATGTAGTGGTTACCAGTAGTACCAAGGGATTTGTGGGCATTGTTGATTATGAAACAGGAGAGAATCTCTATTCCCGTCCAAGCAGTCCGGAGAATAATACCCATGCGGTAGAGCTGCTTCCTGACGGAAATATGGTGGCTGCGTCTACAACCGGAAATACCGTAACCATTTATGCTTCCTCTCAGGGAGATGGGGAAGGCTATTACAAGCAGTATACCCTGAAGGATGCTCATGGTCTGTTGTGGGATCCTGAGCTGGAGGTGCTGTGGGCACTGGGTATTGAGTACTTGAGAGCCTATAAGGTAACTGGAACTCTTGAGAGACCTGAGCTGGAGCAGGTGGAGAATTACAGGCTGCCTTCTGATGGAGGTCATGATTTGTATGCCGTATACGGTGCGGAAAATGCACTATGGATTACCACTTCCGATGAGGTGTATCAGTTTAACACCAGAACCAAGGAGTTTACTACGGATTATCCGGGACACAGTGACTTTGTAAGTACGGCATCCGTAAAGGGTATAGGCAACCAACCATTTTCAGGTACAATTATTACTATGATTCCGAATGGTGCCATGTATACATGGAACAGTGATACCATAGACCTGTACCGTCCGGAACAGGATGAAAGCTATATCCATGAGGCAAAGGTACATAGTGCCAATGCATTTTACAAGGTGCGAGCATGGTATCCGAATTATCGATAAAATAAAACAGGGAGGCAGTAGGCTATGTACCAATACATTTATGAGGAATCTGTAAGACGTGCCAAGCATAAAATATGGATTTTGTCAGATTTACAACAGAAAGACCCTGAGCGTGCAAGGGAATGCCTTGATATTTCCATGACAGACTATGAGAGCATGGGAGCTCCTGCTGACATGATATGGTACCTGGGAGATTCGATAGAGGGTACCAACCGTGAGCATTTGACCCAAATGTGTCAAATGCAGGAGCAGGCATTTGAAAGAACCGGACTGCCTCTCTGTTATGTGATGGGAAATCATGAGTTGGATTACAGCAGGGCCAAGGAGCATGAACAGGAGCCGGTGTTTTTGCCCTTTTATGAAATGGTGAAGAGACATGAGGGGTGGCATACCACCCCTGCATATACGGACCCCTATTTTAAGGTAAGCCTTGGTGATTTCAAGGTGTATTTTTTCAGTGACCATATTGCAGAAGATAAATCCTGGATGAGCTTATGGGGGAATATTCAAGGAAAGGAATATTACCCTCATGGGGAAATCATGGGACAGATTCGCGAAGAAATGGAACAGGAAGATAGTCCTATCATTACTGCAGCCCATTACTCTTTTTGCGGAGGGAATCGCGCTTCAGCGCATTTGTCTACGTTGCTTCCCTTACCTCATCAGGTAAAGATTCATTTTTATGGTCATGCTCACATTGGTGATTATGCCTGGGCAAAGGAAAATGCCTATCGCAGAATTTCTTGTGTGGACTGGCACGACATTCCTCAAATCAATGTGTCCAGTTTTGAGCATATACGCGGAAAATTCTGCAGAAGTGTGTTTCTGCACATTTATGAGGATCATTCCTTTAGCATCTTTTTCCGTAATCACAATGCACGGAAGTTTTCAGAGGTTTATTTTCCTGCAAAGGAGAAGCAGATAAGAGGAGGAAATTTTGATGGATTATAGAAATGTTCCAAATAAATATCGTCCGATTCCCTTTTGGAGTTGGAATGACAAGCTTGAACCACAGGAAATCGTTTATCAGGTGCAAAAAATGCGGGATGCAGGTATCAATGTCATTTAGTTAATGTTTAAAAAAAAGAATTCCCGTCCATTCAGAAAATGGGCGGGGTCTTTTTTTACTATTATTCTATTGTGATAACTTGGAATTTGTAAACATATTGAATTATCCTCTAGTAACTTTCTTTTTGCGTTTAGCTTTCTCTTTACTCAACCACTCACATGCCTTATCACCAGACTTTTCGACCACTTGTAACATTTCCACAGTCCTATTAGTCTTAGCAATATCTCTTATTGCCCTCCAATCCTGCTTGACAGCTAATAATCCCAAATCAGAATAGCCACAATAAGTTTGCGGAACGCACTTAATCAATCTGGGCTTTTGCATTAATACACCACGTAATGTATCCATAGGAATAATTTCAGGCACAATTATTTTCTCGCACATATATTCAAGTTCTTCTGGACATTCTTTAAGACATTTTATTTCCATTTCAGAAAGCTTGCTATAGAATATATGGTTTTTTAATTTATCGGGTACAGAATCATAATAACTATTCTTGCAATAAACTAAATACGCCATAAACTCAGCTGTCATAAATCGAGATGGTATCCTGTTAAAACCATCTGAACTGCATCTTGATATTGCTAATACCTCTACACAAAGTTTTTCATTATAACTACTGTCAGGAATAAGCTTCAAATAGTTGTCAATATATTCATCCGTATTCTCAAATAAGAATAAGCTATGTTCATCGTATTCTTCCTCATAGCAATGCAATTCTATAGCATTTGTACAAAGATTGGCATCTCTATATTCAATAGGGACATCCTTGAGTAATTTATAATCATATGCAACGGCATTGAAACATAGTTCATATGACACCGGAAGTCCTTCTTTCTTCAGTTTTTTAAATTCAGCAGCGGCGCACTTCACCTTTTTAGTCTCTCGAAGTTCTTCAATATGTTCATATGCGTATTTTTTTTGAATATCATACAAAATCACATCCGAATATACTGTCTCCAATACATCTGGTGTTATCTTATCTATATCAATTTTATATGCCCTGTTTAAACGTGGATTAAACATTCCTATACTGTCTAACTGACCAAATTCTACATGAGTTGACGTAATTCCCATAAGATAATAAATCAAAATCTGCAAAGTCTGTTTAATAGTTGGCTCATTCTTTGACACTTTTAAATCCCATAACCCTGTTTTTGTCAAATAGTCACCATCCGCTGAAGATATTAGTAGCGAACTAGCCTTAGGGAAAGAAAATCCCATAAGCACAACTGGTCCATATTCTTTAAAAAAGTTTACAGTTCTATTAATCATAACCTTTATGTTCTCTAATGTATCTCTATCTGGCAGAACAGGCTCTTGATATACATAATTACTATTACCCGTACGGAAAGCAACATCATACGGAATCAACTTTACTGCTGCAATAATAGACTCATTATTATTTCCTGTAATTTCATCTAATATCGTTCTAGCATAACTAAATCTTTGTAATCTTTTCGCACCTTTTAAAG
>JAZQAT010000005.1:0-38710 GCA_045545375.1 Acetatifactor sp.
GCGCTCTAAATCCTTTTTATTAAATTCAGAAACTGCGAGGCAATAATCTATATTTTTATTTAATTGTTTAGTCTGCTTTATTCCTTCTCTGCAGGCATTTACAGCACCTTGATTATATCCTTCGTAGAAATAATCCGGGGTAATATTATGATATATCATCGTTTTAAAACATTTAAGTTTCATTACCTTTTCTGTCACAGCACTACCCACAGCCATATGATAAAGCAATATGTCTTTTTTTTCCAATCTAGGAAGCTCATCTAGCTTCTTGCTCAAATGCTGCAATCTCTTATCAGTATCTATAGCGTATATTTGAGTATCATATCCCTGCTCTTTTAGAACTCTATCCATTGCAACGATATCGTTCCCAACACCATCACCATATGCCAGCACCGGAGTTACCTGTACTATTCTCACTCTGTCACATCCTTCTCAATTATACAATGTCAGTTCTGAATCAAACTCAATTAATTTTTTCCATAACAATTCCGTTACTCTGTCATAGCTTAATTCATTTAGTCTCTCTTTTTGTTTTCCACTAAAATAATTCTTAATATCCTCATGCCGCATCACATAATCCATAAGACCTGCTATTTCCAAGTAATTTTTTTCGTCAATCACTATTCCTGCTTCTCCCAACGTATACGGAATAGCAGTGGAATTATATGCAAGGATAGGAATATCAAAACTCATTGCTTCAATAAGTGGAATGCAGAACCCTTCATGCTCGCTCATACATAAAAATAAATCAGCTGTAGAATAATATGCTAAAATTTGTTTAAAGTTAATATGACCTGTAAAAATTACATTTTCTAATTCCAGCGTTTCTACATACTTTTGCAGCTTAGCATAATACTTCTCCATTCCATTATACGAGCCAACAAAAATTAACCTTGATTTTGGATTGTAATACTTTTGATAATAATAAAATGAAAGTATTACATCCTCGTGCTTCTTATTTGGGGCTATTCTCCCTGTAAACAAAATATTAGTGTATCCATCTTGATACTGTCTGCATATTTTTGCATCCGGTTGCTGCCTATAATCTTCAAATGGAATAATAATCGGCAAAACATCAATAGGGCATGTATATCCATAGGAAATCAGATCATTTTTATTAAATTCAGAATCTGCCAAACAATAATCGGGAACATCTCGCAGACTCTTAGTCTGCTGAATTCCTTTATTACACAATTCACCTAAAGAAACATTATATCCATCAAACCATTTTGCTGGAGTTATGTTATGATATACAAAAATCTTTTTTGCAGAAAGATTTTTTATTAAGTCATTCATATCAGTTCCTGTTGATAAATGAAATATAAGAATATCGTCTTCCTTTGTTGTAGGCAATTTACTAATATGTTCTGCGATTCCTTTCGGAATTCGATTATCTATATTTTCACAATATACTTTTGTTTCAATACCTTTTTTTTCTAAAAAAGAATGTATTGCTAAAGTATCATTTCCCACACCGTCACCATATGCCAAAGTGGGAGTTAATTGGAAAATTCTTTTCTTTTTCATTTGCTTCTACTTTCTTTCAGTTCTTTCTAATTCTTCAACCCGTTTTGTCAGTTTTTCAATTTGCAGTTCCTGTTCAGCAATATACGCGCTCATTTCATTAAAGGCTCTGGTTACAGAAGCATTTAACTCATTTTGAGACAAAACTAGCGGCACTACAATAAATCGAGTCATTTTTTTTATGAATTTCTTTACATGATTATAAAGCCCATTGCTTGTATAATACGGAGTATCTATTGGCACATTCCAGTTTTGATTTAAATAAGCAACTTGTTTCTGCAAAAGTTCACTTGAAAACTTACTGTCAGCTTTTACCAAGGGCTCATTTATCACAATGTCATCAAAACTCAATTTAGTTTCTTCCAATTTTCGCGCCTTAATTTCTTCTCTTATCTCTTGCATAATCTGTTCAATATTTAATTCCATCTTAAGTTTATCCTTCCTATTTTTTTGCAATTACAGCATAATCTTGACTTCCATAAAGATAATTTGCAACCTGCTGCATACTTGCATTAAATTCTTCTAAATTTGAAATACCTGAGCCCATTAACGGAGGAATAGTTTCTGATAATTTACTAGCCTCCGTAAAAACAATCTGTACATCTTTGAATCCCGCCTGTTCTACAACATATTTTAGAGTTAAAGGATGAATCGGTTTTTGATGCGAGGGATCAATATAAAAAGCATGAGTGTAAATTGCCAGAGATGTCGGATTTGGAGTTTCCATTATTAAATATTTGCCCTCTTCCAACTTCTCATATGCATTTTCACACAACGCAATAATTTGTCCCATTGACAAGTGTTCTACCAACTGCCCTGCAAATATACCATCTACCTTATCCTGCAGATTCTCCAAATACGAAATTGCATCTCCGCTTTCAACATTTAAGCCTCTGCTTTGATCATATACAACAAATTCTTCATAGAAATCAATCCCTTTTGCTTCAATTCCGTTTTCTTGTAATAATTCTATGAACTCACCTCTGCCACAACCCAAATCTAAAACGTTACTGCATTTATCGAAATAAGGTAAATATATCCTTTGTCTCTCTTTTATAAGTTCTTCGCTTCCTCTAAAATAATTTTCAAACGCAAAATAGTCAAGGTCGTTATATGTGCTTTCAGATGACTGTATGACATCGTCTGCTGAACTTATATTACCCTCTGTACTATTAATCTTTTTGATTTGAGCCTTTAACGCCGTTATCTTCACTTCTAGTGCTTTTATATCCCTGTCACTCAGTTGTTCTAGGATATTGTTATTACCTCGAACATTTTCTTCTACCATAAGCAGACGTTCATTATTGTTACGATTTTTTTCATCTACTGTATCAAGGCGTTCATTATTACCTCGAGTGTTTTCTTCTACCATAAGCAGACGTTCATTATTACCACGAACACTTTCTTCCAGTGTAAGGAAACGTTCATCATTACCATGAATGCTTTCTTCTATCGCAAGCAGGCGTTCATTATTACCACGAACATTTTCTTCCACCGTAAGTAAGCGTTTGCTATTACCTCGAACATTTTCTTCTACTGCAAGTAAGGATTGATCTTTATCCTGGATATCTTCTCTTATTATTTCAATAACTTTTCTGTATTCGACTAACTCTTCACTCATACGATGCATTTCTTCTGTCAAGAGCGCAATTTCTTCTGTCTTTTTTTCTATTTCCGCCTGTAACCGCTTAACTGTATTCAGAATAAGATCCTTTAGCTTTGCTTTTTGCTTTTCAAACGCCACTTCGTCCCCTCCTTTTCAATCTTTCTATTAATACAAATTAATCCAATCATGTTCCACTCTAATCAGCCCAACATCATCTTTGGTAGAATAAAATTCAATGCTTACAGCTTCTCTGAAATAATCTACAGGTATTCCATTCTCAGATTCTAACGCAAAATCTAGCGTATAGATGCCTGGCATAAGCATTACATTTTTTAATTCCAGTTGTACTATGCCATCTTTCTCCAAATTGAACTTTGAAATTTTGTCTAAACGAGTATTCGTTCCATAACACTGGACACCATCACTCCTGAAGATACCAATACCAATTACAGCATCTTCCACCTTCTCCAATATTTTGTAATGAAGCTTAATCTTGATATTCGTTCCAGTTTCAAATACAGTTTTCTTTTTTCCTTTCTCATCCAACAAATCAATTTGTGTTATTCTGGCTTTGCCATTTCCCCAACGCTTCAAATCTTTGGGTTGAATAGTTTCTACCCCCTCTTTTTCCTGATCAGTAATATCTGATTGCGACTGCTCTGAATTTCCCTTCTGTTCCTGTACCTTCTGCTCCTCCACAGCAACCTGCTCTTCCTTTGCCGCCTGTCTTTCTGCTTCTTTTTCCGCAATTTCCTGTCTCTTTTGCCCCATGAAATCAAGATAAATAGGATGTACCTCTCGAGGTGTACCTTCCTCTCTAATCATTCCATCATGAATCCAAATACTTCTCTCGCAGATTTGCTCAATCTGTCCCAGGGAATGAGACACTATCACAATTGTAGTTCCCTTAGCTTTGATTTCTCTCAGCTTATTGAAACATTTTGCCTGAAAATTAGCATCTCCTACTGCTAATATCTCATCAATCAGCAATACATCAGCGTTCACATTGATTGCTACGGAAAATGCAAGTCTCATATACATTCCTGATGAATAAGTTCTGACCGGGTTATCTATAAATTCCTCCAGTTCAGAAAAGGCAATGATATCATCCAAACGCCTGTCAATCTCTTTTCTCCCAAGGCCAAAAATAGAGGCATTAATATAGATATTTTCTCTACCACTCAAATCTGGGTGGAATCCTGCTCCCAATTCAATCAGGCTGGATACTCTTCCTTTGATTTCAATACTACCTGAATCAGGATAGATAATTTTCGTGAGAAGCTTTAAGGTTGTGCTCTTGCCGCATCCATTGTGTCCAATAAGACCAATCGCCTCACCTTTTTTTACATCAAAGCAGATTCCCTTTAACACTTGTCTGTAATCATATTTACGTCTGTTACTGAATAGTGCCCTTTCTTTAATTGTATTTCCTTTATCAATAAATATTTTGAAGCTTTTAGTGACGTCTCTTACTTCAATCGCATTCTCTGGTTTCATTACATTTCCTCCGAAAAGTGTTTCTTCAATCTTTCAAACACAAAAAAACCAACAACTAACAAAAGTACACCTAATACAGTTGCCTGCAATAAAGTACTAATCATGGGCACCTGCTTATAATAGAAAATATCTCGATATGCAACAAGTATAGGCGTCATTGGATTAATTGCAAAAACGCTTTGTAATGCTTCTGGCACCATATCCTCACCGTACATAACAGGGCTTAAAAATTGCCATGCCATCATAAGAATTCCCAAAATATATTCTACGTCTCTCAAAAAAACAGTAATTGCTGATACAAGCATCGTGATTCCTAATGCCAACAAATATTCTACCAAAACTATCAATGGGAGGTATAATACTGCAATAAAGTTTATACCATGTCCTGTTACTATAAGTACTGCAAAAATAACAATAAAAGAAAGAAGCATATTTATTAACTGGCATGTGACATGGGCAATTGGTAACACTTCCCTTGGAAAATAAATTTTATTTACCATATCTTTTTGAGCCCATATGCACGATGCTCCACCAACTACAGAGGTACTGAAAAAAATCCAAGGTATTAACGCAACAAACAAAAACAAATAGTACTTATCATAGCCTGCTCTCATAACTACAGAAAATACAAATGTATAAACAATCAGCTGGAATAGTGGATTTAAAAATGTCCATAAAAATCCAAGTACAGATCCTTTATATCTACCACGCAAGTCACGCTTAATTAAACTATATACCATTTCCCGATATTCATATATCTCTCGTAAGACATTCATAAAAAGTTCCTCCTGTTAAGAAATAATCTGTCCCAACATCATTTCGGCACATTCATTCCAATTCGAATTACTGAATTTTTTCAATTGTTCTTGTAAAACATTATATTCCCTTTCATGCGATGCAAAATATTTCAATCTTTCACACAATTCTTCCGCATTATCCTGTTCAAACCACACACAGTACTCTCCCCCCACTTCTCGCAGTACCGGAACATCAGCCGCAATAACCGGGGTTCCTCTTTGAATCGCTTCAATAATCGGCAGTCCGTACCCTTCCGTATAACTACAGAAAGCCAAGAATTTTGCATGCTTATACAGATATGAAATCTCATTATCCCTAAGTCCGGTAAAATGATAAATCCCTTTGCTGAAATCAGGATGTTCTTTCAATCTTTGTTCAAACTCTTCCATATTCCATCCCATATATCCGGCAAAAATTACATTGTAGCCTAATTTCTTCAGGCCCTTGTCATAAGCTTCCAACAATAACTTATGGTTCTTTCGGGGTTCAATGGTTCCTACCATAAGAATATATGGCTTATCTGCAGCTGCAGTCATCAATTCCGAACTGACATCTTCCTTTTTTGCCACATTCTTCTCTGAGAAATCAGCGCCCAAAGGCACCACGTAACATGGCGGCAACTCACATTTCAGTCGTGCAGCCAATCCTTCCAGCTCAGACTTTGTAGCATCAGCATTTACAATAATCTTGTCAGCATACTGCAAGTGCGCACCAATAAAGTCCATGAAGTTATATACCCCTCTCTGCAAGCAGTATTGAGGATGTGTAATCGATATAATATCATAGATATGCGCGATAATTGTAGTTCCCTGTTTTTTCAGGATTGGCAAAAGATAACTTCTTTTCACTCTGCACATCCATGCTGCATCAAGATCAAAGAAGATACTTCCTTTTCTAATTTCCTCCAGTAATACTTTTTTCTTGGTTATCATCCTGTTCTTGATTCCTTTTCCATGCAGGTAAAACTCACAAAACAGGGTGTTATCTATTCTATAGTATACATTTTCCTTGGCATTATAATGCAGAAGAACAATGTTGTCTTTTTCCTTCTCTATTAATCGGACCGCGATCTCTTGCGTTACACGCTGAATACCTGTCACAAAAGTCGCTAAAGTCAGTACACTGATGTCTATATATATTTTCATAAGAATACCTTTCGAATCAACTTCTGTACCGGGGCAGGCATTTTCTTCCCAAACTCTCGCAGACTGGATTTATCTGTTAAGCCGTAAAGTTTCCCCAACATGTTATACTTCAATCCCCTTTTCTGTTCAAAATAGGGATTGTCCACTAAATGAATGTGGTTAATAGCCACAACACTGGAACCAGCAATACACTGAAGTACTTCGCACTGAAATGCTTCCGTCTCCATGTCATATATTTTTTCCCAGAAATCCACCGTTTGCTCGTCAGGCAATCGTTTTAACGCTGCTACGTAAATTGCCTCCATGAATTCAGGATTGGAAAGATGCAGATATTTGGAAACACAAACATCCTGTGGATGTGATCCCACATCACACAGGAACGTATTTTTACCATATTCAAATGCTTTATTTGCTGTACTTAAATTTTCCTCTACAATATTGTATATTTCTTCATAAACTGACATTCAATCTACCTGTATTGTGGTCCTTTCACAAACCAGTCGCAATGCTAAGGGTAAGTATATACCGATTTAAAGATTAATGCAAGTCTTACATTAACTCCCCCTGCACAATTTATTACAAAATAATGACCTTTTTTAAAATATCAATATATTGCTCCACCACATATTTCAAATTATACTGCTTAAACTGTTGGGGTTTACTTTCCCCCTCCTTAGCCAACTCAATCTTTTGAATCCACTCTTCGATGCTTTGAGGTTCTGATACATATATAGCCTTCCCCTCTGTCACTTCTTTCAAACATGACTCCTGAGTCATCACCACACTTTTCCCTTTTTGCAATGCCTCGACTGGAGGCATACCAAATCCCTCAAAAATACTTGGGAATAGAAAAACACGGCAATTTTCATACAAACAGTCTCTTTCCTCATTGGACACAAATCCCGTTTGAATCACCATATCTTCTATATCTAATTCCCGCACGATGTCATCAAATTCCTGATTTTGTCCCCCTACCCCACTCAATACCAATTTGGTTCTGTCACCTCTTTTTTTGAGTTCAGCCATTACTTTAAGTATTGTGATCAAATTTTTATGGGGAAGCATGGCACTGACGCAATAATAATATTCTTCTTTATAAATTCCAAACTTATCCTCAATAGAATTCCAGTCTATCCTGGATTCATTTGAAATAACAGGTATATAGATTGTTTCAATCCTATCCTGCACGCAAGGATAACGAGATACTATATCCTCTTTGCAATAATTTGAATCTGTGATCACTTGTGCAGACGTCTTGCAGGCATACCACCACATAATTTGGAGAAACCTTTTTCGTACTTTAGAAAAATACTGCGGAAAATGTAATGCCTGTAAATCATGAATCACACACACATACGGTATCTTACTACCATATGTTAATGGTTTACTGTAAACAGGAATAAACATCACATCTATGCTATCTTTAGCAGCAATCTTATCCAGATGAATATTTTCCCACAGTATCCTTTTAGCCTGATTCGCACAATTAACATTGCAACATCTCAAAACAAAATTTTTGTATTGAGAATAATTCTCAAAACTTTCCTCGTTGTCTTTTGTTACATATAAGACAAATTTTTCTTCCGAAGCATACTGTCCAAACCCTTCCATCAGGTTTCTGATAAAAGATTCTGTTCCCCCGCATATCGATGGTCTGACCCATAGCAGATCAATTCCGATTCTCATATTCAGTCACCTCCTTACCATAATCATTTTTATCCCAGCCTCATTTTTACCCCAAAATCATCTTCGCCGCCTCAATCACAACACATTCCACCAGATACCACCTGCTATACCCGTTCATCCGATAGCAGTACTGATATCTGTCACGAATCCTCTTCATTGCCTCTTTCATACTTTTATGATTGCTGGCCCCACCCATCTTAAAATTTGCCAGCACCTTATCCACCGTCACGATCTTCGCCGGCAGTTTCCTCATCTGCAGATAAAATCCATAGTCGTCATGAATCCCCAGATCACGAAAAGGATATTTCTTATAAAGCTCTGCTTTTACAAAAGTAGTAGGATGATTCCAATGTCTGGAAGTTTCATACCTTCCCATCTGCGCTTTCTTCACAAAGGTACTGCCATCTGCTTTATGCATCCTGATGTTGGCAAACATCAGGTCACAGTCCTGCGTTTCAAAGGTCGCAAGCACAGTTTCCAGGGTATCCGGCTCGTACCAGTCGTCGCTGTTCAGGATGCCGATGATATCCCCCGTTGCCAGACGGATGCCTTTGTTCATGGCATCGTAGATGCCGCCGTCAGGCTCACTGACGATGCGATAGGACACGCCTTCTGCCTCCAGGGCTGGACGGTACTTTTCCGCCACAGCCACCGTACCATCCTTGCTGGCGCCGTCAATGATAAGATACTCCACAGCCTGTCCGGGCACCGCCTGTCCAAGCACCGTCTGCCCAAGCACCGACTCAATAGCCTTTCCAATACTTTTTTCACTATTATATGCCACCGTAATAATCGTTATCTTCATTGTTCTGTCCTGCGTATACTTTCTTCCAAAGAAAATATCTGATACCCGTCAATATCTTTCCTGCTTAATTCCTGGTCAATCGTCAGGCTGCCAAAAGCCTTGTTCACCAGCCCGCCAATCTTCCCGGGCACGTGAGATGCCAGCATTACCAGGGGACTCAGCCCCTTCCACAGTCTCACTTTCTTTCCTTTTACCTGCCCGATTGCCTTCACCATTTGGGAAGTCGTGGTATATTCTGCATTCTGTGGGAAGAAAATGCCTCCCTTGCCGCTCTCCACCAGCAGCCTGATAAATTCTGCCAGATTTTCCACATAGAGCATGCTCCGTTCATTTAATATATCCGGAAATACCGGGGCAATACCTGCCAGCTTGGCAAGCAGCGGATAGTTGCCCTTGCTGTTTTTTCCATAAATCATGGGCGGACGCAGCACAGCCACATGAAATGTGTCATTTGCCAGGGGAAGCAGTGCCTCCTCTGCCTGCTTCTTGCTGTCTCCGTAGAAGTTGGCAGCAGAAAGTTGGGTCTGCTCCATAATGTGTTTTTTCTGTCCAACGGGCGCACTGTCACCGTATACAATAACGCTGCTCATATAAATGAACTGTTTTACGCCCTGGTTACGTGCTTTTTGGGCAGTCTCATAAGCCAAGTCACGGTTTACACGGTAGTAGAGGGCTTGGGTCTCCTCAGATACATTTCCCACATCGGCATGGGCGATGCCTGCCACATGGAAAACGGTATCATAGGGCGCAAAGTCGTAATTTTTCCAGGATTCCTCCAATAGAGAAATAGTATCAATGCGGTACATTTCTCTGCCTTGAGCAGCATTGTATTCCTGAAGATAGCGCTCTACGCCGGTACCGATATAACTTCCGGCTCCGGTGATCAGAATCCGCTTCATTTCTTTTCCTCCCTTGACGAATCAGCACCGGATTGCTGCATAGCCTCCGGCTGCTGCATGATGCCGGGCTGCTGCATGGCTCCGGTTCCGCCTTCCACCACACCGTCTCCGCGAAGTACGCTGACAAAGGTTCCAAAGAAGCATCTAAGGTCCATTGCCGGACCCATTTTTTCCACATATTCTCCATCAAGCTTCGCTTTTACGGGAATCTCCAGTTCGTCACGGCCATTGATCTGAGCCCAGCCGGTGAGACCGGGACGGACGTCGTTGGCACCGTATTTGTCACGCTCTGCAATCAGATCGTACTGATTCCACAGCGCAGGTCTGGGGCCTACGATCGCCATATCCCCTTTCAGGATATTCAGAATCTGGGGCAGTTCATCCAGGCTGGTCTTTCGTAAGAATTTTCCGGTCTTGGTAATATACTGCTCCGGATTCTTAAGCAGGTGAGTGGGCATATCCTTGGGTGTGTCAATCCGCATGGTGCGGAATTTCAGTATCCGGAAATGGGTCTTATGGATACCGACACGCTTCTGCTTAAAAAGCACCGGACCCGGAGAATCCAGCTTGATTGCCACGATCAGCACCAGAAATACAGGGGACAGGATAATGAGCCCCAATAATGACAATATGAAATCAAACAGTCTTTTTATATTCTGATACATGAGAGTTCCTCCCTTGTACTGTTACTATATATAATGATATGTCGGCACGATTTCCTTTACTACTTCCCTGATATCGCTTTCCTCATCCAGCGAAGCCTGATGCAGCTTCTCCAACTGCTTTTCAAATGCGGAATCATCAAAATCAATAGGCTTACCGATAAAAATCATCTTGTTGGCAGTTTCCGTCAGTCCCTCTTCATTCATCAGCAATTCTTCGTACATCTTCTCTCCCGGACGAAGGCCGGTGAATTCAATCTTGATATCCTCATCTACCCGATATCCGGAAAGTTTGATCAGGTTCTTCGCCAGATCCACGATTTTCATAGGCTCACCCATATCCAGTACGAAAATCTCTCCGCCTTTAGCATAGGCACCTGCCTGCAGCACCAGAGATACTGCTTCCGGTATGGTCATAAAATATCGG
The DNA here is from genome assembly GCA_045545375.1 of Acetatifactor sp. Lineage (GTDB taxonomy): Bacteria > Bacillota > Clostridia > Lachnospirales > Lachnospiraceae > Acetatifactor. The sequence goes on from JAZQAT010000005.1 coordinate 11,050, forward strand.
ATAATATCAGGGTGGGTCACTGTCACCGGACCGCCGTGCTCAATCTGCTTCTTGAACAGAGGCACCACGCTGCCGTTACTGCCCAGTACGTTACCAAAGCGTACTGCCACATATTCCGTAGCAGATTTGCGGTTCCTGTCCTGGATGATCATCTCACAGATTCGCTTGGAGGCTCCCATAATATTGGTGGGATTCACCGCTTTATCCGTGGAAATCAGCACAAAACGCTTACAACCATAGCGGTCCGCTGCATTGGCTACCTTCCAGGTACCGAATACATTATTTTTTATCGCCTCATTAGGGCTGTCCTCCATCAGAGGCACATGCTTATGAGCTGCTGCATGGTAAACAATATCAGGACGATACTGCTTAAAAATTTCTTCTACCCTTGCAGTATTACGCACGGAGCCGATAAGCACTTCCATATCCAGCTTAGGATATTTCTGGCGGATCTCCTGCTGTACCTCGTAGACACCATTTTCATAGATATCCAGGATGACCAGCTTCTTAGGCCCATGCTGTGCAATCTGTCTGCACAGTTCGCTTCCGATAGAACCGCCCCCACCGGTCACCAGCACCACTTTGTTGTTCACATAGCCGATGATTTCGTCTACATTCACTTCAATAGGATCTCTGCCAAGCAGATCTTCAATCTGTACTTCTCTCAGTTTGGATACATTGACCTCTCCGTTGATGATCTGATACATCCCCGGCAGGATACGCATGCGGCAGCCTGTCTCTTTACAGATCTCCAGGATAGGCTTCAGGGTGGCACGGCTGGCAGAGGGAATGGCAATGATGATCTCATCTACCGCATACTTGTCCACACACTCCTGAATCTTGTCTCTGCCGCCCACGATCGGCACACCCCGCAGATATTTGCCGTGGCAGCCCGGATGGTCATCAATGGCACACACTACATGCAGGCTGAGATAATTGCTGCTTTCAATTTCCTTTAAAATGGCATTACCGGCTGCACCGGCACCGATGATCATGCAGTTGGTTCTTGACTTGTTCTTAAAATGGCTCAAACGCCTGTTTTGAAACATCCTTAAAATGCGATAGCTGAACCGTACACCACCGGTAAACAGGATCATGAAAAAGCCATAGAAGAAAGGATAGCTCACCGGTACCCGTTCCTCTAAGAGCCAGAAAAGCACAGGCTGCATAATTGAACAGATCACTACCGCAATCATAATATTGATCAGTTCTGTATCCGAAGCATAACGCCACACGCTGTTATACAGGCGGAAAATATAGAAAATGATCAAGGTAATGAGGACATTAGGAAAATAAGCTTCCAGCACTGCTTCCCAGAATTCTCTGGGCACATTCATGAATTTCAACTCGTAACGCACATAAAGACTGAGCACTGAAGACAACAAAATCGTTATCATGTCCGTCATGATCAATAATATGATTCTTGTTATCGGTATTTTCAGAATACCGATTCTGATATCATTTAAATTTTTCATAATATATCGCTCCCATCATTAGCACCATAGTACCACACTTTGTGCTTTTTTACCACTTCATTCTTTTGGTAATACTATGTTACAACCTTTTCAGCTTCTTGTGAAAAACACGAATTCCCCTTGGAGCTATCGCAAAAAGTGTATGATAAATCTTATTTTTCGCGGTGAGATAAGGATTTCTCATGGCTTTCCGCCAATTTTTACGCATCCAGCTGACAATTTCACGGTACTGTCCATTGTCCTTCGCCATCTGCGCCACCGGAATATGCAGCAGATAATCCAGACGCTGAAAAGCGCCAAACCGCAAGACCACCGCCAAAAGCTCCGGATATTCCTTCCCCACAATCTTCTCTACCATATCTGCATTGTTCACATTGTCCGAGAAGACTCTTGAAAAATGTTCCTTACTCTTCTTTCGCGTATTGCTTCCTATGCGGTAAAATACATGATAGGCATAACCCGGCAGGGAAATAATTTCTTTTATCTGAGGCAGCAGCTTCACCAGCAGATGGAAGTCTTCATTAAGCACGCCCTCCGGAAATTGCTGTTCTCCCAGAATCTCTTTGCGAATCAGTTTCGTGCAGAAAGAACAGTCGCCTCTGTGCATCAGAAGCTCTTTCATAAACTCTCCGCTTTCAATGCGCTCCGTCTTCTGAGGCGGTACGCAGATGTCCGGCAGAACATTGCCCTTCTCATCCACTTCATTACGTCCTATCTGAACAATAGGTGCATCATATTCTAATGCTGCCTTTACCAGTTTTTCATACATATCCGGTTCAATATAATCGTCACTGTCCACAAAGCCCAGATATTCTCCCCTGGCCTCACGGATACCAAGATTTCTGGCGGAGGAAGATCCTCCGTTCTCTTTATGGAAGACACGAATTCTGGAATCTTCTTCTGCTAAAGTATCACACAATGCTCCGGTGGAATCTGTGGAACCATCATCCACCAGAAGAATTTCCATCTGACGCCATGTCTGGGCAGTGATGGAATGGATACATTTGGCGAGGCAATCCGGGATATTATATACCGGCACGATGATGCTGATCAGTGGTGTTTGTTCTGATGTCATGGCTGTTCCTTTCTATAATGGGCATTCTATCTGCCTTGTGTCTTCTTATTCTGTGCTGCCTTCTTGTCCAGCAGCCTGCGCATGGTACGCTCACCTATTACCGGTGCAGGAGAGCAAGGCCCTGTTTGGATCACAGGTGTATTCCCACCGGCAGCTGCAGCAGGGCTTTCCTCTAAGCTATCCATATCTAATCCTAACTGTCCAAGCAACGTCAAAAACCGCTCCGCTGCCGTCTGTGGATTCCACTCCCGGGCAATTGTTCTGTAAGCTTCTCTGCCCAGGCTGCGGCACAAATTGCGGTCATTGCAAAGTTCATAAAGCTGTTCAAACAACATATTTTCATTTTTATCATGGTAAATGCGGCCGTTCTTTTCCGGGTCGATCAAATAAGGAACAGCTCCGATCATGTGGTTTCCGACCACGGCACAGCCGCTGTTCATGGCCTCATTGACCACGGCTCCCCATCCTTCTTCACGGTCACTGGTCACAAGGTAAATATCAGCTTTCTCCATATAACTTCTGACTTCTTGGGGCTTTCGAAAGCCCAGGAGGCTGACACAGTCTTCTACCCCAAGCGCTTTTATCAGACTGCGAACTTCTTCGTCCAGCTCGCCTCCGCCGATGATATCCATGTGGAATCTGCAGCCGCTTTCTTTCAGCCTGGCCGCCATCCGTATCGGCAGCTGTGGATGCTTCCAATCAATAAAGCGGGCAGCCCAGAGCAGATAGGGGGTTTTCTCTGAGCTTACCGTATCCGGCCGGTCAGCATCCTCAGCACACCAGCCTTTCCCGTTCAATAATTGCTCAATTTCATAAGGCTGAAACTCAGGGAAATATCCCCACCGAAACATTTTCCCCGGATAAGCCCGTACAATATGGAAATCCGAAGGTACATAAGCTCCCGCACAAAGCAGATACACCTGAGATTTGCGGTATCTGGTATGGTCTTTAAATTTTTTCATCAGTCCCCGTGGAGAAACTGCTTTCCACTGGCCTTTTTTGTACAAACGCTCACTGTAACGGATGACCGGCAGCCCGGCTTTCAGCCTTGGCGCCACATATTCTTCATCATCACTTCCCCCAAACAGCATGACTTTACATTCAAAAATCCACTGTCTGCATTCATCAGGCTGTTCGTAAAAATATTTTACATACGGAAGCTCTGTCTTCTCATTCCAACCCATCTTTACCCGCTCCTGCTCCATGGGTTCTGTCTGTATGAAGCAAAAGTTTTCTCCCAGGACGTTGTACAGGGCATTACAGAAGGGAATCTGATGATGATTAATGTAGTTGGATACAAATACTAGTTGTCGTTCCATATCGCTCCTTTAACTTATACACTATTTCTGTGAAATTTCTGTGTAGATTTCAAGCATTCTTTCATAATTCTTTTCCTGATTATGGGTTAGTAATGCATGTTTTCTTGCTCTTTCACCATAATTTCCCGCTTCTCCGTGTTTATCAAGCATATCCAAGACTGCTTTTTGCAGGTTTTCTGTCACTTCATTCAGACCACTTTCTTTGCTGACTTCACATACCCCATTATGACAGTATTTATTTTCCGGTACATGATACCCCCTGTAAAGTATCCCGTCCACGCCGTGTGTAAACAGGCTGGGAATCCCTCCCACATCGGCGCTGACACAGGGAACGCCTAAAAGCATGGCTTCGCCCAGCGAATTGGGAGAGTTCTCCAGGGTAGAGCAGCACACATACACATTGGCCTTCAGATACTGCTCTTTCATCTGCTGTGCTGTCAGCCTGCCCAAAAATTCCACATGATTTTCCAGGTGATGCTCCCGGATGATGGTCCTCAGATATCTCCCGTAAGCAGATATCTTGATTTTGTCCTTCAAGGTCTTATCCGCCACAAGACTGTTGCCGGCCACGCATACTTTTGCCTCCGGATACTTTTTCAGAATACCGTGGAGCGCCAGCAGCATGTAGTGCAGGCCTTTCAGGGGATAATCACCCTGGCTCAAGAAGATTCTGGCAGGTTCGCATTCTTCATACGCCCACTGTCCTGTATAAAAATTGCTTCTCAGCGTCTCGTTCATAGTGTAATAGCAGGCTTTCGGATTCCATTCCATGGCATAATAGCGATCCCAGCCGGTACGACCGGTGATGTTGCCTGCAAGTTTGATAGCTTCCTTCTCGTGTTCTCCTCTGACTACGAATTTCTGCTTTTGCTTTATCAGACTGTCCTTCTTCAGCCAATCTCTGAACGTAATACTCTTCTTGACCTTCTCAGGTAAGGAAGCCATGTAGGCATTTGCATATACAGCGCACAGCCCTTGTATTCCTACCAGCACACGTTCAGGCCTTTCGCATACTTTCGTCGTTGCCAGCGTATGTCCATATTCCGTGCCGAAGCAATGTATCACGTCCGGGGAAAATTCCTTCAGAATCTTCTCTATTCTCTGTTCCAAAGCCTGCTCATAGCTTTCTGCATTGGCCACATCTTCAAAAAAGCCGAAACAGGTCAGTTCACTGCCATTTTTCAAATGTATGGCCTCCCGGTAACCGTCCCGCTCCTGTTCCACCGGGAAAGCAATCCCCAGTTCGATCCCATTCTCCTGCTGCCTGGACAATATGATATCCGCCAGACCGCTGAGCCATCCTTCTTTATTGCTTGCTGCCAGCCCCAGATGCTCTGCAATGACCGGAAGCATAATATTACACACCCATAAAACTCTCATGTCACAACTCCTCGCCGTTTGGAAATCGCTAATGGAATATCCAGTTATTATAAGGAAGCAGTCCCACACTGTCGTCATAAGCCCGATACAGAAATACCAGGAAATATAACGCAAACACCCCTGCGGCACCCAAAATGCACAACACCTTGAACTTTCCCTTTTTCATACTTTGCAGTAGATTGGCGATCAGGAAAATCTGGAAGATCGTCAGGTAAAAGCCGATTCTGGATACCTCCGGAATAAAAGAGCCGCATGTATACACTATCAGCCCTGCCAGATTCAGGAAAAAATAGAATCTGTTGACCTTGTCTTCTTTCATCCCTCTCTTCCAACAAATGACACTCAATGCAACGGTTCCCAGGCATTTCGCCACATTTGCCCAGGAAATCTCACCTGTGTCAAATTCTGAGTTCTCATAATAAGGATAAAAATAAAAAATAATCCTGCGATATAAATCCTGTCCCAAAATCAGGCTGGCAGTCAACACACCGCCTACAGCATAATGCCACTTCTTAAGCTGTATCCGTGACAGCCGGTCTGCCACCAGATACGCCGGGATCACAATCAGGACTGACTTGTGAAACCCGGATGCCAGAACGATCCATAGAATAAATTTTCCATACTCTCCCCGCAAAACATACTTTGCACTGTACATGGCAATCGCCAATGCGAAGTAATAGCGCACGTTGTGCATACTGGAAAAGTAATATCCTCCTGTCAGCAGCAGATACAGGGATGCTGCATACCATTTTCCCTGGTCGTGAATGGATTTTACAAAGAAAAATACGGTGAGTACAGAAAACAGGAAGAAAATAGGTTTATACGTATCTGCCCCGAATATTGCCTGCATCAGCTTCACCACATACCGGAAGCCGGGTTCGTAGGAAACATGTCTGTCCTGGGCAATCAGCTTAAAATTAAGCCAGTATACCCAATAGTCTCTTCCAATGGCTACTCTAAATGCAGATACGCCTGCCAGCAGACAATAGATGACACCTTCTGCCACCAGATTCCTGCCCTGCTGCCTGTTATATCCTACAGGCCTTCGACCGCTGATATTTTGAGGCACGTATTCTTTATTCTCAATCAACAGGGCAAAGCCTACCGCCGTCACTGTCAGCATAATATATAATAGCGCGCTGATCTCCATTCTTCTCTCCTTCTAGTCTGCCTTCTCATCCTTTCGCCCGATCCCCCGGCTCATCCAGGCGTACGCCTGCCTGATATCTATGTCCTGACACATTTTCCTGCGATGCGCCACCAGGAAACGAAGGGCCATAACACGGGCCAATCCACCGTAAAGATAATGGTATAATACGCCTCTGTCATAAAAGAATTTCCTGTCATAGCCGGCGAACCAGGTGGAATCTCCGCTTCTTTCTTCCCGTCCTATGGTGACGGGTGCTGTATATACTTTATAACCTTTCGACATAAATTCCTTTAAAAACAGGCTATCCTCTCCATTACTGTATTTTGCGCCGCCTCCGAAGAGCAAAGAAAACATAACGCCCGATTCCAGAAGCTTATCCGTCCTGATTGCAAAGCTGACTGCTCCATAGCGCCCACAGTTATACCATCTGACACGCTTTCTGTCCGTGATGTAATAGGTTCTCCTTGACTCTTCCACTTCAATATTGAAGAGAATCATATCGGCCCGGGGCTGCCTTGCAAATTCTTCTGCAATCCGCTCTCCGTACCCATCTTCGTATACTATGTCCTCATCAGAAAAAAGGCAGATATCCCTATCTGCCCGCAAAATGGCATTGTTACGGCTTCTCCCCACTCCTCTTTCCGCGCAGGAGAAAAAGCGCACTTTGTGCCCTTCCCATTCCATTTCCTCAACTTCATACCGGTCACACTGATTAATAATGACCGCATCCGTATCCAGATTCATCTGCTTTACGATTGTATGCATGTCCTGGTTCATGACGGAAGCCAGTACCTGTACTTTCATCCTATTCCTCCGTTCCATGCCGTTTCCGGAAAGTGCACAGTGTCTCTTTCCGGTAATACTGTCTGATCAAACTTTCATCTGCTTCTGCAAGAAATACTGCATCCACAATACAGTCCTGATTATTTAGCAATGTGAGAACCTTTTCCAGTCTCTTGCTTTGTCCCCTGCCTGCATTCACGGAAAGAACCAGACCGTCCAGACTCCGTATGGTTTCGCAGACTTCAGGGCACAAGTCCACACCCGGAAGCAGTATCCATTGATGATTCCCGCCTGATTCCGCTTTGTTTTGCTTATCTTTCTCTTCGGCTGTTTTCAGCACTCGGGCAATACCTGCAATATCAGCAGCTTCTTCCACTGCCATCACACCGATCTTTCTTTTGTCACGCAGCAGATATGCAATATTCGCTCCAAGGCTTCCGTCCCCGGCTGACCCAAGCACTTTCAGGCCGAATCTGTTGCTTATGGCAGCAGGCAGCCAGATACTGTCTGCACTGATTTCTATGATAAGTACAAGCGCCAAAATCAAAAGAAAGCTTACAGATGCACTTAAGATACAGGCATTGAGCGGTCTGGAATCATTAGATACCACTGTATCCACAGCCGGATCTACAACGGTGATCCTCTCGATTCCCTGCTGAATCCCGGCAAAGTCTACCATACTCTCTTCTACAGCTGCAGCAATCCGCAGGCTGAGCTGTGGGTCAGGTGTTGTCACTATGGTATCCGGCATCCTAAGGTCGGTCAGCAGCTCCGCCGAAAGATAACCTTTCATAGTTTCCCTGTCAATCTGCGCCTCAGAAGTCCCTTCCAGATTCTCATAAAGCAGGTTCAGAAATTCCTGTGTGGTCATCCACCTTCTCCAGGTATCATTGTTGATATAAGTATATTCCAGGTGAGAGATTGGATCCATTTTATACTCCACCTGATAAAGTGACATAGCTGCATACTGCTTGGGCGGTATGACTATGTTTTTCAGATAATAGCCGCCTCCGAATATGAGCGTACCAAGCAAAGTTATGGCTGCAATGAGCCACTTCTGCTTCCACACCCTCAACAATATAAGCCTTAAATCCAAAGGTTCTTTCTCATAATGACATTCCAGCATAACTACCTCTGTTCTTTCCCTTTGTCCGCAGCATCTTCATCTTCTTTCTCTCCTGCGCCCGCTTCTTTCCTTTGCTTCTGTTGAAGATATTCCTGCTTAAACGCCGTAACCTGCTCGCTTTCCACTCCTTCTGTGCTGTCCGGCCAGAAAAGAATCTTCAAAGTCAGCAGCATCAGCTTGATATCCAGCCACAGAGAGTAATTTTCAATATAAGTCAGGTCCAGTTTCAGCTTATCATAAGGCGTTGTATTGTATTTTCCATACACCTGGGCATATCCTGCCAATCCGGCTTTCACCTTCATACGATAAGCAAATTCCGGCATAATTTCCACATACTGTGCAATGATTTCCGGTCGTTCCGGTCTGGGACCGATAAAGGACATATCTCCCCAAAGAATATTAATTAACTGCGGCAGCTCATCAATTCTTACTTTACGGATAAAACGACCGATGGGGGTGATTCTGTCATCATGCTTCTGTGCCAGCCTTGCCACACCGTCCTTTTCGGCGTCGGTGCGCATGCTGCGGAATTTCATGATATAGAATTCTCTGCCGCCCTCAGTACAGCGAATCTGCTTATACAGCACCGGTCCTCTGTCATACAGCTTGATAGCAATAGCCGTAATCAACATAAAAGGAGATGCCACTATCAACAGCAACAACGAACATACCACATCTATCATTCGTTTTATAAATCTCTGCTCCATAGTCATGCTGTATTCTCTGGTTAACAGGATAGGCGTATCAAACAGATGTAATTCTTCTGCTCCCAGAAGCACCACATCTGATATCTTAGGCATGATATAAAAACGGATGGAACGAGAATAACAGAATTTCAGCAGCTGATTCCTCTGTTCTACAGTTACATCCCAGATAACAACCGCACTGAAATCACCTTTTTCATATCCCTGAATGATCTTTCTCTTCAGATGATCCATCTTCATCTTTATGTTGACGCACTCAACGATGGTGTATTTATCTTTGCGACTCTCAAATTTCCCACAGATGTCCTGAATTGGCCTGTCCCCATGTATCAGCAGAAGCTTTCTGGGTGGGAATACCCTTTGATAAATACGATTGGCGATATTGATCCATACAATGATGACCAATATCTGGCTTAAGGTCATCTCCAGAAAAGGTACCGCATAGAACGGACTGGTAACCATCAGCGACATTTGTGCATAAGTGAACAGATTGACGATCACAGTAGCAAATATCTGCGAAAAAATAATTTCAGAATTCTTCAGAAAGCCAATTCTTAATCCCCCGTACATCTTGGAGAAGAAAAACAGCATAAGTCCATACACTACTTCCTGAAGAAGGTATCCGTTGAACCAGTAGTTCAACTCCAGGATATTGTTCAGGCTGGGATAGAGGTATTTCAAATAGATGTATGTAAATATCAATATCTCCAATAAAAGGCATATTCCTGCCAGGCTCAGGTTAATGAGCCGCTTGAATGCCTCCCTTCTTTTCATTTCAGTAATCTTAGGATTCTGGTTCACGACCATTTTACTCCTTTCAGCATAGTATAATATCTAAATCCTTCTTTTGACAGCGCGTACAGCCCAGTAGCAAAAGTAACAGGCACTTTTTACCGGGGATAGCTTTTCTGATCTGCGATAAAGGTTCCATATCCTGCGTATTGCCTCAATCTTATTGGAGGAAAGTGTATTGCCGGTACGGCGATACAGTGCCAGATTCTCATCCAGTCCATATGCACGGTAACCATTTCTCAGCACTTTCCACCAGAGCGCTGTGTCCTCACTTTTTATATCGGGCATCTCAAGAAGCTTTTTGTCTATCTTCTCTGTATCAAACATAACCGTAGTTGTGAAGATCGTTGTATTCTTCAATGCATCCTTATATTCCATCACTGCCGGAACCCGCACGATTTTGCCAAGTCCCTTTCCACTTTCATCTGCAAATTCGTATCCGGTAAAAGAAAAAGCTGCATCCTTTTCTTTCATGAAATCAAGCTGTTTCTCCAGCTTGTCCTGCCTCCAGAGATCATCCGAATCCAGGTACGCAATATATCTTCCACAGGCCTCTGCAACACCTCTGTTCCTTGCCCGGGCAGCCCCCATATTATTGGGCTGATTTATCACACGGATTCTTTTATCCTGCGTCCGTTCACAGTACTGCCGGATAACATGCTCTGTACCATCGGTACAGCCATCCAGCACCAGCAGCAGTTCCCAGTCATCACAGGTCTGACCGCGTACACTGTCCATAGTACGGGCGATAAATTTCTCCACATTATAAACAGGTACTATTATACTGACTTTAGTATCCATTCTGTCCTCTATTCTTCCACCTTTCGGTCACTTCAGGATTCTGTATATTTCAAAGCCTTCTGCTGACTGTTTTACAATCTGCAGGCTCTTTTTCTCCCCAATCCGGTTCAGGCTGTCTGTAAAGTCCTGACTCCCCTGCGGAACAACGATACAGTTGACTCCATATTCCAAGGCTGCCTCCAGATAAACAGCCCCCATACCTTCCGCCTTCTCCGAGACAGCTTCCCTCTCATCCTCATCCAGCTGTTCCATCCATTCATAAAGCGCAGTAAGCTCCGAAGCATAGGTATCATAGGAATAGGCGTTCAAAGCCTGATCCCACATATTTCTTCCGTACAGTAATTGTACATCTGCTGAAACACCTCTGACATATTGCATAATCTCGCAAGGCGCCCACAGACAGATATTCTCAGTATTTCCCAAATCCCTGTCTCTATTCTCATCCCCATGGTCTGCAGCATCAGATAAGGCATTTATTTCTTCCAAAATGCGGGCAGCGGTTTCTTTCCCTTCCGCATTCATTTCGCTCTGAACTGAACTTTTTCCCATGTTACCACACAGAAATAAAAGCGCCAGACCGACAGCAGCCAAAAATGCAGGCTTTAAAAGTTTTCCTTTCCAATATCTTCTATAGCATTCCAGATAAATTCCCGTCATTCCCGCTGCTATCACGAGGGTAACCGGTACCGGACTCCATATCCATTCATAATCATAAAATCTGGTCTGATACTTCATTAGGATTGCACCGGTCACCGGAAAGATTGCCATAGCAGCAGTCAGGACCGTATATTTCCATAACAGATTTCTATTGACCGTACAGGCATCACTGCCCGTCCTTTTCAAATACCAGTAAAACAACAGAATTCCCAGCAGTAAAACTGCATATTTACCGTCATCCGTGTAGCGCTGCCACCCACTTACAGCATTCCTCAAGAGCTCCTGCATCTTCTTCCCTCCCTGTGTCCTGCTGCCAACTGAAATAATGACATCACAACTGTAATCAGAAGGCAAACGCCCAGACCATACAGAGTCCATACAATGCACGCTTCCGCTAATATGGCAAGAACCGTCCCCTTCCATTTCTTCTGAAGACACATACTCAATGTAAAAGGCACCAGAATCCCGTTACGCACTGCTGTGCCCCGATAACCGCAATGAAGTAATTGAAATCCATCCATAGATATCATATAATCTCCACACCAAATGAGCAATGACACCAGAATCAACATGACGATTCTCCCGATCCTGTCTTTCTGAAACAGCACTTTTGCAAGACTTGCGTAAGCCAGATAACTGCCAAGAAGCACCGCCACGCTAAAAACTCCCAGTAACGCTTCCACATCTGCCCCGGTCAGTATGGCTATTGATGAATACAGACTTGGCAGGCATAATATCTTTATCCTCAACGGGATGCCCACTTCATAAGCAAGCCCAGTCAACGGATTCGTCTGATAAACAGCATTGTCAGTCAGGAAAGTCTGCACAGTCTCAATGGTCATATCACCTTCCCGGTAACCTTCTCCCCCTGTCATGATCATGACAACCTGAAAAGTCAACAATAAGGCCAAACAGCCCCAAAGCAGCTGATTGGAACTTCTCGAAGCATCCTCCTGCTTTGCTGATATTCGATTCTTCTTATCTTTTTTTCGTCCATCCCGGATCATAAGCGCTAAAGAAAAAAAACACAAAAAAGCTGTCAGCCCACACAGAACCGCAGCCATCCATATCACAGACCGGCTCAGGAAAACAGTACAAAGATGCGCTGCTTCCGCCAAGCCGATCAAAACGCAGAATCCATTCAGAAATATCTCCTCTGCACCGCAGCTTTTCCGATATTCCTTACCATAAAGACACCTAAGCCCCACCATCCCCAGAAGACATGGAACCAGTGTCGGAATCAACCATAAAACGATAACCATTTTGCTCCAATCTATCGTTACCAAAACATACTGTTAAAAATCGGATATATCAATCAAATATATATAAAGTGATTTTATTTTACCACATTTCATCCCTGTATACAAGTTCCGGGGGGAGAAAAGTTACTGAAAGCCACATGCAGCCATTTGCTTTTCCTACTTTAACTGACGTGTGAACACAAAAAAACCGCTGAAAATCAAAAATTTTTCAGCAGCTTTTTCATGCATCACAGCAGGGCAATACAAATTATCTCTTTTTTGTTAAAATATATTTGATTGTGCCGGGATTTCTCCCTGTTTATTCACATAGCCTTGATGTCCAACCTTATCTTATCTGCTATTCTTGCTATGTATTCACTGTTGGTAGGTCTGCCTTTGCCGGACTGAACCGAATATCCGAACAATTCTTCAAAGGTTTCTACATTTCCACGCGACCATGACACTTCAATGGCGTTGCGGATTGCCCTTTCTACCTTCTGATCCGTGGTCTTAAATCTCTTTGCAATCGTAGGATATAAGAGTTTCGTCACACTGCTCACAACTTCCATATCTTTGCCGGACAAAAGTATAGCATCTCTCAGATAATGATAGCCTTTCAAATGTGCAGGCACCCCAATATCCAGCATGATATTTGTTATATACCTTTCCAATTCGTAATCTTTTACAGCAATAATCTCCAAAATGAATTCCCCTTCCATATGTCGAGTATTGCTCCTTACTGCGATGCTGGGATAAATTCTATCATATCTGTCGAAAAATAGAAAGTATTTTTCACCGCGTGAAAATACATATTTAGTCAAAAAAAGACTAAATTTCTTCTTTTACAAGATAAATCGGACGATTTTTTACTTCCATATATGTTTTTGACAGATATTGTCCAACAATTCCCAGACAAAAAAGCTGTACGCCGCTGACCAGGGAGATGATGCACACAAGGGATGGCCATCCGGACACAGGGTCTCCGAACAGTAATTTACGTACGATAGTAAATATAATGAGGGCAAACGCAAACAGACAGAACAACACTCCCATAAGAGAAGCAAACATCAGCGGCACCGTGGAAAATGCCGTAATACCGTCCAGGGAATAGAGGAATAGTTTCCAGAAATTCCACTTAGTTTCCCCCTTCGCCCTCTCCACATTTTCATATTCCAGCCATTTGGTCTCGAAACCTACCCAGCCGAAAATCCCTTTGGTAAAACGATTATATTCCGGCATAGAAAGAATGGCATCTACCATCTGCCTGGTCATCAGGCGATAATCTCTGGCGCCGTCCATCATCTCGGTCTTGGATATCTTCTTCATCAGGCGATAAAATATTCTTGCAAAGAAGCTTCTGATCGGCGGCTCTCCCTTGCGGCTCACTCTCCTGGTAGCCACAGAGTCATAGCCCTCTTCCAGATAAGCAATCATCTCCGGCAATAACGAGGGAGGATCCTGAAGATCCACATCCATAATCACCACATAATCCCCATGGCTCTTCTGAAGACCTGCATACATGGCAGCCTCTTTCCCGAAATTTCTGGAGAAAGATACCATATGCACTCTTTCGTCTTTTTCATGCAGCTTCTTTATCTCTGCCACGGTATTGTCACCGGAGCCATCATTAATATACAGAATCTCCACTTCCATATCTTTTGCCTGAAAGAAAGTCTGATTCTTCATAAGTTCCGTATAAAAATCTGCCACTGTCTCTTCCTCATTGTAACACGGCACAATTACACTAAGTAGACTCATCCTCACTCCTCCGTATCTATGTCATTCCCCTACCGGCGGTTCCACTCCCACACCGATCAACGCTTCCGCCGTTTTTCCGTTCGTCCAAAAATAATATCCTTAGTATAACAAAATTTTTAAAGAATAACAAGGAATCTATAGATATCCGTTGAAAAATATTGTATACTAAGAGTTGCAGTGCCGTTTTCGAACAGCCATAACATATATGAAATGGAGCAATTTGCTCCGGAGGATACAAACATGACTTTTTTTACAGATTTACTGAACAATAAAATATTTGTCACTGCCGCATTAGGATGGCTGGTGGCGCAGATTTTGAAAACAGCTATTCATATGTTCCTCACCCGAGAATTCGTTGCGGAACGTCTTGTAGGAAGCGGCGGCATGCCAAGCTCCCATTCTGCCACAGTATGTGCTCTTGCTTCTGCTTCGTGCTATCAATATGGTGCAGGGAGCTTTGAATTTGCCATTTCCCTGTTTTTTGCCATTGTAGTCATGTACGATGCCATGGGTGTCCGCAGAGAAACCGGTATCCAGGCTAAACTCCTCAACGACATGTTAAAAACCTTTGAAGACATGGGGCGCAGTGAATTATCAACTTATGATAAATTGAAGGAATTTGTCGGCCACACCCCCCTCCAGGTCTTAGCCGGCGCCATCCTCGGTATATTAATAGCTGTCCTGATGTACAGTTTTTAAACTTTACGGTTAGGAGGTAAGATCCCCCCGCAATCCTTAAGGAATCCTTAATTTGGACGATTGAACGATGACTGTTCTTTCCTTTTGTGGTAGAATAAGAAAAGGTATTTGCTTTATTTTTCTGAAAGAGAGGAAATATAAATGAATAAGATAAAAGTATGGATATTGTCCGCAATCGTTTGTATGCTGCTTACGGCATGCGGCGAGGAGCTGGAAAGTCCGATTATCGTGGAACCGGGTAGTATTGAGAACAGCTCTCCTTCCACTTCCGGGGAAGGTTCTGCCCGGAGTGAAACTTCTTCCGCCTCCAAAGAAGAAGTTGATACCGCTGATGATACATTACCTCCCGATGAGGGCATGGTAAGAAGCCGTCTCACGAACGAATGGGTTTATGAGGATGTAGCCAACACACGTCCCATTGCCGTCATGACTCCTAATGAAAGCGCAGCTATTCCTCATTATAATCTTTCCAAAGCTTCTATCATTTATGAGGCCAATGTAGAAGGCCGAATGACCCGTATGCTGGCTATTTACGAAGACTGGCAAGATCTTGAGAAAATCGGTAATATCAGAAGTCTCCGCACTTATTACGGGTATTGGGCGCTGGAATGGGATGCTTTCATCGTACACTATGGCGGACCTTTCTTTGTAAGTGAAGTATTGGAGAAAGAGAATGTCGAAGATCTGGATGGCACAAAGGGAACTGACACCGGCGGCTTCTTCCGTTCCGCAGACCGTAAAGAACCACACAATGCCTATGCTAACGGTGCCGACCTGAAAGCTCTGATCAACACGAAAGGTTTCTCACTGTCCTATCATGAAGACTTGATTGACGATTACCATTATAATTTTACTACCAAGGCTGAGCCTAACACTCTGACCCAGTATGCTGATGCTCAGGATGCAACTTTGATTGATATGTCCAGCTGCTATCCTTTGACAAGATGTTATTTTAAATATAATGAGGACGACGGTCTCTATTATCGTTATCAGCATCTGTCCGGTTCCACAGACGGTCCTCATATGGATGCCGCAACCGGAGAGCAGCTCACCTTTAAGAATGTTCTGGTGCAGTACACCAAGCATGAGGAACTGGGAGAAGGCTATCTGGCTTTCCAGTGTCACGATACCACGCGTGACGGCTGGTTCTTCACAAACGGTAAGGGTATACATGTTAACTGGGAAAAGACCTCTGATTTCGGAGCTACCAGATATTATGATGACAATGGAAATGAAATTACTATGAATACGGGTAAAACTATGGTTCTGATTGTCGAAGATGGAGATACTTTCTCCTATAAATAAGTTTCAGAATACAGAAAGGGTACGGACTGTAAATCATCCGTACCCTTTATTATTGTTATTATCCTGCCTTTGCCTGTTCTGATATCACTTGTTTAGGCCTTTCCACCCAGTTCCAGTCTGTTCACAGCCGAGAAAATAGCCCGCACAGATGCTCTTGTAATATTGGAGCTTACACCTACACCATAGGTAACTCTTCCGGTGTTGCTGTCTAAAAGATGAATGTAAGCTGCGGCCTGAGAGTTAGAACCACTTTGGAGTGCATGCTCTTCATAGTCAAGAATCTTAATATCAATGTCAAGCGCCTCTGCCAGACCTCTCTTCACTGCATCGATAGGTCCATTTCCGATTGCGTTGAAAGACTTCTCCTGTCCGTGATCCGTGTAGACTACCGTTACTCCTGTATCGAACTGAGATTTTACCTCGCTGCTCAAATCATCTACGCGAAGCTTTCTGAAATGGATCGGTTCTTTCTTGTTCAGATACTCTTCGGCAAAGCTCTGCATAATCTGCTCAGGTGATACCTCACCCTGATGCTCAGAGATTTTCTGAATGACATTGGCAAATTCTTTATGCATAGCCTTAGGAAGCTTGAAGCCAAAGTAAGTATCCATAACAAATGCAACACCGCCTTTGCCGGATTGGGAATTGATACGGACAATAGGCTCGTATTCTCGTCCGATGTCTGCCGGATCGATAGGCAGATAAGGCACCTGCCAATATTCGCTGTTTCTTTCTTTCATTGCTTTGACGCCCTTATTGATGGCATCCTGATGAGAACCTGAGAAAGCGGTAAATACCAGCTTACCTGCATAAGGATGTCTGGGATGAATAGGAATCTTACAGCATCTTTCGTATATTTCAATAATTTCATTTATATGCTCAATATTCAGTTCCGGATTGATTCCCTGTGAGAACATATTGTAAGCAAGATTCATCAAATCTACATTACCGGTACGCTCACCATTACCGAACAGAGTACCTTCTACACGGTCTGCTCCCGCCAGCATAGCCAACTCTGCACTTGCCACACCGCTTCCTCTGTCATTGTGAGGATGGATGCTGACTATGATGCTTTCTCTGTTATCCAGATGTTTTATCATACATTCAATCTGATCTGCATACACATTGGGTGTGTTCATCTCTACAGTGGAAGGCAGATTGATAATCATCGGATCCTCAGGAGTAGGTCCCCATGTCTTCTGCACTGCATTACAGATGTCCAGCGCAAAGTCAAGCTCTGTACCGGTGAAGCTTTCAGGAGAATACTCCAGAATAATCTTGCCGGGGAATTTGGCTGCGCGCTCCTTTACCATATTAGTACCTTTTACTGCAATATCAATAATGTGTTCTCTGTCCATATTGAACACAACATCTCTCTGAAGAGTAGATGTAGAATTATAAATATGTACGATAGCCTGTTTGCAGCCTTCAATTGATTCAAAAGTGCGGTCAATCAATTCCTCTCTGCACTGAGTCAGTACCTGCACCACCACATCATCTGGAATCAATCTGCGGTCCACCAGCTGGCGTAAGAAATCAAACTCTATCTGGCTTGCTGCCGGGAATCCGATTTCAATGTGCTTAAATCCCAGTTTGATCAGGAACTGAAACATCTCTATTTTCTCTTCCACTACCATAGGATCAATCAGCGCCTGATTACCGTCACGCAAGTCCACGCTGCACCAGATGGGGGCTTTCTCAATTTCTTTATTAGGCCATTCTCTTTCCGGATAATCCACCACAGGGTTCCTGCGGTATCTCTTATAGTTTAACATTGTCTTCTCTCCTTTTGTCAATCTGTATCTATTGAAATACAGCCCCTCCCGAACGGGATGGGCTGTAGAATCATACTGGTTTATTCTCCAAGACCGCTTTCCACTGCTGCAACAAGAGTCTTCAGAGCTTCCCCCTCATCCTCGCCTTCACAGATTAATTCGATCTCGTCACCACTTTTGACACATGCACCCAGAACGCTTAAGACGCTCTTTGCATTGGCTGTACTATCCCGAAAGGTAAATGTAATAAGAGACTTAAACTGCATTGCTTCTTTACATAAAATACCTGCGGGTCTTAGATGGAGCCCTGTGGGATTCTTAATAACTACCTTTTGGCTAACCATATGACTTCCCTCCAAACCATTTATAAAATCAGGTCACCCTGAATACCTTCATTCACTAAATCAACTATAACACGATTATCTGCTAATCTCAACACTTATTTCACTTTTCTTACAGTTCAGCACTCCTGTTGATACTGTTCACACTCTCATCATTCGCAAAGGCGCCTAGAACATAATATCCTGAATCAGGCTTGCCAGCTTCTGCGCCTCCTGCTCAATGACAGCCTGATCTTTGCCTTCTATCATGACACGTACCAGAGGTTCTGTTCCGGACGGCCGTATCAGAACTCTTCCTTCACCGGCAAATTTATCCTCCAGCATCTTAATGGCTGCCGCAATTTCAGGATACTCCATATAAGAATCTTTCTTATGGTTGGCTACTTTCGCATTTACCAGAGCCTGAGGCAGAACTTCCATCACCTGTGTCAGCTCTGAGAGCGGCTTTCCTGTTTCTACTATAACCTGAAGAAGATGCAGAGCACTTAAAAGTCCGTCACCTGTGGTATTCTCATCCAGGAAAATGATGTGTCCTGACTGTTCCCCGCCCAGGCTGGCTCCAATTTCTTTCATACGTTCCAGCACATAACGATCTCCAACCTTGGTCTGTTCTATGGTAATGCCCTGTTCCTTTCCCATCAGGAAAAATCCCAGATTACTCATTACGGTAGCCACAATTACGTTATCATTCAACTTCCCCTGACTCTTCATATAGTTGCCTACGATTGCCATAATCTGGTCGCCGTCAATCACCTTGCCGTTCTCATCTACAGCCAGCAGACGGTCTGCATCGCCATCAAATGCCAGACCCACCTGAGCTTTCTCATATACCACTCTTGCCTGAAGCTCTTCCATATGGGTAGAACCGCAGTTAGCATTGATGTTGGTGCCATCTGGGTTGTTATGGATAGCTACTACATTGCCGCCTAATTCCTTCAATGCTTCGACGGAAGTATAGAAAGACGCACCTTCTGCACAGTCTACAACTATTTTCATACCCTCCAGATTCACATTGACAGATTGGATTGCATGATTGATGTATTCTTCTCTTGCATCTGTACGGTATTTTATCTTACCTACAAAAGGTCCGATCGGAAATACTATACCCTGCATGTTATTTTTAATCATACTCTCAATTTCATCTTCCATGGCATCAGGAAGCTTATAGCCATCACCATCAAAAAATTTAATACCGTTAAATTCTACCGGATTATGTGAAGCAGATATCACAACACCTGCATCTACTTTGTACTTCTTTGTCAAATAGGCAACTGCCGGTGTCGGAATCACGCCCACATAGATACAATTAGCACCTACAGAACAAGCTCCCGCCATTAACGCATTCGCCAACATATCACCCGAAATACGTGTATCGCAACCTACCATAATTGTAGGCTTATGCGCTTTTTCTTTCGTCAACACATATGCCCCTGCCTGACCTAACTGCATGGCAAGCAGCGGAGTCAATTCCTCATTGGCAACTCCTCTGACGCCGTCTGTTCCAAATAATCTAGCCATTCTAAAACACTCCATTCTTATATTCTTGCATTATAACAGTAAATTGGCCTTTCTTTTACTCAGAAAATAACTCTTGCTGAAGAAAACTGATTCTGATTTCTACCGGCTGCGTTGTAAATACACCTTCCGGGAGTTCTACCTCAGCGGGGATATAGTATGTGCCATCTAAAGTATCATTATCGATGTCCTGAGCTTCCAGCCAAGCTCCCACATCCACTACAGCTTTTAATGCAGCCTCATCAATGCTGTCAAGATCTCTTTCTAACCCCACTACTGCCACATCATAAATCTCATGACTCTGTGCAGTCTCATACATGATATCTTTCGGTACATTGATCACTTTCACATTGCCGGAAGTCATTTTGAGAGTTCTTTCCAGCTCTTGTTCTACTGTAATCTTAACTTTCGCTGTTGTATCGGTCACATCACGGGCAATCTGTACCCCAACCGGAAGATAACTGCGCAGATTAATTTCTGCAGTATAGTCTTCTGTCAGTCCGGTAACATCCAGCACCGCAGCGGGTACTACAATATTATTCACTGAATTGAGCAGAGATTCACTGCCGGCAATTTTAATTTCATGGATTGAACTTTCAACCTCACCGATCATCCGGTAACCGGTCTGCACTTCTCCCATTGTTTCGAAAATAACAGGAACGGTTTTAGTGGCAAGCACCGTAACGTTGGCAAGAGTTCTGTCCGCATTTTTCTGAACAAGACCGCTGTCAAGCTGATTGCCATCCTTATCATATAACTGAATGACTTCTGATGTGGAAATATCAGATGAACTGCCGGAAACATCTACCGTCACGGCCGCATAACTCACCTGCTCCACTTTGCTCTTACCACCCGTAATGGTAATACGGTTTTGCTCCGTTTTCGCAGTACCCAGTTGATAGCCGTCTGCTACTTCGCCCTTCGTTACAACTTTTACAGGAACATTTGCTGTATTCTTTTCCTCCACGTAAAGCTTCAGCTCTCCGCTTCCTTCAGTCGGTATGATATCTGTAATAGCACTGGCAAACTCCGTAACCGCCGTGAATTCAATTTCTATGATATCTGACATATTCTTATTAGCGAAGTCGGCAACTGCCATAATGGAGTTCTTTCCCTCTGACCGCATGTCTGAGACAACTGTCTTCGGCCCCTTGACCGTAACCTTCTTAACTACATCCGTACTGTCCAATACTTCATAGACCAGATTCTGGTCAGTCAAAAGTTCCGTGTTTACAAACTGTACAGGAATATTAACAAACGTTACTTCTTCGACCGGGTCATCTATATAGACAACTGCGAACCATAGCCCGAAAGCAATCAGAAGGCTGATCAGCTTAATACCCCAATTGGTAAATAGCTTCTTTCTCATTTTTTATCCTTGTTCCTTCCTTTCCATCTATGCTTTCCTTTGTCCTCCTCTTCACCGGCATCCTTCAAGGTACGAAGCTTTTCTTTAAGCGCCTCTGCATCTGAAATGCGCTCCAGCATACCGTTCGTTGCAATGCTGATGCGCCCGGTTTCCTCTGACACGATGACTGTAAGGGAATCTGTCACTTCCGAGATTCCCACACCTGCACGATGCCTGGTTCCTAATTCCTTACCAAGGCCCATATTATCAGAAAGAGGCAGATAACAGGTAGCCGATGTAATTCTGTTCCCCCTGACGATGACAGCACCATCGTGCAGAGGAGTATTATGTTCAAAGATATTAATCAGTAACTGATTGGTAACAATACCGTCCACATCAATTCCTGTTCGTTCATAATCCGCCAGCGAGTCCTTATTCTCAATGACAATCAGCGCTCCTGTCTTAGCCTTTCCCATTTCTACGCAGGCTTTTGTAATTTCATTGATTGTCTTATCATCAAAAACAGCCGCTTCCTTTTTGCTGTTGTCAAAAGGAATCACGGATGTAAGTACGTTTTTCTTTCCCAGTTCCTCTAAAGCCTTACGGATTTCCGGCTGTAAGACCACGATTAACGCAGTTATCGCAAAAGATGCAATATTCTTCGCAATCCACCATATGGTATTCATCTTGCCCAAATAAGCAATCAGCAGGAAAGCGATGATTACGACAAATCCTTTCAGGAGCTGCCATGCCCTCCCGGCCTGAATCCAGACCAGGATATGGTACACCAAAAAGGCGATGATAACGATCTCAATCATATCGCGTATTCCCATGGAAGACAGTATTCTATGCACTTCATCTACTGTTGTATTCCACCACTCCATATCGTTGCAACCTCTTATTCTATCCTATTTTACTTTACACAACAGCCTTCAGCTGAACCGTAACTATCTTTACCTTGCCGGCTTATTCCCATTCTTCAAAATCATCATAGAAATCATCATCATTCGAATTTTCTATCATGTTACTGTTAATGGTAACACTCTTCTGTCCTCTGCCGGCAGTATCTGTCCGTCTGTTCACAACAGTACGTTCGGTAACCACAGTACTCGTTGTCCTGCCCGTAGCTATCCTGGTCCCCGCTGCCGTTCCTGAACCATCCCTGGTACCTGTCGTCCTGCCGGAGGCTGTTCCGGTACCTGCCGCTGAACCTGACCTGACACTGCTGCCGGAGGCCTTAACACCTTCTGCCGATGTACTCCTGGGCGCGGTTCTCCTCTGTGTGTTAATCTTCTTAATTGTTTTCGTCTGAGCTGCTACAGTCATCTTTGGAATCGCTTTCACATAGTAATAATATTCATCGTCCTCAAATTGCACTTTTTCTGTTCTGCTGTAGTCCACACAGAACCAGAAAAATTCAAGGACTTTTCCCACAAGGACTGCCAGAATCGCTCCCAAAATAGCCCCTGCCACAGACACATTCGTATCATATACGAGATCGCCCGCCAGA
The DNA here is from genome assembly GCA_045545375.1 of Acetatifactor sp. Lineage (GTDB taxonomy): Bacteria > Bacillota > Clostridia > Lachnospirales > Lachnospiraceae > Acetatifactor. The sequence goes on from JAZQAT010000005.1 coordinate 33,804, forward strand.
AGCACGATCAAATCCACAATTGCACCGGCAACCATCGCTATGGTCCATGCATACTCAATGGACATCCGTCTGATCAGATACACTACTATCACTGTAATTGCAAATGCCGCTATTACGACAACCATGGCTTTATTGTCTATCAATCCGTCAATCAGTAATTTCAGCTTGGCTATGGCATCCCCTTCCTCCAGAGTGTTGATAGCCGTAGCACTTCCGATCACATGATTCAGGAAGTAATACACTATCACTCCGCAAGCTATGGAAACCGCAGATGCCGGAGTCCCCACAAGTCCCATGGCTATAGGCATCATATAAGGTATCTTAAGTGCAAAGAGCATAGGTGTCAAAAGTACCACAAGGGAATCCTTAGGACTGAACCTGAAAAACAGCAGGAACATCACCAGATACAGGCACAACCCCAACAGCGCCACTTCCATAGACAATGCATACATATGCAGCAGGCTGAACAACGCTGCGAACATGATGATACATCCGTTCGGCAGGAAAGAACATAACAGTGATACGACCAGGACAATTGCCAGATTATCCAACCGGTTCATATATCCCATTCTGCCGTTAATGACCGTCATTGTCACAAAGGCTAACAGGAACTTTAACACAGGTACAATAAATACCTCGTTCCTGCTATACAGCAGCTTCAGTTTTTCTCTCATTTCCAGTAAACCCGTCATTTTTCTACCCTTTCAAAAGCTCTGTTACTCCTCATACAGAGAGTTCAGCTTTTTTAAATGATTATAATAGTTCTTCAGGCTCTTACGCGCCTTAGCATAGCGGTATGCATACACCAGGTATGATATCACACCATATCCCACAACAGTTATTCCGTAACAAAGCAAAACATTTCTGACAAATGCGACAATATCCATCTTATAAAGATCCTGCAGGAAATTCTCCAGGTGATATAATATATATATTGCAAAGCAGATTACATATGCAATGGTAGCACTGATGATAGATTTCATAACCTGCAGGCTGATATAATCACCTCGGAAATATTTACCTATCTGCATATTCTTCTTACCTTCATGCTGCGCATATGCTTCCATTCTGGTCATCAGGATGACCCGTTCTTCGTTCAGCATCCGTTTTCTCCTCCTGTCAAATGCAAGAACAGATGCAGCCTGTCTACAAGCCGCTGCCACATGACAGTGTAATGAAATAAATTTTCTCCGCACCGGCTGCTAACAGCGCAGTGGCCGCGGCATCCATCGTACTGCCCGTGGTATAAATATCATCAATTAATATAATCGTCTTTAATTTTACATCATTTCCTCTGATATGGAAAGCTTTTTTCAAATTATTTTGCCTTTCCTGAGGATTTAATTTTTTTAATGGCACTGTATTCTTTACCCTCACCAATATTTTATCATAAACCGGGATTCCTGTATACCTGCTTATGGATTTTGCCAGGAGTCCGGCCTGATTATATCCTCTCTTACGTTTTCTGGCCGGGTGCAGAGGAATCGGTATCAATGCATCCGGCTGCATCCGCTGTATCTCATCTCCCAGATACCCGGCAATCTCTTCCCCAAAAAAGTCCGCATATTCTCTCCTGTTCCCATATTTGAACCGATATATGGCAGGAGCAATGCTTCCATATTCATATAATGCCCTGCCACGTATAAAGACATGTTTCCTGACACTGCAATCGTGGCAATATTCCTGTTCTTCCGCTTCCAGTTTCTTCCCGCATTTTAAGCATCCGGGCGGAGAAATCACTTTCAGCTTCTTCATGCAATCCAGGCATATCTTTTCCCCAAATGGTGTCACAATATCATCGCATACGGGACATCTTAAAGGGAATAGCAGCTGTATACAGACACTGACTGCCTTACGTAAATATTTTACCATATATTATCAGCATCCACCTCCGGTTTCAGTTCCCTGATCCGTTCTGCCAGAGCCGTATATCTGCGGTTCTCGCTTTCATTATCAATCATTCCTCTGACTACAGCACTGCTTCCCAGAATCGTCACGCAGCTGCGTCCTCTGGTCACGCCGGTATAGAGCAGATTACGATTAAAAAGCATCCTGGGACCGCTTAATAACGGCATTATTACTGCGGGATATTCGCTCCCCTGAGACTTATGTATGGTAATTGCGTAGGATAGTTCCAGTTCCTCCAGCAGTGCAAACGGATAGGTCACCCTTCTGTGCTCATCGTATTCTACCACAAGAGAAGATGCTGTTTCGTTGATTTCCAGGATCCTTCCCATATCTCCATTGAACACACCGATTCCTTTATCAATAGGAATTCCGTACTTGCTTACGATTTCCCATTCTAACTGGTAATTGTTCTTTACCTGCATGACCTTATCGCCTTCCCGGTAAATGGTATCACCCGCAATGTGCTCTTTCTTCCCCGCATCCGGCGGATTCAGATAGCGCTGCAGAATGCCGTTCAACGTCTCTACACCCAGGTTTCCTTTTCTCATGGGAGTCAGCACCTGTATATCATACGGCGTAGCCTTCACATACCGTGGCAGCTTGTCCTGAATCAATTGAATCATATGCTTATAAATTACATTCACATCAGATCTCTCCAACAGGAAAAAGTCTTTACTCTTATTGTCCAGTGAAATCTGCTCTCCTTTGTTAATACGGTGGGCATTGACTACAATATCGCTTTCCTCTGCCTGTCTGAAGATCTTCTGAAGGACAACCATGGGAAATGCATTACTGTTCATGAGATCACGCAACACCTGCCCCGGGCCTACACTGGGCAGCTGGTTCACATCACCTACCAGTACAAGTCTGGTTCCGGGCGCAATCGCTTTAAGGAGCGCCTGGAAAAGCGTCAGATCTACCATAGACATCTCATCAATGATAATGACATCTGCCTCTAAAGGATTTTCTGCATTGCGCTCGAAACGCACCTTTCCGGTATCTTCATCTGACAAAGCACCGTTCAGTTCCAACATACGATGAATGGTTCTTGCCTCATATCCCGTTGCTTCGGTCATTCTTTTGGCTGCACGCCCCGTAGGTGCTGCCAGGAAAATATCCATTCCCTCAGCTTCAAAATAATGAATGATCATATTGATAGTAGTAGTCTTACCTGTACCCGGCCCTCCGGACAGGATAAAGAGACCATTCTTAACGCATTCCAATACTGCTTCCTGCTGCAGTTCATCCATTTCCATGTGAAGAGACGATGCCAACTTTTCAATCTTCTTCCTGACCACCAGTTCTACAGCAGCGGTATCGCCCCACATGGGCATGTCCAGCTCCCTCAACATCCTGGCACAATTCAGTTCTGCATAATAATAGGATGCCGCAAACACAGCATTTCCCTTGACCACAGTTTTCTTATCCATAGTCAGGTTATCTATCTGCGGCCGGATATCTTCTTCTGTCACACCGAGCAAATCCGACGCTCTCTGAAGCAGCAGATCCATGGGCAGATAACAATGCCCCTCTCCTGTTGCCCGAAGCAATGTATACAGCAATCCGCTGCGTATCCGGTAATCTGAGTCGGTATGAATCCCTATCTTGGAAGCAATTTCATCTGCAATCTTGAACCCAACGCCGCTGATGTCCTCTGCCAGTTTGTACGGATTTTCCTTCATAATACTGTAAAGATTCATTCCATAGGTATCGTAAATCTTGACTGCCAGCGTATTGGAGATACCAAACTGCTGCAGATACACAAGAGCCTCACGCAGTTCTTTCTTTTCCTCCATCTGGACAGCAATCTCTCTGGCCTTCCGCTCACTGATTCCTTTGATTTCAGCCAGCCGCTCAGGTTCTTCTTCGATAATCCGAAATGTGTCATCACCAAATTTCTTGACGATTCTGGCAGCCAGTGCTGCTCCTACACCCTTCACCGCGCCGGAACCCAGGTATCGTTCCATACTGACACTGTCCTTCGGTGCAACCACCTGATAAGTACTGATTTTAAATTGACTTCCATATACAGGATGTTCCACTGTCTCGCCCCGGGCACAGATATTCTCTCCCTGGGTCAAGCCCTTGCAAACGCCTACGCAGGTAAGTTCTTCACCTTCCGCCATCAGGCTTAAGACCGTATATCCATTTTCGCTGTTTTGAAAAATAATGTGATCTACATAACCATTGACTGTTTCCATATCGAAAATCTTACCTTTCAGAACTCAGCAACAGGCTACGGCCGGGAATCTGTTGCCGGAAGAAAAAGGCTGCCGGGAACCGACAGCCGGTTGTAACTATTTATATATGGCCGTAAGTGCCGTTAAATCCTCTCTGTTGCTTGATCGTCCCTCCCGCTTAGTCCTCTCTGTAACCTGCCAGAAATTCAACATATTTACCGGTACCGATAGCAACTGCTGTCATGGGATCCTCTGCTGTCATGGTATTGATACCTGTTCTGGAAGAAATCAATTCTTCCAGACCGCGCAGCAAGCTGCCGCCTCCTGTCAGGACGATACCCCGGTCAGCAATATCCGCTGCAAGCTCGGGCGGAGTCTTCTCCAATACACTGTGAATCGTCTCTACGATCTGTGAGGTGGTCTCCTTCAAAGCTTCCTCAGTTTCCTCGGAAGATACTTTTACTGTTTTAGGAAGACCTGTTACCAGGTTACGTCCTCTTACATCCATGAAATCCGGCTCCGGCCTCTTATAGCAGGAACCGATCTTAATCTTCAGATCCTCAGCAGTTCTTTCTCCGATCAACAGGTTATGTTTTTTACGCATATAACGTACAATGGCTTCATCAAAGTCATCTCCGGCAATCTTGATAGACGCACTGACTACAGTGCCTCCCAGGGAAATGACTGCTATATCAGAGGTGCCGCCTCCGATATCTACGATCATATTACCGCAAGGCTTGGAAATATCAATGCCGGCACCGATAGCTGCTGCAATCGGCTCCTCAATAATGGATACTTCTCTTGCGCCTGCCTGATAGG
>JAZQAT010000006.1:0-24463 GCA_045545375.1 Acetatifactor sp.
ATGGTAGCAAAGTTATCATCTGCCAGAATCATATCTGCCACATTCTTGGTAACATCCGTTCCTGTGATACCCATACCTACACCAATGTCCGCCGATTTAATAGATGGGGCGTCATTGACACCATCACCGGTCATAGCAGTAACATAACCGGCCTTTCTCCAGGCATTTACAATACGTGTCTTATGCTCCGGCTGAACACGGGCATATACGCTGATGTCACGGAATTTCTGTTCAAATTCCTCATCACTCATGTCATTAAGCTGTGAACCGGTGATTGCATAAGTCCCTTCCGTAATAATACCAAGCTCCTTTGCAATGGCGACTGCGGTGTCAATATGGTCACCTGTGATCATAATAGGACGGATACCTGCCCCTCTGCATTCCACAATAGCGTCCTTTACTTCGGGACGAACGGGGTCGATCATTCCGCACAAGCCGATAAAGCAAAGTTCCTGCTCCAGATATTCTGCGTCAAAATCAGCGGGTTTCTCAGCCCATACTCTTTCTGCACAAGCAAGGACACGAAGTGCCTTATCTGCCATTGCTTTGTTGGCAGTCAGAATCTCAGCGGCATATTCCTTTGTCATAGGTACCGCTTTTCCGTCTTTCAGATAATATGCACACTTTCCGATGATAACATCAGGAGCACCCTTCGTATACTGTACAAATCCGTTTTCGGTCTTATGAACCGTTGACATCATCTTTCTTCCGGAATCAAAAGGAGCCTCACCGCACCGCTCTAACTTTGCTTTCAGGGAAGGCTTGGCCATTCCCAGCTTGTTGGCCCATGCAACCAAAGCAGCTTCAGTGGGTTCACCGGTGACATTGCCGTCAGAATCAAGCTCTGCATCGTTACAAAGTGCCATAGCAGATGCAAGGCGCGCTTCCTCTTCTCCAAAGAAATCTACAACGGTCATCTTATTCTGTGTCAGCGTACCTGTCTTATCAGAGCAGATAATCTGCGCACACCCCAGCGTTTCGACAGCAGTCAGACGACGAATAATTGCATTTCGTTTGGACATGTTGGTTACACCAATGGAAAGAACCACGGTTACAACTGCAGCAAGTCCTTCAGGAATAGCTGCCACTGCAAGAGATACAGCAACCATAAAGGAACTCAGCGCAAGTTCAAAATCAAAGCTGCCTGCTTTCATCAACTGAACGGCAAATACAATCACACAGATGCCCAGTACAAGCCATGTAAGTATTTTAGAAAGCTGATTCAGTTTCATCTGGAGAGGAGTCTCACCCTCTTCTGCTTTCTGCAGAGCATCGGCAATCTTACCCATTTCGGTGTCCATACCGGTTGCAGTAATAACAGCCGTACCTCTGCCGTAAACAACAGTACTGCCCATATAGAACATGTTTTTACGATCGCCGAGCGGAACATCTTTTTCTCCATCCTTCAGATTGATCATATCAATGAATTTCGTAACGGGAACCGACTCACCGGTTAGAGCTGCTTCCTCTACTTTCAGACTGGCACTTTCCAGGATTCTCGCATCTGCCGGAACTGCATCACCCGCCTCTAAAAGAACGATATCACCTACAACCAGGTCTTCACTATGGATAACCTGTACCTTTCCGTCACGCAGTACCTTTGATGTGGCTGCCGACATTTCCTGCAGTGCTTCAATGGCTTTCTCTGCTTTGCTTTCCTGATATACACCGAGAATGGCGTTAATAATTACAACCGCAAGGATAATGATGACATCAGCAAAACTGTCATTTTCGATGACTGCCAGCACACCGCTGATAGCAGCAGCTACAAGCAAAATAATAATCATCGGATCGGCAAGCTGCTCCAAAAATCTGCGAATCAGCGATTTCCCTTTTGCTGCTTCCAATTTGTTTTTACCGTTTTTCTCAAGACGGCTTTGTGCTTCCGTTTGACTAAGTCCCTGCCTGGATGAACCGAGTTCCTGCAAAACTGTTTCCTGGTTTTCACAATAATACCTCATGCTACTTTCCTCCTGTAAAAAAAGATTATAAGTTCTAAAGCAAAAGACCCAAGCACAACTGATAAGCTATGCTTGGGTCTTAAATTATCCTGAAAACGTAAGACTCTCGTATAGCTCATAGTTATACATGAGTCTCGCAATTTAAAACAAGCCAGACCAATATTGGCCATGATGTTGACTTGCTACGTACATGGTACGCATGCTACTCCCCCACGGGAAATTTACTGTTGAGAAGTATAACGTTTTTCGACTTGGATGTCAATAACATATTCCAAATTTTTACTTTTTTCTGTCAGCTCTGCTCACTTACATAAATCTCTACACGACTCTGAATGATCTTCGCTGCATCTTCCGCACTTTTCTGCCCTTCAAAGAACGCAGCTGCTTCTTCACTGATCATACTATAGATAGTCTCGTCACCACTGTAATATGGTCTGGCAATCTCTATCATTTCTTTGATCTCATCTATCTCTTCCCGGGTCGCAGCATAGATTTCAGCCTCCCAATCATCATATCCCCAGGTAGTCTTAGGATTTTGCACCGGCTCGCCGTTTTCGTCGTACATGATTTCGCCCTTTTCATCATATTGATATTCCGGCTCCATGGCTTCTTCAAATACTTTCTCCAATTCATCCGCACGGGACGGGAATTGCCAACGATATTCCTCAGCATCGCCTGCAAGAACACTTTCCATGAACTTCCACGCCCCATCCTTGCACTCACTCTTTGCAGAGATTCCATATATTTCGCTGCCACTTAAAAATACGCCTGCACTGCCGTCAAAAGTAGGGTAACCTATGCTGGTGGTCTCTTCTTCAAACATCAGGTTATGCATCTGATACTCCTGCACATCCCCGAAAGACGCAGCAGATAAGAGCACTTTACCTGACTGAATCATGGACGGCAAGCTTTCATCATTAGAGTAATCGTACTCTTCAACAAAACGATTGGCAAATTCAAGCACCTTAACAAATTCTGGGCTGTCAAAATTACATTTACCTGTTTCGTAATCAATGAACGATTCGCTGGCAAACTGCATGCAAATCCGCAATGCGCTCTCTTTCGTTACATACTGCATCAGCTGTGCATCCGGGTAGGCATCTGCAAGGGCAATCACATCATCCAAGGTCCAGCCAGATTCTTCACCCACCACAGAATTCTTTCCAAGCAATGTTGCAATATTGAAATATTTAGGAACAGTTACCTGTACGCCGTCAATGTTATAAGCCGCCAGCACACTGGGAACAAAGTCCGCTTTATTAGCAACCGTACTTGCCTCCAGATAAGACGTCAGATCCTCCAAAGCGCCTTTTCCTGCCAGGTTATTCAGGTCCGCACTGGACAAATCAATAATATCAGGGCAGTCATTGCCCACAATATCTGCATTTAATCGCGAAATCGCATCAGAATAAGTCGTCTCTGTCCATTCTGCAGTATTATCAATATAGGTCCTGATCCTAATCTGATACTCACTGCTTGCTTTATTAAAGGCTACCACTGCCTGCTGGAGGGTAGAGTTTCCTTCATAAAGTGTAGCAAGGGTGATGATTTCCTTCTGCACTACCTGGGATGAAGGCATCTTCGTAAGAAGCACTACTTCCGGTGCGTCATCATAGTTATCATAAAATACCGCAAACCTTCCATCTTCCAGCATGCAAAAATCTGATGCATAGTTACCATCGATATTACAGTCGATCCAATCCAGGATCACCGTAGACTCCTGCGTTGCCAGATCATATTCATATAATTTACTGGAACCGGAAATCAAAAGCTTCCCCTCGCTGCTGCTCTTGATCTTACTATTATAGTCAGGAAGATTGCCGTAGGTTGCCCCTAATGCACCGGTTGCAGTATCGACTTCTGCCAGTTCCAAACCATTCATCCCGTATTGCATAATCAGTATTTTACCATCAACAGTTGCTATGATGTCATTGATCCAATCTGTATTTAACGGAATGGTCTTCTCATAAATACCTTCCCCGTTAAAAACGAAAATTACACTGCCGGAGGAAGCATAAATCTTCCCATCTTTACCAATCACTGCTTTCTGTATGTAACTGTTTTCATCAGTCAGCACTTCTCCGATATCCTGCGCCCATATCTGATTCATAGCACTGTCATACTTTGTCAGATAGGTCGTATTATCATCATAATTATAGTCTTCTCCTTCTACATAAACGGGATAGCTATACCAGGTTACATACATATTCCCCTCAGAATCAAAGAAGAAATCCCCCATACTGTTGTCATATCCTTCCCGTCCCTCAAATGCGATGTTCAGGCTCTCCTCCGTGTCCATACTGTCATAAGCACGGCTCTTGAAGCCCCTGGTGGATTCTCCGGTTTCCTCATTATAACTATAAACAGAATAATACAATTTTTCTTTCTGCAGAACAGTGCTGCTCATATGGGTATTCTCATCTGTTTCCATCTGAAAATACTCCGGTACATAAACATATCCTGCATTTTCTCCTGTACTGCTGCCACTCTCCCCTGCAGTGGCATTCTTCCCGTCACTGCTCTGATTTCCGCATGCAGGCAATGATATACTTAACACTGCTGCCATCGCAATTGAAAATCCCTTTCTCATAAAACCCTTACTTAATTTCTTCATGCTGCCTTCCTCCATTGCATCACTTGATGATAATAAGTATAAAACATGCCACAAAAAAATACAATGTGCTTAAGGAAATCTTAAACATTAACAAGGAATGTATGCATGATAATTATAAGAATCTGAAAGAAGCCCGGTAGCTAAACTTTACAATTCAACTACCGGACTTCTTTTTACTATTTCATGATTACTATTTTTCAGGATGCCTTTGCCGTAATAATTTCCAACAAAGCTCCATACAGATTTTCTTCCAATCCCATAGTACTTAATTCTGCTATAAGAATGGGAATGCGCTTTTCCTTCTGAATCAGATGATATATCTTGTCTTTTTGAACAAAGGATATCTCCGCCTGATTCAAGAAATCAAAACAGGTTTCAACTACTTGATTTTCCATCTGGAAGTAGGTTTTATCAATACATATACGAATTTCCTGACAAACGGATATCTCCGGTATCTGTAACACAACTGCCTGCTTTGCGTTATCATAAGAAGTGACAGCCTTCATTTCCTGACCTGCTATCGTAACAATTACCTGGTCTTTTGCAGCTTTCCGGAATCCGGTAAGTTCTACAACATAACTTCTCTTCTCAGGAATCAACTGCAGATTTCCAACGGAAGGATGAATGATGAACTCCGCTTTATCCCCTTCCTGATATTCGAATTTTGTTTTCACGCAATCACCTTTTTCATAGTCGCAGGTCTCGTTGTCGTCTTCATATAACTCAAACACTCCGTTTGCTCCCGCATATACTTTCAAGCGGAAAGATAAAGGATTCTGAGTCGCTTCCACACCACTGATTTCATCCGTAAAAGGTAAAATTGCACCTGCTTTGGCAAGTACCGGAATGGAATTCAGATCACGATAAAGGTCAATCATACGTCCGCCATCATACATCAGACCGGTATAAATGTCATACCATCTTCCTTCCGGAAGCCATGCATTTACTTTCGCGCAATTAATTTGCGGAATTCGCTTACCGGTAATCGGAGCAACCAAAAGCTCGCTGCCGAACATATACTGATTCTTCACCAAATACGCCTGATTCTCTTCCGGATAATCATAATACATTGGCGTTATCAGCGGCAAAGATTCTTTATAGCTTCTGTAATTCATGGTATACAGATAAGGAATCATCTGGTGACGTTTACGAAGAGCATCTCCCATGGCAGCTTCTGTTTCTTTTTTGAATCTCCATGGCTCTTTACCGTTAAATTCACTACAGGAGCTGTGGAGACGCATAATTGGAGAATAAATTCCATATTGTGCCCAACGTGCTTCCATTTCATCGTTTTTATATCCTAACATATGACCGCCGATGTCATGGCTCCACCATCCATATCCTATATTGGACGCAGTTGTCGTAAAATACGGCTGGAACTCCAGGGATTCCCAAGTTGTCACTGTATCACCGGAAAATCCAATTGGATAACGATGGCTGCCGGGTCCTGCATACCTTGAAAAAGTCATGGGACGCTTGCCGTTTCGTTTGCTGTCCAGGAAATGATAATGATTGAATATCCAAAGAGGATCCAAGCCTTCTATTTTCGTATTCGTTCCCTGTTGCCAGTCTATCCACCAGAAATCTACGCCTTCCTCTTCTCTGGGATGATGCAGATATTTAAAATAAGCCTCCAGGAATACCGGATCAGCAGGATCACATTCAATGGGATCCTCATGCTCATAATCGACACCCAATGCTTTTGCCATTTCCAGATACATTTCCTCATGCCCCTGTACACCACCGGCCGGATGCACATTCAAGGTGGTACGCATACCACGGTCATGCAGCTTGCCTAGGAATCGTTTTGGATCCGGAAAAAATTCTTTGTTCCAGGTATATCCTGTCCAACCGCTTCCGTATTTGGGATCAATATCTACCAGATGCCAGTCCATATCGATAACTGCAACGGTAAAAGGAAGATTCTCTTGATCAAAGCGCTCCATCAGCTCCATATAAGATTCTTCGGTATACTTGTAATATCTGCTCCACCAGTTGCCCAAAGCATACCTTGGAAGCATTGGTGTCTGACCGCAAAGATAATAGAAGTCTTTCAGCGCCTCTTTATAATCATGTCCATAACCAAAGAAATATAAGTCTTTGATACCTTTCTTTCTCGGCTCGATCCACCCGTCTTCCAAAAGCACCTGGGATTCGCTGTCATCAAGCAGTGAATAACCGAATCCGGATACCACTCCATGATCTAAGGGAATTGCTCCATCTGCTTCATCCAGCGTTCTTGCAGTTCCGCCCAGATCATGAATTTCTTCTCCATAGTGCCAGAGGCTATGGTAAACACTGATATTTCCTTTGACCTGAATACTCAGTCCGTTGGAAGAAAATTCTTTTTCATTGTATATCAGATGCACTCTTGAAGTATGTATTTCAATTCCGTCTTCCGTATGTACCACGCGATAATCACATTTCGGGAAATCTCTGAAAAAAGCCAGCTTTGTAGCACGGTCTTCAAACACTCCTTCTTCTGAATATTCCAGACGTATCAATCCTTCTGTCAAAATCGTAATTCGATATTTATCACCCTGTACTATTTGGGATGATAATGCCATTGGACGCGTCTGTACGCGATATCTCTCCTGCATATATTTCCTCCTATCTTCTGCCTGATGTTTTAGCCCTTAACCGCTGATGAAGCAATACCTGCAATAAACTGTTTCTGGAAAATCAAATAAATAATCAAAACAGGAATAATAGAGATTGCTGTTGCTGCAAATAAAGCACCGTAATCCGTGGAATATTGTCCATTGAACATTTTTAAACCAACTGCCAAAAGCTGTTTTTCCTTTGTATTGATTACCAGATATGGCCACAGATAATCTTCCCATGCCCACAGGAACTGGAAAATCGCAATACTGGAAATACCGTTTTTCGCCATCGGGAAAACAATACGATGGAAAATGTAAAATTCATTGGCGCCATCAATTCTGGCAGCCTCCAGAATTTCATCCGGCAACGTAGATATGTGTTGTTTCATATTAAAGATACCAAATCCACTGAACATGGCAGGTATGATCAATGCTTTATAGCTGTCCATCCATCCAAAATCCTGGATCATGGTATATTTCGGAATAATTGTTACACACCATGGAATCATCATGGTTGCCAGTACAAATCCAAACAACAGATTTCTACCCTTAAATTTATATTTACTCAAAACAAATCCACATATAGTGCTGGTGTAAACTACCAATACAGTGATTGCAAGAGTTACAACTAAACTGTTTCCAAAGAAACGAAGGAAGTTAAAGCGGTTATTCATATTGATATAGTTATCAACAATGAATGCCTGAGGCAGCAGATGCTGCTCTAACGCCATAATTTCACGGTTTTGCTTAAAGGAAGAAAAAACCATCCATACAAACGGATACACTGTTACGATTCCCAAAAGAATAAGTATGGCATACAATGCGATCCTGCTTATCTTTCTCTTCATATCTGACTCCTCCTATTCTTTGGATCCGGAAACACGGAATGATAACCCGGTAAATATAGCGGTAATAACAAATAGTACAAAGGATAATGCTGATGCATAACCAAAATTATATTTTACAAAAGCCTCATCATAGATGATATAGGAAGCCAGATACGTAGTTGTACCGGGGCCGCCCTCTGTCATGATCAAAATCTGAACATATGCCTGAATATAGGAAATAATGGAGGTAATCACCACAAACAGGGTCATAGGTTTTAACAAAGGAAAAGTGATATATCTGAATGTCTGCCATGCAGTGGCACCATCCACTTTTGCTGCTTCCAAAGCTTCCGTCGGCAGAGAATAAAGACCTGCCATGTACATGACAACTGCATAACCAAAATCCTTCCAGATTGTCATGATCATAACTGCCAATAGAGCAGTTTTGGGATTCATCAGCCAGTTGATATCTAAACCGAAGAGCTGATTGATCGTACCGATCTGTGGATTGTACATAAACTTCCAGACAAATGCTACTGCAACCATAGGCGTTACTACCGGCATATAATAAACTGCACGGAAGAAACTTTTATGTTTTACCAACGGGGAATAAATCGCATACGCAATTCCCAGCCCTAAGCCTACACGGAAAATAATAACTACCACAGAAAAAATCAAGGTATTTAACATCGATGTCCAGAATAACTCACTGGTAAAAACATCAATATAATTTTTCAAGCCTAAAAACTTATAAGTTCCACTTAATGGATTCCATTCATGAAAACTTCCCGCAAAAGCAATTCCAATGGGGATAATCAGGAATACGGTAAAAAATACAACCATTGCAGTCACTACAATATTGCGAAGAATAATTTCACTTTTACTTTGCAGCGGATGTGATTTTTTGAACATACAGGAACCTCCCTCTTCTCTATTCAGCAAGGATACCGAAAAATTATATTTTCGGTATCCTTTTCTTTGTTTAACTACTCAATAGTCTAACTTATTCTGCATATTTATAAAGACTTTCAACAGAAGTAAAGGTACTGCTCTGCATATCTCTAATGATATTTTCCTGTGCTTCCTTTAATGCTGTATCAATATCCACTCCGTTATAGAAAATGTCCTGTCCTGCTTTCTTTAAAGAGGTCTCCATTGTGGAGGGCATAGGCCCCGGCCAGATATAACGGTCAATATGTTCTGCCAATACAGCCAGAGACGGATTTTGCAAAACCTGCTCATTATCAGCAAGAGATTTTTTAGCAGGGAATGTACTCATAGCCAGATTAAACGCAATCTGAATTTCATCATTTGCCAGGAAATACTTAATGAAGTCCTGTGCAACTGCCTGCTGATCAGCCGGTGCGTTTTTATTGACACCAAATGTGGATTCACCATTATAACGGTTGTATGCATAGGGTTCTCCATCGAATGTAGGAATTTCAAATACACCAAAGTCGATATCGGTCCATGTTGTTTTTAAGGTATTATAGTAATGGCCCCACTGTATAACCATTGCAGACTGTCCCTGACCAAAGCTGTCAGCACCTTTTTCTCCGAAGTCCTTTGAACCAACGCCATCTACTTCATACAGATCAACCAACATCTGCATAACCTGTTTCATAGCATCAGAGTTTACGTTTGGAGTTTTGCCATCTTCCTGGAACAAGTTTTCACCCAGCTGGTAATTCAGCCCCAGTAAATAGTTCGCGTGGAAGTCATCATTGAAGTTCAAGCCGGCCTGAATCAAGGTATCGCCTTCTTTGATTGTCAGCTTTTTTGCAACCTCGCGCATCTCGTCCCATGTTTTGGGGATATCTGCTTCTGTAAGTCCGGCATTAGCCCACATTTCCTTATTATAGTAAACGGTACCTGTCATCATACCGTAGTCAATGTAATAAACTTCTCCATCAATCACATGAGCATCTACACCGGTGAAGTCTGCCTGCAGATCCTCCAGCGAAATTTCCAGCGGAGCCATATAGTTGATCAGATTTTCATGATAGCTGTTATGTACATTGAAAATTGCAGGTCCGCTCTCTCCGTTAAGTGCCAGCGGCAATTTGGTCCAGTAATCTTCCCAGGGATTATTTACCAACTTAATTGTTACATTGGGATGAATTGCTGTATATCCATCAATAGCCTGCTGGAATAAATCATCACTGCCCCACTCCCACAATTCAACGGTGATATCTTTTCCACCGTTAATCTCTACGGTTGGATCATACTTAATGGTATCACCAAAAGGTTCTGTCGGAACTTCCACTGCTGCTTTGCCGGAATTATCTGTACCACTTGCTCCACATCCTGTCAGACCGGATACTGCTAAAGCAGCCAACAGCATCATTGCAACTAATTTTTTCTTCATTCTAAAAGCCCTCCTAATCCCACATCTTGTTTTCGTTTAGTTTAGCGCTAAATCTATTATTAAATTAACACGCTTGCTGTCCTTTGTCAATAGCATTAATCATTTTCATTATTTTACACATTTTTTAGGTATGTAAATTGTGCACTTTTACATTTTACAAATTTTTAGTTGCCATTTTGGTTTCTGAATAGTATAATAAGTTCTACAAAATAGGTTTAATTAAACTTTACGAGGTGATTTATATGACTTTAAAGGATATTGCCGAAAAGGCCGGTGTCAGCATGATGACCGTATCCAATGTTATCAACGGTAAACATAATCGTGTTTCAGCCAAGACAATAGAAAAGGTAAATCAGATTATCAGAGAATATGATTATGTCCCTAATCTTAGTGCACGAAGTTTGACAAATAAAACCTCTAATATCATTGGTATTGTTATTTCCATTAACAAGCCGGAAGAGGCCGAGCTTTATATGGAGAATCCATATGTAAGCACTATGATCGGTGCTATTGAGAACGAATTGCGCAATAATGGCTATTACACCATGGTTCGCTCTGTTACACATCAAGAAGATCTGGATCTCCTTCTCAGGAACTGGAATATAGATGGGATTATCTTTCTTTATCCTGATAATCATGAACTTTACAGTAAATTTTTAGAAGAGGCACCATGTCCCATTGCAATATTTGATAATCACAATAATTATGATAGTGTTATTAATATATGTTCGGATGACAGCAAAGGGCTTTTTCTTTCTACAAAATACGTTATTAATCGAGGACATTCTCATATTGCTTTTGTTGCCGATTATGAAGGAAATCCACTGTTGACTGAGCGACTGAATGGATATAAACGTGCATTAGAAGAAAGTGGTATCCCATTTCGCCCGGAATATGTGTTCAGCTATACTCCCAGCTATGAAGGAGGAATCGCTGCCGGGAAAAAAATAGCCGCTCTCTCCAGTCCCATCACTGCAGTCGTTACTACCGCGGATATTTGCGCTGCAGGCATTATAGAAGGTGCACGTTTAAGTGGTTTTCGCATTCCGATTGATCTGTCGGTTGTGGGTTATGATAATTTACAATTATGTCAGTTCATATCCCCAAAATTAACATCGATTTCTCAGAACGTCCGCGAAAAAGCATTACTGGCCACCCGCTTATTGCTTGAGCAAATCCATACGGGAATTCCGCTCGCCGATTCCCATGTGGTTATGGATGTAGAAATCGTAGAACGTCAATCTGTAATCTCATTATTTTAAAATCACAGAGCATGAAGATCGAAGCAATTTATACCTATCAAAAAAATCTCTATCAACACAATTTCCGTTGATAGAGATTCTTTTTTCAATTAAATTAGTTCGCTTTTATTCATTCGTATCGGAATGACACCCGCAACCGCAATCAGAATGTCCGGCATTCTTGCCACAACATTTGCCGGCCGCAGGACAACCGATACATTTTACACCGGTTTTCTTCGCCTTAATTATGTAAGATGCAGCAGCACCAACTATAATCAGCACAATTACTGCGATAATCAAATCTGCCATACCAACACTCCCTTTTCAACAGCCAAATTATTTCAATTTGTATTCGGCATTAAACTTCTTATTTGTTTTATTGATCAAAGCAACTACAATTGCCACCATAGCAACAACTGCGATCAGACCGGGAACAAATGCATTTCCAAGGCCTCCTGTGGTAATTAAAGTACCAATCTGATATACCAGGAATGCTACAACATAACCGGTTCCCAGCTGCAGCGCAATGCCGCCCCATAACCACTTCTTATCCTGCATCTCAGAGTTCATAGCACCGATAGCAGCAAAGCAAGGAGGTGTATACAGGTTAAACATCAGATATGCTAAAGCAGCAACCTTTGTTAATCCCATAGCCAGTGCAACTTCATTACTTCCACCAACCAATGCTAATTCTTCTGTATCGATGAAATTGGTAAGACCATAAACTACTGCTAATGTACCTACAACGTTCTCTTTTGCAATAAAACCTGTAATTGCTGCAGCTGCTAACTGCCATACGCCAAATCCTACCGGGATCAGAAGAACTGCAAACGGAGAAGCAATTGAAGCAAGGATGGATGTATTCTCCATTCCTTCTTCTACAACCTGTAACTTCCAGTTAAATGTGGACATAATCTGAACAACAGCGTTACAAACCAGAATAATTGTACCAGCCTTTACAATGTAAGCCTTTCCGCGTGACAACATGGAAATAACAGCTCTCTTCAGACTTGGAAGCTTATATTCAGGAAGCTCAATAATGAAGAAGGACTTTCTATATTTATATCCTGTAATCTTCTTTACAAGTAAAGCACCCAGTAAAATCAACAGTATACCGGCAAAGTACATCAGAGGACCTACCCAGGAAGCATCTGAGAAGAATGCGCCTGCAAACAGAGCGATAACCGGAAGTTTTGCACCACAAGGCATAAACGGTGTTAACATTGCTGTCGTTCTGCGCTCTCTCTCGTTACGGATCGTACGGCAGGACATAATTCCGGGGATAGCACAACCGGTACCGATTACCATAGGGATAATGGATTTACCGGAAAGACCAACCCTCTTAAAGATAGGATCTAACACAACTGTTGCACGAGCCATGTAACCACAATCTTCCAATAAAGCGATCAGGAAGTACATTACCATTACCAGCGGCAGGAAACCTACAACGGCACCCACACCACCAATGATACCATCAACCAACAGTGCCTGTAAGAACGGAGAAGCACCTTCTACCATACCTGCAACCCATTCCTGGAAAGTTTCGATCCAGCCTACCAACCAGTCTGCAATCCATGTTCCTAACGTTGACTGAGATATGTAGAATACTAAGAACATAACAACAGCGAAGATTGGGATACCAACAAACTTATTTGTAAGGATTTCATCAATCTTATCCTGTTTATTCTTATCCTTGGTAAATACTTTACGCTTTTCAACGTCACTTACGATCTTATTTACAAATTCAAAACGCTTTCTGTCAGCTTTTTCTACTTCCGCTTTGTCCTGCAGATCAATCTCGCCCTGAACATACGGAGCTTTCTGTACGCAGCCTTTTAATGATGCAGCTTTATTTACAACATCTTTCAATCCGTTATTGTTTGAAGAAGTAGAAATTGTCTCTATAACAGGACATCCCAACTTATCAGCTAAAAGTGCCGCATCAATCTTGGTATCTTTCTTCTCGTTGATATCACTTTTGTTCAAAGCTACAACCACAGGAATTCCAAGCTCCAATAATTGTGTGGTGAAGAACAAACTACGACTTAAGTTTGTAGCATCAACGATGTTGATGATTACATCCGGATTCTCATTTTTAACATAACCACTTGTGATACTCTCTTCTGATGTAAACGGAGACATGGAGTATGCACCGGGCAAGTCTACTGCAATCAATTCCTCCGTTCCGTCATAATAACTCTTTTTAATTGGGCTTTCCTTTTTTTCTACTGTAACACCTGCCCAGTTACCAACACGTTCATTTCTTCCTGTCAGGGCATTGTACATAGTAGTTTTTCCGCTGTTCGGATTTCCTGTCAATGCAATTCTCATGATGCATCCTCCTATTTTCTACTTTCTAACAGATTTCTTCTTTTGTTAGCAGCAACTAACTGTTTGTTATAAAAAATAGTGATAAAAAATCACTATTTTATTGAAATAGCTTTCGCTAAATCATTATCAATGTTATACCGGGCATCTTTGATTGAAACAACACAGCCACCTTTTATATGTGAAATTACCGTAATAGGCTCACCACTATAACAGCCCAACGAAAAAAGAAATGCATTTAATTCTTCATCATCAGTCACAATATCTTTAATAATATATTCTTCTCCATCATTAGCATCAATTAAAGTCATATATGCCTCTCTATCTCTGTTAGTGTACTTCAGCCAAAACTTGATTTTAGTCGAAGCAAATCACAGTTACTACATGCTATTAACAGTTAGATGATTCTAACCACTACTTTGAAGTGTAATTCAAATCATCCGCTTTGTCAACTCCTTTTTTATAAAAATTTAATTCTTTTGTAACTATTCACAGCCGATTTAACAGCATAATACACCTTCATCCTAAAAAAACAACTCGAGCAGGCGGGAATAAATCATTCCTACCTGCTCAAAGTTATTCACTGAGTTTTTAATTCAACTGTTCAAGTAACTCCGGAAGCTCCAATATATCATTCACCTCATAGCGAGGCTTCTCATATTCCGGAAAAGCCCAATCTTTGCCGGAAGTCTTGACCCATATCGGAATGCAGCCGGCTCTTCTTGCTGCTTCCATATCATTTAACGGATTGTCTCCCACATATACCATCTGCTCTGTAGTACATCCCAGGCACCTTGCCATTTTCTCAAAAGGCTGTGTTGCCGGTTTTTGAATGCCCATTTCTTCTCCCGCAAGTATTTGGTCAAAGGAATGTTCCAATCCTATAAGTTTTACCTTGCCACGCTGAATGATAGATTCACCGTTGGTGAGTAGTCCCACTTTATAGCCTTGTTCCTGAAGCCCGGCCAACATACCATCCACCATGGGAAAAGGCACTGCTATTTTCTGGAAAGCTCCCATAAAAAAGGCAAAATATTCTTCGAAGGACGGTGGATTTATAAACATCCCCCGTGCAAGCAGTTCTTCAAACATTACAGGCCATCCATCATAAATATGATTTTTATCTACTTCTACCAGCATATCACCTATCTGTGCCGCACTAAGCACGGGATTCAAACGGTCCTTGTAACGTTGCTTTAAAAGATAAGCAATGCTTCTCAAAGTACCATATCGGTCATACAGCGTGTGGTCTAAATCAAAGGCAATTGCCTTTATTTTTTTGTGTTCCATAATTTCACACCTCAATTTTCACCTGAATTATAGCTCTACAGGACTGAACTTCCCGAATTCAATTTCTCCCGTTGCAGCTCTTACAAAAGCCTTTACACTAGGAGTGAGCATAGAATATGCATTTACATAAGTCACCGCTCTTTCAAAATACTGATTACCAAAATACGGCGAGCCGAAAGATACCACCATGGTTTTTTCTACGCCCCATTTGCAACAATTTGCCACTTTCTTTGCTTCCGGATGCATAAAGTCTAAAAATCCCATCGGTCTGTACGGTCTGGAAAACAGAGCATAAATTACTAAATCATGGTCTTCAACCACTTCCTCATTCTCTATGTTTGAGAGTAATTCCTGATAGTAATCTACTGTGAATCCCTTTGCACGAAACTCTTCGCACAATAACTCGGCCTCTTGAAAAGCCGGTTTATGTTGTGTAACCGGAATGACTGCAATTTTCGGGTAATTCTCAGGTGACATTGGAAAGAAATTACCTTCATCGTGAATCAGGGTCACGGAATGCTCTGCCGTCTCCTGCTGAGTCTTCTTGATAAAGTCCTGTTCCTCTTTACCGAGTATTACGGCATGATTATCTTTTTTAAACAATCCCAGCTTTTCCTTCATCTCAAGAATTCTTGTTACCGCATCATCCAGTCTTTCCATAGGAATATAACCATTTTCTACTGCTCTGGCCATATCATCCACATAGTACTTAGTCGGCCAAAGCATCATATCACAACCCGACTTAAAGCTTTCAATCTCTGCCTGACGCTGGTTCTTGTACCATCCCATAAAACCACCCATATCAAGCGCATCGGTTACTACTACACCTTTATATCCCATTTCCTTCTTTAACAGATTTGTAATCAATTCATAAGAAAGGGTTGCCGGAAGTTTCATGCCGTTTTTAAAAAGCTCCTGCTGATATGTCGGTAATGTAATATGACCTGCCATAACAGAGTAAACGCCATCGTCAATTAATTCCTGAAAAACTTTTCCGGAAAGCTTCTTCCAGTCATCCATACTTAATGTATTGTTTGTTGTAACAATATGCTGGTCACGGTAATCCATTCCATCACCAGGAAAATGCTTGGCACAAGCTGCTAATCCGTTATCCTGCATACCACGAATGACCTGTTTCAAGAGTCTAATAGCATGGTCAGGGTTATCCCCTATACCGCGTACATTAACCAACGGATTGCGTTTATTGATATTTAAGTCACATACCGGTGAAAAACTCCAGTTAGCCCCTACGGAACGTGCCTCCAACGCAGTAGCCTTTCCGTAATTATAAGCAATCTCTTCGCTATTAGTGGCTCCAAGCCCCATCAGATATGGCAGAGGTGTAAGTCCTTTAAGCATACTGCCGCAGCCATTTTCAAAATCAGAAGTAATTAAAATAGGAATTTTTGCGTTATCAATATACCGTGCCAATGTTTCTCTGGCCTGATTCAGCCCCATTTCATCTGCTTCCGTAATGATTTCACCAAAGAAAAATGCTGCGCCCACCTGCTCATCTACAAAATTATCTTTATTTACTCTAAGCACAACCGTTTGCAGTATTTTCTCTCTTAATGATAAGTCTGTTACTTTCATAGCAAAACTCCTTGTGTAATAAACTTTGTTTATTCGGAAACGATGGCAGTGGCAGTGAATACCTTGTCGCCTTCCTTATCTCCGGCGGTTTCAACCCATTGGTGGCCTTCCAGTGCAGTAACTTCTTCTCCGATCACATTACCGATGTAGTCAGTATAACGATATTCCGTGGTATCACCGTTGATGTAGGTATACTTGGCCGTGGCCTTATGATTTTCATCAGCATTACAGATCTTGCCGTCCTTCATTGACCAGCCCAGGGCATACGCGATTGCGCCGGATGCAAGTTCTTCTTCGGTGGTAGTAGTCACAGAATTCTTCAAAGCACTCTCGTTATTCTGAGTCATGTAGATATTCTCTGTGGTTAACTTCCCAGCCACATCCGGATTACCGAACAGGGTAAAGGTGTTGCAATCCTTACTGGTGATGTTATCACTACCACTCATATTTTGTGCACCGGAAGTAGTATAGAATATGCAGTTTTTCAGCGTTGCCTCTCTATCGCTAGCCAAGGTATTGGCAACCAGACCTATCGAATTATAGTTGCACTCCAAGGTATTTCCATAAGAAATAAAGTTCGTGACCGTGGTATTCCGGACACCGGCTGCACTAATGATGCCGGCGTTTCTCTGTGCTGAGATGGTGCTGTTGGTAACCATACAATGGTCAATCGTAGTGTTATTAGCAACACCAGCCACGAATACAGCAGGTTGCTGCTTTTTATTTGTCAAACCGTCTATTGTCAGCTTGTCTACGGTACAGTAGCTCAGGATGTAGCTGTAGCTTTCGCCATTGTCAACCCACGCGGCAAAACCGCCGTTATAGTTTCCACCTGCGGTGATGGAACTGTCTTTAATGTGTACATTATGGATGTTCACCACACCTGTAAGCCAGTACGCAAGAATACCGCAGTAATCACCGTTGGTAGTAATGTTGACCTTGGAAAGGGTCAGGTTCTGAACCGTACCGTTGTTGATCCGAATAAACAGACCCATTTTGTTGACGCCTGTGAGGGTGAGGCCAGAAATGGTATGGTTCTGTCCGTCGAAGGTGCCCTTGAAGTGAAAGTCTTTTTCAGCGCCGATTCCTGCAAAGCCTGTCACGCCACTCATGTCGATATCACTCGTCAAAATAATGGTTTTGTCTTCAAATGTATTTGACTTGGAAAGGGTTGCCAGTGTAACCATATCACTTGCTTCTGCAACGGAGAATGTTTTCGCTTCAGGGTGCGCTTCAAACTCGGTGATGGAATAGTACTCAGGGACCACGGTGCCTTCACCAGAACCGGCTTCTTCGCTGGACCCGGTTTCTTCGCTGGACCCGGTTTCTCCGCCGGTGTTTTCGCCGGTGTTTCCGCCGGTGTTTTCGCCGGTGTTTCCGCCAGTGTTTCCGCCAGTATCTTCACCGGTGTCAGAGCCGTCCAAAGAAGCGATATAAGGAACACCGGTCTCCTCATTAGTCTTCCAGAGTGCTGTGTCGGCATACTCGCCGTTGATGTCGTTGTACGCATTCAACTTGTTAGCAAGATCTGTCTTAACCTCATCGGCGGTGAGGGCTTTCGGTACCTCGGCGCCGTTGATGTATTCGGAACTGTCACGGCTGCCAGCGACTTCGGCAGAACCTTCCAGATAATAGTTATTATAGTTGAAATAGCTGTTATCTGCGGCATTTACAGAATTGTAACGACCGATAGCCTCGGTTTTGTTAGCATCTTTGCTGGTATCCTCACGGGTAATCTGACCCAGATTGAAGCAGTTGATAATCCGTGCAGCGTTTGTGCCGTTCTGTGCCCAGTTGGTGATACCACTGGCCCGGTCCAGACCGTGAACATCACCGGTATTGTAACAGCCTACGAAGGTGCAGGCACTCTGTGCTCTGCCGACCAAACCGCCAAAGCTAGGATTGGTAATGCCCGTCATATGACCATCCCGGTAAGTAACGTCGGCACCATTCCATACATGGGTAAAGGTGGTGCTGTCGGCACGGCCGACGATAGAGCCTACACCGATTACATCAATAAAGGAGGCTCTATTTGCACCGAGGTTTTCATATTTACGGTTGGAAATATGACCTCGTACCAAACCACTTTCGATACCGAAATTAGAAATATTGGCATCGTCTGTTTTCACGAAGAAGCCGGTACCCATGCCGCTGGTGTCATCGATAAACAGATTGGATACGGTATGTAAGTGACCATCAAAGTCACCCTTGAATGGAACATAAATAGAGCCAATCATGCCGAAAATCTCGTCCTTCATGTCGATATCGTTTACCAGATGGAAGGTCATGCCCTCGCAGGTATTGGATTTACTGAATTCTGACCATGCTTTCAGGTCATTCATATCACTGATGGCCCAATCTGTGATGTTAGCGGCACCATCCGTGGTGGAATAGTTCTTAAAATAAGGATATTTATTAGGGTTATCCACTGCCCCGTTTTCTCCGTAAGTCTTTTGGATTACTTCGGTGGCGCTGCCGGTAATCGTTCCTGTAGCGCCAGCCGCACAGGCAACAGTCAGGGTATTGGCAGATTCCCGATAGATGCCGTCGATAGCGGTGACGGTAATGGTATTCGCCACACTGGTGTCCAAAGTCAGAGTGGTAGAATATGTTTTAGGAAGCTCCGCCTTATAAAGTTCGGAGAACACATACTTGGTCGTAGTGGTGGTTCCGTTATCAACATCCACCCGGTAACGGATAATAGGATGCTCCGAATCGGCACGGTCAAAGGTCAGTGTATTACCTGACAGCTTGATGGACGCATTTGTGGCAAAGGCAGCCTTCGCAACGGCAAATTTTACTTCGTCGGTATAGTTCCATGTGCTCTTGTCCCATGCCTTCGGGATGGAGTATGTCAGCACTTCGCCGGAACCATTGGCTTCCTTGAGCAGTTCACCGGTCTCGGGGTCAATATATTTAATCGTAACCGCACCGGACCGGGTAACCTCTACAATAGAATAGGACGTGATGGGGGATTGGCCGCTGCCTAT
The DNA here is from genome assembly GCA_045545375.1 of Acetatifactor sp. Classification (GTDB taxonomy): domain Bacteria; phylum Bacillota; class Clostridia; order Lachnospirales; family Lachnospiraceae; genus Acetatifactor. Next base: position 19,816 of record JAZQAT010000006.1, read on the forward strand.
TGTGGTGTCATTAGGGCCGACGGTGTCACGGATCGCACCGTCGTAAACTTCGGTGAACTGATCCTGGGTAATGCCATCGGAAAGGCGGGGATCCCAATGAACATGGGCATTCATAGCAATGACCTGTGGATATTTGTTCAAGGTATCACGCAGGCTGTTCTGCCCACAGCGCTGGGTCCATCCCAGCTTTCCCACTTCGGGGTAATGGAAAATAACGAAGATTGGGCGATTTGGATTCTCTGTCACCAAGGTATTCAGCTGGGTATCCAGCCAGGCTTCAGAATCGTGGTAGCTGTTATCGGTATTGTCTTTGTTATTCATATCGTTGGACAGGGTGATGATAGGAACACCTTTTATATCTGTCAGATGGGGACCATAACCCCAGTCAGCAGTTGGGATGATGCTTGCGTCGCTTCCGAGGTACTCCTTAATCAGGGTGTTAATCTCGGTATCATTCACATAGAAGTTGTTTCCGTTACCGTCGTAGATATCGTGAGTACGGGCCAGGGCCAGCAGAACCTTAGATTCTTTCTTCACGTTATCACGAACACCGGCCAGAAAAAGCTTCCATTCGTCTTCAGCGATGTAGCCGGACACATCTTCGTTGCCGTTGATGCTATCGCCGTTAAACACGAAGGCATCGATGGTGCCGCCCTGCTTCTCGGCATAGGCATAGGCTGTCTCGAATACCTTGGGAAGGCGGTCAATGGTTTTTTGGGTAGATATCGGACTGGTATGGACGTCCGATACCACGGCAAACCTTGAAACAACGGGATCGTTCTCTTCCGCTGTGGCTACCATCGGCGTAAATGTCATGGAGCTGAGCAGCATCACGATCGCCATCGTAAGAAATGGTACGCGTTTCATCATTATATCTCCTCCTAATTATAGTATTTTCTTGCCAAATTTCTAATCTGCAATCACAGCAATATGAGGCCTGTGATCCGATACAATATCTGCCGGGATATCTGCGTCCAGCACCTTGATATCACTGCTGGTAAAAATATAATCAATCTTTCTGTTCGGGTTATCAGAAGGAAAGCTCCATAATTCCTGTTTAAAAAGTGCTGCAGTATCAAACATTTTTTCTTTTATCGGTATAAGCAACGGATTATCTGGTTTTATATTAAAATCACCCATCAGGACACTTTTTTCATCGCCTATATTGGTAAGTATTGCGTTCACCGCATTTTCTTTCTCATCCTGATTGAGCCCAAAGTGGATTACCCCTACCTCCAGACCGCCGCACACATCAATTTTAGCTTTCAGCAGACACCTGGACTCATAGTAACCATCATAGGCAGGAACCTCCGGCTTCGGAATAAGAATGGTTTCTGCAGAGAGAATTGGGAATCTGGATAGAATTCCGTTTCCATAAGGATCTTGTCCGCGGAATTTCACAGCCTGCGCAAAATAGTAATAATATCCCAACTTTTCTGCAAGTATTTTTACCTGAGCCGGAAATTTACCGGAATCACACTGGTCATACACTTCATTCAGCCCGATAATATCCGCATTATGGCGGCGGATTTCCTCTGCAAAGCTATCATATTCCACTTCTTTCGTTATGAAATTCATGCAGTGCTGCGTGTTAAAGCTCATTAAGGTCACCGGCATAGCTATCACTCCTTCCCACTTTTCTCATTCGTAATGTTGTATTCCATGATAATCGGATAGTGATCCGAAGGCACCCTTCCATTCTCTATTCTGGTGATAACACGATAATTCAAAACATCAATCTTTTCAGGACTGACAAAGATAAAATCAATCGTTTTCTTACTGCCGATATAGGTAAATGATTTCTCTGATACCTCCGCAGTTTCCGCATCGTCCAAAAGCTGTTCTGTCACAATTTTATAGGTCTCGCTAGTATCCATGGTATTAAAGTCACCTGTAAGCACAACAGGATATTCCGGATACTGCTGTATAAATTCCATTAAAACAACAGCCTGTCTGTCACGCCCAACGCCGCTGGTTTGATCCAGATGGGCATTGACCACCAGGATGTTTGTATCGGTCTGCTTATCTGTCAAAATCGCATAGGTAAAGATTCGTGTTTGGGAAGACTCCTCAAATTTAGATACCTTATCCGGCGTATCAGACAGCCACTTGGTAGCGCCCTCCACCAGTTCAAAACGGTCTTTTCGATAGAAAATCGCAGTATGCTCACTGTCTTCCGTTCCATCTCTTCCGATTCCTACGCTGCCATAAATACTGCCAATGGTTTTTCCAAAATATTGCATCCAGTGCAAGGTTCCTTCCTGTATTCCGAAAGTATCCGGAAAATTTCTAAGAATCGTCTGAATAACACTCAATTCTCTTTGCGTTGATATGTCGTCATATAATACATTAAAGCTCATGGCTTTGAGCGTATTGCTTTCCGGTATCTGCGCTACTTTAGAATCCGCAAGCATGACCTCTTTCCCCTCTGCCAGACTCTCTGCGAAAGCAGTCATCAGGTCACAGACAGCGTATCGGGTTCCCACTGCATCAGCGCCTCTTGCACAAACACTGGTTTCGTCCACACCAATCAGATATCCGTTCTGTTTCAGCGTCTGGGTAGTAAAAGAACACCCGGTACGGTTGGTGACGCCTATCAGGATTTCTCTGCCGGTGATTTCGGCTTCATCACTTTTTACAGTTAATTGTAGCTCCGTTAAATCCCTGATTTCATTGGCAAGCCACTGAGCCAGCACTTCCGAATTTGCATCCTGACTGGAATAGACAATTTCATATGTGGAAATATCATATCCCTGCAGCATGACACCGTCTTCCTGCTCTGAACCGGACTGCTGGGAGCCGGTCAGCTCCCCGGCTTCCGTCGATGCAGCACCCATATTGTTACCACATGCAGTAAACATCAGCATCAGAGGCAGCAGGACAGCAAACACCTTAAATGAGGACAATAAATTCGTTCTACTTTTCTTTTTCATTTATCACTCTTTACCTCCTATAAAGGCTGACGCACCGACACGTCAGCTCAGAATCTCCATAAGACATCCTCGCACATTTCCATCCAGTTCCGCTTTCTCCAGCAATTCTTTTGCCTCATCCGGATGATTCTTTATTATCTTGTAGATATCACTTTTCAGACGATAACTCATCTGCGTTCTCTCCAGAATTTCAAAGCAACGTTCTTCTGTGGCATTCGGCATCAATTGGATTCCATCTTCAAAGTATACACAGATTTCTTCGGTAATATCTGTGTCCGGAATCTCCAGAATAAGGCTGCTAGCAGCCTCCTCATAAGTGACTCCGATTTCCTGTTTCACACCATCTGTCAGAACTTCAGGCTCGCATGCCTTCATGCCAACGAATACCAGCTTCCAGTTTCTCTTTTCGGGAAGTACAGACAAATTTCCCTTTGCCTTACCGATGATAAAACTTCCCTTTTCCCCGACAGTCAAAGATAACTCTGTGGAAGCCCAGTTTTCCGGTCTGTCCTCCACGGTATTGCCTTCATCCTCCCATAACGTGAAACTGCCATCAGCTGCAGGGAAAATCCTGATTTCCATATTCTGCGGATTGTCTACAGAATTATCACACTGCTCTAAATTCCTGAGAGGAATAATTGCTCCTGCCTTCATTAATACCGGAATATTCTCGATATCTCTCCACAAATCCATCATTCTGCCGCCCCGGTAAATCATTCCGGTGAAGAAATCCGCCCACAATCCTTCCGGCAGCCAAGCCTGTACCCTGGCTGCTCTTGATACCCTGTCAGCCGGCTGCGTAATCGGTGCTACAATCAGCTCTGTACCAAAATAATATTCATTTGGCACCTGATAGGCTTCCTCCCGCTCCGGTTCCTGATAATACATAGGCTGAATCAAAGGCTGATTTTCCTGATGTGCCCTTTTATTCATGGTATAAAGATACGGTATCATCGCGTGGCGAAGTCTCAGGTAACAGTTCATCACCTGCCTTGTAACCGCATCATATCTCCAAGGCTCTTTTCCTGAAAACGGATTATCAGAGCTATGCAGACGGTGAATAGGTGAAAATACACCATACTGTATCCAGCGGGCCATTAGTTCATCATCCCGCGCTCCACCCATGTGACCGCCGATATCATGACTCCACCAGCCATAGCCGATATTGCTTGCTGTATTCGTAAAATAAGGCTGGAAGTCCAGGCTTTCCCAGGTAATTATCGTGTCTCCCGAGAATCCCACCGGATATCTGTGGCTGCCCACTCCTGCATACCGGGAGAAGGTAAGCGGTCTGGTTCCTTTCCAGGCGCTATCCAGATAATGATAATGGTTCAGAATCCATAATGGATCCAGCCCCGGCACCTTACTCTTCTCTCCCTGCTGCCAGTCAATCCACCAGAAGTCCACGCCCTGTTTCTCTAACTCATGGCTGAGCACATGGAAATATACATCCATAAAATGTGGATCCGCCGCATCAAATACTACCGTATTTTCACTGGCAGGATCGATTCCCATTGCCTCAGCCACCTTAGGATAAAGCTCTTCATAAGCCCTGATTCCATCGGCGGGATGGACATTTAAGGTAACCTTCATCCCCTTTTGATGGAGCCACTCCAAAAAGTGCTCCGGCTGTGGGAAGAGCTTCCGGTTCCAGGTGTATCCTGTCCAGCCCGTCCCATACTTTGGGTCCACCTCTTGCACCAGATGCCAGTCCA
>JAZQAT010000007.1:0-51579 GCA_045545375.1 Acetatifactor sp.
AAACTTGGCCCTCCCCATCTGTCATGCCAGCTTAAGCATTGTACAGGGTATTTTTCAATTAAGTCAAACATACCGTTATCTCCATGGATATGCGCTACATTGAACCATGTGACATCCTTGTAGGCATTGATTACCTGCAGATCATAAGGTACACCAAATTCTTTATATTCTTCTTCTGTCATAAAGTTGGTGGTAGCGCACTGGGTAGCAAAGAAAAATCCGCTGACACCTGCTTCGATATTAGCTTTGATGAAATTGATGGTGGTATCGGTAAGGACTTGCAGTGCCTGTTTAAAGAGCACGGGATTCTCCTTCATATCTGTAAGGATTCTGTCTCCTGCCAGTTTTCTTGCATTGGTCAGAGGACTGAAAACTGTCTGGATATACGGAAGTTCTCCCTTGGTCAATTTATTTACATATTGCACCATCTGTATCTGCTTACCATAGGTGCCGTAATAGGCAGGAAGTACTTCCAGCCTTCCCCAGTCGCTGATATCGTGTATACCGCCATCTTCTACAATGGGAGGCTGCTCAATCTGATTAAATATCTTTATCTTAGCGCCGTAATCCTGTACTCCATAAAGTCCAAATGGCATCAGTTTGATAAAATCATAATCAAACTTTTTCGTATATGCTACCTGGCGTTCAGCCAAGGATCTCGGATCCTGATCCTCTACAGAAAAGTGCTGCCAGACATCAACCGGCACTCTGTCTACCTCCTGAGAGTATAATGCTGCTTTTATTCTTTCTACTCTGGTCATTTGATTTCCCATGTTGTTATCTCCTATTTCTGCCTTACTGCTCATGTTTAAAAATGTTAGATACTATAATCCTCATAACCGACCACACGTCTCAAAAACTGCTTCGTTCTCTCTTCCTTAGGGTGGCTGAAAATATCCTTAGGTGTTCCTTCTTCAACGATAACGCCGCCTTCCATGAAAACTACATGATTGGCAACATTCTGAGCAAACCCCATTTCATGAGTGACCACTACCATTGTGGTGCCCTCTTTAGCAAGTTCTTTCATTACCTGCAGCACTTCTCCGATAAGCTCCGGATCCAATGCTGAGGTAGGTTCGTCGAATAAGATAACATCGGGATTGGCTGCAATGGCTCTGGCAATTCCCACACGTTGTTGCTGTCCGCCGGATAACTGGGAAGGATAATAGTCATATCTATCTGACAGCCCTACCTTATCCAGAGCTCTTTTGCCGATCTCAATTGCTTCCTTCTTCGGTACCTTTCTTCCTATGATTAAACCTTCCGTAACATTTTCCAAAGCGGTCTTGTTGTTAAAAAGATTATAATTTTGAAAAACGAAACCGGTTTTCTTTCTGATGAGGGAAATGGTCTTTTTTGTGGCATGTGCCAGATCTGCCTGTATATCATCAAAAATGATTTCTCCTTCATCAGCTTTTTCCAGAAAATTAATACTTCTGAGAAATGTTGTCTTACCGGAACCGCTGGGACCTAAAATGGCTACAACATCCCCTTTTTCTACTTTTAAAGAAACTCCCTTAAGTACCTGATTATCCCCAAATGCTTTATGTACATTTTTAATCTCTAACATTTTTCATACCTGCCTTTTCCATGCTTCTTAAGATACAGCGATTCCTTTCTTGCGATAAAGTATGGTTTCGCAAGAAGTGAACAGTTTTGTAAGTCCTACACAAAGCACCCAATACACAACTGCTGCTGCCAGATAAGCTTCTACATATCCAAAGTTCAAAGCCGAGCACAGCTTTGCCTGTGACATAATGTCCACAACACCTATCATAAAGGCAACTGACATACCCTTGATATTCCCCAAATAAACGGTTAAGGAGATAGGTAACAACACTGTAAGCGCCTGCGGGAAAATAATCCTGCGAAAGGTTTGAAAGTTCATCTTTGGTAGCACAGCAATGTATCTCACAAACATGTGCATATTATAAGGTTGTTAGTTTTTGCGGTAATTATCAATAAGTGAAAACTACTGAGGGACCTGCACACTTCTAAAGTTATGAAGCTCGCTGCAGAATACCGGACCGCGCTTTTAATGCAGGCTGCTGCGGAATAGAGGATATTTACTATTCCGCAGCAGTCTTTTTGATTGGACTAAGGTGTGTACTTGGGTTTGGTTGTATATAATTCATAAAAAATTAAGTAAAATATAAGCAAAAACAAATTGCACAAAAAAGTGAGGGGAAGTATAATAAGCCCTGACCCATAATGAGTAAAAAGGCTTGTTAAAGGAAGGACAATGTAATGAGTAAAGATTCAATAGATGAAATGGAACAAATTCAGAGAGGTCTGGAAGAGTTTCTGGAAAAAGAGGTGGAAGGATACCGAGAGGCAGAACGTGCAGCCCAGGGAGAAGGTCCCGTTCCTATTTATACCGCGGCTTCTTCCGGGTATCAGACCAGGCGGCGGGAAACTGCATCCGGGCAGCCTCAGGACTATTATAACGAACCGGACTATAAAAGTGAAACAGAGCAAACAACATGGGGGAGAGAGGAGGAATACGCATCTGTGAGAAAGGAAAGAACCGCACAAAACAGAACCGGACAATCCCGAAACGCACAGTCTAAAACTGCTGAGAAAGCGCAGACGAAAGGCCAACACATAAAGAAGAAAAAAAAGAAAAAGAAGAAATCTTTCTTCAAGCGTTTACTTATCATATTGGTAATCCTGTGCTTACTGGCTTGCGGAGCCTGGTATTATGGCGTGAATCATCTGTATGGAAAAGTCAATTATGAAGAAATTCCCGCAGTAGAAACAGAGCCCATGAAAGAAGAAGGTGTTATCAACGTCCTGCTGATCGGTAACGACTCCAGAACTCAGGGAGAGGATGGACGTTCCGATGCAATGATTTTGCTTTCCATCAGCAATGAGACCAAGACCATCCACCTGACTTCCCTGCTTAGGGATATGTACGTGGAGATCCCGGGATATAAGGATAACAGATTGAATGCAGCTTATTCTTACGGTGGTGCCCAGCTTCTGATGGAGACTCTTGAGAAGAATCTGGATATCCATGTGAACCGCTATGTGCTGGTGAATTTCCAGGCTTTTGCCAAGCTGGTAGATGCAGTTGGCGGTGTGGATCTGGAACTGACAGAGAAGGAGGTAGAGTATATCAACGGTTATCTGGTAGAATACAATATGCTGGAAGGAAGACCGGAAGGAACAGATTATCTTGCTACACCTCAGAGCGGCCTGATACACTTAAATGGTCCCCAGGCGCTGTCCTACTGCAGGATTCGTTATATAGGAACTGATTTTGGACGGACCGAGCGTCAGCGTAAGGTGCTGACTGCCCTTATTGAGAAAGCTCCGTCAGCGCTGCTTAACAATGGAACAGAGCTGATTAACAGTCTGCTGCCGAATCTGACGACTAACCTGACTGAGAAGGAATGCAGAAACTTGACACTCCAGGCAACGAAGATTCTGACTTATGATGTCGTTCAGGGAAGCGTGCCTATCGAGGGAAGCTATTCCAATGCGACCATTCGGGACATGTCGGTGCTGCAGGTTGATTTTGAGACAAATAAGGAATATTTGCGGAAGAATATTTATGGAGAAGGGGCAGAACAACAGCAGGAGTGAAGCAACCCTGGAAGGCAATCTATAACACTTTCATGAAACAACCCTGGCTTTCTATGATTAACTTGCTATTTGTGACGTTCAATGGTAAAATCATAAGTACACGGAATGTTATACAGTTTACTGAAAACGATATTTTTCAAAGTATCTGGGAGTATAGCTTCGGAAAGGAGCGTGTACTGAATGCCGAAAGTATTTAACACAACAGGCTTATGTGTTCCTGAAAAGCATTATATGGTGAATATAGATAAACGATTAAGGGATATTAAGGTACTTGTTGATGAGGAGAATTATTTTACCATAAACAAGGCGCGCCAATACGGAAAAACGACCACGCTTCGGGCACAGCGCAGCGAATAATCAGGTATTTCTGGATTTTTTGGCGCAGCTTCGTGCAATGTATCTTGTCCGGGATATTCAACCTGCTTTCAAGTCCGTCATTCTGGCCGGCGTATATGATGTCAAGAATCTGAAACAAAAGATTCGACCGGATCAAGATCACAAATACAATAGTCCCTGGAATATTGCGGCAGACTTTGAAATCGACATGAGTTTCTCAAAGGATGGAATTGCCGGGATGCTTCTGGAATATGAGAATGACTATCACACAGGAATGAATGTGGATGAAATGGCAGGCTGGATATATGATTATACATCGGGCTATCCTTTCCTTGTGTCAAGATTGTGTCAGTTGATGGATAGGAACATTAGTCAAAAAATGGAATATGGTTCCAAGCAGGCGGTATGGACGAAAAAAGGATTTAATGAAGTTGTCCGTATGCTTCTGTCGGAGAAGAACACGCTGTTTGAATCTCTGATTGGGAAACTCCACGATTATCCGAAGCTTAGTACAATGTTGCGGGCATTGCTGTTTACTGGGAGAACATTCTCTTATGCTGCAGATGAAAGTGTAATAGATATGGCCACTATGTTTGGATTTATTAAGAATCAGAATGGAAATGTAGCGGTTGCAAATCGAATTTTTGAAACGCGTCTGTACAACTATTATCTGGCAGAGGACGAGATGCAGAGAGCGGATATTTACAAAGCATCCCTCCAAGATAAGAGCCAGTTCATTGTGGGTGGCCATTTGAATATGAAGCGAGTTCTTGAAAAGTTTGTGATTCATTTCTATGACATCTACGGTAGCTGCAGTGAGAAGTTCCTGGAGGATGCGGGAAGACAATACTTAGCAACCGCCTAAGGTTGCCATGCCAGGCGCTTTCTGTATTTCAATTAGAATATCAGGAGCAATATGCTTCCTGATTTCTTGACTGCCTAAATCAGCAAAACACATATTCCTTCAGCCGCCAAAGTGCCTCTTCCACAAGAGAACGTGGCAATGCCAGATTCATACGGATAGTATCAGGCTTATTGAAAGGCCGTCCGTCCTGCCAGATGACGCCCACCCGGATACCGGCTCTGAGAAGTTCGTCCATGCTGCATCCGTGGGCTTTGCACCATTTACTACAGTCCAGATACAGCATATAAGTACCCTGCGGTCTCGCCAGCTCCACTCCGTCAAAGTGTTCCGTAATAAAGCAGTAAGCGTAATCTGCATTGTCTGTCAGGACCTGCTTCAGCTCGTCCAACCATTCCTGTCCGTCCGGGCTGTAGGCTCCGGCAAGCGCATGCATGGAAAGCACATTCATACTATTATAGTGACTTAAAGAAGATTGTTTCCGCACTCTGTCTCTCAGATAAGGATTGTATATAATATGATAGGAACCTATGAGCCCCGCCAGGTTGAAGGTTTTGGAGGGCGCATAAATGGCAATGGTTCTGTTGCGTGCATCTTCTGATACAGTCTGGGTGGGAATGTGACGGTAATCCCCTAACGTCAGGTCCGACCAGATTTCATCAGAGATGACGATGCAGTCATTGCGACGGTAGACTTCCATGGCCTGTTCGATCTCTTCTTTTTCCCAGACACGTCCGGTGGGATTGTGAGGAGAACACAAGACTGCAAAATGAATCTTGTATTCTTTCAGTTTCCGATCCATATCCTCAAAATCCATACGCCAGATACCTTCTGCATCCTGCTTTAATTCACTGAGTACAATATACCGTCCATTATCTGCCATGACACGGGTAAAGCCGACATAAGTAGGAGAATGGAACAACACAGATTCGCCCGGAGCGGTAAATGCCTGAAGCGCCGAAGAGATGCAGCCAAGAACGCCATTTTCATATCCGATAGCTTCCACCGGCAGTCCTTCCACGCCGTTGCGTATACGATGCCAGTTGATGATGCTGTCATAGTATTCCTGAGAAAGATTGTAATAGCCAAAGGTGGCATGCTTCGTGCGTTCGATAATGCGTTCCTGAATAATGGGAGCAGTACCAAAATTCATATCGGCTACCCACATGGGAATCCTGCTGAAGCCGTCTTCTATCTCTGCATTTGGAACAGGAATGACCTCTACTGCGAGAGAATCTTTACCGGTACGGTCTATAATGGAAGTAAAATCATATTTCATAAAAAGGTTCCTCCTTACAAATACTTTCTTTTGCAATACGCATGAAATCCCGGGCATAAGCAGGCATATATCTGTCTTTTCGATAGGCAATGACCAGCGTGGTTCGGGTGAATATACACATTATAACGGCTAAGGACACTTATGTCAAAGCAACGAAATGGTAACATCTATTTTTAAGACCGGACTTGACAATCAATACAAAATAGAATATACTCACATGTAGTTTCAGATGTTTAAAAGCTGTGAAGAGAAGAGTAGAAGAAGAGCGAAATCACAGAGAGTCCCGGCTGGTGGGAAGGGATATGGAAGGCTTCTTTGAATATGGTCTCGGAGCTGCGCACCGACCTTACGTATTTCGTAAATAGGCTGCGACAGGTGCACCTGTTATAGTGCCGGACTATCGGTCTGCTGCTGGCCGTCCCGTAGTCGATGAGATTCTTATTGTGAGGTAAGAATGAATTAAGGTGGTAACGCGAGAGTTTATGCTCCCGTCCTTAAATGATTTTAAGGACGGGGGCTTTTTATTTTGCCTGCCAAGTACACCTGCAATGCCGCCTGAGAAAGGATTGAATATGAACGAGAATAGCTGGTTGGAAAATGGATATTGTCATCTTGTAAATAAAACTTTTTTCTTCATTGAAAAGTATTTTGAAGGGATCGTGCCTGCAGGCCGCCCGGATCAGGATATTTATTGGAAAACGAAAAAAATATATGATGAACTGGAAGTGCTGTGGGAAGAGGGAAGAACAGAGGAAGCAGACAGGATTCTGGGAGAGTATCTTACTTTTGCCACAGAATATTTTGAACAGGGCAATCCTTGGAAAAACAGAGAAAAGAATCCCCGTGCCTGCCGCAATACCGTTTTGAACAGCGTGCAGATGATCGCTAATCTGACTGTATGGCTGGGAGCTCGCAGGGAGTATCCGGCATACCACGTGATGAGGTGGCTGGAGCTTGACAGAGAATGGCAGGTGCACCACGTTCATTCCGGTTATCAGCTTCCTAAAATAGAACAAATTACCCCTTATCATGTAAAAAGTACTTTTCAGATGGCTTGAAATGGAGTATGATAAATAGAAACAGGAGGCGGGATACGACAGGAGAGGAGACAAAGGATGGATTTTATTTTATTATTGTTTGTGGCGTTTTTGTGTATGTGGCAGGGTGCTAAGGAGTATAACTCTGAGGAGCAGTCGAAAGTGTTTACAAAATATCCGATTAAGGTAAATGATGTTAAGGCGTATAATCACTTTTGCGGAAAGCTGATCATTGGCTTCGGTGTGGTGGCAGAGATTACCATGATTGGCATGACATTGGTAGGTGGATGGCTAAGCATTATTTTTATCGTGCTGATTCTTGCGGAAGCATATGGACTGATGGTCATTTACCGTAAGGGCGAGAAAAAGTATAGAGTGAAGTAGTAAGAACTTTTCGGAAGAATTTGATTGAGGATTTCCGGGGAAAATGCAACAGCTGAAAGCAATGTGGGAAAGGCTTTCAGCTGTTTTTTTGAGCGATGTTGATATATTTTGGTGGGTTGTAAAGATTTGCATAGTATGTTAAACTGAAATGAGAAAACGAATATATACTTACCATATGTAGCGAATTGGGAGTATGGGGAAATAGAAGGGATATAAAATTAATGAGGCAAAGGGGTTCTAAGGCAATTCAGGGGATTTGTCTGGGCATTGTCATTCTGTTTGCAGGATGTGGGGCAGAGCCGGAAGTTACCATTCCTTTGGTGGTGCCGGAGAAAATTATGATAGAGGATAAAGAACAGGGGCAGGCAGAGAAACAGCCGGAACAGCAAGGAGATACACAACAACAGGGAGACACACAGCAACAGGGAGACACACAGCAACAGGGGAATCCCGAATCAGGATCGGAGACGGCGAAGACTGCAGCAAGCCCACTTCCGCCGGAAATAAGCATCACCATATCAGCCACCGGTGATGTGACAATGGGCAATCACAGAGAGCAGGGGTATGAGCTCTCCTTTAACGAGACCTACGACAAAGCAGAGGACAAGGGATATTTCTTTGAAAATGTAGCAGATATTCTCAAAGCAGATGATATGACAATCGTGAATCTGGAGGGTGTGCTGACTCTTTCGGAAAATTATGCGGCAGACCGTACCTACAATATCAAAGGACTTCCGGAGTATGCCTATCTGTTGCGTGACGGCTATATAGAAGCGGTGAGCATGGCCAATAATCACAGACAGGACTATGGTGCAGAGGGAACGCAGGATACGGTAGATGCGCTGGAAAGCGTAGGCATTGCCTATGCTTATGATAAAAATCTGGGAATGTATGAGACACAGGGAATCAAAATCGGCTGGGTGTCTGTCAATGAGACATCCCAGGGTGTCTATGTGGAGAAGATTCTGGAGGAAGGCATCAGGCAGCTGAAAGAAGACGGCGCGAATCTGGTGCTGGCCTGCTGTCACTGGGGCATTGAACGGGAGTATTATCCGGAGGATTACCAGAAAGAACTGGGCAAGAAGTGCATCGATTGGGGCGCCGACCTTGTGCTCGGGCATCATCCTCATGTGCTGCAGGGAATTGAGCAATATCAGGGAAAATATATTGTATATAGTCTGGGGAACTTCTGCTTTGGAGCCAACAGGAATCCTTCCGACAAGGACACCGTGATATTCCAACAGACCTTTACTTTCAGGCAGGAGAAAGCTGCGCAGGGAGATTCAGAATGGAGCCTTATGGAAGATACAGAAGCTAGAATTATTCCCTGCCGTATCAGTTCGGTTGTGTCAAGAAATGATTTCAAGCCCACACCACTTATAGGGGAAGAGGGGCAGCAGGTGATTGACCGTGTCAATGAGTACAGCAAAGAGTTCGGTGTCATAGCAGATGCAGACGGTCTACTGAAGAAAGCACAGTAAGCGGAGCAGAATGCGAATCAGAATAAACAGAGCAAGAATAATCGGTACAAAAGCAAGGGAAATTAGGAAACAAAAAAGAATGGAGAGTAGTAACATGGAAACAAGAGCAATGGAAAAACTCGGTGTAAAGACTTCTTTGTTGGGATTCGGATGCATGCGTTTTCCCACCACGGCAGATGGTAAAATCGATGAGCCGATGGCGGAGCAAATGCTGGACAAAGCAATTGCAGCCGGTGTCAATTATATTGATACTGCTTATCCGTACCACAATGGAGAAAGTGAGCCCTTCGTGGGACGTGTGCTGCAGAAGTATGAGAGGGATTCCTTTTATCTGGCAACTAAGCTGCCAATTTGGAAGGTAGAGAAGCTGGAAGATGTAGATACCATTCTGGAGGAGCAGCTGACCAGGCTTCGAACCGATTACATTGATTTTTATCTCATGCATGCCATGAACAAAGAACGATGGGATGCTATGCTTAAGATGGGAGTAATAAAGCGCCTGGAGGAACTGAAGGAGGAGGGGAAAATCCGCTATCTTGGCTTTTCTTTCCATGATACCTATGAGGCTTTTGAAGAGATGCTGAATTACAGGGACTGGGACTTCTGTCAAATTCAGTTGAACTATATGGATGCCAACGAACAGGCAGGATTAAAAGGATATGAGCTGACCGTGCAGAAGCAGGTGCCGCTGATTATTATGGAGCCTGTGAAAGGCGGAACTCTGTCAGCTTTTGGTCAGGATATTGCAGAAATGTTCCATGCCCATGACAGGGAAGCTTCGATTGCCTCTTTTGCGCTTCGATGGGTGGGCAGCCTTCCCAATGTTAAGGTGATTTTAAGCGGTATGTCCACTATGGAACAAGTGGAGGACAATCTCAGAACCTTCGGGCAGTTTAGCCCTTTAAGTAAAGAGGAAAGTAAGACCGTTGATGAAGTAGTAGCCATTCTGAACAGCAGAGTGCAGAATGGCTGTACCGCCTGCCGCTACTGTATGCCTTGTCCTTTCGGTGTGGATATTCCGGGTACTTTCCGTACGTGGAATGCCTATCATATGTACCAAAATTACAAGATCGTCAAGTATCGCTGGGAACAGATGGAGGAGTCTGCCCGTCCGAAGAACTGCGCAAGGTGCGGCAAGTGTGAGCAGGCGTGTCCTCAGAAACTGCATATCAGGGATGATCTGGCCAGAGCACAGGAAGATTTGGATAAAAAGGAAATGATGTTATAACGATAAATAAAAGCAATGATAGGATAAAGCTGGGGGAAATGAGGCATGGAAAAAGCATTTAAACTGGATTTTAAGAGTGACAGGGTGGGCAGTTTGTATGCGAATAATTGCGGCTGTTCGCAGACACAGCCCTTACATAGCTTTGGACCGGCATCCAAGCCCCATTACCTGATTCATTATGTATTAAGCGGAAAAGGGATTTTTCGATTTCATGATAAGGAATACCGGTTGGAGGCGGGCTATGGTTTTCTCATTCAGCCTAATGAACTGGCATTTTATCAGGCAGATGAGGAGGATCCCTGGTGCTATCTTTGGGTGGGATTTGCCGGAAGCCGGGCAGAAGAATATCTGAGAGCAATCGGTCTGTCGGACCGCCATCCTATTTTCACCTGTGACCGGTCGGAAGAACTGTATGCCATTGTAAGGGATATGATGGAGCACAGTACTTTTGGGATTGCCAATGACCTTAGACGGAACGGGCAGCTTGGTGTCTTCCTGTCTATTATTGCAGAGAGTGCAGGGGTGGTGTCCGGAGATGAAGAGGATAAAGGGAATCAATATGTGAAAAAAGCGGTTTCTTTTATTCAGAACAACTACTGTAATCCGATCAAGGTAACAGATGTGGCAGAATACGTGTGTATCAATCGAAGCTATCTCTACACATTGTTCCAGAACTACCTGGGAATGAGCCCCCAGCAGTTTCTGACGGTGTTCCGCATTACCAAGGCCAGAGAACTTTTGGAATCTACTAATTATTCTATTGAAAGCATTGCGCTTTCCTGCGGATACAGTGATGCGCTGGTATTTACCAAAGCATTCAGAGCCCTCAGGGGCACATCGCCTTCACAGTATCGTAAGGATTTGCGAAAAGAGAACAGTCGCGAGCAGCTCAAGCAGGTAGAGGATTTAATTGCGGAGCTGGTAAAACAGGGAGTGGAATGAAGACCCTGTTTTACGGAATGACTATAAATGCCGCACTGCCCAGACGTTTTCCGTTGACCACAATTTTTAGCTCGCAAGGAATAGGAACAGAACGCGGATGCCGAGTGTCAGGATAAATTATATGGCGTCGATTGTATTGCAGGAAACCGGTGGGACATTTGCGATTGGATATCCGGTACAGGCGTGTGATTACTCTGCCATCAGGTTCCGGATGTACAACCTCATAACGAATGTCCAGTCGGACATTCCGATTAGAAATATTCTGTAACGTAAAAGTAAAGAGCAGGTCTTCCCCGGAACCTACTTCTGTCGTCAATATTTCCAAATGTGTCATAGAGATGGAATTCCTGATATCCAGGTCAATGATATTTTCCATAAATAGTCCCTTTCCGGTAAACGAGAGCTTAGTCCAAAATGTGCGTGTCGGGGCTGCAGCGGTCTTGGTAAAAACAGTATAGCATATATCCGGAAAAAATCCACAGTTCCCGTGAAAATTAAGGAAGGATTAAGACTTCTTGCAATCTAACATTTTGACAGATTAAAAAAACATATGGATGTGGCAATTTATCTGTTTTACGGTATAATGAAATCATGATGGATAACAATGAGGTCGGTATGCATGTGTGCAATATGCTTGCCGGAACTGAAATGGAGGGTTAACATGAAAGATGTGATTCTTGCAAAATTCGCAGAAGTATTTGGTGATAAGGAAGGTGCGAAGGCTTATTTTGCACCGGGACGTGTAAATATGATCGGAGAACATACTGACTATAACGGCGGTCATGTATTTCCCTGCGCGCTGACCATCGGAACCTATGGTGTGGCTCGCAAAAGAGATGATAATAAGTTGAGATTCTATTCCATGAATTTCGAGCAGTTGGGCGTTATTGAGTCCTCTCTCAATGATCTGAAGCCTTATAAAGAGGCTAACTGGACCAACTACCCTAAGGGTGTGATGTGGGCATTTGAACAGAAGGGAATGAACATTCCCTGCGGTATGGACCTGATGCTCAACGGTAACATTCCCAACGGTTCCGGACTGTCCTCTTCTGCATCTGTAGAGGTACTGACAGGTTACATATTGAGAGATTTCTTTGGTTTTGATGTGACGAATCAGGATCTGGCTCTCATCGGACAGTTTTCCGAGAATAAATTCAATGGTGTCAACTGTGGTATCATGGACCAGTTCGCCATTGCAATGGGTAAGGAAGGACACGCTATTTTCCTGGATACAGCTGATCTGTCCTATGAATATGCTCCCATTAAGCTGGAAAATGCCAAGATCGTCATTGCATGCAGCAACAAAAAGCGTGGTCTGGGCGATTCCAAGTACAACGAGCGCCGCAGCGAATGTGAGACTGCTCTGGCTGAACTGCAGACTGTAGTAGATATCAAGTCTCTGGGCGAACTGACAGAAGAAGCTTTCGAAACACACAAGTCTGCTATCAAGAGCGGCATCCGCATGAAACGTGCAAAACACGCAGTATATGAGAATCAGCGTACCGTTAAGGCTGTGGAAGCTCTGAAGAATAACGATGTGAAGCTGTTTGGGCAGCTGATGAATGCTTCCCATGTTTCTTTGAGAGATGATTATGAAGTAACCGGTATCGAACTGGATACTCTGGTTGAAGAAGCATGGAAGGTAGAGGGTGTCATCGGTTCCCGTATGACAGGCGCAGGATTTGGCGGATGTACTGTAAGCATCGTGGAAGATAAGGCTATTGATACTTTTATCGACAGTGTTGGTAAGGCTTACCTGAAGAAGATTGGCTATGCAGCTGACTTCTATGTAGTAGAGATTGGCGACGGTCCCCGTACTCTGTAATATTTGAAATTGGACGGCCCAGGCAAAGAACATGGTGGATTTTGCCTGGGCTGATTAAGTTATGTTAATAATATATATGGCGGTACCTAAAAAGGTACTGCTCATTTGTGGAAAGGATAAAAAATGATTCAGAATGATATCAGAAAATTAGTAGCATATGGTGTACAGACCGGTTTGGTGCCCAAGGAAGATGTAATCTTTACAACGAATAAATTGTTGGAGCTGTTTAAACTGGATGAACCGGAGGAGAGCGGCGAAGAGATTACTATGCAGACAGAAGAACTGGAGGCAGTTCTTGATCGTATGATGGATTATGCTTACGAGCAGGGCATCATGACGGAGAACAGCATTTTATACCGTGACCTGTTTGACACCAAAATTATGAGCCTGCTGATGCCCCGTCCCAGTGAGGTCATCGGTAAGTTCAGAGAGCTGTATGAGAAAGAGTCCCCTCAGGCAGCTACTGATTATTATTATAAATTGAGCTGTGATTCCGACTATATCCGCAGATATCGTATCTGCAAGGATATGAAATGGATTACTTCTACAAAATATGGTGATCTGGACGTTACCATCAACCTGTCCAAGCCGGAGAAAGACCCGAAAGCAATTGCAGCAGCCAAGAATGCAAAGCAGTCAGGCTATCCCAAGTGTCTGCTTTGCCGTGAAAATGAGGGCTATGCCGGTCGTGTGAACCATCCCGCAAGACAGAACCACCGTATTATTCCGGTGACGATCAACGACAGTCAGTGGGGCTTCCAGTATTCGCCTTATGTATACTACAATGAGCACTGCATCGTATTCAATTCCAAACATGTGCCCATGAAGATTGAGAGAGCCACTTTCTGCAAGCTCTTTGATTTTGTAAAGCAGTTCCCACATTACTTCGTAGGCTCTAATGCAGACTTGCCGATCGTAGGGGGGTCTATCTTAAGCCACGACCATTTCCAGGGCGGTCACTACGAGTTTGCCATGGCTAAGGCTCCTATCGACAGAACCTTTACCGTAAAAGGTTTTGAGGATGTAGAAGCCGGTATTGTGAACTGGCCCATGTCTGTTATCCGCCTGAGCGGTGAGGATACTGACCGTATCATCGAACTGGCAGATGTGATTTTGAAAAAATGGAGAGGTTATACCGACGAGGAAGCATTTATTTTTGCTGAGACGGACGGAGAACCTCACAATACCATTACGCCTATTGCCAGAAAGCGCAGCGAGAAGTTCGAACTGGATCTGGTATTGCGCAATAATATCACTACTGAGGAGCATCCTCTTGGTGTATACCATCCTCATGCAAAGCTTCATCATATCAAGAAGGAAAATATCGGTCTGATCGAGGTAATGGGTCTGGCTGTGCTGCCTGCCCGCTTAAAGAGTGAGATGGCCGAGTTGAAAGAGGCAATTCTTAAAGGTACAGATCTGCGTGCCGGTGAAGTACTGGAAAAACATGCTGACTGGGTAGAGGAATTTGCACCGAAGTATGAGAAAATTGATGCTTCTAACATTGATGAAATCGTGGAGAAAGAGATTGGTCTGGTGTTCATGGAAGTGCTGGAGGATGCCGGAGTGTATAAGAGGACAGTAGAAGGGCAGAAGGCATTTGACAGGTTTGTGGAGTGCCTGGGTGAGTGAAAACAGTTAAAAGAACTTGACCTGGGATCCTAAGGAGGCTTCCTTAGAGGATATCGAGGCTCTGTATAGAAGTCTGCTGTAAATGAAATGACCCGGATGCAGACCACTCACGAATAAAGTGTGAGCGCGGCAGCACCCGGGTCTTTTTAGGTTAATCTCCAATTAATACAACAATTTATGCCCCTTCTCACACAATTCATAAATTTCTTCGTACTTTTCTTCAATCAGCGGTGTCAGCTTCGCTGTCTCCCTTTTCTGAAGTTCCCTGAAAATAAAAAAGGGAAGTACCCATCCAATAAAAGCCGGTACGGCAAACAGGATACACAGTAAAATATTCGGTGTCTGCGCCGTAATGGAAAATACAGAGCCTGCCATAAAAGCTGTTCCCACCAACCCCACCACAAGAGCATAAATAGTAGGTCTTGTGGTCTTGGCGCGTTCCAGCTGGTCGATTTCGTTGATGCAGGCCTCAAAATTGCGCTGCAGTCTGGTCAGCTCCACTTTGTTGATAATCTTACGGTTACGCTTCAGGTGCAGGAGGACTCTCTGGAGGGATGGACCATAAGCGCTTTCTGTATTCCCGGACAAATTTTCGTCGGGCTCCCATCCAAAGCTTTCATATCCGTCGAGCAGAAGAGAGGCCTTGTTGCTTTCGGCAATAATCTGTTTGTATTCATAAGCAATAAAATTCTTTCGTTCAATTCCTGTGCCATCCATTATGCGCGTTCTCCTTGATCTTTTTGGGACTTTGCTGCAGGCAG
Source organism: Acetatifactor sp. (assembly GCA_045545375.1). GTDB lineage: Bacteria > Bacillota > Clostridia > Lachnospirales > Lachnospiraceae > Acetatifactor. Next base: position 15,356 of record JAZQAT010000007.1, read on the forward strand.
GGTCACGGTAAAGATGCTTCCCGTTCCGGGTGTGCTGGTGACATGAATGTCACCGTCTGAAAGCTCCAATACTCGTTTTGCCAGTGCCAACCCCAGTCCGTTTCCTTCTTTGGAATGGGAGGTGTCCCCCTGGTAAAATTTATCAAAAATATGTTGCAAGCTCGTCTGGTCCATGCCGCAGCCGGTGTCTGCCACGGACAGTATTAGCCCGGTATGAATACCGGTCATTAATAAAAGCACGATTAAGTAAATGGCAAAAAGAGAGGCAGGAAAACGGCTGTTCTTTATAGAACGTCCATTTTCGTATGCGCCATGACGGTTATATCTCATGTCAGCACCACCTTATATCCTAAGCCGCGCACAGTTACAATTTTAAAGCCATCGCAGGCGGAAAGTTTGTCTCGAAGCTTCGTCACATAGACATCTACTGCACGAAGGCTGGTATCACTGTCAATGTCCCAGAATTCATCCATGAGCTGAGCACGGGAGAAGGTTTTCTTCGGATAAGAAAGCATCTTGTAAATGATGTTGAATTCCCTGGTGGTTAGGCTGATCTCTTCTCCGTCGATTTCAGCGCTCATGGCATCTGCATCCAGTTCCAGATTGCCTACAGTGATCTTTCTGGACGTTTCAATGTTGGCACGGCGAAGAAGTGCTCTCACACGCAGCAGCAACTCATCCAGCTCCACCGGTTTTACCATATAATCATCGATACCCAGCTGAAATCCCTTTTGCTTAGAGGGCAGGTCGTCCTTGGCTGACATGAACAGAATGGGAATAGTCTTGTTGACTGTTCTGACCGTTCGCGCAAATTCAAAGCCGTCTATTTCGGGCATCATAATATCTGAGATGATCAGCTGATACATACTATTGTACATTTCGTTATAGGCTTCGTTGGCATTCAGGCAGCCTTTTGCTGCAAAGCCGTTGTCATTCAAATAGGTACAGACGATGTGATTCAGCTTCACATCGTCTTCTACAACAAGTATAAGAAAGTTGTCAATGAACTTGTCGGAGATTTTCTGGAAGCCTTCTACGGCGCCTTCCTCGATTTTCTTGTAGCCGCCTACGAGAATGATGGTTTCATGTTGCCGGAATGTTTGAGTTTTGTTTCTGAAATATTAATTGGTGAATTTTTGTGTATTCTGATTGACTAGTAGCTTATATAGTGCTAAAATTTACGTAGATACGAAAATGAACAATTACGCATTTGCGTAAAATGCGTGAAGGGATAACATGATTATTAGTGAAAGAATTTTTAAAATATTAAAAGATAAAAACATGTCACAGCATGCGTTCGCCCAAAAAGTAGGATTGGCAAGCAGCACCATAAGTGATTGGAAAACTAAAAAAACCAATCCTTCTGCCGATAAGATTATGGATATTTGTATGGTGCTGGAGATTACGCCGGAACAGTTGTTGACCGGAAAAGATATTGATGATAACTATGTGGAGCATAAATCCATTAACAACTCGACTGATCTGGAATTTTCAAAATCTGACATCCGTATTATACAAGATATTCGCGGAATGAAAGAAGCCCAGAGAAAAAGAGTTTTGAAGTATATTGAAGCTTTGAAGCAAATAGAAGAATTGGAGAATTTAGAATAACTGTTTAAAGTCACAATTTTTGATTTAAACAAAAATGGAGAATTATGGGAGAAAAAACAGAATTGATGACGGTGGATAACATATGTAATCGAGTCTATATTATAAGAGGTCAACAAGTTATGCTGGATTATGATTTGGCTGATATATATGGATATGAGGTAAAACGGATTTTAGAAATTTTGTTATATATAAAGGACAGAAATTTGAAGCAGATGCGGCATACATAGATATTTATCACAGCAGTAGTAAATGATTTTGCAACGCAATATCCGCCGCTTCATATTAAGCCTAATCCCGATTGTCACGATAGATGGATCGTGATTGATTATGGCTTGTCTACGGAATGTGCATATCATTGTGGCGCATCCAGCAAAGATGCTGGAAAGAAATTGTGTGCTATTAATAAAATCGAAAATACTGGAGTACTCCATCCTGTAATTGATGGCTTGTTATTAGGCACAGATAAGACAATTTGAGGGATTAACTAAACGAAATATTTATTGCCGAAAATGTAAATTTGGCGGAATCGGCCATTCTGTTCCGTCGGACAAAAGAAAAAATGCGGGATAGGCTGTAACAGGAAAGGTATAAATGGAATGAAGCTTGCAGTAATCAGTGATGTACACGGAAATTATAAAGCATTAGAAGGTTTCTTAAAATATATCGAAGAGCATCCGGTGGACGGTATCGTCTGTCTTGGGGATTATGTGACCGACAGCCCATATCCGCTAAGAACCATGAAGCTGCTTTACGGAATGATGGAAACGTATGATTGCTATATGCTGCGAGGCAATCGCGAGGACTATCTGATTCAGAATTTTTATAAGCCGCAGGGATGGCATCCGTCTTCGCCGAATGGGGCGCTTTATTATACTGCGAAGCATATCACGAAAAAAGACATTCAATTCTTTGAAACGCTGCCCACAGAGAAGATGCTGGAGTTTCCGGGCTTGCCATCCATGACCATCTGCCATGGTGCCCCGGGAATTGTCAGAGGAAATTTTGAATTGGACAGGGTACTGAAAGAAAAGGTGATGAAGGAACTGGATACGCCCTGGCTGTTGGGCGGACACAGCCACCATCAGGAAATAGATGTACTGTTTGGTAAAACATATCTGAATCCCGGTTCTCTCGGCTTGAGCATTGACGGTCAGGGCAGGCATGCCCAGTTTGCAGTGCTGACCGGAGAGGATGGAGAATGGCAGGCACAGCTTGCCACCATAGATTACGATGTGGACAGTTTTTTGCAGGATTTTGCGGAAAGCGGTCTGGACGAATATGGGATGGTGTTGAACCGGGCTGTTAAAAAGACATTGATAACAGGAGAAAATTATTTCTTTCAATGTGTTCGGACGGTTCAGGAGATGACGGGATTGCTGTTACATGAAATACCGGAGGAAATATGGCAGGCGGCCGGCAATAAATTGGGGCTGTAAAGGAGTAATCATGAAATTTTTACTATGTGCAGTGAATGCAAAATATATTCATTCTAATCCGGCGGTCTACAGCCTGCGGGCTTATGCAGGAGAGGAGTACCAAGCTTATGTGGAGATTGCGGAATACACTATCAATCAGCAGAAAGATGAAATTTTGGCGGATATTTACCGCCGTGAGCCCGATGTAATCGGTTTTTCCTGCTATATCTGGAATTGGACCATGATACAGGAACTTCTGGTGGAGGTTAAGAAAATACTTCCGGGTGCAGATATCTGGCTTGGCGGACCGGAAGTAAGCTATGATGCAGACTGTATTGTGAAACAATATCCGTTTCTTGCCGGAATTATGGTAGGGGAAGGAGAGCAGACTTTTCGGGAACTTCTGGGACATTATTTAGGAAAAGAGATGCTTTCCGATTTACATCAGATATCCGGCTTGTGCCTGGCTGATGGATTTACGCCTGTTCGTCCGTTGACGGATATGGACTCCCTGCCCTTTCTGTATAATAATCTGGATGCTTTTGAAAACAGAATCATTTATTATGAGTCAAGCAGAGGCTGCCCTTATCGCTGCAGCTACTGTCTGTCCTCTATCGACAAGAAAGTAAGACTGCGTGACATGAGTGTCGTAAAGCGGGAACTGCAGTTTTTCCTGGACAGGAAAGTGCCCCAGGTTAAGTTCGTGGACAGGACGTTCAACTGTAACCATGACCATGCAATGGCGATTTGGACCTATATTTTAGAACATGACAATGGTGTCACTAACTTCCATTTTGAAATTTCTGCGGATATTTTACGGGAAGACGAGATTGCATTGCTTAACAAGATGCGTCCCGGACTGGTACAGCTGGAAATCGGAGTGCAGTCCGCCAATTCCGACACGATTAAAGCAATCAATCGTGTGATGAATATAGAGAAGCTGGAGCAGATTGTGTCATCTGTCAGGGAGGGACACAACATCCACCAGCATCTGGATCTGATTGCAGGACTTCCTTACGAAGATTTTGAAAGCTTCGGCAAATCTTTTGACAGAGTTTATAAAATGAAGCCCCAGCAGCTGCAGCTTGGCTTCCTGAAGGTGCTGAAAGGCTCTGAGATGTATGAGCGGGCTGAAGAATTCGGCATTTGTTATCAGAGCTGCCCGCCTTATGAGGTATTATATACCAGGTGGCTTCCCTACAAGGATGTGGTACAATTAAAGCGGATTGAGGAAATGATGGAGCTGTATTACAACAGCAACCAATATACCCATACGCTGCCTTTTCTGGAAAAAGCATTCCGGTCTCCTTTTGAAATGTTCAAAGCGCTGGCTGATTATTATGAGGAAAAGGGCTATGTGACCAATTCACCGGCCAGAGCCCATCGATATCAGGTGCTGCTTTCTTTTGCAGAGGAAAAAGACCCGGTATACCGGGAAGCGTATCGGGAGCTTTTGACCTTTGATCTGTATCTTCGGGAAAATGCCAAGAGCAGGCCTGAGTTTGCGGCAGATTTGTCAGCCCATAAAGAGAGGATACGGGATTTTTATAAGAAGGAAGAGGAAAAGAGGCGCTATCTGCCGTGTTATGCAGGATATGATTCCAGGCAGTTAGCGAAGATGACGCATCTGGAACCGTTTTCTTATCCGGTGTGGGATGTGGGGCAGATGGACGAGCTGCGGGCAGCCGGAAATGCCGGTGCCGGGAAGAATAAAGAAGCAAAATATGCATTGTTTGATTATCGCAGGAGAGACCCGCTGACCTATGAAGCAGACGTACAGATTGTGAACAGCAACGTGGCTGAGAGATAATAGAAGGACAGGAGGATGGAAGCAATGAAGAAGAATACAGCCAGAATATTAGAGGCCTTGGACAATTATTATGGAACGGATCACCGATGTTCTCTGGACCATGAGAATGCCTGGCAGCTTTTGATCGCCACTATGCTCAGCGCCCAGTGTACCGATGCCAGAGTGAATATGGTAACGCCGGGATTATTTGCCAAATATCCCGGTGTAGAAGCTTTTGCAAACGCGGATTTGAAGGAACTGGAACAGGATATCCATTCCACCGGATTTTATCATAATAAGGCCAAGAACATTATCGCATGCTGCCGGACTTTGGTAGAAAAATATAACGGAGAAGTGCCAAGTTCCCTGGAAGATCTGACTTCTCTGGCCGGTGTAGGCCGCAAGACCGCCAATGTAATCCGGGGAAATATCTTTCACGAGCCCAGTATCGTGGTAGATACCCATGTAAAGAGAATTTCAAAGAAGCTGGGACTGACGAAGGAAGATGACCCCGTAAAGGTGGAGTTTGATCTGATGAAAGAGGTGCCAAAGGACCACTGGATCCTGATTAATATGCATTTGATTGCTTTTGGCAGGGAGATCTGTAAGGCACCTACACCCAGGTGCGAGGAATGTTTTCTTCAGGGATTGTGCCCGGATTTGAAGAGCAGACAGAAATCGGCGAGTAAACGCACGAAAAAATAAAGAAATTTGAAAGAGAGATCGTAACATGACCAACTCATACGTGAGTATCGACCTGGAAACTACGGGCCTGAATCCGAAGACAGATAAAATAATAGAAATCGGTGCCGTGAAAGTGAAAGGCTGTGTAGTGCAGCAGACCTTTTCTACGTTGATTCAGCCCGGCAGAAAGCTGGAGAAGCGGGTGACAGAGCTGACCGGCATCAATGATGCGATGCTGGTGGATGCTCCGGATTTATCGGAAATCCTTTCGGGACTGTTTGAGTTCCTGGAGGATTTGCCGCTTTTGGGACACCGGATTCTCTTCGATTATTCTTTCCTGAAAAAAGCGGCTGTGAATCAGAAGATTTCTTTTGAAAAAGAGGGGATCGACACTCTTAAAATTGCCAGAAGATACTTGACCGGATTGGAGCACAAGACGCTGGAGAGTTTGTGCGTACATTATCAAATTCCTCATAATGCCCATCGGGCCTTAGGAGACGCGCTGGCCACCCATCAGCTTTATCAGATTCTTGCGAGGGACTATTATAAGGAAGAGGACGGAATTTTCCGGCCTGTGAAGCTCGTATATCAGGTAAAAAGAGATACGCCGATTACAAAGGCTCAGAAAGAACGGTTGTATCGACTGCTGGAGCGGCAAGGCATGCATCTGGATATTGATGTGGACAGTCTGACACGCAGTGAAGCAGACAGGATCATCGACCGGATTCGCAATCAAATTACTGTAAGCGCGTTTCTTTGTTGTCTATCTGCAGGAATATGGCCTGTTGGCTGATGAAAATGAATAACGTGTAAAAACTTGCCTCTTTCGCTGCGTGGTGCGGCAAAGGAGACAAAATTTTACACTTTTTCAGAAGGCGAAATACTGTTAAAATAGGTATAGAGAAGTTATCGGGGATAGGTAAATAGATTTTGGGAGGGACAGATGAAAAAAAGAAAATATTTATATCGATTGGCCATGAGTTTATTTTTGATCCTGCTCTTGCCTATGGTCATATTTATTATCAGCTTTGGTAAGTATTCTTATGAGAAGGTGGAATCCGCCAATGAGAGCTATTGCGAGGCACTGATGGACTACTATATGGTTCAGCTGGATCAGATGATCATTAATTTGAAGGAACATGCGGCATTAGTATGTGCGGACAGTAAAAAAGCTGCCAGTATATTCTGGGAAAAAGATGCAGAGAACAATTACTGGTATTACCGGGCTATCAACGAGATCAGGGAAAAGTACAGTAATTATTCTGCTTCTGATTTTGGAATCTATTATTATGAGGAAGATTATGTGGTGACTACTGCCGGGAGTCTTACGTCTGATGAATATTTTCGCAAGCTTGAGATTCAGAATCCGGAGCAGGAGGAAAGCCTGAAGGATTTCTTTGACGAAGAAAATTATGAGGAGTTCATGCTTTGCGTGGGAGGAACAGAAGCACAGGAGGCAGGGAAGAATAAGATATTGGTCGGTTTCTATACCACGCTGGGAAGGAAGAGAGATAAGGTACTTCTTTTCTATGAGTATACAGAAAACGATATTAAGAACTTTTTTGAGTCAGCGTACATAGAGAAAGGCTTTGAATGTTCTTTATGGAATAAGAACAATGGATTTTCTTTCTTTTTCGGCAATTACAGTGAAGATAATTATAAGGAATCGGTTGAAGAGATGTTGACGACACCGGATGATATGTATGATTGGGATAAGTTTCTGGTGAAAGAAAGCCGCGTCCATCCTCTTGTGCTCATAGGGTATATGAATGAGAATGCGCCCAGAAATGTGGCTTTGACGTTTCTGGACAATATGCTGGCTGCAGTGTCTGTTGTGCTGGCGGTCGTATTAGTCGGCTATCTGTTGATTTTATATATAGCCTATAAGCCGGTATTTCATCTGACAACTAAGCTAAAGCATGCAGAAGGCAATGAATTTGAGACAATCGGCAGGGCACTGGACGACAGAGGAGCGAAGATAGAGGAGCAGGAGATGTTGCTGCTGGATCTGCTGCTCAATAATCTGTTGTACAGGGCGCCTATTCCAAAGGGGAAAGTGAGGCAGTTGGGCATTGAACCGGCAGAGTGTTACACTGTATTTTTGCTGGATGGCGGTGTATTATCGGACGCTGAATCAAAGCGGATCATTTCTGAGGCCGAGCAAAAATTCTGTAAAAGAATGTTTGTGACAGACCTGGAAGGGGAAGGCAGAAGTGTTTTTGTGGCTTTTTTGAAGAACAGTCAGGATGAAGGATTGAAGGAATGGCTGCATCGGCAATGCGGTGGAGGAGTGGCTAAGGAGCAAGCTTTTGTGGGAGGTCGGATTGTTTTCGATATCAAGGATATCTGGGTTTGCTTAAAGGATTGCGAGGAGGAATTGGCAAAGAACAGAAGTGCCGCAACAGAGGAAGGTGAGGCGCAGAGGAACAGTTCAGCCCGGGAAATGAAACGTGTGAAGCTGCGGGAGGAAATTCTTGCTTATGTGGATGAGCACTACCGTGATATTGACCTGGCACAGGTTCAGATGGCAGATTACTTCAATATTTCCACCTATACTTTAAGCCGAATCTTTAGAAATGATGTGGGAATTGGTTTTGTGGCATATGTAAATGCAAAGCGAGTGGAATATGCGAAGGAACTGTTGCTGACCACGAAAGAGTCTGTGCATGATATTGCAGTGAGATCAGGTTTTGATAATGATAATAATTTCTTTAAAGTATTTAAAGCGAATACCGGTATGTCGCCGACGACCTTCCGGGAATCCTGAGATAATTGTAAAAGCGGAAAAGTGATTTGGCATATAGAGATTGGTGTAAATTCTTGCTTTGTCTATTTTGGATGCAAAAAAAGCAAGAATTTACACTTTATTTGTATAAAATTACATGCTACTCTGTAATTGAGGACGGACGAGAGGAGAAAGAATACATGAAAAAGAAAAAAATGACAACACGCATTTGGAGACATCGTGATTATTATCTGATGCTCCTGCCGGCAGTCGTATATGTAATTATCTTTTGCTATACGCCGATGTATGGTTTGCAGATTGCATTTAAAGATTTCAAGATGTCGTTGGGATTCAGCGGCAGCAGGTGGGTTGGCCTGCAGCATTTTGAGAACTTTTTTAACGGATATAATTTCTGGTCATTGTTAAGAAATACTCTATTGCTTTCTTTGTATCAGCTGGTGGCGGGATTCCCGATTCCGATTATTGTGGCATTGATTATCAATGAGCTGAAAGGAAGATATAAAAGAGTGGTTCAAACAATATTGTATGCACCCCATTTTATATCTACGGTTGTTCTGGTAGGTATGATCACCATTATGTTCTCGGTTTCTTCAGGTGTGGTGAACTCGGTGCTGAGTGAATTGGGCTTTGAAAAGATTTATTTTATGGGTGCACCGCAATATTTCAGACACTTGTATGTGTGGTCCGGCGTATGGCAGTCAATGGGATGGAGCGCCATCATTTATCTTGCTGCTTTGTCCGGAATTGATCCGGGCTTGCATGAGGCGGCATCTATAGATGGAGCTACCAGAATACAGCGGATTATACACATTAATCTTCCCAGTATTTTGCCGACAATCATGATTACATTGATCTTACAGATCGGTAAATTGTTGTCTGTGGGATACGAAAAGGTTTATCTGCTGCAGACTAATTTGAATATTGAGGCTTCGGAAGTCATTTCTACATATGTATACAAGCGAGGTATCATCAATACCAATTACAGTTTTTCAACGGCAGTCGGTCTGTTCAATAACATAATCAATGTAATCCTGTTGATTTTGGCAAACCAGATTTCAAAAAAGATGACGAAGAGCAGCCTGTTTTAATACATTGTGAGAAAGGAATAAATGATATATGAAAAAGAAAAAAATACAAATATTTGATGTGGCGGTTCATATCATCTCCGTATTCTTGCTCGTCATTGTATTGTATCCCATGATTCTGGTGGTATCCAATTCCCTCAGTGATCCGGGATTGGTGGCATCAGGCAAGGTATTGTTTTTGCCTAAAGGATTTAATCTCAATGGATATGTTGAGTTTTTTCATGACAAGAATATTCTGATCGGATATGCAAACACACTTTTTTATACAGTGATAGGAACCATAATCAATCTGTTGGTAACAGTTCCGGCAGGCTATGCACTGACGAAGAAGACGCTTCCCGGAAATGGAATATTTCTGACGATGTTCATGATCATCATGTACTTTTCAGGTGGTATGATCCCTACATTTTTGGTGGTAAATAAGTTAGGGCTCTATAATACAAGGGGAATACTGCTGATTCTTGGTGCGTTTAGTACCTACAACTGTCTGATATGCAAATCCTTTTTTGGTGCTATGCCAAAGGATATGGAGGAAGCAGCAGAGATTGATGGATGTTCACCAATGAAGACTTTTATACAGATTATTCTGCCGCTGTCGAAAGCATTGTTGGGAGTAATGACTCTGTATTTTGCGGTTGGTCACTGGAATTCCTATTTTAATGCACTGATTTATATCAGAGATGATGTCAAGCAGCCTTTACAGATTTTCTTAAGAAGAATACTGATTTTGGCGCAGCAGGCAGCGACTGACAGCGAAGGGGATCTTAGCGTAGTAGAAAGAGAAATGTTGTTACGCTACTCATCTATTGTTGTTGCTTCTTTGCCGCTTATGATTATGTATCCTTTTTTGCAGAAGTACTTTGACAAAGGGGTTATGATCGGGGCGGTCAAAGGGTGAAAAATAAAGAAAGTCCACAGATGTGGCAGAAAGGAAAGGTATTATGAAGAAGAAAATGTTGTCTGTTCTTTTGGCAGCAGCCATGGTGATTTCTGTTTGCGCATGCGGAAACAGTGGAGAAACGCAGAAGACACCGGAAAGTTCTGAGACTCAACAGAGTGCGGAGAAGAACTCTGAAACGCAGCAGGATGCGACTGCACCTGCAACAGAGGAAGATGACTCTCTATATCCGTTGGTAGACAGTCCTGTTACCTTGAAAGGAATCACTATAGGCGCAAATGCAAATCCAAATGGCAGTACGGAAAGACTTGTATGGGATAAGGTGGCTGAGATAACAGGCATAACCATAGAATGGGAAGCGGTAGACTCGGAAGCACTGCCTACGTATCTGGCAGCCGGAGATTGGCCTGATGTTATTCATGGGTCAGTGAGTGATGCACTTGTATACGACTACGGTGTTTTAGGAGGAAAGTTTGTTAATTATCTGGATTATCTGGATATTATGCCGAATCTGGTACAGACCATGGAGGATTATCCCCTGGTAGGGAAGGGATCTGTTTTATCCAATGGCGAGATGTATCAGCTGCTTAATATAGATAATTCTGTAACGGCAACAGCGGTAAGACCATATGTAAATACGGCTGTGTTAGAGGAAGCAGGAGTGGAAATGCCTACAACTGTTGAGGAATTTGAACAGGCATTAAAAGACTTAAAAGCGTATTACGGAGAGGTAAGTTTTATACCCAAATTAAATAATTACTATTGTACCTGGGCTCCTATGTTATATGCGGCATTTGGAACCGGCTGTAACCCTGAATGGGATGTAGATGATGCCGATAAGGTTTATTTTGCAGGAATGTGTGACCAGATGAGGTATTATTATGAATATATGAATCGCCTGTATGAACAGGAATTAATTCATCAGGAAGTTGCTACATTGGATTCCTCCACAATCAAGGAGTTGGAATTGTCGGGTAAGGTTGCTTTTATTGATTATGCGGCAAGTGCTTTTGCAGCAGACGAAAACGGAGAGTGGCATATTAGCTGTGTTCCTCCGCTTACTTCGGAGTATGATTCTACCCAAGAAGTTTTGGGAACCAGTTATATTTTTGCTGATATCAGTTTTTACATCAACAGCGATTCTGAGTATGTAAAAGAATTGTGTCAGATGATTGATATAGCTTATGCATCTGAGGAAGTAGTAGAAGGCTCCGGATTGTATGGTCAAAGCTTCATTTATGGAATGGAAGGAGAACACTGGGATATCAATGATGACGGAAAGACTTATACATTCTATGTACCGGAAGGATATGCATCGTTTAATCAGTTCACTCTACAGGAAATAATATGGTATAACATCGGAAGAGCAGATGCCTTGGCTGGTCTGATAACGGATACACCGTCAAATAATAAATCAAGACAAGAAGGCTTTGCCGAAAATGTGAATCCGTATATGGAAAAAGAACCGTTCCCGGAAGATTTATTAACTTTTACGGAGGAACAGCAGTACGTTATTGATAATAAGTGGTCAGAAATTGATACTTATGTGAAAAAGATGCAGGTAGAATTCATCACCGGTGTTACTGATATTGCAGAAAACTGGGACAATTATTGTGAAACTTTAAAGAAGATGGGTATTGATGAAGTTGTAGCAGTATATCAGGAAGCTTATGACACATTGATGAGCAAATAATGATAGTCTTAGGAGTGGGCCGGAAACGGCCTGCTCCTATTATTAAACCAGAAAAGGAAAATATCATGCGTTACGAAATTGATTTTAATGAAGACTGGCTTTTTCATAAAGGGGATATCACAGTGCCCAGACCATCAGATAAAGGTCCTGTTTATATTCAAAGTAAAACAGAGAGGAAGCTGATTGGCCCTGCGGCATATAAGTATTTTGATCGTCCTGATTCCTATGGAGCGGATGCGGAAATGCGGAGTGAGGGATGGGAGAGGGTCTCAGTTCCACATGATTATGTGGTTGATCAGGACATTAAGAAGCATGAAAATAATACATTGGGATTTCTGCATTACGACAATGCCTGGTATCGCAAGCATTTTATACTGGAGCGTGAGCAGGCCCAGGGCAAAAGAGTCCTGCTTCGCTTTGATGGGATTGCAGGAAAATCTACAATTTATCTGAACGGATGTCTTATGTATCATAACTATTCAGCATACAATACCTTCGAAGTAGATATCAGTGATATGGTCTACTATGATAAGGAAAATGTAGTGGCTGTCTATGTGAATACGGAGGAGTTTGAAGGCTGGTGGTATCAGGGCGGAGGTATATACCGGGATGTACATCTTACGATCACAGAGCCCGTGGCCATTGATCTGTGGGGAGTATATGCGCCCTATAAAAAGATTTCCGAAACGCAATGGCAGATTGATTTTGAGACAACGGTTATAAATGACAGCTATGAAGATTGTAACGTGTTAGCTGAGAGTTTTGTGCTGGATAAAAACGGAAAATGCATGGCCAAAGCTTTAGGAGAGGGCAGTATTGCTTTGCGGGAAAAAGGAATCCTAAAGTATCGGACGGTAATAGAGAATCCTGCACTTTGGAGTCCGGAGGCACCCGAACTATATGATATCAAGACAATCCTGAAAATAGATGGACAGGAGATAGATGGTTGTTTTACAAGGACAGGGTTCAGAACCGTGGAGATTTCTGTGGAAAAGGGGCTTCTTATCAACGGGAAAAAAACCATTATCAAAGGAGTCTGCTGCCATCAGGACTTTGGCTTGACGGGGTTAGCCGTTCCGGAAAACATTGCAAGATATAAGATCGGTCTGATCAAGGAGATGGGGGCGAATGGTTTCAGAACCAGCCACTATCAGAATTCGGCTGCCATTATGGATGCATTGGATGAGATGGGCTTCCTTGTAATGAATGAGGCAAGATGGTTTGAAAGCACAAAAGAGGGGCTTGAACAGATGGAAGCTTTGGTAAAGCGGGATCGTAACAGACCGTCTGTTATCTTCTGGTCGACCAGTAACGAGGAACCTTATCATGTTACTGATGTAGGTAAACGCGTACATAAGGCAATGGCTGCATATATAAAGAAGCTGGACAACACCCGATTCATTACTGCGGCGGAGGACAGAACGCCGGAAGAATCAACTATCTATGATGAATGCGATCTGATAGGGATCAATTACAATGTGGGAATTTATGATAAAGTCCATGAGATGCGCCCTGACAAAGTGATATTTGCCTCAGAATGCTGTGCAACAGGTACAACAAGGGATTGGAATTATCCTTCAAATGATAATGGAAGATTAAGAGACAAGGATGCGGATGTGAATCATTGGTTCCTTGGCAGGGAAAAAACGTGGAAATATCTTATGGAGCGTTCTTATGTTATAGGTGGTTATCAATGGGCTGCAGTTGAACATAGAGGAGAGGCTGTATGGCCTGCAATATGTTCTAAGTCCGGTGCGTTGGATCTGTTTCTGCAGAAGAAAGGGGCGTTTTATCAGAATAAGTCTCACTGGACAGAAGAACCGATGGTCCATATTGTAAATCATTGGAATTTTGGTGGCTTTGAAGGTGAGGATATTTTAGTAACTGTTTATACAAACTGTGACGAACTGGAGCTCTTTTTAAATGGTGAGAGTCAGGGGAGAAAACAGATCGAGCAATATGGACACGGAGAGTGGAAGGTTCCATATGCACCGGGATGTCTTGCAGTCAAAGGATACAGAAATGGAATAATTGTTGCAGAAGATGAAAGGAATACCACCGGTAAACCTGACAGATTGAGGCTGACTCTGGATAATGGGTGTAAAGCAAATGGAAAGGATATTGCTCTGTTTACATGCGAATGTCTTGATGAGGAAGGCAGAGTTGTGCCGGATGCGTCTGAATATGTATATTTTTCGGCAACATCTCCTGCTAAGATCATAGGAACCGGTTCTGATAATTGTGATCATCATAATGTAACGATGACAGAACGGAAGATGTATATGGGTAAGATCCGTATTGCAGTAAAGCCGCAGAAAGGGCAGGAAGTTCTGGAATTAACTGCATTGAGTGACTTTTGTAAAGGGACCGGCCTGAAAGTTCAGCTTAAGAGTTAAGCAGTAAAACTGAAAGGAAAAGTGGACTATGGTATTCAAAAATGTTGAAATACATAATGTAGAAGAACTGATAAATAATGAAGATGGCAGTATTTCCTGGATAAGGGTACCATCTTGTGTCTGTGAGCACTTGGATAGTGCGCAGGGAAAGCGGGTGGCAGGTAACAGTACTGGGGTAGAACTGCGGTTTGTTTTAAAAGGAGAAAGGGCAGTTATCCGGATGTGTACCAGAGAGGGTGATGGTATCTTTCATGTTTACAGGGGCGGCATTCAAGGAGGCTGGCAGGATCATGAGATGCACAAGCTGGTAAGGACATGTGCAGAGGACTACGTAATAGAAAAATCTTCAAATTCTGAGAGGCTAAAGGTCATGACAGAGAAATGTGGCTATAGCTGGGATAGTGAAGTGATCAGAATTGTTTTTGACAGAGGTTTTTTTAAGATATTTGATATTGATGGGGATGTCATGCCACCTCAAAGAGATCAGTGCCCTGAAAAAGTATTGTTGTGCTACGGTTCTTCAATTACTCATGGCTCCAATGCCATTGATGCGTCCCACACATGGGCGTCCATTCTGGGGCATAATCTGAACATGGATGTTAAGAATCTGGGTATGGCCGGCAGCTGTGCCATGGAAGCGGAAATGATAGATTATATTGCTTCTGAAGGAGAAAAAGGCCATTGGGACATTGCCGTATTGGAATTGGGAATCAATGTATTGGATTGGGAGGAAGAAAAAATACTTTCCAGAGTGGAAAATACAATCAGGCAAATAGCCGGCAGGAATGCTGATAAAAAGGTTCTGGTTATATCGCCATTTTATTATTGCGGGGACGATTTTGAGGAGAACGGCTATGCTGATAGATGGAGAAGAATAATCTGTCAGGTAGTGAAGGAGTTGAACTACGAGAATGTAACATATATTAATGGCTTGGAAGTATTAGGAGATATGTCTTATATGTCTGCTGATGAAATACACCCGAATATTTATGGGGTACAGAAGATTGCGGATAGCATGACGGCAAGGATAAAAGAACTTTGTTAAGGTGAGAGGAGAAAGATATGCGATTAAAATATTCAGTATTTTTAGGAAACGTAGGGCATTGCTTTGACAGATACTGTACAGAGTATTCCACACCGTTTTCGTTGGAGGAATTATTTGAAAGGGTCTCCACGATTGGAAATATTCAGGCGGTGGATCTGGTTATGAGCAGGGAGATGATGGATAATAAGGAAGAGATCAAGCGCCTTTTGGCACGGACAAAGCTTGAAGTAGGTTCGCTGGCGGTGGATACCTTTGCAAATCCTTTGTATAAGAAGGGGAGTCTGTCATCTACGGATGAAAATGTTCGTATGCAGGCGATCAGGGATGCCAAAGCGGTGATTGACTTTGCGGCAGAAATCGGCTGTGATATTGTGACGCTCTGGCCGGGACAGGACGGATACGACTATATCTTTGCGGCGGATTACATAAAGGAGCGGCAGCTCTTTGCGGATGGTGTGGAGGAATTGTGTCGGTATAATCCTGAGATAACAATAACTCTGGAATACAAGATCAAAGAACCAAGGACACACTCTTATATCAGTACCGTAGGGGCAACTCTGCTCATGGTGGAGAAGATCGGTCTTGCGAACCTGGGTATCGCATTGGATTACGGACATGCAGCCCTTGGCTATGAGACCCCGGCAGAGGCTGTGGCCATGTGCAAGATGTATGGAGACAGGCTGAAACATATACATATCAATGATAATTATCGTTTGTGGGATGATGATATGATCGTGGGAACCGTCCATACACTGGAATTCCTGGAATTCTTCTACTGGCTCAAACGGACAGGCTATAATGGGTATCTGGTGATCGACCAGTTCCCGTACCGTGAGGATGGAAGGGATGCAGTGGCTGAAAGCGCCCTGTGGCTGGATGTGCTGCAGGAGGCTGCGGAGGCAATTGATGAGAAGGAAGTGGAAGAGGTCATCGCAAAGCGTGACGGTGTTGCAGCAAGCCGTTATATGCGGAAGCTTTTATTTGGGAGGAAGATACAGTGAAAGATATATTGACAGCGCCATTTATGAAGGAATTAGAGAGCATGACCGACAATATGTACAGGCTGGGCTGGAATGAACGCAATGGCGGAAATATCAGCATGCTCCTGGATGAGGAGCAGATCCGTCCGTACATAAATTATAATAAGGTTCTGCGTACCCTGCCGATCAAAGTGGCGATACCGGAACTGGTAGGAAGATATTTTCTGGTGACAGGTACCGGAAAATATTTCAAGAACATCTCTAAGAACCCGGAAGATGCATTGGGAATCATCCGGATTGCAGGGGATGGCAGTGAAGCAGAACTGCTTTGGGGATACGAAAATGGCGGAAGTTTTACCAGCGAGATCGTTATGCATCTGGGGGCACATTTGGAACGGATGAAGAGTAATCCAAAGCACAGGGTGATCATGCATGCACATCCCACCAATACCATAGCCATGACTCATGTGCATAGTCTGGAGGAAAAAGAGTTTACAAAGACCCTGTGGCGTATGTGCACAGAGTGTATCGTGATCTTCCCGGAGGGTGTATCAGTGTTGCCATGGATGGTCAGCAGTCATCCGGCCATCGGTCTCGCATCAGCAGAAAAATTCAAGGATTACCGTATCCTGATCTGGGCACTTCATGGCTGCACCGTTGCAGGTGACACTCTGGATGAAGCTTTTGGTCTGATGGAGACTGTGGAAAAGGGGGCTGAGATCTATATGAAGATCCATTCTTCCGGCTGTGTGACGGGGATTGATGATGCGTCTTTGAAACAGGTGGCAGAGGCTTTCGGACTGCAGATCCGTGAGGGATGGTTATAACTGATGGGGAGAAACCTATGGATAAGAAGTTAAAATATTATGCAGACTTTGATGGCGGTATCCTTGCAGATTGTTTTTTGAAAGCAAGGGATACTTTTTATGACAGAATGGATGAGAAGCTCCATGCAAGAACGTATGTCGGAATTCATGGCGAAGACTATGCAGAACCGGAATTTACCGGAAAATATCTGGACATCTGTGCTCATTACTTTGAGATGGAAGGAGACAGATGTGCACTGGAAAAAGGTATGGCCGTTGTACAGAGTATCAGGGAGAACCTGCGGGAGGACGGATATCTGGGAGGCCTTGCAGCAGGAAGTGAATATCGGAAGTTCTCTGTCTGGAACCAGTTCTTTACGGTGTACGGGCTGGTCAGGATGTATCAGGCCACGGGGGATAAGGAAATATTGCAGCTTGCGGTGAGAGCAGCAGACTGGATCGTGGACAGCTTCACAGGAGAAAATGCCATAGATATTCTGGATGCTACTAATGATGGCAGTCAGAACATATCTTGTTTATATGCAATCGGCAAACTGTATATAGTAACAGATGAAGTCCGTTATCTGGAATTTATCCGTCAGGTAATTGCTTATTGTGAGACAACGGACATGAACCTGCTCTCCTTCACAGATATTCTGGATCTGCGTTCTAAAAAAGGCATTGAGATGTTGATCGTGTATCTGGGAGTGCTGCAGTACGGATTGCTTAGCGACAATGAGCAGGCTGTTGAGGCGGCGAAAAGATACTGGGAACAGATTAATGATACCCAGATCCGGAATGTAGGGAACGGAACGGTAAAAGAGTTCTGGGTGAAGAACGGAAATGCGCCACAGTTGATGCCCACGGAAGAAAAACCCAATGAGACCTGTGTGGCAGTGGGATGGATGGAGCTGTCCCTTTCTCTCTTTTATACTGATCCACAGGCAAAGTATCTGGATGCCACTGAGAAAACATTATACAATCATTTGCTGGGATCTTTTGAAAAGAATGGGGAGGATTTTGCCTATTATCAGGGGAATTACGGACAGAAGATTTTCCGCACTGACAGAACGGCATACCAATGTTGCCGGTATCGTGGCTTTACGATTTTCAGTTATCTGAAGGATTATCTTTATTACTATGATGGCAGCGTATTGATTCCGGTATTGTACTGCAATTCCCATTTTCGGGCAGGAGATATCAGTGTGAGACAGACTACCGGTTATCCGACTGACGGGAAGGTTCATTTTGTCATTGAAAATGCCGGCAGCGATAAGCAGTTGAAACTCAGGATCCCAGGCTGGTGCAGGGAGTGTTCTGTTACAGTGAATGGGAAAGCAGGAGAATTCTTTGTCAGGAAAGAAAATTATCTTGTCATAGGAATTCCTGTGGGAATAACGGAAGTCCTATTGGATATGCAGATATCAGTAGAGAAAAAGGTTGATGCAATTCAAGGGAAAGGCTATGCCAGCTTTCAGTATGGTCCGTTGCTGCTTGCCCGGGACACTCATTATGGCGGTGAGTTGTGGGAGACTGTCAGAGAAGGAGAGAATACCATTTGCCGGATAGAACCGAAGGGACAGGAACTGGTTCATTTTGAGATTGACGGAGTGCATGTGGTGGATCTGGCATCTGCATGCAAAAATGATCCGGAGAGGGATCGGTATAGTGTTTTTCTCATAATATAATCAAAGGTATCTGAGGAATATAAAGGAAAGCCTTGCAAATCGGCTGAAATTCAGCTATAATAACCTATCGGATTCAGTAACAACAAATGGTTTCTTTTGCATACCTGAAGTTTGGGGGCAGATTGGAGACGGATATGTTTAACTTTAACAATAAGAAGAATAAAAAAGTAGTTTCCGGAGTAATTATAGCAATAGTGATCCTGGCCATGGTGCTTCCTATGCTTTCTTATATGTTTTAATAGAGTGAGAAGTGTAGGACGAGACTGGGATGACGGTACATGATGTCTTACATAAGATAAATGTATCATGAGGAGTTAGAATTGAGGAGCAGTATATTATGAAGAAATGGAACATGGCGGCTGTCCTGTTAGGCATTGTATTGCTTGCAGCAGGATGGGGCAGGAGCGGTCTGGAAGCCCGGGCAGCTTCTGAGGATACCATTAAGTCAGGCATTTTTGCAGACAATGTAGAATTGTCCGGAATGACAAAAGAAGAAGCCACGCAGGCTGTCAATGATTATGTAGAAAGTTTAAAGATCGTGGAAATTACCCTTTTGGCAGCAGACGGCAAAGAGGTAGTGACTACTGCCGGTGCACTGGGAATTACCTGGGAGAATCGGGAACTGGTAACAGAGGCCTTGGAAATCGGTACTCATGGCAATATTATTGAACGATATAAGGTGATGAAAGACCTGGAGCATGAGAATCTGACATATGATGTAGAGCTTGGATTTGATGTTTCTGCTATCAATGATATTTTGGTAAATCAATGTACTAAGTATAATCGTGATGCGGTAAATGTATCTCTGAAGCGGGAAAACGGTGCTTTTCAGGTAGTGCAGGGTCAGACAGGCTATAAGCTGGACGTTGAGACTTCTATCGATCTGGTGTACGATTATCTTACCACCGAGTGGACAGGTGAGGCGGCGGATATCCGGCTCAATGTTGCAGTGGAGGAACCTAAAGGCAGTGCGGAAGAACTGGCGCAGGTGAAAGACGTTCTGGCTACTTTTACCACCTCCTTTAGCACTTCCGGTACCTCCAGAAGTGCTAACGTGACGAATGGATGTAATCTGATCAATGGAACGACCCTGTATCCCGGGGAGGAATTTTCGACTTACAAGACCGTAGCACCTTTTTCCCAGGCCAACGGCTATTACATGGCAGGCTCCTATATCAGCGGCAAAGTAGTAGACAGTATTGGCGGCGGTATTTGTCAGGTATCTACCACACTGTATAATGCGGCACTGCTTGCGGAGCTGGAGATTACAGAGCGCCACAACCATTCCATGACGGTAAGCTATGTAGATTTGTCTGCTGATGCCGCTATTGCGGAGAGTGCCGGTAAAGATTTCAGATTTGTCAATAATACAGATTATCCTATTTATATAGAGGGTATCATCAAAAACAAACAGATTACATTCAATATTTACGGTAAGGAGACAAGAAGTTCCGCTCGTAAGGTGACTTATGTCAGCGAGGTTCTTGAAACGATCAATCCTCCGGCAGACCAGATTTACCAGGATGCTTCACAGCCCATAGGCTATTTCCTGAAAGGGGACAGCGCACACATCGGTTATAAGGCAAAACTATGGAAAGTGGTTATGGAGAACGGCGTGGAGGTTAGCAGAGAGCAGGTAAACAGCAGTACCTATAAGATGGCTCCAAGAAGTGCAACGGTAGGTGTGGCTACTGCAGACCCCAATGCTTATAATGAAATTCAGGCAGCAATCGGAACCGGCAGCATCGATCACGTGAAGAATGTAATTGCACTTTTGACCGCACAGCCTGCTTCTTCGGAGAATGGCGGAGAGGTTATCGAGAACGAGACTCCGGCTGAGTAAATTATGGGAGCAATCAGTAACAGTTCAGGCGCGCCATTTGCCAAGAACCTCCGGTTCTTTGTGCACCTACACATGGGTTGCCTGAACTGTTACGAATAAAATAAAACAGACAGGAATCGGATATGAAAGTTGGCAAAATAACGGGGAATGCGTTGAAGCGTTCTGTTTTAAAACC
Organism: Acetatifactor sp.; assembly: GCA_045545375.1. Classification (GTDB taxonomy): domain Bacteria; phylum Bacillota; class Clostridia; order Lachnospirales; family Lachnospiraceae; genus Acetatifactor. Next base: position 36,210 of record JAZQAT010000007.1, read on the forward strand.
AATCACATATAGAAGAGAAGAAATCTTAAATGGCGCAGGTATAGGGGCAGACTGCGCCATTTTTGCGGTTCCGGAGGGCTTTAAACAGGCCGCCAATGTACAGGAGGCTGCAGTCGCGGGGAAGGCGGATATGGAGCTTCTGATTGGCAGATGCGTCAACAGTCTGGCAGTGGCCGGAGCACAGCCCATAGCCGCCATGATAGGATTACTTTTACCGGAAACTATGGAGGAATCTCAGCTGAAAGCACTGATGAGCGAGGCTAACAGAGTCTGTGCAGGCTATCAGATGCAGATAGCGGGAGGACATACTACCGTAAGCAGTGCAGTGAATTGTCCTTTTGCTTCAGTGACGGCATTTGGGCTGATACCTGAAGAACTCGCAGCCCCGGCTGACAAAATCGGCACTGCAAAAGGCTCCGCTCACAAAGACCTTATTAAGAAAGGCTTCGCTCCGAAAGGCGCTGTTCCCGGTCAGGACATCGTCGTAAGTAAGTGGATCGGACTGGAAGGTACCGCCCTTCTTGCAACGAAATATACAGACAGTTTACTCACGCGATATCCGGCATATCTGGTAGAGGAAGCAGCTTCTTTTACAAAATACATATCCATCCAGCCGGAAGCAGCAATTGCTATAAAAGCAGGGGTTGGCTTAATGCACGATGCCTCTGAGGGAGGTATTCTGGCAGCCCTATGGGAAATGGCAGAGCGCGCAGGAGTAGGCCTGAGCATCGACTTAAAGAAGCTTCCCATCCGTCAGGAAACGGTGGAAGTATGCGAGCATGTAGGGGCCAACCCTTACGAGCTGCGAAGCAGCGGATGTCTGATCATGACTACCGAAGACGGCCAGGGACTGGTGCGTGAGTTGGAAGCAGCTCATATTCCCGCCGGAATTGTTGGTAAGATTACGGACGGAAACAAGCGGCTGATCTTGAATGAAGATGAGGTGCGATACATGGACAGACCACAGGTAGATGAGGTGCACAGGCTGCTGTAGGGTATTATCATAAATTGAGAGATTATCATAAATATGGAGGAAATGACAATGAGAGAAGAATTACTGGCGATTATTGAGAAGAACAGCCGCATCGAATTAAAGGAATTGGCGGTAATCCTTGGAGTAGAGGAAATAGATGTAGTGAATGAACTGGCAGCTATGGAAGCAGACGGAACCATCTGCGGTTATCATACCCTGATCAACTGGGAGAATACATCTATTGATAAAGTAACTGCTCTGATCGAGGTACGTGTAACCCCTCAGAGAGGACAGGGCTTTGACAATATTGCTGAACGCATCTACAAATATCCCGAAGTGCGCAGCGTTTACCTGATTTCCGGCGGTTATGACCTTCTGGTGACCCTGGAGGGCAAGAGCCTGAAAGAAATATCCAATTTCGTATCCGATAAACTGTCCACACTGGATACCGTGCTGAGTACCGCTACTCATTTTATCCTGAAAAAATATAAGGACCACGGTACTGTTCTGGCTAAAAAACCTGTTGATGAAAGAGAGATGATCACCCCATGAGAAATCCAATCGCTGATAAATGTGCAGAAATCAAACCCTCCGGTATCCGCAAATTCTTTGACATCGTAAGCGAGATGAAGGATGCCATTTCACTGGGTGTTGGTGAACCTGATTTTGATACCCCCTGGCATATCAGGGACGAAGGGATCTATTCCCTGGAAAAAGGACGTACCTTCTACACCTCCAATGCAGGTCTGAAGGAACTTAAAATTGAAATATGTAACTATCTGAAGAGAAAACAGGGCATTACTTATGATTATAACCATGAAGTGCTTGTTACCGTAGGCGGATCCGAGGCAATCGACATCGCTATGCGTGCTATGATCAATCCCGGTGAGGAAGTGCTGATTCCCCAGCCCAGTTACGTTTCCTACGAGCCTTGCGCGATTCTGGCAGATGCCAAGCCGGTTATTATTAACTTAAAGGCAGAGAATGAATTCCGCCTGACCGCTCAGGAACTGAGAGACACTATTACGGATAAGACCAAGCTGCTTGTGCTTCCTTTCCCTAACAATCCTACCGGTGCTATCATGGAGCGAAAGGATCTGGAAGAAATTGCCGAGGTCATCATTGAAAAAGATATTTATGTACTATCCGATGAAATTTATTCCGAACTGACCTACAAGGGTGAGCATGTGTCCATTGCAAGCCTGCCCGGTATGCAGGAGAGAACCATCTTAATCAACGGTTTCTCCAAGGCTTATGCAATGACCGGCTGGCGTCTTGGCTATGCCTGCGGTCCGCGCGAAATTATCGGGCAGATGACCAAGATTCACCAGTTTGCTATCATGTGTGCTCCCACCACCAGCCAGTACGCTGCAGTGGAGGCTCTGAAAAACGGTGATGAAGATGTTAAGGAAATGCGTACGGCATACAATCAGAGAAGACGCTTTCTGATGAATGCTTTTAAGGAGATGGGGCTGGAATGCTTCGAGCCTTACGGCGCTTTCTACGTATTCCCCTGCATCAAGGAATTCGGCATGACCAGTGATGAATTCGCTACCCGGTTCCTGGAAGAGGAAAAGGTAGCTGTTGTTCCCGGAACTGCTTTCGGTGACAGCGGTGAGGGATTCCTGCGAATCTCATATGCATATTCACTGGAGAATCTGAAGGTGGCTATCGGACGTCTGGAGCGGTTTGTAAATAAACTGCGTGCTGAGCAGAAGAAATAAATGAAAAAGGCAGCCTGTGTTTTGACGTTTTGCATCAATACGCAGGCTGTCAGCTAGTTTGAGAAGGAAGATTATTATGCACATTATTTTACACCAGCCGGAGATTCCGGCAAATACAGGCAACATCGGACGGACCTGCGTGGCTACAGGAACCTCGTTGCATCTGATCGAGCCGCTGGGCTTTCGCCTGAATGAAAAGGAAATCAAGCGTGCGGGCATGGATTACTGGCAGCATCTGGATGTGAACAGGTATGTCAATTTCGATGAATTTAAGGAAAAGCATCCCGGTGCAAAGATCTGGATGGCTACCACGAAAGCAAAGCACGTGTATACAGATGTCAGTTTTGGTCCCGATGACTATATCATGTTTGGAAAGGAAAGTGCCGGGATTCCGGAGGAGATTCTGGTGGATTATGAGGAGACCTGTATCAGGATTCCTATGCTTCCGGCAATCCGTTCACTGAATCTGTCCAATTCTGTGGCTATCGTGTTATATGAGGCATTACGGCAGAACGGTTTTCATGATATGCAGCTGGAAGGGGAACTTCACAGACTGCACTGGAAAGAATAAGCAGGAGAAAATTTATGGATATTCACGAAACAGCATTTATTGCCCCCGGTGCAGTCGTCCTTGGAGATGTGACGGCAGCCGAAGGTTGCGGCATCTGGTACAATGCCACAGTGCGCGGCGACAGAACCTACATCCGCATCGGAAAGGGCAGCAATATCCAGGATAATTGCGTGGTGCATGGCGATATAGGTTATCCTGTGATCATCGGTGAAAATGTTACCATAGGTCATGGCGCAATCATCCACGGATGTACCATAGAAGACAACACCTTGATCGGTATGGGCGCTATTCTTCTAAATGGCTGCCATATCGGCAAAAACTGTATCGTTGGTGCAGGGGCACTGGTGACTCAGAATACGGTCATTCCGGATAATAGCCTTGTGTTGGGCAGTCCCGGGAAAGTGAAACGGGAAGTAACGGATGAGGAGATTGCTTCTAATCTGGAGAATGCCAGGGTGTATGTGGAGGAAGCCGCTCACGAAAGAACGCTTTACAAAAATCAAAAGTCATGATAATATAAACTCACAAGTTATTATCTTACGAGTTAATAACTTGTGAGTTTATATTATCATGACTTAGATGATTGAGGTGCCGGATATGTTTGTTGGAAGAAAAAAAGAAATGTCTAAACTGACCGAGGCTTATAATAACAATAAGTTTGAAATGGCTGTTATTTACGGCAGAAGGCGTGTGGGGAAGACGAAGCTTATAACGGAGTTTATCAAGAATAAGGAAGCAATCTATTTTTCTGCACTGGAGGTGAGTGATAAGATCAATCTGGCTAATTTAAGCCGCAGTATTATGTCGTATGAAACAGGAAGGAATGTGGGGACTTTTTCTTATGGAAGCTATGCGGATTGTCTGGATGCACTATATGAGATCGCAAAGACCAAAAAGCTGATATTTGTAATAGATGAATACCCCTATCTGGCTGCTTCTTTCAGAGGGATATCTTCTCTTCTTCAACAATATATCGATTTGAAATGGAAGGAGACCAACATGCTGGTAATCCTCTGTGGATCCTCTATGTCCTTTATGGAGAATCAGGTACTTGGCTATCAGAGTCCGCTGTATGGCAGAAGGACTATGCAATTTAAGATAGAGCCGTTGGATTTCTGGGAAAGCCGGCAGTTTCACGAGAATTTTACAGATGAGGAGAAAGCGGTCATTTATGGGATGACAGGAGGAATACCTCAATATTTGGAGCTTATTGATGATAACAAAAGTTTGAAAGAGAATATCATAAAGAATTTTTTTGATAATTCTTCGTATTTATATGACGAGCCAACCAATTTGCTGAAACAAGAATTGCGGGAACCCGCATTGTATAATTCCATCATTACTGCCATCGCTGACGGTGCATCCAGAATTAATGAAATTGCTAATAAGACAGGGCTTGATAATCCTGTTTGCAGTAAATATCTCAAATCGTTAATGGATTTGGGCATTATAAAAAGGGAAAAGCCGGCAATGGAAAAAGATGCCAAGAGAAGCATATATCGTTTGGCTGACGGAATGTTTCGCTTCTGGTTCCGTTTTGTTGCACCTAATGTGGATAGGATCAATAAGGATCAGGGAGAGATCGTATACAGAAATATTGAGGCTCAGATATCTGATTTTATGGGACAGGTTTTCGAAGAAATCAGCAAGCAATATCTATGGAAACTGAATCTTGCGGGTGATGTGGATTTTGCGACGGCTGAGCGATGGTGGGGAACCAATCCTCATCATAAGCGTCAGGAAGAGATTGATATTATTGCTTATGATGATGGAAAAATGATTTTTTGCGAGTGCAAGTGGCGTAATGAGAAGGTAGGTAAAAGCATTCTCGATAATCTGATAGAAAAAGCAGAGATGTTCTATGGAAAAGAAAAGAGTTATATGGTATTTTCCAAGAGTGGGTTTACAGACGAGTGTTTGAAACTACAGGATGCGGACGAGATAAGTTTGATTTCTCTGAATGATATGCTCAGGGGAGTTTCCTGATGTGCGGAATCTTATAAATTTATAGGTTGCATTTGAGAGTGCTAATTGCTAAAATGGATTTAGAAAAAGTTGACAGAAACTCTGATCAGAGGAACAGGGTACGGTTTCTGTAAGGAGGTTGAGACGTGGGGAAATGCTTTAATGTAACGGGCGCTTGTGATCCACAGCTCCATTATATGGTTGATATTAAGGATAGATTGGCAGAAATAAAAGAGTTAGTCGATGATGGCGCATATTTTACAATTAACCGCGCCAGGCAATATGGAAAAACAACCACGCTAAAGGCGCTGAAAAAGTACCTTAGCAATGATTATGTTGTTGTAAGCACAGATTTTCAGCTGCTTAGTCATTCAAATTTCAAAAGTGAGGCGGCATTCGTTCGTGCCTTTTCGAGAGAACTTGTTGTGACGATTACAGCCGGCATCGCCGTGCCCGGCGAGATAAAAAGTCAATTGCAATCGTTGGCGACCGATAAGCAAAATGATGCTGATTTAGGCGAACTTTTTTCACGCTTAGTAATTGGTGTGCCATCTCTGAAAAACCTGTTGTTTTGATAATAGATGAAGTAGACAGTGCCACAAATAATTAAGTCTTTCTTGATTTCCTCTCGCAATTACGGGGTTACTATATCCACAGGACGGAGCGCCCCACGTTTCAGTCAGTTATACTTGCCGGTGTCTATGATGTAAAAAATATCAAAAGAAAAATTCAGACAGAGGAAAATCCTGACAAAACAAACAGTCCGTGGAATATAGCAACGGATTTTTGTGTGAATATGAGCTTCATGGTGAAAGACATTGCCGGTATGCTAAAAGAGTATGAAGCCGATCATCATACCGGTATGGATATTGAGGAGATTGCTACGCTGATTTATGATTATACGTCCGGATATCCCTTTCTGGTGTCACGTCTCTGCCAGGTTATTGATCAGAGGATTGCAGGAAAAGCCGAATTTGCGGATTTGAGTGCAGCCTGGACAAAGGAAGGCTTGTTAGCAGGACTTAAAATTTTACTTGCTGAGAAAAATGCATTGTTTGAATCACTGGTGAATAAGCTGACTGACTATCAGGAGTTACGGGAAGTCATATATGCACTGCTGTTCAATGGAAAAGAAATTCCATACAGTTCTCTGAATAAATCTATTGAAATTGCAGAGATGTTTGGGTTTGTAAAAAATAAGGACGAAAGAATCGTCATTACGAACCGGATTTTTGAAACGGTACTTTATAACCTGTTTCTGTCTGAGGAAGTGGTCGGAAACAAGATTTACGATTCTGCACTACAGAATAAAAACCAGTTTATAGAAGACGGACGCCTGAATATGAGACGTGTGCTGGAAAAATTTGTGGACGCCTTTGATTACCTATATGGTGATGAAAATGAGAGGTTTGTGGAGGAAGTAGGGCGTAAGTACTTCATGCTTTTCCTGAAACCCATTATCAATGGAACGGGCAACTGTTATATTGAAGCGCAGACAAGAAATATGAAACGAACAGATGTTATCGTTGATTATCGTGGCGAGCAATTTATTATTGAGCTAAAAATCTGGAAAGGTCAGAAGTACCATAACGATGGAGAACAGCAGGAAGCAGAGTATCTTGATTATTACAACTTCAACACAGGATATATGTTGATCTTTAACTTCAATAAGAAGAAAGAAATCGGTGTAAAAGAAGTAAGGTATGGTGACAGGGTTATCGTGGAGGCTACGGTATGAGGTACTTAGATGAAAAAGAGCAGCAGTGATCTGACAATGGGCAATGTGGCCAAACAGCTTTTGATGTTTGTCAAAAAAAGGGGAAGATGCTTATGAAGAAACGTCGTTATATTTGCATTGCAATCATTATTCTGGCAGCTGCGTGCATTCTGGTGCCGACTGGTATCAGTGTCTATCAGAAAACATTACTGAGAAAGAACTTTGCAGACAACCAAAGGAGAGAGACCTACGCTTTGAACGTGCCTCTGTAATCCTATTGGATATGGCGTGCAGTGCTGGCCTGATTATGAAAAGAAATGGAGATATGGTTATCAGTTTTTGACAGCAGATTTTACATCCATAGATGGGGAATATCTTTCGATGTATTATGTGAAATCGTCTCAGCTTGAAAAGGTTGCGAAGGCTTTTTACAAGGAAAACACCAAACAATTGCGTAATGATTACCGTTTTTCGGCTTCTTACTATGCGAAGAGGGCTACGCAGTATATCGACAGAATATTGTATGATGCAGGAGCGTTTTGCTCTAAACAGCTGGAAGAGTAAAAAGTGCTGCAGGTATCAGGATATGATATCTACAGCTTCAAATTTTCTTTATTATTTCTTTGCCGGTACGATCTCCAGCCAATATCCGTCCGGATCTGTAATAAAGTAAATTCCCATCGCCGGATTCTCAAAGCAGATGCACCCCATCTCCTCATGCAGCTTGTGTGCAGCTTCATAATCATCTGTACGGAAAGCCAGATGGAACTCACACTCACCCAGGTCATAAGCCTGCGGATGCTCTTCCAGCCAGGTCAGCTCCAGTTCAAAAGTACTTTCCTCATTTCCCATGTAAACAATAATGAAGCCTTTTCCGTTAATACGGCGTGTTTCATGAAGCCCCAGAGCTTTCTCATAAAAAGCAATGGATTTGTTCAGGTCTGATACATTATAATTCTCATGATACATTTCAAATTTCATAAATTACCTCCTTGTATTGCGGATGACCCTGCAAAAATTGTGTAATGATTTGCGGCTTTTCCCAATAATGCATGGGATATACCTTATCTGCTTTCACCTGATTCAAGAAATAAAGCATTCCCTGGTCATAGTCCTTTTCCTGTCTGGGATCCAATACGACAAATGCGCAGTCTAATTTTCGCCCGTTCAGTTTCCGGCCCAGTGCGTCAATCTGCCTGCGATAATCACGGGTCATCTGCTCATTGTAAGAAGGCTCCTCGCCTTCCCATACCCAGTCGTTCAGGTCACCGGCATGATAAATAAGTCCTTCATCCTCTTCAATAAGAAATGCCACACCCTGGTCTGTGGAACGATAGGTTGTCAGCTTCTGACCAAGGTAAAGTGTGTATTCTTTACAGGGTTCTGTACGTAAAGGTGAGATGCCCCGGGGTGGCGTAATGTCGTCCGACAAAATTGCCTGAATCTTTTCCATCCCCATTTCTTTCAGTATGGAGAAGACAGCGGGATTATAATGGTCATGGTGGCTGTGACTGGCAAGCACAAGAATCGGCTTGGCAACATTTAGCCTGGGCAGAGTCCCCTTTTCATAATCAAATAAATAATAGCATAGCCCGGTTTCTACCAGAAAACTACTGTGATGAATATAGGTTACTTCCATATGTTCCCCTTTGCTTTTGCTATTTGTGCAAGTGTTGCACATAAGGATATTATAGCATTGGATATGCTTCGAAGCAATTCTTCTTTAACGGAAAAGTTGATGAAATATTTCTTCAGGTTCGTGTCAGCAAAATCACAGAATTTTTAAACAATATTTGAAAACATTTTCCCGATATTATGAAATCATACAATAGACTTTGGCGGAGGTTTCGCAGTGAAAATACGGGAAATGTTTAGAAAACATAAGAAAAAAGTAATTATCCTGACAGCGGCGGCTCTGATTCTGGTAATAGGAGTGGGCGCTTTTGGTGTTTTCCGGGTAATGAAAGGCTCCAAAGGAGATGGTTCCTTTGGCATGGGCAGTTTCTGGAACTCAAACGGTATGTCAGGCATGATGAATACCGAAGGCGTAGTGAGCGCTTCCGGTGTGACCAGTGTGGGCATAAATCAGGTGACGTTTGAAGTTGAGAATCTGTCGGAAGGGCTTCTGATTGAAGAAGTCTTTGTCTCTTCCGGAGAAGAAGTGGCTGAAGGAGATGTGGTGCTCAAGCTCTCAGAGGATACGGTAGCGCTGGCCAGAGAAGAACTGGAGGCTGTCTTGAAAGAGGCAGAGCTTGCCTATCGTACCGGTGCCATTGAGTATCAGCAGAATCTGATTACCATCCAATACGACAGAGACCTGGCAGTGTTGGGCGGTGAGCAGGCACAGGAAATCTACAATGAGACGATAGCCTCTTTAAAGGACCAGGTGGACAGCGCCCAGGAAGCTCTTGACGAGACGAAGGAGCAGATCGCAGAATACCAGGCCCTGGTAGAAGGCGACGATTATTACAATACATATAAAGTAGGAGAGTACAAAGCTCTGTATGATGAAAATCTGGAACTGTTACAGAACAAGATGGAGGAATGGGGCATTTCCTGGTCACAGGTAATAAGCGGCGGAGGCGGTCAGAGCTCTTTTGGCGGAATGTCAAGTGCAGCAGGCAGCAGAAGCGTGGTATCCGGCGGCGAAAATGTGTCCGGCGGTGATGCTATGGGCGGTGCAGATTCCGGTGAAACTACAAATTCCGGCCAGACTACAGACCCCGGTTATACTAAGGTACTTACAGCCCTTTACAGCGTTCTGGAACAGAACCTCAAAGATTACGAACAGGCACAGGCAGATTATGAAGAGGCCTGCTCAGATGCCAGACTGACACTGCAGACCTTGGAACTGGGATTAAGCTCCAAGGAAGAATCGCTGGCCCAGGCAAAGGAGCAGTACGAAACACAGATTCTTGAAGCAAAGCTGACACTGGAGACTTCTCTTGCCGATGCCGAGCGTGCACAAAGCGATTATGAAACTGCTCTTGAAAAAGCAGAATCGGATTTTGAATCTCTGACAGATACTTATGAAGATGCCATGGAGAATCTGGAATTATTTGAAAGCAGTGTAGGAGACGGATATTACCGTGCTACCGTCAGTGGTACGATCATGAGCGTGATGACAAGAGCGGAACAGTATCTGACGTCCGAGGGCATGATCTTCATGTGCCGTAATCCTGAGGAACTGACCGTGACGGTATCGGTGGATCAGGCGGACATTGCCAATATTGAAGTGGGTGGAACGGCTTACGTACAGTCTTCCGATTATGGCAGCTTTAACGGTACGGTAAGCAGCATCAATCCGGTATCCACTTCCGAAAGCAGGGCCAATGTAACTTATCAGGTAACTGTTTCACTGAGTGGAGACACAGAGACGCTTCCTGCAAACGAAACAGTCACTGTACTCTTTGGACTGGGAGGAAATACCGATGAAAAAGAAAACTAAGCGAATCATCATCATAGCCGCAGCGGCATGCCTGCTGGTATTTGCGGCATGTTATACGGTTTTTATCGCTCCTCTTCTGGAAAAAGAGAAGTGGGTATATAAGGAAGCTACGGTAGAAAGAGGTACCCTGACAGTAGGTGTTACAGAAAGCGGCTCCCTGGAATATGGACTCACCTCCGTGCTTTATGATTTGGATCTGTCCGTAGTAGTCAGCGATGACGATGAGGATGATGAAGATGACGATGAGGACGAGGAAACTGTTCAGAAATATCTGAAAGTAGAAGAAGTGTATACAGTAGCAGGTCAGCGGATTCAGGCAGGAGATGCGCTGCTTAAGTTTACCGAGGACAGTGTTACCGATGTGCGAAAGCTGCTTAACAGTGCCTTGATCGATGCCAAATCAGACTATAACGAAGCCAAAGCAGAGTATGATCTGGCTGCTTTGGAGGCCAAGACAGATTATGAGACTTTGAAAATAGGTGAAAAATATGCAGCCGATACGTATCAGGCAGCAAACAGTGCACTTGCCAGTCCGGATATCTCAGCGCACAGACTCAGTACCGGAATGCGGAGAATGCTCTTTCTCAGGCAAAACAGAAGCTGGAGCAAAATGCAGAACAGATTGCCTCTCTGACAGAACAGATTGCTTCATCCAGAGCAAGATACCAGATAGACAGGCTGGATGTGCTGGAAACATATCAGGAGAGTGTCCTGGATGAGCAGGAGCGGCAGGCCTGGGCCAAGAAGAAAAAGAAAAACCGCGTCAAAAAGAGAGTTGCTTTATGCCTGACAGCGGTACTGGTCGTAGGCGGCATCTGGTATGCCGGCTGGGGCAGGAATATGTTTAATACACAAGAAGAAACCACAGCGAACTGTCAGGGAACAGGGAACTACCGGAGAGCGGGGAACTGTTAGTGAGCAGGGAACTACCGGAAATCGAGAGGCGGTTAGTGGTCAGAAAGGCGCCGGAAGAGGGTTCCGGACAGGAGATTCTTCGCAGTCTGAAGTTGACGGTCAAGGCGCAGATGGAACAAATGCCGGTGGTCAGATGCCTTCCAGAGGCGGAATGCCCTCAGGAGGCGAGATGCCTTCGGGAGATGAAATGTCTTTGCCGGATGGTATGACCATGCCCGGCAGCACCGGTACAGCAGGTTCGAGTGCAACTGCTTTTACTTATAATAATGTAACTTATCAACTGACGAAAGAGACCGTCACCACACAGATACCCGTAGGTACAGATGTAACTACCAGATTGGGAACTGTAACGACCTTTTCCCGCCTGGCAGCGGGTGACCTGGTAGCGCTGGTGGTACAGGAAGTAGACGGGCAGCAGGTGATCATGTCCGTATATATCATAGGATAGGAGATGCTGCAATGATTACAATGAAAAATATCAACAAAGGATATATGCTGGGTGAAGAAAAGCTTCCTATTTTGAAAGATGTAAATTTCCATGTAGATAAGGGCGAATTTGTGGCAATACTGGGACCTTCCGGTTCCGGTAAGACCACGCTGATGAATATCATTGGCTGTATGGACGTAATGGACAGCGGCGAGTATTATCTGGATCAGATAGCGGCAGATACCACATCTTAATCCAGTGGTGCCTGCCGCTAATTTTTGCCATAACAGTATAAAGCAATAGATAATTGCGGAAATGTAAAGTACAGTAACTTGCTCAAATTAGGCATAAAAGGTATAATCATTATAAAGAAAAGGGGGAATGATCATGAATAAAGTAAAGGATGATAATCATAACATAGCAAATGCCATTCTTAGAGTGAGACAGGAGAATAAGCTTTCCCAGGAAGAATTTGCTGAAAAGGTTGGCGTTACAAGGCAAGCTGTATCAAGGTGGGAGATGGGAGTTTCGGTGCCGAGTATAAACACGTTTATTTTAATCAGTGATATCTTTAATGTATCTATTGACTCAATGGTGAAAAACAAAGAGAATGTTGATGAAAAAATTATTTTAAATTATAAAAGAGAAAACTCAAAACTAAAATATAATAAAGAGATTGCGTTTATCGTTATTGGTTTCTTGGGAGTGATATGTTTACCTTTTCTTGCAGAGTGGGAACAGGCTAAAAATATGGAACTTTTCAAAACGGCTTATACACATTCATATGATTACATTATAGAATATCCACTATCCATTTTACTAGCGTTGGCGTTAGTTTTTATTGGTTATGGCACATATTCGATTATTAAAAGAAAGGATGAGATGACTTATGACAAAAAAGATTAGTTTTTTAATGGCAATTGTTCTTATTATATCAATACTACCAGTAAATGCGATGGCAGCAGAGATTTCGCATGAAGATAGTGAAGTAAGGAAACTTAATCTATCGGTTGATCAAAATGAATATGAAATAGAGCCACAAACGGACGGATATTATTACTGGGCTTTTGAAGTAAAACAAATCAAGGAACGGTATACGGTTCATGGAGATTAGGACCTCAGGGAGACGGACCTGGAACAATAAGTGTTAATAAAACGGATACTGTTACGAATACAAGCAGTAACATCCCTTTCTTTTTCTTTAGATATTGTATTGGCCGGAATTAAGGTACAAAATATTCAGCCTGTCTAAATTAAATTTATGAGCGTAGATTGCCAACGAATATTTACCTCGTAAAAAATGCCTACAACAAAGTAAAAATCCCCCATTTAACCTAAACTGCGCTATTATTATAATATTCGTAAAAGGTAAATTAAGGCAGAGTCAGCCCCAAAAGGAGGAACATATGGGAGATTTATACAGTAAGAACACAGCAAACTATCCGAGACTATTTACGGATAAATACTTTGTAGATTACAAGAACACGGCAACTTACAACGGCTTTATCGATACAGCTATCCGCTACATCGAAGATTTTCAGCTTCTGCGAACCGATTTATAGGAGCGTTTCGTGCAGCAGTTCAAACAGGAGGATGCCGACTATGAGGGCGGCTGGCGCGGCGAATACTGGGGCAAAATGATGCGCGGAGCATGTTTCACTTATTCATACACCCAAAATCCCCGGCTTTATAAGATATTGACAGACACGGTACTGGATATGATGGAGGCCCAGGAGGACAACGGAAGAATCAGCAGCTATGGTGTTCATCATGAGTTCTGGGCATGGGATATCTGGGCCAGAAAGTATGTACTCCTTGGAATGCAGTATTTCCTGGAAATCTGTACCGATGAAGAGCTGTCAGAAAAAATTATCAAGAGTATGTGTGGTCAGGTGGACTACATCATGACCAAAATCGGAGACCCTAATGAGGGCACTGCAGCGACCTGCAACTGGAGAGGTCTGAATTCCTCTTCTCTGCTGGAGCCTATTGTAAGACTGTATTCGCTTACCAAGGAGCAGAAGTACCTCGATTTTGCCACTTACATTGTCAATTGCGGCGGTACAGAAGTTATCAATATATTTGACCTGGCATACGAGGACAAATTTTACCCGTATCAGTACCCTATCACCAAAGCTTACGAGATGATGTCCTGTTTTGAAGGTCTTCTGGAGTACTACAGAGTCACGGGGATCGAGAAGCACAAAGTGAGTGTTATCAATTTTGCCAATAAGATACTGGAAAGTGACTTTACGATTATCGGAAGCTGCGGATGTACTCATGAACTGTTCGATCATTCCGCAGTGAGGCAGGCCAACACCACCAATGGCGCGATTGCCCAGGAGACCTGTGTAACAGTTACCTTGATGAAGTTCTTCTGCCAGCTGACCCTTTTGACAGGTGATGTAAAATATACAGATGCTTTTGAGACATCCCTGTATAACGCGTTTTTAGGTGCTATCAATACAAATAAAGTAATTGAGCCAACCATCATAGAGAATCATCCCGACTGGAGCATCGAGCCGCTGCCATTTGACAGCTATAGTCCGCTGACAGCCGGAACAAGGGGAAATGGTATCGGTGGATTAAAGCTGATGTCCGACAATCATTATTATGGCTGCTGTGCCTGCATCGGTGCAGCCGGAACCGGTTTGATTTCCAAGATGGCGCTGCTTACCTCCAAAAAGGGCTTTGTTTTGAACCTATTTATCGACGGCAGTATGAAGACCCAAACGGAAAGCGGCAATGAAGTCATATTCCACACTCACACAGGTTATCCTGTAAGCGGAAATGTAAAAATTACGGTAGAACTCAAGGAAAAGGAAAGCTTTGAATTGTTGATCAGAAACCCTCAGTGGAGTAAGAATACGAAAGTTTCCATCAACGGTGTGGCGCAGGAAGCAGGTAACGGTTATTTGGCTGTAGACAGAGAGTGGTCTGACAGTGATGTCATTGAACTGGAATTGGATATGAGAACAGAAGCGATTCATCCCATTCCTTATGGTCATGAAATCATCATGAACAAAGTAGTATGGAAGATTAATTACATGGTACCTACCTACGATGAAGAGGACCCTATTGCCAAAAAACACATTGCTTTACGAAGGGGACCTGTGATTCTGGCCCAGGAAAACAGACTCGGTTACAGTGTGGATGATCCTGTTAAAGTGCTTGTTAATGAGGACGGCTATGTGAATGTTACTGTGCCGAAGAAAGACATTGCGCCGTATGAGCATATCCTGGAAGTGGAGGTACCTCTTGCAGATGGGCGGAAAATGCATGTAACAGACTATGCATCTGCAGGAAAGCTTTGGACACAAGAGAGTAAGATGGCAGCCTGGATGCTGACGGAATAAATGAATGTATGGAAAGGGCGGGGAGCCGGTGTGTACGGTTCCCTGTCTTTGTTTGACATGTGAGCTGGCAGATTGACAAAATTTTTAAAAAAGTACTTGCATTTTTTAATAACCTGTTATATAATAATCCTTGCGTTGTGAAAGATACAATATTAAGCGCCTCTAGCTCAGTTGGTAGAGCACCTGACTCTTAATCAGGGTGTCCAGGGTTCGAGCCCCTGGAGGCGCACGCAAGTCCCTGGGATTGCTGATTGAGCGGTTTTGGGGCTTACAA
>JAZQAT010000008.1:0-24673 GCA_045545375.1 Acetatifactor sp.
GGATAAATATGTGTGCAGAACATGGGTTCCCTGACATAATATGAATTATGTTAGGGCTTTATTATTCCCTATACGACCAGTCCAAGTCGCGCGATTTTGCGGCGATGTTCTGTGCCGGTGGTCATAATATAAATGCGGGTCGTGTCAATGCTGCTGTGACCTAAGATGTCAGCCAGCTTCGCAATGTCCTTTTCAATTCCATAAAAAGTGCGGGCAAAGAGCTTACGCAGATTGTGCGGAAATACCTTGCTGGGATTGACCCCGGCTTCCTCACACAACGCTTTCATTTGCGCCCAGATATAGCTTCGATTCAAGGGTTTTCCGTTTCGGGTGAGAAAGATCACGCCGGAGCGGATTTTTTCTTTTTTGGCATAGTCCAACAGTAACTTTCTCAGCTTACCGGGAATCAGAATGGTTCGGCTTTTGCCCTTGCAGTTCACAATGACTTCACCCTGTTTTACATCCTCTACGGTAAAGAATTTCAGCTCTGAAACACGGATACCGGTGCCGCAGATTGTCTGCATCACCAGTTGCAGCTGGGGCTTATTCTTTGCCGCTTCCAACAGGCGCATATACTCTGCTTTGGACAGTTCCTTTTCTTCGGCGCAGTAGACCTGTTTCTGCTGCTTAATGGCTTTTACCTTGCAGTCAGACCAGCCGAGGAAGTCCAGCAGACTGTTCAGACTTGCCAGCATCGAGTTGATAGAACGCACTGCATATTCTTTGATCTGCAATTCCTTTTTCCAGGCCATCACCGCCTCCTTCGTAATAACTTTACCACCAACATAAACGACAAAAGCACGAGCATCCCGGAGATATTTCTCCACGGTTGCCGTGCTTTTTTCTTCCCGGATCAAATATTGGTGATAAGACTCCATTTGGGTATTTGTAATTTTTCTTTCTTCCATTTTGGTTTCCTCCTGAGATTTACAATCAAATTTGTTCAGTATCCATATTGTACCCAATCTTCAAACAAATTTGCCACAAGACACAGCAGGAAAAGCACATTTTCACTTCATGTACACATTGAACTAACTGTAAACCATAATTATACGCGGTATAACTGAGTACGCCAACGCAAATCCACAGTAAATCTGGGTAATAATAAGAATTCTGTATTGTAGAATTGTTTATAGAAAAACAGGAAAGTGGTCGTCTGAATGGAGAGAGAAGATTTTTGCAAAAGATTAGCGCAACTGCGTATGAGAAAGGGCGTTTCTGCCAGAGATATGAGCCTGTCCATTAGGCAAAGTCCCAACTATATCAACGGCATCGAGGGAGGCAAAACTTATCCGTCGATGGGGACTTTCTTTTGGTTCTTCTTTTTGCCTTACACAGCTAATTTCCGTTTTGCACTATTGGCGAACCCGACACGAGTGACTGTCATTATGGACAACATTTTTATAGTAAATCATCAGTTTTGATATTCTATTGTTTGATCTTTCTTCAGTGGATACCCTATTAGTGTGCTGCCCTGCAAGTTTTCTTTGTACATATCTACCGCATATATCCGGCTATTATCATACGTAGAATAATAGTAAATTCCACGGTCGGTATTACAGCAAGAACTGTATATTGTAATATCATAAAGTTCTTTGCCCAGTTGTACACATCCTCTTTGCATTTCCACGGACTTCAATATGTGGAAAAACTGACTTACGCTTTCCACTTCAGAATTTCCCGATACAGAATTCATTTTAACGAATGTCGCCCTTACGAATCTTGACATAGATGAAGCATCTCCCGGCAAGCCTATAGCACCCATTCCTCGAGAATATGTTTTTAATTCTAAATTATCTTTTTTTCCGGCAAATGTATTTTCCGGGTCTCCATTTGTGAGTCTCATATAGTTGTTCAGATGAAACATGTGATAATCAAATGTTGGATTATTTGTAAGTACGCCAACCGGATTGTCATAGACTTTTATTCCTGTTTTTATTGACTCCAGCGTAATAGAACGTTCTCTGTCCGAGATAATCCAGTGAAGCGGTGATAGCGGAAGATCTTCACTGAAGTTTTCATTCAAGAGATTGATTCGCTTTAACAGATTTTCAGCTTCTGAAACAGTCGCACATTGTCCCAAAATCCACGGAATTAGTTCAAATGGCGTTACATTATCCTTTCCATCACAATACGGCTTATAGTGTGCATTTTGAGGAAAGTTTAATCCTGCTACACTAAGTCCTTTTTCATTTGTAGCATCGTAATATAGCGGATATCCTTCCGATATATATGCCATACCGATCATCGCAAAATGGCATTTTATTTTACCCATTTTGCGAAAATGAAATGCATAATTTCGTGGTGTGATGGTGACAGTTTCTTTATAAGAATATTCCAGATCCAAATTTCTTCCAAAATAATGATCCTTTGTTTTGTAAGTGATAGCTGTACACATAATACACACTCCTTCTATTTTCACGGTAACGGGGCATCTGGTTTTGAAATATTGTACCATGATTCTTGGGGATACTTCCATGATCCTGCCTGATACAGGAATTCTCCATAGCACACAGCATAAGACACCATGTCATTTCTGGTTGCTTCGGTAAGACTTTGATCAATATCTGTGGCAAGTTCCCGGAGCGTGCTGTTTTCTTTCAGGCGGATAACATAGGACACACCGTTTGTTTCACACTGCTCATAGAGTTCCGGTTTGGCAAAACCACATCAAGCGTGGTTTCATCCATCCGATTGAAAAATCTGGACAGGGTAGGCTGTGATGCAAGAGCCTTTTTGTCAAGGATAGTTGTTAATACCGGATCATGGATGAGTTCATCGGCGCAATCATCTTCAAAGTGTCAGTGCTTTGGATAACGCCTGCAGTGTTCTCTCATCCATGGCACTATTCCACTGCATCCAGCATATTTTCAATGAATATGCCATAACCCCGTGTGGAATCATTTACTAAAACGTGGGTAACCGCGCCGACGAGCTTGCCGCTCTGGATTATGGGGCTACCCGACATGCCCTGAATGATTCCGCCGGTTATCTCAAGGAGTTTCGGGTCTGTTACCTTCAGTTCGATCCCCCGGTTAATATTGTCATGATTCTGGCGGACTTTCAGAATCTCTATATCAAAATACTCCGGTTCATCCTCTACAGTACAGAGAATCTGGGCAGGACCGATCTCAATTTCCTGTTTCAGGCCAATAGGCAAAGGATTTTCCGTTGCAATCTCCTTTGCTTTCTCATTACAGGTACCGAAGATTCCTCTGATGCTGTTGGAATCAATATCTCCCAGGATTCGGTCAGAGGAATAGACAATCATGCCTGTCATTTCACCCGGTTCTCCATTTTCTCCTTTTTTGATGGATATGATTTTGGTCTGATACAATGTTCCGTCATTCATGTTCATAAGGGTACTAGTGTCTATGTCATTAATACCATGGCCCAGAGCACCGAAATTGCCATCTGCATCAATAAAGGTCATGGTGCCTACTCCCTGAGCGTTATCCCTTATCCAGACACCCATTTTGTATTTTCCGCTCTGGTTCTTCTCAGGCTTTATCTTTACATCCATGGTTTCTTCTTCCCTTTTTATTGTCAAAATCACTTCTTCTCCCATGGATTCTTCAATCTCTTTGATGAATTGATCCTTATCACCAACTGCTTTTCCATTCAGTTGTGTGATGTAGTCTCCTGATTGTAAAATATTTTGGGCCGGGGAATAATTCTGTCCATTTTCGCCGGTAAACTCTCCTACTCCAACGACAAGGATTCCATCAGTCTCTACATAGATTCCTACAGGCACACCCACCGGTATCAGTTCCTGCTCTTCAATGACTTGAATATTCACCTGCTTGAAAGGGATCCATCCAAACAGCTTCACATCCATCTGATAGCTGTCAGCACTTCCGGGGATAAGTTTCACCGTATTTCCCAGATTCATAGTGATTGATTTATCGGAAATATTGGATTCTCCCTGTTCGCTGACTGCCACCACTTCCGCTGTCATCGGCACTTCCCAGTCCAGTATCTGCTCTGCTCCGGCTTTTAGTCTTATGATGGAAGGAATCTTCTGATCCAGCTGCAGATATCCAATACCC
The DNA here is from genome assembly GCA_045545375.1 of Acetatifactor sp. Classification (GTDB taxonomy): domain Bacteria; phylum Bacillota; class Clostridia; order Lachnospirales; family Lachnospiraceae; genus Acetatifactor. The sequence continues at coordinate 4,050 of JAZQAT010000008.1, forward strand.
AATAACGCGAGAATGCTGAGAGTCATCGCCCCTAAGAGACTGTATCTGTAAATCCTCTGCTTTCTCTTTCGCCGTTTCCAGCTTTCCAGCAAAATCACCATATCCCGGGAAGCTCTTTTCTTAATCAGTTCCTGTTCGTCTTTTATGTCCATACTCTCACACTCCCTGAATGTTCTGCTATTTTAAGTATGTGATTTTTGGACAATATTATACTTTTCAGAAAAAATAAGGTGGATTTTACTCCACCTTAAATTATTCCTCAGCCTGCTTCATTTTCTGCATATTACAAACTCTCTATACGAATCGTATTCGTATTACCGGATTCACCTGTTCTGACACCACCTGTTATTATAACAGTATCTCCTGAATTCAGGTGAAAGGCTTCTTTTGCCATTTTCTTTGCAGCATAGAAAAGAACTTCAATAGATGGATATACCTCGCAAAGAAGCGGCGTGATTCCCCATGACAATGCGAGCTGTCTCCAGGTCTTTTCTTTTACGGAAACACCGATAATATCTACCGGAGGCCTAAACCTGGAAACCATTCTGGCCGTTGTGCCTGTCCATGAGCATACAACAATTGCCTTTGCATGTAAATCAATAGACATATTGCAGACAGAATGAGAGATTGCATCTATCTGGTCTTTAATTTGAAAATCATTTGATAAAAATTGTTTATCATAATCAATATTCTTTTCAGTCTGCTCGGCAATTCTTGCCATGGTTTCTACTGTCAGCACAGGATATTTTCCCACAGCGGTTTCACCCGAGAGCATGATTGCACTTGTTCCGTCATACACGGCGTTAGCTACATCTGAAATTTCTGCTCTGGTTGGCCTTGGATTATGTATCATTGATTCCAGCATCTCGGTTGCAGTGATAACACGTTTCCCAAGTAAACGGCACTTGGTGATCAGTTCCTTTTGAATGGCAGGAAGTTCTTCAAATGGGATTTCTACACCCATATCTCCTCTGCCTATCATAATGCCCTCACATTCCTCACAAATCGATTCAATGTTGTCAATTCCGGAACGATTTTCAATTTTGGCGATCAGACTGATATCATCATTACCATTTTCTTTCAGAAAGTTCTTTACATCGATCAGATCCTGACGTGTAGAAACGAAGGAACAGGCAATAAAATCTACATCATTCTCAATACCAAAGAGAATATCTTTTTTGTCCTGTTCGCTAAGATACTCCTGCTTTAACACCTTATTAGGGAAACTCATGCTTTTACGATTGGAAATCTCGCCCCCTGCTACAACTTTGCAAATAATATCCGGAGCTTTGACTTCCACTACATCAAAAATAAGCAATCCATTATTAACCAAAATTCTGTCACCGGCCACTAAGTCCTGCGCAAGATTTTTATAACTTACGGAAACCCTGTTCTTATCACCTTCAATGTCTTGTGTTGTAAAAACAAAGGTATCCCCGTCTGCCAGGATTTCCTTACCGTTTTTGAAGATGCCGATACGGTACTCAGGTCCTTTTGTATCCAACATAATAGCGATAGGCATACCAAGCTTTTTACGCACTTTTTTAATATTGTTGATTGGAACAAGGTGTTCCTCATGTGTGCCATGGGAAAAATTCAGTCTTGCCACATTCATGCCTGCAAGGCACATCTTTTCCAAAACTTTTTCATCAGAGCATGAAGGCCCAATTGTACATATAATTTTTGTCTTTCTCATTAGAGCATTTACCGGTCCTTTCTTTACATTTAATCTGTTAAGTCACACTTAAATAACAGTATAACACAAGACTGCCATAATAGTAAGCTATTTTTCTGTTAAGATAAAGACTCCCTAAAAACCTTCTTTACTTCAAGACCGGAATTCTGCTCAGCGCCTTCTTCCAGCACTTTAAGTATTCTATCACCATATGTTCCGCTCAGTCCCGCCTCTTCTATATGCAGAATTTTAATGCTGCAGCCGCTCATCTCTGTAATGCAGTCATACAGTGCATCCAGATTATTGCCGTAATAGGATGGTAGTGAAAGCATCTTGGACAGATAAGTATGTGCTTCTCTACGTTCTTTCAAACGTCTGGCGTCCAGATAAACCGTTCTGCTCACCGTACCACCTCGTACCTTTCCGTAACTGTCACTTCTTCAAAACTTTCATAGTGGTCTTCCGTATAAAAATACAGTCCGTCATTGGAAAATACCAGCCTCTTGGCACCACGGCTGTCTTCGCCATCGGTATCGATATCACACTCTATATAGGTTCTGCCGTCTGCTTCCGGTAACAGCCCTTCTTTGTTGCCAAAGCTGTCACCGCCGATAGCTGCCCCTTCCTGATACTTTTCTACCGAACCGCCTTCCCAGCCAAGCTTCTTAGCCTCGGATTTGGTAATATAATTATCCGGCAGTTCTTCATAGAGATACAGATAAAGTACTACATTATCCAGGTCATAGTAGCTGTAACCTTCCTGCGGAAGTTCTACAAACCATTCCTCACCGTTTTGCGAATTCTCTGCCCGGGCAGTATCCGCCTCAGTCTGAGATGTTTGTGCCAAATCATTGACAGCCGAAACTGTGGCTTCCACCGGCTGCGGTATGGCAAAAACCTGTGCCTCCAGAGAGACGACTTCTATCTCATCAAAATTAATCGATGATCCCTCACTCCGGCTCATACCGCATGCTGTCTGCAAAATCAGCAGTATGGATGCCAATAGCATTCCAAGACATTTCTTACTGTACTTTTTCATCTTTCGTTACTCCTCATAAAGCATTTTATGACCTGCTGCCAGTTCTTTCATCTCTCTGGCATTGGTCAGCGCAGCTTCTGTCAGGACATCACTTCCTAAAAGCCTCGCCAGTTCTTTCAGACTTTCTTCTTCATCCGTTCTACGGATATCCGTTATGGTAGTTTCATCCGTACTGCTCTTTTCAATCACAAAATGTACATCTGCCATTGCCGCAATCTGCGGAAGATGGGTGATACAGATGACCTGATGGTCATGGGCCGCAATATCAAGCTGCTCCGATACTTTCCATGCAGTCCGACCACTGATACCGGTATCAATTTCATCAAATATCAAAGTATCTATAGAGTCTCTCCCTGCCAGTACGGTCTTAATAGCTAACATTACCCTGGACAGTTCACCTCCGCTGGCCACCTGTGCCAGTGGCTTCAGAGACTCTCCGGGATTGGTGGAAATCATAAATTCCACATCATCATATCCGAGAGCTGTAATAGTCTGTCCCGGTCTGACTGCAATATCAAATTCCACACTTAGAAAATTCAGATTTACCAGCGCTTCCTCCAGTCGTATGGTAAGTTCCGCTGCATTTTCTCTTCTGATTTCTGAAAGGATTCCGCAGGCTTCCTTTAGAGACCGTTCACTCTCTTGAAGCTGCCTATGTAAGCCTTCCATATAAGCATCGTAATCTGCAAGCTTCTCCAGTGTCTGACTGCATTTTTCCCCATAAGCAAGGATGTCTTCGATGGTTTTACCGTATTTTCCCTTCATGTGGTTGATCGTGTTCAGACGCTCTTCCACACGGGCATAATCTTCCTCATCAAATTCCAGTTCATCCAGATACTGCGCCACATCGTGGTTATAGTCAGCCAGCAGGCTGTCAATTTCGCTCAGCTGTTCCTCCAGTTCAACCAGACCTTCATCATACATGGTAACGCTTCTGAGCACACGCAGTGCACGGCTTAAAGAGCTTCCGGCACCTTCATCAGCATCTGTACCTGTCAGCTGATAGCTTTCCGCCAGACTCTCCGTAATCTTCTTACTGTTGATCATCCTGCGATATTGCTGTTCCAGTTCTTCATCTTCCCCTGCAACCAGTCCGGCCTCTTCGATCTCCTGCAGTTCAAATTCTGCCAATGCCTGTTCTCTTGCCTTGGCTTCCTCGTCCATGGACTCTTCTTCTATCTTCTGTTTGAGATCCTTGCATTCATGATAGAGAGAAGCCACTTTTTCTGCCGGCGCTTTAAATGCTTCTCCGCAATAATCATCCAGTATCTCCATATGTTTCTTTTTATGGAGCAGCGACTGATGCTCGTGCTGACCGTGAATATCGATTAAGAGTTCTGCCAGTTCCTTGATCTGGCGGGCAGTTACCGTTTCTCCGTTGATTTTACAGACACTGCGGCCGGGCTGCATCCTGCGGCTGATGATGACGGTTCCGTCCTCTTCTTCCGGGATATCCAACTGTTCCATTTTTTCGGATACTTTTTTATCTTTTGTCTGAAAAATAAGTTCTACAAGGCAATAATCTGCTCCTCTGCGCAGCATATCCTTATCAAATTTGCCGCCCAATGCCAGATTCACAGAACCGATCAATACAGACTTACCGGCACCGGTCTCACCGGTGAGAATATTCAGTCCCTGACCAAATTCTACTTCTGTTTCTTCGATTAGTGCCAGATTCTTCACATGCAAACTTTGTAACATTCATTTTCCCCCATAAACCCTATGTCTGCCTTACTTGTCAATCATTTCCCGGATACGTTCTATAAGACGCTGGGTATCCTCAACAGTACGTACAGCGATCATGATGGTATCATCTCCTGCGATACATCCCACAACCTCCGGGAACTGAAGGGAATCAATGGCAGCCGCCACAGCCATTGCCATGCCGGACACCGTTTTCATTACCAGAATATTCTGCGCCATTTCCATGGAATGAAAGCCATCTCTGAGTACACGGACATACTTATCCCCCAGTGGTCTGTCAGTTTGTTTTAAGGCCACATACTTCTGTCTGCCGCCTCCCGCCGATACCTTAGACAACTTCAGTTCTCTGATATCCCTGGAGACAGTAGCCTGGGTAACTGCAAAACCTTCTTCCCGCAAACAGGCGGCCAGCTCTTCCTGGGTCTCCACATTCTGTTTTTCTATGATCTCAATAATTTTCTTATGCCTGACTTTCTTCATGACGCTTTCCTTCACCTCAGCTTTCACTTATTTTTTTATGTAATACCTCCAGGAAACTGACTTTGTTCAGCTGGATGATATCGGTTGTCTTTTCGGACTGTATAATTCTGATGCGATCACCTGTATGCATGGGAATCACATGGTTGCCGTCAAAACTGGCTTCCACAGTCTGGACACGACCTTCTCTTCCCTCCGAAATCTCTATTTCAATCACATCTTCCGGAGAAAGAATGATGCTTCTCTGATTCAGTGTATGCGGACAAATGGGGGTAATCATGATCAGCCTTGCTTTTGGCTCCACAATAGGACCACCGGCAGAAAGATTATAGCCGGTAGAGCCGGTAGGCGTAGTAACGATCACACCATCAGCACTATAGTCATTGAGGAACTGACCGTTGACAAGAATATTGAATTTAATGATTTGCAAAGAACCGCTTCTAGCTATCACAATGTCGTTAAGAGCAAGATCCTCTTCTGTTTCCTGTCTCCCCTCTACCCTTCCGCTGAGCATCATGCGGCTTTCCACTTCAAACTGCCCTTCCATCAGCAGATCCAGAGATTCTTCCAGGGCTGTAAGTTCTATTTCCGTCATGTAGCCTAACGTTCCCAGGTTGACACCAATGAGCGGCAGATTCCACTTCTTTACATCGCGCGCTGCCTGAAGCATTGTGCCGTCACCGCCCAGCACGATCATGCAGTCGGCACCCATCAACTCTTTCTCGGCAGATTCATTGCTCCACAAAGTACACTGTTTTCCATGAGCAGTCAGATACTCTTTAAGCCGATTGGTCACTATCAGTTTCTTATCTTTATGCAGATTCGTATATATCACAAAATGTTCCATATGCTTTATTCGCTCCCGATCTCCGGTTTATCCAGACTGTCGTGAGCCTGGCTGACTGTCTTCTCGATCTGCGCCTTCCACTGAGCCGTCCAAGATTCTCCTGATTTATCTTCTGTTAGGCTTTCCAGATTCTGTTCTCCATCACTTTCAGTCCACCGGGCTGCCGCGTTGCTGCGCTCTCCATTTTTGCGGATATGAACAAGATATTCGATGTTACCCTCCGGTCCTTTAATCGGAGAATATTCCAGATGCATCACATCGAAGCCGATGCTATTTGCAAAGTCTATGACTTTATGGATTACTTCCTCATGCACGCTGCGCTCTCTGACTACGCCTTTCTTTCCAACCTTTTCTCTGCCCGCCTCGAACTGCGGTTTGATCAGACAGACCATCTCCCCCTGATCCTTTAACAGATTCCTGGCCGGGATCAAAATCTTGGTCAAGGAGATAAAAGATACATCCACACTGGCAAAATCCAAATCATCCTGAATATCATCTCTTGTCAGATAACGAAAATTGGTCTTCTCCATGCAGACTACACGTTCATCGTTGCGTAATTTCCAGGCAAGCTGTCCGTGACCTACATCCACTGCGTACACTTTTACAGCACCATTTTGCAGCATGCAGTCTGTAAATCCGCCGGTGGAAGCTCCGATGTCCATACAAACCTTATCCTGCAGCCCGATCTCCCAGCTGTTCATAGCCTTTTCCAGCTTTAACCCGCCCCGGCTTACATATTTCAGGGCGCTGCCCCGCACCTCCAGCTGTATCTTGCTGATATCGAAGCTGCTTCCGGCCTTATCTTCTTTCTGGCCATTCACATATACATTGCCGGACATTATAATCGCTTTGGCTTTCTCCCTGGAAGGGGCATGCCCCTGATTCACCAGTATTACATCCAATCGTTCTTTCATACTTCCTCTTCTCCCAGTTTGCCCAGTATTCTGCTGACCACACTTTCTGCATCAATTCCGATTTCTTTCTTAAGAAGCTCCACATTACCGTGCTCTACATAAGCATCAGGTATGGAGATATTCAGAAATTTATTGGTGCACGCATTGCTGTTCATACATTCCAGTACTTTCTCGCCATAACCGCCGCAGGCCACATTCTCCTCCATGGTTACGATCAGTTCATGCTCTTCACATGCTTCCAGCACAGCTTTCTCATCTATGGGCTTTACAAATCTGGCATTGATAAGACTGACACAGTATCCGGCTTCTTTTAACATCATCCTGACCTTCTCTGCTTCTTTTACCATGCTGCCCACCGCAAGCAGCGCAATCTCTTTCTCCCGGTATATCCACTCTGCTTTACCACACTCAATAGGTGCCCTGAAGTCTTTCAGTCCATCATAAGCAGTCCCTCTCGGATAACGCACTGCGATAGGTGCGCCAAAATTAACGGCAAATTTCATCATATCAGACAATTCCCATTTATTCTTAGGAGCACAGACATGCATATTGGGAATCCCTGTCAGATAGGTAAAATCGAAAATTCCCTGGTGGGTCTCTCCGTCACTTCCTACCAGACCGGCACGGTCAATGGCAAATACAACCGGAAGATTCTGAATACATACATCATGCAGAATCTGATCGTAAGCTCTCTGCAGGAAGGAAGAATAGACTGCCACCACAGGCTTCATTCCACCTGCTGCCAATCCTGCTGCAAAGGTAACAGCATGCTGCTCTGCAATTCCAACATCAAAGAATCTGTCTTTATACATATTGCGGAACCGTTTTAAGCCCGTACCATCCGGCATGGCTGCTGTAATGGCCACTACTTTGTCATCCCGTTGACCCAGCTTACACATTACCGTTGAGAAAATATCTGTATAGTTGGACACCGTTCTGGGATGGGAAGGAAGTCCGGTCTCGATATCAAAAGGATCCGTACCATGGAATCTGGCCGGATGACGTTCGGCAGGTCCATATCCTTTTCCTTTTTCGGTCATCACATGAACCATGACGGCTCCTTTCACTCTTTTAGCTTCCTGAATGACCCGGATCAATCCGTTAATATCATGACCGTCAACCGGTCCAAGATAAGTAACTCCCATATCCTCGAAAAGCATACCGGGAATCACCAGCTGTTTAAAGCTATTCTTAGCTCTTCTGATTTTGTTTACCAGCGTATCACCATTTCTGGTTCCCATCAGTGTATTATAGATACCTTCCTTTAAGTCCAGATAACCGGAAGCAGTCCTGATATTATTCAGATATTTGGATACACCGCCCACATTTTCTGATATGGACATCTTGTTGTCATTCAGAACAATGATAAAGTTAGTCTCCAGCTTGGCAGCATTGTTAAGCGCTTCATAAGCCATACCGCCTGTCAGAGAACCATCACCGATGACAGATACGACTGTTTGCTTCTCCCCCAGCAGATCTCTGGCTTTTACCAGCCCAAGACCGGCAGATATGGAAGTAGAACTGTGCCCTGTATCAAAAGCATCACAAGTACTTTCTTTTCTCTTGGGAAATCCGCTCATTCCGTGAAACTGCCTAAGATTGTCGAAACCATCTCTGCGACCGGTCAGAATTTTATGGGTATAAGATTGATGTCCTACGTCCCAGATAATCTTATCTTCCGGGAGATTCAGCACAAGATGCAGTGCCATGGTCAATTCCACTGCACCCAGATTAGAGCCCAGATGTCCCCCTGTCACACTGATCTTTTCTATCAGAAACTGCCTGATTTCCTGTGCCAGCGCATCCCAATCATCACTGTCTATCTGCTTGATGTCATTTACTTTCTCTATCTTTTCCAGTAACATATATTTTCCCTCGTTTATTTACGGCGATCTATCAGCGTGATTACCAGTTGCTTTAAGAATTCCCCATCACCGTCGATTTCATCCAGTATGTTCACAGCTTCCTGAGATAAAACTCTGACTTCCTCCTGAGACTGTCCCAGACCGTTTAAGGTCACATATGTCTGCTTGTGATTCTTCTCATCACTGCCCACCGGTTTGCCCAGCTCTTTACTGTCACCGATGACATCCAGAATATCATCCTGAATCTGGAAAGCAATTCCAATGTTATAAGCACATTTTTCAATCCGCTCTATTTCTTCCCGTGATGCACCTGCCAGAATCGCTCCAACCATCATAGAAGCCTGAATCAGGGCAGCTGTCTTGTTCTCATGGATATACAGAAGCTGTTCTCTCGTTAATGGCGTAGTCTGTTCCTCTGCCTCAATATCAGCCGTCTGTCCTCCAATCATACCGTAGACACCTGCTTTACGGGCTAATACTGCCATTGCACGAGCCACTTTCTTTAAATCTGCATCAGGCTCTTCAAATGCCTTCAGCGCAGTTTCAAAAGCATAGTTCAAAAGCCCGTCTCCTGCCAGGATTCCAATAGCCTCACCATATACCGTGTGTGTGGTCTTTCGTCCTCTGCGGTACTCGTCATTGTCCATTGCCGGCAGATCATCATGCACCAGAGAATACGTATGAATCATTTCCATGGCTGCCATAAAAGGTTCTATCACAGTGCCGTTTCCGCCAAAGAGACGGTATGTCTCCTGCATCATCATAGGACGCAGCCTTTTCCCGCCTGCCATCAGACTGTAATTCATAGCCTCCAGTACTGTTTTCTGATAACCTTTTTCCTCCGGAAGATATCTTGTCAAAATTCCTTCTATCTGCTTTGTCTTAGCATGAAGTTCTGCCTGAAATCTATCTTTCTCCATGTTTTATCCTCCATCATGCACTTACAACTCTTCCAGCTGTCCCTCTGCTGTCAGCTTAAGCACTTTCTTTTCGACTTTATCAATCTGGGCGTTGCACTCCTTTAACAACTTCATTCCCGCACTATATGCCTGAAAGGCCTCTTCCAGAGTCACATCTTCCGCTTCCAGCTTCTCTATTTCCTGTTCCAGTCTGGAAAAATTTTCTTCCAGACTATACGTTTCTTTTGCCATGTATCTGCTCCTTCCTGCCTCCCAGCCGCTAATTACCAATTGATTCCATCACCTGCTTATCAGTCATCAGCTGCCTGTTGTCACCGTCAATTGCCTGTTACTTCCGTCACCTGCGCACTTACAGTACCATCCTTGACCCGGATGCGTAACAGCTCCCCCTCTGTCACCTGCTCCACAGAACGGATATTTTGTCCCTGTGCATTCTCCACATAGGAATAACCGCTGCTTAATTTCTCCAGAGGCGAAAGCCCCTTCATCTGCTCCACATACAGAGCCAGCCTGTGACGCTTAATGGAAAGTATCTTCTGCATCCTGTCCTGAAGCCTCTCCTCCAGACTCAGTGCATATGTTTTCCGCTCACGGATTCTGGCCGCCGGGCTTACATATTTCAGCTGCATCTCATAACTTTTTAAACGCTCCCGGTTGTCCTGAAGTTTACGCCTCATCAGCTTCTTTAAGCCGTTTTCATAATTTTCCAGTACATCCGTAAGCTGCGTGACATCATATACCGCCAGTTCTGCTGCCGCAGAAGGAGTCGGCGCTCTCATATCTGCCACATAATCAATAATAGTGGTATCGGTCTCATGTCCTACCGCTGAAATAATAGGAATGGAACAGTCGAATACAGCCTGTGCCACACTTCTTTCATTAAAGGCCCATAAATCCTCCATAGAACCGCCGCCTCTGCCCACGATCATAACATCTACTTTCCTTAATTCCAACGCTCTGATGCCGTTTACGATACTTTGGGCTGCCGCATCCCCCTGAACGATAGCCGGATAAAGAATAATCTGGACATAAGGATTGCGTCGTCTCGTAATCTGGATAATGTCCCTGACAGCCGCTCCGGTGTCTGCCGTCACTACACCCAGGGTTCTGATATATTTGGGAATGGGCTGCTTGTATTCCTGAGCAAACATTCCCTGCTCTTCCAGTTCTCTCTTGAGCTGTTCGAACTTTTCATACAGAAGTCCTGCACCGTCCGGCACAATCTGTCTGGCATAAAGCTGGTATTTACCGTCGCGTTCGTAGACATCCACCGTTCCGCCCACGATGACCTGCTGCCCTTCCATCAGACGAAACTTAAGTCCCTGACGGTTCCCGGCGAACATGACACAGTTCATGGTTCCCTTTAAATCTTTTAACGTAAAATAAATATGTCCAGAGGAGTGATACTTACAGTTGCTGACCTCGCCCTTGACGAGGACAGCCTGAAGCATGTAATCCTGCGTGAACATATTCTTGATATAAGCATTTACTTGTGAAACAGTATATACGTTACGAATCGCTATCACCCTGCTTTTACAAATTTTGCCAGGACAGCATTCACAAAGCTGCCGGAGCTTTCCTGTCCATAAGTCTTGGCAATTTCAACGGCCTCATTGATGGCTGCGCCCTCCGGCACCTCTTCATCATAAAGCATCTCATATAAAGCCAGACGAAGCACTGTCAGCTCCACCTTGCCCATACGGGATACTTTCCAGTTTTCCGCTTTCTCATCCAGAAGCTTGTCCAACTCAGCAAGTTTTTCACGTATTTTCTCATGCTTCTGTGCGATATACTCCATATCTTTCTCAGAGATACCCGATAATTCCTCATCTTCAAAGAACAGCTTCACCTGCTGATCCATCTCCTGTGCCGTATGGAATTCATCACGGAATAACAGTTTGAAAACCTGTTCTCTCTGCTCGTGTCTATTCATAATATGCGTCCCTATTTATCCTTTTTCGTATTTACTCCTGCAATCCGAATATTTACATCGCTGCAGGTAAGACCGGTCATATTCTCAATTGCCGCCTTCACTTTGGCCTGTACTTTCTGACAGACAGCGGGGATATTTCGTCCGAATTCTATGGTGATGACCATGTCTACTGTCACGTTGCCTCCAAGAACATCTACTTTGACACCTTTGGATACACCTTTCTTGCCAACTTTGCCGATCAGTTCATTGGTCATATTACCTGCAAGATAGACTCCATCCACTTCTGAAGCAGCCAAAGATGCAATGACAGCTACTACATCATCAGCAATCTGTACTGCACCGATCCCATCATCTTCCAGAACCACAGTACTTCTATCTATTTCTTTCTCCATGTTCTTTCCTCCTGTCAAAAACTTCCGTTTTTATGATTATACCATTTTCTTTTTAGTTTGTCACCCAGAATGTCATCGATAACTGCTTTTCATTTTGCGCATAGGCTACAGAATCGCCCTCGACTTGCATATACGAGAAAATTTCCTGTTCTTCGATTAATTTCCTGACCATTTCCTCATATACAGTAGGATATGCACATTTCAGCGCAATATCCGTCCGGCCTTGTTCAGCCGCATTGTCAAACAACGTTTCCAGCTGTTCCTCATTCACCTCTGTGAAGTAAGCGCCCTCCCGCACATAATAATTATCCTCCAGGGATTCACAGACCGGCATCACTGTCACACCGCCCAGCTTATGCGTCCTTAAAAGCTGCGCTGTGGTAATGCACAGATAATCATAATTGATTTGCGGAAGATTATCCGTATAACCTTCGTCTGCTTCCTCCACCTGATAAAAGGCATCTCCCCAGGTAGCATCCACATAGTAGTAATCACCGGAAGATCTTACAAGATTCCAGGCATGCCCTTCTCCGGTATCTACCATCCCTGCCACAAGCGTACATTCCACGCACAGCCTGCTCAAAAGATACTGCAGTGCCTTGGCATAGCCCTGGCACACCGATCTGTGGTTCACCAGAACCGAATAGATATTCTGATTATCCGATGCATTCAGATCGTAGTCCGTCTGATATACAAGAGTCTCATAAATATATTTGATTTTATCGTAATCAGAAGCTGCTTCTGATACTCCCGCCAGGATTCTTTCTGCCGATTCTTCAATCAGGGCTTTCCGCTCAAGTGCTTCTTCCTTGTCCATAGAATAGGTTCCTGAAAATTCCAGCTTTACCGTTTTCTCCAACCTTGTAAAACGAATATAGGTATACCCTTCCACATAAAAATATTCCGGATGGTCGTTGAGTACACATTGAAAGATTCTGTCAATATCTGTTTCATCCAGCCCCATTACCAGACCTTCTTCGGTAAGTTCCTGTTTCTCCAGCAGATTCCCAAGCGTTCTGTTAATGTCCCGGTACCATAATTTCTCTGCTTCTGATAGGCTTTCATAAGCATAGCTGCTATGGCAGGACTCTTCAAACAACACTGTTTCCTGCACAGGAGCTTCTACCGTCTGCTGTAAATCAGCTGTTCGCATTGAGTCATCTTCCTGCTTCGCATCGACATCTTCCAGGTCATCCATTGTGATCAATCTCGGCTCTGCTTCCTGTGCAGTAATTGTCCCTTCCACAGTCTGTTCTATCGTGTGTGGCAACACTACCGAAGAATCCTCTTCCTTACAGCCTGTAAACAGGATGAAAATTACCAAGACAAAACCCAGTGCTCTAACTTTCATGAAGCCCCCTGTTCCGGCTTAGTTCCTGCTGAATTCTGTAAGTACCAGTCCTTTATTACGGTCTAATGTCATGCCGATACTCCAGGAGTTGATGAACAGAAGCAACGGATTGCCCTTCATATCCTTCACCTTCTTCATATCGGAGGTACCCACCAGCTTCTCCAGGTTCACCTCTTCTTTATTTTCTATCCAGCGAATATGCTCATAGGGCAGATTCTCCAGACGGATTTCTACATTATATTCATTCTCAAGACGATATTTCAGGACATCGAACTGCAGGACACCTACCACTCCTACGATAATTTCCTCAAGACCTGTATTGAACTCCTGGAAGATCTGAATAGCACCCTCCTGGGCAATCTGTTCGATTCCCTTTACAAACTGTTTTCTCTTCATGGTATCTACCTGGCGCACTCTGGCAAAATGCTCAGGCGCAAAGGTAGGAATTCCCTCATAACAAAACTTCTCTTTAGGCATACAGATCGTATCACCGATAGAAAAGATTCCCGGGTCAAAGACACCAATGATATCACCTGCATAGGCTTCGGAAAGAATCTTTCTTTCATCCGCCATAATCTGCTGGGGCTGAGACAGTCTCATGACCTTCCCCCCCTGGACATGGCGCACTTCCATGTTGGCATCGAATCTGCCGGAACAGATTCTCATAAATGCGATTCTGTCACGATGAGCCTTGTTCATATTGGCCTGAATCTTGAATACAAAAGCACTGAATTCCTTTTCCATCGGATCCACCAGGCCGATATCTGCCTTTCTGGGAAGGGGTGTCGTCGCCATCTCCAGGAAATGCTTCAGGAAAATTTCCACACCGAAGTTGGTCAGCGCAGAACCGAAGAACACGGGAGTCAGTTCTCCTTTGCGCACTTCATCCAGATCAAATTCTGCGCTGGCACCATCTAAAAGTTCAATCTCTTCCAATAACTTGTCCGCAGCCTCATCTCCAAGTATCGCTCTAAGCTGCGCTTCATCCTCAACAGGAATTTCATCACTGCGACCTTCTTTTGTACCTTTTTCTGTATCGGAATACGTAATCACACATTTTTTATTCCTGTCATAGACACCCTTAAAGCTTTTACCGGAGCCTATGGGCCAGTTCACGGGACATGTAGCAATTCCCAGTTCTTTCTCAATTTCATCCAACAGATCGAAAGTATCATTAGCATCCCGGTCCATCTTATTTATAAACGTAAAAATAGGAATCTTACGCATGACACAGACTTTGAACAGCTTTCTGGTCTGGGCCTCCACACCCTTGGACGCATCAATGACCATGACAGCTGAATCCGCAGCCATCAGGGTACGGTAGGTATCTTCAGAGAAATCCTGATGCCCCGGTGTATCCAGAATGTTGATGCAATATCCGTCATATTCAAACTGCAGTACGGAGGAGGTAACAGAAATACCTCTTTCCTTTTCAATCTCCATCCAGTCGGATACGGCGTGGCGGGCTGTCGCCTTACCTTTTACGCTGCCTGCCAGATTAATGGCTCCACCGTACAGCAAAAACTTCTCCGTCAGGGTTGTCTTACCTGCATCGGGGTGGGATATAATTGCAAATGTTCTACGTCTTTTAATCTCTTGTGTGTAATCAGACACTTTATCTTCCTCCGGTTCTCATATAATAATCTTACAGCATGCCCTCTGCTTCAAATTCAGGCGTAATTGAAAAATATTGTAACACAGTTGCACCGATATCTGCAAATGTTTTCCTGGTTCCCAGGTTTCCGGGAATAACTTTTTTACCATACATAATAAAAGGAGTATATTCTCTGGTGTGATCTGTGGAAACCGTATACCCGGGATCGCAGCCGTGGTCAGCTGTGATCATCAGAATATCATCCGGCTTAAGCTTCCCCATGATCTGAGGCAGCTTCTCATCAAAATAGCGAAGTGCTTTGGCATAGCCGTCTATATCATTGCGATGACCGTAAAGCATATCATAATCTACCAGATTAATAAAACACAAACCTTCGAAATCTTTATCCAGATATTCTAACGTCCTCTGAATCCCGTCCGCGTTTCCGGACGTGTAGACAGCTTCTGTAATTCCTCTTCCGGCAAAGATATCTTTGATTTTGCCTACTGCTATAACATCCTTGCCTGCTTTTTTGAGCTGATCCAGCATGGTTACGGACGGCGGCAGCAGTGAATAATCATGGCGTCTGACGGTTCTTGTGTAATTTCCGCTCTCTCCTGTAAAAGGTCTGGCAATGACTCTTCCCACTCCATGCTTTCCCTGTAAAATCTCTCTGGCAATCTCACAGCAACGGTAAAGCTCCTCTACCGGCACCACTGACTCGTGAGCGGCTATCTGGAACACACTGTCTGCGGAAGTATATACGATCAAATCTCCCGTTTCCACATGTCTGTCTCCGTAATCCCTGATGACATCTGTACCGGAATACGGCAGATTGCATAGCACACCACGCCCTGTCTTTTCCCGAAACGGTGCAAGCACTTCCTCAGGGAATCCTTTCGGATAAGTAGGAAGCGGCTCTTTTGAAATCACACCGGCAATTTCCCAGTGACCGATTGTGGTATCTTTTCCTTTTGATTTCTCCGTCATACGGGCAATGCGCGCTTTCGGCAGTCCGCTTTTTTCACCCACTGTGACACCGTCAATGTCAAATAGTCCCAGACGTGCCATGTTCTCCATATGAAAATACGGGCTGGAGGACACGCTTCTTATGGTATTAACATCCACATCGCCATAGGAAGGTGCATCCTCCATCGCTCCGATTCCAAAACTGTCCAATACAATTAGAAAAACTCTTTTCATGGTGTTTCTTTCCTTTCGTATTTTGTCCGACCATAGCTGTCAACAGTATAACACATTTTTATGTATTGTACATTTATTTTTTTCTTTTTGTTCTGTTTTTGCCTCCCTTTTTACTGTACTACTGTACTGATAATGATATTCTGAGGCTCCACATCTGTCTTTCTCGTAACGATATCCTCTATCTGAGCACGCATCACATCAGTAAGTTCAGCAGCATTGACTACGACATCCACTGCATCGCCATAGATACTGACAACCACGTTCCGGAATCCTTTTGCTTCCAGCAGTATCTCTGCAGCTGCTTCCTTTTCCGCAATCTCCGTCATCTCTACCATACTGTTTACAGCTTCCTGCTTCTGTTCATCGCTCAGACCGTCACTGTTGATGATTTCCAATAATGTCTCTTTATTTTTGGCTCTTGTCTGTTCCTTTAAAAGCTTTGCTTCCGAAAGTACCGTCACACCGGAAGTTGAAGTAAAAACTGCCTCCCCCGGGATTTCATTATCATCCGGTTCTACTTCTGCCACCTGCATATCCTCGTCCAGATAATCCTCCATGATCACATCCACATCAGAATCAAGACTTTCAATTTCTGTCAGATTCAATAAATCTTCCTCCGACAATTCCAAAGTTCCGTCCAGCTGAGCAGCGTCCTCAAGGCTGCCTGCCGTCAGATTCTCCGTGATGACACCTCCGGAATCTACAGGACTGAGTTCATCGTTGACCGTCAGATATTCCTCCTCAAGAGTGGTTCCCGCAAACTGCAGGTATCCTGCAATAGCTATCATAATAGCCAGAGCAGTTATCATAAGTTGATTCTTTTTGAATAAGTTTTTCACGGCATTCTCCCTTTTCCACATGTTACTACTTCATTGTATGTCATCCTGACAAAATATATTCACTCTTTTATCAATCTCCTGTATTCATCTTAACAACTTTGATCTTATGAGCTTCCAGGTCAAAAAGTGCCTGTACCGCTTCCGTTATATTTTTCGTCACTTCGCCGGTACCTGCTCCCTCTGCTGCAATCACTACCCCCTCCACCTTAGGTGTCAATGTCTTCACCACATATGGTTCACTGTCCGTTCCCTGGGTATTATAAACAGTGGTCTCCCCGCTTTCAATCTGATAGATACTCCTGCTGCCTCCCTCACTGTCACTTTCCGTGGTATTGGATCTGGTTACGGGCCGATCCTTTTCCACCACCAGTTCCTGAGAAGAAGAAAAGGTAATCATGACACGAACCGCTCCTGCTCCTGCCATCCCCTCCAGGATCTGTTCCAGCCGCTCTTCCAGAGCCGCTTCATATTCTGAAAGACTACCCCAAAACGACTCTTCCCCGTTACTGCCTGCCGCCCGGGAAGTGTTTTCCATTGAAGTACTTTCCGGAAAAGTACTTCTTTGGGAAATACTTCCCGGGGAATCTCCCGTAATACTGTCCTTCTGTGTACCCAGACCGCTTCCTGAATCTTTGGTAGGCATTGCAATAATCAAAAGCAGCACACCGGAAAGTATCAGGATAATCAGATTATCTCTCTGAAACCACTTGCCAAGTCCCTTTTCTTTCACAAGCTGACGAAGCTTCTTAAGCATCGTTTCACCTCCTTTGGGTCACTCACCGCCTATTTTAATCGTTATCTTTTCTATTTCCCAATCAATTTGCCCCACATCCTCTGAAGCTTCTGCGGAACTATCCGACTCTTTTAAAAGTTCTTTTTCCTCACTTTCTGTCTGTTCCCTGCTCATCTGCTCCTTTAGCTGTTCCATCGTCATCTGACTCAACAGCTGATCCGATTGCTCTGCCGCTTCCTTTGCTTCTTCCATTCCCGCATGCATCTGTTCCTCAAACCGGGCTGCGTTCTCTATCAGATTCCTTTTCCCGCCTGTTATCAGACTTACCACAGGGTACATCACCTGAATCAGGATCATGATACTCACAAGAATTTTCATATATTTTTCATAGGAGCCATTGGGTCTGAAATGAATCAGAACCTGGGCACATATCATAAAGATTCCCATTTGTATGATTGATTTCATAAACAGTTCCATCTAAAACCCCCTGTTGGTCGCCGTAGCTATCATGGAAATCGTAATCAGGAAAAGCAGCATGGCTGTTCCCGCGGTCCGAAACAGCATCATGCTCCCTTCTCCCACCTTGTCCGTACAGGAAGTAATCCTTTTATCGCTGACAATTCCCATCACAGCTGCTGCCGCTTTTAAAATGCAGGCGATCAGAAAGATTCTCAACAAGGGGGCTGCACACAATGCAAGAAGCAGCAGTAAGAAGACGATGCCAAGACAATTTTTAATGACTACCGCCGACCCTGTTATCAGCTCCACCACACCGTCTGCAGCATTACCGATACCGGGAATGGCTGAGATTGCTTTCTGCAGGGCAGAAGATTTCACAGAATCCAGCACCGGCGTAATCACTGCCTGGAAAACACTGACACCCGTCACCACGCCTACTGCCGCTTTTAGTACTGCCTGAATTCCTTTCAGCAGCAAATCCATCAGCAGCGTCAGCTTTTCCTCTATCCAGATTCCGTTGACCACTGCCAGCATACAGTAGCTGTACACCATTGGAACCACGCCTGCTACCAGAATATTTTCTGCACCGTAAATCAGAAGAAGCAACAGCTGATAATAGGCGCTGACCGTTGTAGTGCCGGTAGCCACGCCCACAGCCAGCAGATAAGTAGGAACCAGCAGCTTTATAAAAAGCACGATACTTTCCACCGCCTGCACAGTAGTCTGTGCTGCCTGCTCAAAGCATTTTAATAAAACTGTTGTCAAAAGCAAATATATGACATAAAAGCTTAAATCTGCTATTTGATGTTTATCAAATATTGCCACGAAATTACTCATTATTGCTGAAACAAACCCTAATATCAGAAGCCAGACCAGGATATTCTTAAGTCCTGCGGCTTCTGCTCCCAGCCCTTTTATCACCGATTGCAAAAGTTCTGTCAATGCCCCCAGAACATCCCCTGTCAGAATCTGCTCCAGCAAATCACTGAAAGAGACAGAATATTCCGGGAACAATGTTTTAAGGCTTTCCTCCAGTTTGTCCAGACCATAGTCCTGCCAGATATCCTCCAAATGAATGGTTGTCTCCACACGCCACCTCCTATCCCACAAAAGACTGCATCTGTTCAATGACAGCAAATAAAATGGGAAGCCCCGCAAACATAACTGACAGTTTCCCCAGCACCTCTATCTGCTCCGCCACCGTCCCATATCCGGCATCTTTGCAGATTCCGGCACTGAACTCACAGATATAAGTAATGCCGATTACCTTCAAAAGGACAGCAAGATAACTCTCCCCCGTGCCAAGATATTTTCGAATCAGGTCAAACTGAGAGATCACTGCTTCAAACTCCTTAATTGCATAGCAGAAAATCAGGATTCCCAAAGCAAGTCCTATATAAACAGCATACTCCGGCTTCTGTGCCTTAAACTGTACCGCAATCAACACACCCACAATTCCCAGTATTCCTATTTTAACGATTTCCGACATAAGTTTCCTCCCTTTATCCCTTTGAAGACTACAAGGCAAACAACGCCTGTATCGTTGTAAACAGATCATATATGTACGGTACAATCCACGTCAGTACCAGAATCAGTCCCGCCAGACTGAGCAAAAACGCATGCTCTTCTCTTCCGCTGTGTTTCAGTACCTGGCACAGTATCGTCACTAGTATTCCTACCGCTGCTATTTTAAAAATCAGACCTACTCCCATGTTTTCCCTGCCTTCCGCTTACGCTGTAGGGCTTGTATCCTACCATAAAATAATCATCAGAAGAAGCCCTCCCAACGTTCCCAGCCCTACTGCCATTTTTCCTTTTTCAGCCGATTCGCTCTGAAGCTTTTCCGAAAGCTGCTTTAATCTCTCTCTGTACCGTTCCATGCTGACAAGCTGCATGGTGCTGTCCCCATAACCACAGCTGCCTGCAAATTCCAGGAAAAGTGTGATCTCATCTTTTTCTAACGGCAACTGTTTGAAGCAATCTTTCATTCCGTCTGAGAACGCCCCGGCAAATGTTCTTCCTGTATTACTGCTCATCTGCTCCCATATATTATGAAAGGTGTCCCTGTACGGCTCCTCCAGACGGTCCGCCAGCCTGTTGCAACATTCCGGCAGCGTCGCTTTACTATACCGTACCTCGCTCATCATCATGTCCAAAATTGCTACAAGCTGTCTGACGTGATAAATTCTCCCGGCATATTGTTGCCGATACCACATTCCCAATCCTATGCTTCCGGCTGCGATGAGACCGCAGCCCATTACCTTAAGCAAGATAACACTCCTTTCCTCCCACCATTTTTACCACCGGGCATCCGTTTTCTCTGCCAAGCAGCAATAATCTCTCAAACAGTTGTTCCCGGAACAATCGTTCCATTCCCTCTTTTCTCGCCACATCCCTGACACTCTCCCCATGCATGGTAGCCAGAATCCTGCATCCACAGCAGGATGCCATATGTATGGCTTCCATATCGGCTGTATTGCCGATTTCATCCACCGCAATCACCTCAGGGGACATGGATCTGAGTAACATCATCATACCCACCGCCTTGGGACAGGCATCCAGGACATCTGTCCGCATTCCCACATCATTTTGCGGCTTTCCCTGAAAGCACCCGGCAATTTCCGAACGCTCGTCTACCACCCCAACACACCGCCCCTGTCCATATCGGTTTCCATCCGA
>JAZQAT010000009.1:0-2387 GCA_045545375.1 Acetatifactor sp.
CCGTCATAGGTAAGGCAATGTATTCCACGCTTTAATGCAGCATCAAACATCCATCTGGTATCCACCGCCCAGGTATCCCTGCCCGGAGTAAGCACCAGGATCGGTGCCTTATCCTCTTTAGCATAAGGAGAGGTGTAGAAATGTCCCGGAAGATACGTTCCTTCATATGGTATTTCCACATATTTTCCCGGATAATCTGACAGTTCCAGCGACTTCTCATAACAGTCAAAGCTCAGCCTTGTATATTCTTCCATCTTCGGAGAATGCACGTTATCCATATACATGGTTGCCATCCGGTAATATGTTGACGCACGAAGATACGCAGTAGATGCACTAATCTTCTTTTCATTTTTCTCAGAGTTCTGTGCCCTCGTTTTAAGTTTTGATGCAAGATCAGCCCACGTATTCTCCCAACTGTCGGTTTCCTTGTCATTCAAACGGCTTACAACCTCGAACGCTTCTCCGGCATCCGCCATGCCAAGATAGCAGAGACCCATCACGTGCTTCATAATGGCATCCGTCATGATCCCGTCCGTAAACTTAAGCTCAGACCAATGATCGCCTGAGATTGACTGTATGCTCGGTCCTTTTGACATTGGACCGTTGTTTTTCTTTAAAATACTCATTGAGGTACCTCCCTATTCATTTGACTTGTCAACTGTGTTTTTGAATAAAAACCGGCAGTCGCATTCTGTGTCTGCCGGCCTTATTTCATTCCCACGCAAAATTATCTTTTCCTGCTCCAAGCTCAAAATGGTATTTCACAAGTCCGGTATCCACCCCGGTAAAGATTCCATTATCACAGGAAATGGAAACCTTGCTTTCTTTTCCGCTTATAGTAAATGCCTGCTTTGCCAACGCCGTAGGCGCCAGAAGTGCTGCATCCACACCATTCTTAAACCACTCGGGTACTTCTCCGTCATAAGTACTGACATCGGATGCCTTCTTAGACTTATGCGGCACCCCCTGTGTCTGACCATAACCTACAGCAATGATCCCCACCGGTTTTGCTCCCTCTGACTTCTCCTGTGCTCCCTTCCTGTTAAAGGTTCCACCGACCCACCATGTATTCAGCCCCAGTGTCTGCGCATACAGCATAAGGTCTGCGCCGCAATAGCCACATAGTTCATCAGCACCTTCCGGCCCCGCCATAATGAAAAAGTTGTTCACGCCCTTGGCCAGGATCAGCTTGATCACGCCCGGAACCGCAGTATTATCATTTGTCATGAGCTTAATGGATAGTCCAAACTGCTCATTATTTTCTCTTACGCGGTCATTCAGTTTCGTCACGATATCCTCCGGGATAGCTTTATCCGTGTATTTACGCACCATATGCCGTTCTATCATTGCCTGTTTCATATCCATATGAAATTCCTCCATTTACTGGTTGATTTCCTTTGCCCGCTGCGCCATCTTCTTTAACTGAGCAGCAAAGACCTCTGCTTCCTTTTGCGTCATGTCCTGTGTAATAAAATCCACCCATTTCTTCTGAAGCTCACGGATCCGCGGCTCTGCGTTCTTCGCCTTATCAGTCAGATACACCCTTTTTGCCCGGTAATTTTCTTCGTGCGCTTCCCTGCGGACAAGCCCTTTCTTCTCCATTCCCTGGATAGTTCTTGTCGTTGCCGCCTTATCTACGGTAATCACAGCTGCCATCTCCCCTTGGGTAACTCCGTCTCTATTATACAGCTGTGAAAGGTACATCAGCTCCGATGCTGTAATCTCAACATCAGATAGTTCATGACCAAAGAACAAATTCAGCTGACGCATCAACACAGATATATATGTTCCTGCTTTTAACATTTTAATTCCTCCATCTCAGTTGACAAGTCAATTGTACTAAAATTGTATTGACTTGTCAACTGAAAATTCAAAAAAAGGCAGCTGACAGACAAAACTCCATCAGCCGCAATTATTACACTCTCTGGCAGAAATCCAAACTCAGCCAGCCAATCCCGCTTTTCAGTTTCCCCCAAAGAGAAGCCCACGCACCACTGGAAGTAGTCACAATGGTATAAATACCCGGAGGACAGAACTGAACCCTAGAATGAGTCTTTCAGTTTCAATTCTACGCACCATTACGCCTCCAACACTTTTCAGATATTTTTCTTCTACTATATCCGTTTTCAAAAAATAAGAAAAGTCATCTGGCAGTTTTATCCGCTAGATGACTTCAAAATCGTGTATCGTTGTGATTATCTTCTCCAGAATCTAATATTAAGCAAAATAGTTATAACTGTTCCAACTCCAGTAATTATCAGCCGTGTGTTCATAGGTGTCACATCACTAAGTTCATAGCATAGAAAAGCGACAACCAGACAGCCGATAATACTTCCCAAAATCTTGGCAATAGTAAAACAGTGCTCAAGAACAAGCGTAACAATTAC
>JAZQAT010000010.1:0-3302 GCA_045545375.1 Acetatifactor sp.
TCCGAAATATATCCAGAATGGACCCTTCAAAGAAGTTTGAGGCCGGTGAGACCGTACTGATATTTGATGAATTTCAGGAATTTCCGGAAATTGCTACCTCATTAAAGTTTTTTAAGACGGATGGCCGTTTTGACGTGATATTCAGTGGCTCTTTGTTGGGGATTCAGTACAAGAGAATTGAGAGTCACAGTGTGGGTTACAAGACGGATTACAATATGATGTCCATGGATTTTGAAGAGTTTTTGTGGGCTAAGGGGTATGATGATTCGAATACAAAAAATATGCTGGAGCATATGAAGACAGAAAAGCCATTTAACGAAACCGAGATGAGGGTATATAGTAGCCTATTCTTGGATTATTGTATTCTGGGTGGTATGCCGGCAGTTGTAAGAGAGTATATCAGTAAGGGGACTTTTGAGGGTACATTGGATATTCAGCGGCAGCTTTTGAATGACTATCGTGAAGATATTCGTAAGTATGCCGAAGGCATGGATCAGACAAGGATTTTAAATGTATTTGAGCAGATACCTATACAGCTGGCAAAAGATAACAAGAAATTTCAGATTAGCAAAGTGGCAAGTGGGGCAAGATTTAAGGATTATCGGGGCTGTATAGAATGGCTGAGAGATGCCGGAATTGTTAACATATGTTATTGCCTGAATTTTCCGGAATTGCCGTTAAAGGGCAATTATGATGAATCGAAGTATAAACTGTATTTTTTTGATACCGGTATTTTTGTTGCCATGCTGGATGAAGAAGCGCAGGAGGATTTGAGAGCAAACAAGAATCTTGGTGTGTATAAAGGTGCTTTGTACGAGAATATCGTTGGAGAAGCGCTGATAAAATGCGGATATGGGTTGTATTATTACAAAAAAGATGATTCCTATCTGGAAGAGGATTTCTTTGTCAGAACAAAGGATTATCTTTTGCCGGTGGAAGTGAAAGCAACAAACGGAACAGCGAAGTCGCTCAGAACGTTGATTAAGAGTAACAGTTATCCGGACATTAAGTATGGTATTAAGTTTACTTCAGGAAATATTGGATATAGTGACAATATTTATACATTTCCATATTTCTGTGCTTTTCTGGTGAAGGAATATCTGCAAAAAGTGAACCTTGATCGTGAGGATAGGAACTGAAAGCGGTTATGAAAGCAGATGTCCGGTGTACCATGGTCCGGAGAGGGAACTCTTCTATACAAATGTGAATGTACTGCCTTTTACAGAGGATATTCCTTTGGAAGTAATTGCATTTCTTGACTTACCCGCATGAACCACAGACAGCACCCCGTTGTGATCTGAAGTGTAATTGTGGCTTATGCGGGCTTTTTTGTTATGTAGTTGTCAGGCTGTCCACGAGAAGATCATCTGCTGAGAGTGCGTTGGCGATATCATCCAGCGTATCCAGACTGGGACGGTTGTTACGATTATCTCGCAGAGAAAAATACATAGCAACTTGATATAGAGGATTTTAAGACCGCAAAAGGCCACGCCTCTATCTGCTGTGTGGTCTAAGTATTTTGCTACCTACCATGTAGCAAAATACGGAACGTGCTACATGATAGGTAGCAGTCAAATCATCGGAATATCGCAGAGGGTCATTTACCAGTGTTCAGAAGATGGCGTTTCAGATACCATCAAGCCCCGTTTAGTATGAACTCACCATTTTTGGGCATACTACCACCCAAGAGAGGTGAATAAAAATGCCGGTATCCCACAAAGGTTCCATATCCATGGGCATGGTTCTCATCCCCATAGGATTATACAAAACAACGGTAGACAACGATATCCATTTCAATCAGCTGGAAAAAGAGAGCAAGGCCAGAATCAAATATAAGAAATACTGCAGTCACTGCGGAAAAGAAGTAGGAGCTCAGGACATCATCCGCGGTTACGAGTATGAAAAAGACAAATATGTAGTCATGACTGACGATGAGCTGGAGCGGATCAAGACCAGGAAAGACAAGACCATTCACATCCTACAATTTGCCAAGATGTCAGAAGTGAACATGATATATTATGAGAAAGATTATTATGCCATTCCGGAGGTAGGTGCCGAGAAAGCCTTTGAGCTTCTGCGGCAGTCTCTTTTGTCGGAGAAGAAAGTAGCCATTGCCAAGACGGTTATGGGCACCAACGAGAAGCTGCTGGTGTTGTATCCCCTTAAGGATGGCATAATTGTGAAGACACTTTATTATGAGGATGAGATTGCAGCAATTCCCAAACAGATTCCAAAAATGAAGCTGGATGAACAGGAATTGGAGATGGCGAAGCTTCTGATTCAGAACATGACTAAGCCCTTTGATGCATCTCAGTATCGTGATGAATACCAGGCCAGGCTGCGTGATGCCATTATGAAGAAGATTCAGGGGCAGGAAATTGTCACAGCGGATACCGGTGCACCGGACAATGTAATTGATTTGATGGAGGCGCTGCAGAAGAGTCTTGAACAGACAAAGAAGGATGCCACCACTCCTGGAAATAAGAGGGGAACTGCATGATGGATTTTTTTCGAGACAAAAATATTGAACCCATGCTCATAGCCCAGATGCAGGAGCCTTTTGATGATCCACAGTGGATCTATGAATTGAAGCTGGACGGCTGCAGGTGTATCGCGTATCTGGAGGGTGACAGAGTCATTCTGCGCAATAAAAGGAATATGGAACTCCTTCCCAGATTCCCGGAACTTTCCGGTATTCATAAGCAGGTAAAGCAAAGATGCATCCTGGATGGGGAACTGGTAGTACTGGTAAATGGAGTCCCGGATTTTTATGAATTACAGAAAAGGACATTGCTGTCCAATCAGGTCAAGATAAGGCTGGGAGCTGAAAGGCTTCCGGCTTCTTTTGTAGCCTATGACTGCCTCCAGGCAGGAGACAGAGTATTGACGGATGTACCGCTCATGGACCGAAAGCATATCTTACAGGACGTGGTGATGGAGAACGAGCGCATTGCTGTGTCCAGATACATTCGGGAAAAAGGAATAGACTTGTTTGCGCTGACCGTGCAGAAAGAACTGGAAGGAGTCGTGGCTAAACGCGGTGACAGCCTGTATCATCCGGGCAAAAGGACCAGAGACTGGATTAAGTTTAAACGCATGGCTGATAAGGAGTTCGTCGTATGTGGTTATGAACCGGATAAGATGATCAGCCTGATCCTGGGAGAGTACCGGGACGGCAGGCTCTGCTATGCCGGTACAGTCACCATGGGAGTACGCCGGGATATCATTCAGATCTTAAAGAAAGATAACTGCCCCTTTATAAGCATCCCGCCTGGAAAAGAGCAGGTTGTATGGTGCAGACC
>JAZQAT010000011.1:0-9317 GCA_045545375.1 Acetatifactor sp.
AAACCGCTCCCGATCTTCCGGTGTTCTTGCATAAAGTACCTCCCCATCCGCAAGACAGGTAATATTATATTCATTCAATCTGGCAAACTGCTCCAAACGTTCCCATTCAATGCTCCAAATGTCAAATCCCTGACCTTCAAGGATAAATGTCTGAGCAAACTTGCGTCCTTTTTCTGTGATTGGGACAAAGTAGCTCATCACCTGCTGCTCATCACTTATCCGCAGGGTACTGTGTGCTACGACCAATGCAATATCATCTGCATATTTTTCTTTTACTGTATCCAATACCCATTCTGTTACAAATTTTTCTGTATTCATACTAACTCACCTTCCTCATATTATTTCGGAACCGGTATCCTTGTTGTAAGTATAACAAATATCGGATATAGAGCCAATACCGCAAATAGTTATAACGATTCATTCCAGCGTTATTAATGTACAATTGATTATGCACTTTACAAACTGACTTCCGCGAAAAAGTATCCTTTCGCCAAAATGTACACCCTTCGCTCCAAAATTCCTATCCCCGGGGTAAATCAATTCCCACACACTATCTCAACATCCCCAGAAACACACATCCATTTCATCCCCCAAATGCCAAAATCCCTTGATTTACCGCCCTTTTCTCTCCAGCAGACAGACTGTCTCCACATGCACACTCATCGGAAACTGATCCACCGCCCGAACTCTCTTCACCTCATATCCCCCATCACACAACACCTTCAAATCCCTCGCCAGTGTCGCCGAGTCGCAGCTCACATACACGATCCTCTCCGGCTTCATCTGAAGCATGGTCCCCAGACAAGCCTCATCGCACCCTTTCCTTGGCGGATCCACCACGATCACATCTGCATAAATTCCTTCGTCCCGGTACTTCTGCGGCAGCACTTCCTCAGCTTTTCCCACAAAGAACTCCGCATTCCCAATTCCATTCCTTACTGCATTCTCTTTTGCATCCTCAATAGCCTGAGACACTATCTCCACTCCATACACCTGCTTTGCCTTCGCAGCCAGGAAAAGGGAAATTGTACCTATCCCGCAATACAGATCCCATACCGTCTCCTTACCTGTAAGCCCGGCATACTCAAGCGCCAGACTGTACAGCTTCTCCGTTTGCACAGGATTCACCTGATAAAAAGAAAGCGGCGATATCTTAAAGGTCAGCTCCTGTCCGGTAAAGGGATACCCTTCCTTTTGCATGTCCCGGACATGAATCGTATCCTGAATGGTAGGGTTACCCCAGAGACAATGAATCTCTTTTCCCATGATCACGTTGGTCTTCTCGGTATTGATGCTGACTGACACGCTTGTCATTCCTTTGATGGCAGCCAGGTTACGAAGCAGCTCTCCCTGGGCGGGAAGAAATTCATTATTCTGTTTTCGGATGCCGGAAGCCTGATATGACAGCTTTGCCGTTTTCTTATTGATGACGAGACAGACCATGACTTCACCACTGGTAAAGCCGGTTCGAATCAGGATATGGCGTACCAGTCCCTGGCCGGTCTCTTCGTTGTAGGCTGTCACTTTATTACGTTCCATATAGGACAAAATACACTTTAAAATTTCCTCATTCTGAGGAACACCAAGGTAACAGTTAGTATTGGCAATAATGGAATGAGTGCGGCCGGCATAAAAGCCTGTGACAATATTGCCATTTTTGTCGGTGCCTACAGGGTACTGGGCCTTGTTTCTATAATTGTAAGGATTGTCCATCCCCACAATTGGCTCCATGACACTGTCAATGAAGAATTCGTCAAAGCCGCCGATGCGGATCAGATTGTTTCTCACCTTGGACTCTTTGAATTCCAACTGCTTTTCATAACTGAGAGCCTGAATCTGGCAGCCTCCGCATTGCCTGTGATAAGGACATTTGGGCTCAGCACGAAAAGGAGAAGGTGTGATCACCTTCTCTAATCTGGCATAAGCATAATGCTTCTTACTTTTTAAAATTCTGGCCTCCACCGTATCACCGATGACTGCGTCTTTGATAAACAGGGCAAATCCGTCCACCTTGCCGATGCCTTCGCCCTCTGATCCCATATCTTCTATTGTCACTGTCACCAGGTCATTCTTCCGATAATCCATACAAACCTCCGGAAAGTTATCTACAATAATAACAACTCATTTACTCCAATCTTGTAGCTCTCAAATTAGACTCAAACAACCGATTATACCCCAGCCATCCTGTCTCATTGGTATTTTCCAGAATCTCCTTAAAGGTCTCCAGCTTTGCATCGGTATCATCTGCATAATTCAGTGCCAGCGCCTCAATAATAGCCGGAATCTTAGGAGAACCATACTCATATTTTCCATGATGAGCCAAAATACAGTGCTGCAGTTCAGCCAGCACCACATGGGGGAAATTCTCAATTTTAGCCGCTCTTTCCCCAATCATCTGGGAACCCATAACAATATGTCCCAGCAACTGACCGTCATCTGTATAATCATTTTCCGGGAAAAGAGAGATTTCCTTTGTCTTGCCGATATCATGGCACATAGCGGCAGTCAACAGCAGGTCTCTTTTCAAAATAGGATAAGCCTTGCAGTAATAGTCGCACAGCTTAGTTACACTTAAAGTATGCTCCAAAAGTCCGCCTACAAAACCGTGATGAACGGTTTTGGCTGCAGAAGAAGTCCTGAAAGCCTTGATAAAAGCCTGATCTTTTACAAAGAAAGATTCCAGCAACTGTTTTAAATATGTATTCTGAATGCTCTTTATGTATCCCAAAAGCTCCTGATACATTTGGTCAATATCCTTGGAGCTGACGGGTAAGTATTCTGCAGGATTATATTCTCCTTCCTTGCAGACGCGGATCCTCTTTACATTGACCTGGAGAGAACCCTGGAAATTGGTGACCTCGCCGTACACCTCGATATAATCCAGTGTATCATATTCACCGATACCCGGGTTATTCGGTTCCCATACTTTGGCATCCACTGTGCCTGTTTTATCCTGAAGGATGACTGTTTCATAAGGCTTGCCGTTCTTGGTCACTGCAGCCTGTTTATGTTTGCACAGGTAGATATCAAATATCCTGTCTCCTTCTCTTAAATCTTTAATGTATTTCATTTTTTAGCCCTCTTTTCCTGACTCTCCCAGTGTAATGGTAAGAGTCATTTCCTTATATTCTTTCTGAGATTGCCTCATCAACCTTACTACAATCGACTTACCTGCTTCTGCATTCAACAGTACTCTGATATATTCACTGAAGTTCTGAATTTCAATTCCATCCATAAATACGATTACATCACCCTGTTGTATGCCTGCCATCATGGCCGGGGAATTCTTTGCCACCTCCGTTACATAAGCACCGAAAGGTACATTCAATTCTACATTGGCTTCTTCACTTACATCGATTCCTTTGATGCCCATGTAAGCTACCGGCATATTATTGGATAATTTCTCAATGAGCTTACGCAAATCGGAAATACCGTACGCTGTGATCAGATTCTTCATATCCGTACCGGACTTGGTATCTGTAATCACACCTATCATCTGTCCCTGCAAATTAAAAAGGAACCCGCCTGCATTCTGGCTTCCGTAAATATCCGTCTGAAGCATCTTATATCTGGCATCCACTTCCAGAAGTTGACTTTCAGCCGCAATAATGCCATACCCCAGAGATCCGCTGCTTCCCATGGGGCTGCCAAGCGCGATAATCGGTGTCCCTATATTTTTTCTGATATTGGTAGAACCCAAAGCAGCAAGGGTTATACTATTCACACATTCCTTGGACAGACCGCTCAAATCTACCGCAATCACTGTTAAGTCCGTTGTTTCATCAAATTTTATTACATAAGCGTCTGCCTTGCTGCCATCATAAAACGTTACAGACAATCTCTCCGCTTTTTTGATGGGTCCATAATCTGCCAAAATCAGAAGTTGCTTTCCATTATTGGCAATTACTACACCGGACGACTGCTTACTGCTTTCCATCACATTGTTCAGCCAGTCCACATCAGAGCTGATGCACGTTACCGTCACCATTGAATGATTCAACTCATTTACATAACCTGATAAAGCACTATACACTTCCTGATAATTATCCATATCTAATGTAACACGGGATAAGATTTCCTGAATCTGTTCTTCTTCCAGTACGACACCCTCCGGAGGCTTAACACTCTCCTCTTGCTGCTCATTTTTATTATCTTTCTCATTCTGAGCAATCTGCGAATTCTGCTGCAAACTTTGCTGCAAGCTTTGCATGGTATCGGAAAGCATCTCCTCAGGACTCATCTCCTCCTGGTCTTCCGGAAAAAGTACAATGTTGGGCTCTTCCTCCGGATACAGCCAGTTGCTGATGATCGGTTCCAATATTAAAAACGTAAAGCAGGCAATCAAACCAAAGATGACCGCCATGGCAGCGGTAATGAGGGTCCTGCGCATCAGTTTTCTCCTGTTTACAGGACGCTCCTTTATTTTCTCGATGATAAACTCTTTCTGCTCATTTTGATTATCTTGTTTTTCCGGCATAAAAAAGCCTCCCTGGTGAAAACGAATACCTGGTTACAAATACATAGACAATATTAAGTATATATGATTCTGCGTGAAAAGTAAAGAAAAGGCGCTTTGCAGTGGGTGGGGGTTGTGGTATACTTGGTTTGTGAATGTTATCAATGACTTACAATTAACACGGAGATTTACAGTCATGAATGAAAAAGTTTTACGAACATTAGAATATAATAAAATCATCTCACTTTTAGTAGAAAAAGCAGACTCTACACCGGGTAAAAAGCTTTGTGAGGAGCTGATTCCCATGGTGGACATCGATGAAATCCGCAAGGCTCAGAATGAGACCAAAGACGGTCTGAGCAGATTATTTAAAAAAGGCAGCACATCCTTCGGCGGAAATTACGATATCGGCTTCTCACTGAGAACTCTGGAAATCGGAAGTACCCTGTCCGCGCAGGAGCTTTTAAAGGTTGCCAAGCTTCTCGATAATGTAAACCGAATCAAGAATTACGGAAGAAAAGAGCGGGAAGATGCGCCCTCCGACAGTCTGGATGAATATTTCGAGCTGCTGACTCCACTGACACAGCTGGCTGCTGAAATCAACCGTTGCATCCTTTCGGAAGAAGAGATTGCCGACGATGCCAGTCCGAAGTTAAAATCTATCAGGCGCAACATGCTGCTCACCAACGACAAGATTCATTCCCAGCTTATATCCATGGTAAATGGCTCATGCCGCACCTATCTGCAGGATGCCGTCATCACTATGCGCAATAACCGCTACTGTATTCCTGTAAAAGCAGAGTACAAGAGTCAGGTCACCGGTATGGTACACGACCAGTCCTCCACCGGCTCTACCTTTTTCATTGAGCCGGCTGCCGTAGTGAGCCTGAACAATCAGCTCCGAGAACTTGAACTGGATGAAAAGAAAGAAATTGAAGTGATCCTGGCCACTTTGAGCGCCCAGGTAGGCGATCATGTGCCGGAAATCCGCACCAACCAGCAGCTTATGACAAGACTGGATTTCATTTTTGCCAAATCCAAGCTTGCCATGGATCAGAATGCTACCCAGCCGATTTTTAATGAAGACCATTATATCAATATCCGAAAGGGCCGACATCCTCTCTTAGATAAAAAGAAGGTCGTGCCCATCGATATTCATCTTGGCAAAGACTTCGACCTATTGGTCATCACCGGTCCCAACACCGGCGGTAAGACAGTTTCTTTGAAAACAGTGGGGCTTTTCACCCTGATGGGTCAGGCCGGTCTTCACATTCCGGCACTGGACCGTTCCGAACTGTCCATTTTCACGGAAGTGTATGCAGATATCGGCGACGAACAGAGTATTGAACAGAGTTTATCCACATTCTCCTCTCATATGACGAGCATTGTCCACATTTTGGCCCATGCTGATGCGGATTCCCTGTGCTTATTCGATGAATTGGGAGCAGGAACCGACCCTACGGAAGGTGCTGCGCTGGCTATTGCCATCCTGAATTACCTGCATGACAGAGGCATCCGCACCATGGCTACGACACATTACAGCGAGCTGAAGATTTATGCACTTTCCACCTCCTTCGTGGAAAACGCCTGCTGTGAATTTAATGTGGAAACGTTAAAGCCTACCTATAGACTGTTAATCGGTATCCCCGGCAAGAGTAATGCATTTGCCATTTCCTCCAAGCTGGGACTTTCCGATGAAATCATCAACGCTGCAAAAGAGCAGATCAGTAAAGAGGATGAAAGCTTTGAGGATGTCATCGCCGACCTGGAGCACAGCCGCGTGACCATCGAAAAAGAACGCCAGGAAATCGCAGAATATAAGCAGAAGATACGCACCCTGGAAGAACAGCTTCGTAAGAAGAATGAGAAAATTGACCAGGCCAAGGATAAGATTCTCAGAGAAGCCAATGAGAAAGCCCGCACTATTTTACAGGAAGCCAAGGAAGTGGCTGATGAGACTATCCGAGACTTCAATAAGCTGGGTGCCGGTACCGACATCCGCGAGCTGGAAAAGAAGCGTCAGAAGGTCCGTGATAAGATCAATGAGAAAAATGCCAAGTTAAGCCTGAACGGGTCCAATCAGGCAGCAAAACAGCCTGCCAGGAAAGAGCTTGACCCCAAGAAGCTGAAGAAAGGCGATGCCGTCAAGATTCTTTCCATGGGATTAAAAGGAACCGTGTCCACACTGCCGGATGCCAAGGGCAATCTGTTCGTACAGTGCGGAATCATCCGTACCCAGACCAATATCCGGGATCTGGTACTTACGGAGGAGGAGACCATTTCCACACCTACCCTGCAGCGCACTAACACCGGTAAGATCAAGATGTCCAAGTCCTTCTCCATTTCCCCGGAAATCAACTTGTTGGGACGTACTGTGGACGAAGCACTGGCTGAACTGGACAAATATCTGGACGACGCATACCTGGCTCATTTAAGCAGTGTAAGGGTAGTCCATGGCAAAGGAACAGGAGCGCTGAGAAGTGCCGTTCACAATCATTTGAAGAGAATGAAGAATGTAAAAGAATACCGCCTCGGCGAGTATGGAGAGGGCGATGCCGGTGTGACCATCGTTACTTTTAAGTAAAACGCGACAATATTGAGGAGACACAATATGGTAAACAAACAGAGAATACTGATCGTAGATGATGACAATAATATTGCAGAACTGATATCCCTGTACCTGACCAAGGAATGCTTTGACACCATGATCGTCAATGACGGAGAATCCGTTATGAATGCAATCCTGACCTTCAACCCCAACCTGATTCTATTGGACCTCATGCTTCCCGGCATAGACGGCTATCAGGTCTGCCGTGAGGTTCGGGCAAAATATACGCTGCCTATCATCATGCTTTCCGCCAAAGGAGAGGTATTTGACAAAGTACTGGGCCTGGAGTTAGGCGCCGATGATTATATTGAAAAGCCTTTTGATTCCAAAGAAATGGTAGCCAGAGTAAAAGCAGTTCTTCGTCGCTACAAACCTGCTGTGTCTGCTCCCGAAGTGCCGACTGAGAAGTGTGTAAATTATCAGGACCTGACCATCAACCTGACCAACTATTCCGTTACCTACATGGGTCGCAACGTAGACATGCCCCCAAAGGAGCTGGAGCTTTTATACTTCCTGGCTTCCTCACCCAACCACGTATTTACTAGAGAACAGCTTCTGGACCAGATCTGGGGCTATGAGTACATCGGAGATACCCGTACCGTGGATGTCCATATCAAGCGTGTCCGTGAAAAGATCAAGGATCATGCCAACTGGAAAATTTCCACCATCTGGGGTATCGGATACAAATTTGAGGTGCGATAAATGAAGAAGACACTGTACCTGAAATTTATCCTGGCATACTTTATCTTCGGGGTGTTCGGGTTTGTCATTATCACCACCTTTGTGCCCAATATGATCAAAGATCATCTGGTCCGTGAAAAGGCCGATTCCCTGTACTCCGAAGCCACACTGATTGCCAATACGTATGCCACAAGCTTATACAACAGCGAGATCACTCTGGAAACGGTAAAAGCCCAGCTGGACGCGCTGTCGGTTTACTTAAACTCCACGATCCGTATCATCAATCCTTCCGGGCGCCTGGTACTGGATACCACAATGCCATTGGACGTGGAAAAGGTCATTGTTGTAGATGACTTTGACCCGACCGTAACAAGAGGTTCTTATTACACTATCGGTACTTTTTTTGATGATTTTGAGGCTGAGGTGCTCAGTGTCATTGCTCCCATTACCAGCAATTATAAGGTAAAAGGCTACGTAGTCATTCACAGCAGCATGGCAGACATTGAACAGTCTGCCGCGGACCTATTAAATATCTCCTACCTTACACTGGTTATCCTGTTCCTGCTGTCCATGATCATCCTGATTTTTTTCACGGAAATTGTCTATATTCCTTTGAAAAAAATCACCTACGCCACAGAGCAGTACGCCTCCGGCAATATGCGATATGAATTTCAGATAGAAAGTGAAGATGAAATCGGCTACCTGGCCGCCTGCATTTCCTTTATGGCAAGTGAAATTGCCCGCGCTGAAGATGACCAGAAGAAATTTGTGGCCAATGTCTCCCACGACTTCCGTTCCCCGCTGACCTCCATACGCGGCTTCCTGGAAGCCATGATCGACGGAACCATTCCGCCCGAAATGCACGAAAAGTATCTGAATATTGTACTAAACGAAACCGAGCGACTGACAAAACTCACCAACAGCCTTTTAACGCTGAACAATTTGAATACCAAAGGCATGATGCTGGATAAATCAGATTTTGATATCAATGGTATTATTCGCAAAACAGCTGCCTCCTTTGAAGGCACCTGCAAACCGAAAAATATCAATATTGAACTGGTCCTCACCGGAGATGAATTGTATGTAAATTCAGATGTGGACAAGATTCAGCAGGTGCTTTACAACCTCATTGATAACGCCATCAAGTTCAGCCATCACAGTTCTTCTATCCGGGTTGAGACTTCCGAGAAAAAGAACAAGATTTTTGTATCGGTTAAAGATACCGGGATTGGAATTCCCAAGGAGGACTTGAAGCTGATCTGGGACCGCTTTTACAAGTCCGATTTGTCAAGAGGAAAGGATAAAAAGGGAACCGGACTTGGGCTTGCTATTGTAAAAGAGATCATTACTGCCCATGGGGAGCATATTAATGTGATTAGTACTCCGGGGGTAGGAAGTGAATTTATTTTTTCTCTGAAGAAGTCACAGTATCATGATGAAGAAGATTAAAAAATATTTATGGAGGTCAATATGGAGTATTTAATAGTATTAATTTTGGTTGGTTTATGCATATTTATTTTTCTGAATTACATAATTGCTTCTCATTTTTCTGAAATAGCAGAGTTAAAAGGA
>JAZQAT010000012.1:0-36536 GCA_045545375.1 Acetatifactor sp.
ACAACTCCTTGGCTCACAGAACGACATGGCTACGATCCGACTTGGATTCGAACCACCGAAGCAATTTGCAGCAGATTTACAGTCTGTCCCCTTTGGCCACTCGGGAATCCATCCATATGGAATTGTATCCATTAAAGCCGATGATCGGACAAGTCGGAGGCCAAGCGGTCTTAGGAAGACAAAAGCTCCTGACAACTCCTTGGC
Organism: Acetatifactor sp.; assembly: GCA_045545375.1. Classification (GTDB taxonomy): domain Bacteria; phylum Bacillota; class Clostridia; order Lachnospirales; family Lachnospiraceae; genus Acetatifactor. The sequence continues at coordinate 205 of JAZQAT010000012.1, forward strand.
TCACAGAACGACATGGCTACGATCCGACTTCTGTGGATTATAATTCCATATGGATGGATTCCCGAGTGGCCAAAGGGGACAGACTGTAAATCTGCTGCAAATTGCTTCGGTGGTTCGAATCCACCTCCATCCATTAGCTGAAGGGATAAAATTATTCTAAGCAGCGTATAATAATTTCATAACGCGGGGTGGAGCAGTCTGGAAGCTCGTCGGGCTCATAACCCGAAGGTCATAGGTTCAAATCCTGTCCCCGCTACTCAGACGAAAGTCTAAATGCCCAGATAGCTCAGTTGGTAGAGCAGAGGACTGAAAATCCTCGTGTCACTGGTTCGATTCCGGTTCTGGGCATTTTCAATGCACTTTTTTACTAAATAAAATATGGAGCATTAGCTCAGTCGGTAGAGCACTTGACTTTTAATCAAGTTGTCCGGGGTTCGAATCCCCGATGCTTCACTAAAACGCGCAAGGAGCCCATTTAGGACTCCTTTTTAGTTTATGAGACTTGTCATGCAAGTTGTGAAGTTTTGAGAAATGGTGGTTTTGGGCTTTTTTACAAATGAAATTGGAGGAACACATGTCTCATATTCGGAGAAGGGGGGATAAGGTTTTTCTTCTCACTGATGCAGAGATTTAGCGGTATTTGAGTTAAGAAATAAATTACCAGGATTTCACAGCGCAAAAAGTCAAATTTAAAGCTTTTTGTGCTGTTTTTTCTGCTTATAAAATGCTATAATGACGTAAACTGGAATAGATAGGAGAAAACTATGAGTGATAAACATAAAATAGAACCAAACCAGTCACAGGAAGCAGCAGATGTGCAAGCGCCAAAAAAGAGATATACTGTTTTGTATGTCATTCTTACGATTGTTGGAGTACTGCTGATTCTTGCCGGTGCAGGCTACTTTTGGGTGGCCAATTATTATGAGACTCATTTCCTGCCGGGAACCACGTTAAACGGTATTGTTTGCGATAATCTGGAGGCAGCACACATTGCAGAGCAACTGGAGGCTCAGAACCAAATCTACAGTCTGACGGTGTTGGACCGAAATGGTGAGATAATCGGTACTTTGTCGGCGGAAGATGTGGGACTGGAGACAGTGGGTGCGCTTGGCATTGTGGAAGATGTACTGGCAAGCCAGGATCAAATGAGCTGGTTGATGGCTTACATTGGTAAAAAAGATTACAGCCATACGATAGTGTGCACTATGGAATTTGATGAAGAGAACACGTTATCGAAACTGGCTGAGTGGGAAGCAATGAATGTGGAACAGATGGATATGCCTGAGGATGCCTATATCAGTGAGTACTTGCCGGAGAAGAAAGCATATGAAATCATTCCTGAGACAGAAGGTAATATGATGGATGTGGATAAAGTGAAACATCTTGTGTTGGCGGCAGTGGGAAATGGTGACACGATGCTTGATTTAGGGGCATATGACTGCTATATTCAGGCTGAAGTGACGGCTCAGGATAAGATGTTAAATGACACAGTTGATGAGTTGAATAAGATATTGAGTGTGCAGATTACTTATGACTGGAATGGCTCAAAGGTAATGCTGGATGCAGAGACGATTCATGAATGGATACTGGCTCCCAAGGAGAATCAGGCAGCGGATGCAAAAGAAAAAGCCCAAGAAAGCTCAGAAGATAGTGTGATGGTTGAACTTGCCGGCGGATATACCCTGGATAAGGAAGCTGTGGCTGATTTTGTAGCCGTTCAGGCGAAAAAGTACGATACTTACGGCAAGCATCGCCAATTTACTACCACATTAGGCGAGACCATTAAGGTCCTGAACGGTGGTTATGGATGGAAGACCGACAGGGAGCAGGAGGCAGAAGAACTTCTCCAACTGATCCTGGAAGGTGCTGTAACCAAGCGGGAGCCGGTCTATAAGGTAAAAGCGGCCCAAAAAGGAGAGGACGATATCGGTAATTCTTACGTGGAGATCGATCTGACCCATCAGCATCTTTATCTGTATTGGAAAGGTGAACTGGTATTGGAGACCGATTTTGTATCCGGGGATGTGGCTGACGGAAATACGACACCCGGTGGTTTATATCGTCTGACCTATAAGACCACAGATGCGGTGCTTCGGGGAGCTACTTATGAGACACCTGTAAAATATTGGATGCCCTTTAACGGAAACATCGGAATGCATGATGCTACATGGAGAAATCAGTTTGGCGGTGAGATTTATCTGACCAACGGTTCTCATGGATGTATCAATCTGCCCTTAGATAAAGCACAAGCCATTTATGGTTATGTGTCCACGGGATTTCCGATTATCTGTTACTATTACTAACATGCAGGTTTGAAAGGGCATTACATGAGAAAAGATGTAAATACACCTATTTTGACTAAAAAGCTGCGAAGTTACGGCCAATCCGATTTTTATCCCCTGCACATGCCGGGACATAAAAGAAGAGTTTTTGGGCAGATGCCGGAGGAAGTCTTTCGGATGGACATTACGGAGATAGACGGCTTTGACAATCTGCATCAACCGGAAGGTATCTTGCAGGAGTTACAGCAGCATGCAGCAACGCTTTACGGTGCGGAGGAAACATATTATCTGATCAATGGCAGCACCTGCGGTATTTTGAGCGCTGTCAGCGCAGCGGTACCGGAAGGCGGCCACATTCTGATTGCCCGTAATTGCCATAAATCTGTCTATCATGCATGTTATTTGAGAAATTTAGTAATATCTTATCTGTATCCTGAACTTCTGGAGGTTTATGATATTTGCGAACCTATTACTTGCAGACAGGTACAGGAAGCTTTGGAAAGAGAACCTGATATTGACGCAGTTCTTGTGGTGTCACCTACTTATGAGGGAAGAATTGCCGACATTGAAAAAATAGCCGGTGTGGTCCATGCAAAAGGGATACCTCTCATTGTGGACGAGGCGCATGGGGCACATCTTGGATTCGCCGAAAGATTTGCACAGAATAGCTGCCGTTTAGGGGCTGATCTGGTAATTCACAGTGTTCATAAAACTCTTCCGGCAATGACCCAGACTGCGCTTTTGCATGTGAACGGGAACATGATTGACAGAAATAAGTTGAGACGTTTTCTGCATATTTATCAAAGCAGCAGTCCATCCTATGTATTGATGGCAAGTATTGAGAATGCTTTGTGGCAGGTTCAGGGGCGGGAAATGTTCGATAAGTTTATCCACAGATGGGAGAAAATGTGTGATATGTTATCCACAATGCAGAATCTTTCCATTCTCCCGACCGGGGAAAAACAGGATATCGGAAAATTATTGGTCTCTGTGAAAAAAACAGGTTTGTCTGGACAGCAATTATATGATATGCTATTAGAGAAGTATCACATACAGTTGGAGATGGCGGCACCAAGTTATGTGCTGGCTATGTTCACAGTAGGGGATGACGAGGACGGTTATGTCAGAATGACAGAGGCTCTTCTTGAGATAGATGCAAGGTTGGAAAAGGGCAGTTGTGAGATTGCTTCTGACAAATATGCACAGCAGCCTGTTAATATTCGGCAGTCTGTGAATGTCGGCCAGCATGATATGGCAGGTCAGCCTGCGGCAGATTTAAAGCCGGTTAGTATTCCTTTTTTCAAAGCCTGGGACAAGGAGACGCAGTGGTGTGAGCTTTCAGAGTGCCGTGGAAGGTATGCCGGAGAATTTATCAATCTGTATCCTCCGGGAATACCTATGGTAGTGCCGGGAGAGCGGATTGACAGTGGTCTTATTGCACGTATTGCGGATTATTTGAGCAAGGGGTTGACTGTACAGGGAATCAGGCAAGTCAGTGGGGTAGTTTATCTGTCGGTAATCACTCTTGAAAGTTAGAGTAAACCTATCGGTAAAGCTAATCAGAAAGGACATAAATATGAGAAAAACAAAAATTATCTGTACAATAGGACCAGCCAGCGAAAGTGAAGAGAAACTGAAACAGCTGATGTTGGCGGGCATGAACGTGGCTAGATTTAATTTTTCCCATGGAACCCACGAGGAGCAAAAGATAAAATTTGAACGTGTAGACCGTGTCAGGAAGGAACTTGGACTTCCGGTGGCTACACTTTTAGATACCAAAGGACCTGAAATCCGCCTGAGGGACTTTGAAGGGGGTAAAGTTGAGCTGAAGGAAGGACAGGCATTTGTACTGACTACGGAAGAGATTCTCGGAACGGCTGAGAAAGCGTCTATTTCCTATAAAAACCTGAAAAACGATATTTCAGTGGGCACCACGATTTTGATTGATGACGGCTTGATTGAGATGAAAGTAGAGGCAATTGAAGGAGAGGAGATTACCTGCCGTGTCATCAACAGTGGTTTTGTATCTAACCACAAAGGAGTGAATGTTCCGGGGGCTGTTTTGTCTATGCCTTATATCAGTGATGTGGACAGAGCTGATATCCTGTTTGGTATTGAGATGGGATTTGAATTCCTGGCAGCTTCTTTTGCAAGAACCAAAGAAGACATTCTGGAGGTTCGCCAAATCCTAAATGAACATGGAAGCAAGATGAAGATTATTGCTAAGATTGAGAATATGCAGGGGATTGAGAATCTGGAAGAGATTTTAAGTGTATCAGACGGCGTCATGGTAGCCCGTGGTGACATGGGGGTTGAGATTCCTATGGAAGAAGTGCCGGTGATGCAGAAGAAGATGATCAAGATGGCAGTTGCTCAGGGAAAGCACGTTATCACGGCTACCCAGATGCTGGAATCCATGATCAAGAATCCCAGACCGACCAGAGCCGAGGCTACTGATATTGCAAATGCTATTTATGACGGTACTACTGCTATCATGCTTTCCGGAGAAAGTGCTGCCGGTCTGTATCCGATTGAGGCTGTAAAGACGATGGCAAGAATCGCAGAAAGTACAGAGCGCAATATTGATTACAGAGGCAGAATGAACAATATTGGCATTGAGGCTAAGAAAGATATTACTAAATCCATCGCTTATGCAACTTGTGCTACGGCCATGGACTTGGGTGCGGCAGCGATTATTACGGTAACATTATCCGGTTTCACGGCTGAAGCCATTTCCAGATATAAGCCTTCCTGCAATATTATCGGATGCACCATGGATACTAAGGTAAGCAGACAGCTGAATCTGTTGTGGGGAGTAAAGCCGCTTCTTATGAAACAGGAAAGCAATGTGGATGAGCTTTTTGCAGATGCAGTGGAAGAAAGTAAGAAGTCCGGTATGATAAAGTCAGGTGATGTGGTAGTAATTACAGCTGGTTTGCCTCTTGCTGTTGCAGGTAAGACCAATATGATAAGAGTGGTAGAGGTAGAGTAAAATCATGGGCAGGATTGTATATCTGTGTGGGAGAAGTTCAAGCGGGAAAGATACCATTTTTAAAGAGCTTCTGAAAAGGGGGGCGCTTGGTCTCAAGACCATTGTGCCCTATACCACCCGCCCTATGAGGGCCGGAGAGCAGAATGGAACAGAATATTTTTTCACTGACGAGGAAGGCTTTCAGATGCTTGTGGCTCAGGGGAAAATCATTGAACACAGGGAATACCACACCGTTCATGGCCTGTGGCGGTATTTTACCGTAGATGACGGACAGATAGACCTGGCGGCTGAAGAAGATTACATTGTCATCGGCACGTTGGAGGGCTATCAGAAAATGAAAGCATATTTTGGGGAAGGTGTACTTCTGCCGGTGCTTATAGAACTGGATGATGGTGTGCGCCTGCAGCGTGCTTTGGATAGGGAACGGCAGCAGGAGAAGCCCAAATATGAAGAGATGTGCAGAAGATTTCTGGCGGACAGTCAGGACTTCAGTGAAGAAAGAATTGCGGAAGCAGGTATTACCAGACGGTTTTACAATGAGAATCTGCAGACCTGTCTGGAGGACATAGAACATTATATTGAGGGTAGGTGATACATATGGCAGGATTTCGAGATATTGTAGGTCAGGAACAGATAAAAGAACATTTGCAGAATGCATTGGAAAGTGGTAAAATTTCCCATGCATACATTATTAACGGCGAGAAATCTTCCGGCAAAGAGTTCATAGCAAAGGTATTTGCCATGGCGCTTCAATGTGAGACAGGTGGTACAGAGCCATGTCAGGAATGCCATTCCTGTAAGCAGGCATTGACAGCCAACCAGCCTGATATCATCCGTGTGATTCATGAAAAACCCAACACCATCAGCGTGGATGATATTCGCGTCCAGATTAACAATGATGTGGCTATCAAGCCCTATAGCAGCCATTACAAGGTCTACATCCTGAATGAAGCGGAGAAGATGACCCCGCAGGCTCAGAATGCTCTTTTAAAGACCTTAGAAGAGCCCCCTGAGTATGCTGTGATTCTGCTGCTCACCGCCAATGTGAACTCCCTGCTTCCCACTATCCTGAGCCGCTGCGTAGTCCTGAACATGAAGCCTGTATCCGACACCCAGGTAAAAAAATACCTCATGGAACAGCTTCAGATTCCCGACTACAAAGCCGAGGTCTGTGTAGCCTTCGCCCGCGGCAATGTTGGTAAGGCCAAATCGTTAGCCACCAGCGAAGACTTTGAAAATGTCAAGAACGAAGCCCTCTCTCTCCTAAAATACATCAAGGACATGGAGCTTCACGAAATCATAGCAGCCATCAAAAAGATCACCGAGTACAAACTCGAGATCAACGATTACCTTGACATCATGGCCATCTGGTACCGTGACATCCTCCTCTTCAAAGCCACCAAGGATGCCAACCACCTCGTTTTCCGTGAGGAACTCACCGCCCTCCGTCAAGCCGCCTCCCGCAGCAGCTACGAGGGCATAGAAAACATCATTAAGGCGCTAGACAAAGCCAAAGCTCGCCTAAACGCCAACGTAAACTTTGACTTAACAATGGAACTATTATTACTAGAAATTAAAGAAAACGGCTAATGGTCATAAAATTTTGAATTGTCGCAAGAGTAGCCCCCGGATCCAAATCGGGATACCTGTCATCCGGGGGCGAGCCCTTGCCGGCGACTCAAAATGCTTATAACTGTTAGCCCCACCCGGAGGTAGATAGATGATTAGAGTTGTAGGAGTAAGATTCAGGACAGCAGGAAAAATTTATTTTTTTGACCCTGTTCGTTTTGAAATTAAAAAAGGAGATAATGTCATTGTAGAAACAGCCCGCGGTATCGAATTCGGTACTGTAGTAGGTGATATCCGAGAGGTAGAAGATGACAAAGTGATTCAGCCTTTAAAGCCTGTTCTTCGCATTGCCAATGAGCGCGACAAGGAGCAGGAGGCTGCTAATAAACTGAAAGAAAAGGAAGCTTACCAGATCTGTCTAGAGAAGATTAGAAAGCACGGTCTGGAGATGAAGCTGATTGATGCAGAATATACATTTGATAACAATAAAGTACTGTTTTATTTTACGGCAGACGGTCGTATTGACTTCAGAGAACTGGTAAAGGACCTTGCCAGTGTCTTTAAGACCAGGATCGAACTGCGCCAGATTGGTGTGAGAGACGAGACTAAGACCGTGGGAGGAATCGGTATTTGCGGAAGGGTACTGTGCTGCCACAGTTATTTGTCTGATTTTATCCCGGTATCCATTAAAATGGCTAAGGAGCAGAATCTGTCCCTGAATCCGACTAAGATATCCGGTGTGTGCGGACGTCTGATGTGCTGTTTGAAACATGAGGAGGATACGTATGAGGAATTAAACCGTAAGCTGCCCTCTGTCGGAGATTATGTTACAACAGATGACGGTCTGAGAGGTGAGGTGCAGAGTGTGAACGTATTGCGCCAGATTGTGAAGGTGGTTGTAGAGGTAGGTGACGAGAAAGAAATCCGCGATTACGAACCTGATAAACTGCGCTTTAAGAAGAAACACGGCAAAAAGGACAAGCAGGATATCTCCAAAGATGAGTTCTCAGCAGAAGATTTGTCCAGAGAAGAGTTGAAAGAACTGGAGATGTTGGAAAAGCAGGAAGCTATGGAGAAACAGGAAGCGGAAGGACAGTCAGAACACAGCAGTCGTCAGGAACGCACAGACCGTTCAGACAAAGCAGACCGTCAGGAACGCAGTGACCGTAATAACCGCGGTAAGCGTCAGGAACGCCCTGAACGAGCAGAAGATCAGGAGCGCAGTGAACGTCCGGATCGTAATAACCGCCAGAACCGAGGCAACCGACCGGCTCGTCAGGAGAGATTTGAAAAATCTGACAAGAATCGTTTTGAAAAGCAGGAGCGCAGCGATCGCAACGATCGCAATGATCGCACGGAGAGAGGAGAAAACGGTGACCGTCAGGAGAACCGCAGTCGCCAGGAGAAGCAGGATCGTCAGAACAATCGTGACCGTCAGGACAATCGTGACCGTCAGGAAAACAGGGAACGCGGGGCAAAGGGATACCGCGGTAACCGTCAGAATCGCCAGGAGAGAGCGGACCGGGTTGAACGCAGTGAACGTCCGGACAGGCAGTCCCACGTAGAGAAAACATCGCAAGCAGACAAACAGTCCCATGCACCAAAACAGGAAGGAACCTCGGAGCGTAATGACAATTGAACTGAAGGATAATGAACGACTGGATGAATTGCAGCGAAACGGCTACCGGATTATTCAGAATCCTGAAAAATTCTGCTTCGGCATGGATGCGGTGCTGCTGTCAGGGTTTGCCTCTGCCAGAAAAGGAGATGAGGTGCTGGATATGGGAACCGGCACCGGCATCATTCCCATTTTGATGGAGGCCAAAACTTTGGCAGCCCATCTCACCGGACTGGAGATTCAGGAAGAAAGTGCCGACATGGCCAGAAGGAGCGTGGCACTGAATGACCTGACGGAGAAGATTACCATTGTAACCGGAGACATCAGGGAAGCAGGCAAAATTTTTAAGTCTGCTTCGTTTGATGTAATTACCTGCAATCCGCCTTATATGATAGGACAGCATGGACTGACCAATCCCGATGCACCGAAGGCCATCGCAAGGCATGAACTGCTGTGTACGCTGGAGGATGTGATCAGTCAGGCGGCACTGCTTTTAAAAACCGGCGGTCATTTTTACATGGTGCACCGACCGTTCCGGTTGGCTGAAATCATGACTACCATGACAAAGTATAAGCTGGAGCCCAAACGGATGCAGCTTGTGTACCCTTACGTGGACAAGGAACCCAACATGGTTCTGATTGAAGGTGTCAGAGGCGGACGGCCCAGGATGACAGTGGAGAAGCCGTTGATCGTCTATAAAGAGCCGGGTGTATATATGCCGGAAATTTACGATATTTATGGCTACTGATATTTGCGGCTACTGACTGAAGTGAAAGTGCAGAAATGCAACAGGAGGATTATATGGCAGGAAAGCTTTATTTATGTGCCACACCTATTGGCAATCTGGAGGATATGACACCCAGAGTCATAGAGACATTGAAACAAGTGGATGTGATTGCAGCAGAGGATACCCGCAACAGTATCAAGCTGTTGAATTACTTTGATATACATACGCCTATGACAAGTTACCATGAATATAACAAGGTGGAAAAAGCAAGGCAGCTGGTGGGGCAGATGCAGAATGGTCAGAACATTGCTTTGATTACAGATGCAGGAACCCCGGCCATTTCAGACCCGGGAGAGATCTTGGTGCAGATGTGCCAGCAAAACGGAATTACGGTGACCTCCCTGCCGGGGCCGGCAGCCTGTATTACAGCCCTTACACTGTCGGGCTTAAGTACCAGACGATTCTGTTTTGAAGGCTTTCTCCCTTCCGATAAAAAGGAAAAGCGGGAAATTCTGGAGGAGCTTTCCGGGGAAAGCAGGACCATGATTCTTTACGAGGCGCCTCATCACCTGGTGAGGACATTAGAAGAACTGAAAGGGGTTCTGGGTGACCGCAAAATTACCCTCTGCAGAGAATTGACCAAACGCTTTGAAACGGTGATGCCTACCACAATCAGCGGAGCACTTGCCTATTATCAGGAGGAAGAACCACGGGGGGAGTACGTTCTGGTGGTGGAAGGCAAGGGTCTTCAGGAAAAGAGAAAGGAAGCAATTGCTTCCTGGGAGAGCATGAGCATCGAGGAGCATATGGCATACTACGAGAATCAGGGAATGGATTCTAAGAGTGCCATGAAAGCAGTGGCCAAGGATCGTGGTGTGGGAAAAAGAGAGATTTATCAATATCTCCATGGAGGAACAGTAGAATGAACTGTGAAGCCTGTGTGAATTATATGTACGATGAAGATTACGAATGCTACAGTTGTCTGGTAAACCTGGATGAGGACGAGATGTTTCGGTTCTTGTCCGGAAGTAAGGAAGCATGTCCCTATTTCAGACTGGATGATGAGTATGGTGTAGTGCGCAAGCAGATATAGAACTGCAGCGGGAAAGGAACAAAAATGAAATTTATCAAACAATTGGCCATTATATTGACCATATCATTTATTGCAGAAATGATGGAGCATCTCATACCGCTTCCCATTGCGGCCAGCATGTATGGGCTGGTGCTGATGGTGATTTGCCTGGTGACCCATATCATTCCTTTGGAAAAAGTAGAAGGTGCAGCAGATTTCCTGGTGGAAATCATGCCCATGTTATTCATTCCGTCTACCGTAGGTATTATGACAAGTGTAGATGCCTTGAAGCAGATGCTGGTGCCGTTAGTGGTAATCTGTGTGTCCACTACATTCCTGATCATGATTGTAACAGGCCGGACTGCCCAGTTTATTCTTCGCAAAGAAGGAAGCGGCAAGAAAGATACTTCTGACGGAGAAAAGAAAGACATGGAGGTACAGAAATCATGATGGAAGCTTTAACACAGTCTATCTATTTTGGGATTGCACTTAGCCTGCTGTGCTTTCAGCTGGCACTTTGGATCAAGAGTAAGATAAAGTCTGCCGTTGCCAATCCGCTGCTTGTATCTGTTATTATCATCATAGCCATCCTGCTTGCTTTCGGAATCGACTATGACACTTATTATAACGGTGCTAAATACATCAGCTTCTTCCTGACTCCTGCGACGGTGAGTCTGGCCATTCCCCTTTACCGCCAGCTGACTCTTTTAAAGAAGTATCCTAAGGCCATCTTCGGTGGAATTACTGCCGGTGTTCTTACCACTATGGTGAGCATCTTCCTTCTCAGTTTGGCTTTTGGTTTGACCCACGAGCAGTATGTGACCCTTCTGCCCAAGTCCATTACCACGGCTATCGGTATGGGCGTATCAGAGAAAATGGGCGGTATCGCAACGATTACGGTAGTGTCCATTGCTGTTACCGGTATTCTGGGAAATATGATAGCGGAATTTATCTGCAAAGTATGTAAGATTGAGGAGCCTATCGCCAGAGGCCTGGCTATCGGAACGGCTTCCCATGCTATGGGTACCACCAAGGCCATAGAAATGGGAGAAATCGAAGGTGCAATGAGCAGCTTGTCCGTCGTTGTGTCAGGCGTTATGACGGTGATTGCGGTGTCGGTGTTTGCCAATTTTATTTAACTGAATTAACGGCTACGGCAGTGATAAGGTTAGAGGAAACGATTATGATAAATAAAATAAGCTGCATCAGTGTGGCACTGGCAAAGGGCGGCTATCCCATAAAGGGCGTCTTGCATTACTGACCTTTATCGTTTCGATTAGTCAGTAACGTTTTCAGTCCTGGAAACAGGTACAGAAAAACCACCCTTGTATACTTTGACCAGTGAAAAGGGTGGCAATTCTGTCACATAATATCGGGTCAACCACTTGTGGGCGGTTGTTCCTTTTTGTATTTTCAATATAGCACACTTGTTGTCAGAATGCAAGTGTTTTTACGCTGTATTATTTGGCACTGATCCTCCTGAAATGCGCCGGTGGAAACCCCGCATTTTTAGAAAAGAACCGGTTAAAATAATACACACTTGAGAAGCCCAGAGATTCACTGATTTCTTTAATAGGTAAAGAGGTATCGGCCAACAGCCGCTCTGCCTCTTTTATTTTTATAATATTAATATACTCGTGCAGGTTCTTGCCGGTAGCTGTATAGAAGATACGGTTCATCTGCTTGGGGCTCAAACCGCATTGACTGGCCACCTCATTGCAGGTGAGAAAGCGGCTATTATTGTCCTTAATGTATAATTTGGCTGCAGTGACACGTTTGTCTTCTACGGTTAGGTCTGTGGGTGTACAATATTCATAGATGCCGACAGCGCGTGAAATTGCACAGATAATATCCAACATTCTGTTTTTAACTAGAGTCAGGGAAAAGGAAGTGCTCAGATCTACTTCCCTCAGTACGGAATCAATACTGTTTAACATCACATCTGACAAGTCAAAAGTATAAATCCCATTTTCTGCTAATTTATGATAAAGACTAGAAGTTTCGTCTAATACAAATGCAAGAGAAAATTTAACAAAATTGCTGCTGTAAGAATTTACCATATGCTCCGTACAGGGAGAAATCAAGATACCTTTTCCTGCATCGAGCACGAAATGCTTGCCGTCGTTGGAAGAGTACTCCATTCTGCCGCTGACCACCAGATGTACCTCAAAAAAAGTATGAAGATGCATCTCTTGGCTGATTACGGAGTTCTTTTCATCAAAAGAAAGTGCTCGAAACCAGTGAATCTTGATAGGGAACGGCTCTGCGATTTCCGGAATGAAAAGCTTGTTTAAAATATTAGCATGAGCATGAGTGTAATAGGGTATCAGCATTTGTCATAATTCTCCTTTATTCGTTATTACTATTTTACAAAAAGCAGTCATAAAGTCAAGAAGAATGTCCCAAATGTATAAAAACGGGTCTCTATAGTGCATTGAATGGAAAAAGCACCATCTTTATAATGAAATATAGATGAAGCAGAAACCTTGTTACAGAGAGCTTACCAATAATGAAAACATAGGAATAAAAAAGGAGAAAGTCATATGAAAGCAGTTTCAACATGGAGTAGTGCACCTTATAGGCCGCCGTTTGTATGTTGCGGAGACATATACATCTGTCGTATTGTACCTTTTGAGACAAGTATACATTTTGAGTGGTTAGAAATGGAGGGTGCAGAGGGCTATCAGATTTTTTGCAGAAAGAGAGGGCAGGACGTGTTTATCCTGACCGGACAGACTGATAAAAATTCTTTTGAGATTACAGGACTTGAAGCAAAAACGGACTATGAGTTTTACGTTACGAGCGGACTTCTGAAAAGTCGTGTGCGGTTAGCCAGAACAGGCGTCTGTTTCTTTGGTTCTGTTGTAAATTATCTTCATCCAGATGATGAAGCATATAGTTTTTCAGGAAAATATCTCTGCAGTCCTTCCTTCGTGAGATTGCCGGATGGCGTGATTGTTGCCTCCATGGATGTATTCAGTGGAGGGTATCCACAAAATCTATCGCTGATTTTCCGCTCTGAGGATAATGGGAAGAGCTGGCACTATGCTTGTGAACTTTTTCCATGTTTCTGGGGCAAATTGTTTTTGTATCAGGATGAGTTATATATGCTGGCGTGTTCCACAGAATATGGGGATCTTTTGATTGAAAAGTCTGTGGATGGCGGAAAAAGCTTTTGTGAACCCATAGTACTTCTTCGGGGAGGAAATGGCAAAAACGGAGAAGCAGGAGTGCACAAGAATCCACAGCCTGTTGTAGAGTATAACGGGAGAATCTGGAATACACTGGAGTGGGGAAGCTGGGGCAGAGGTTATCATGCACCGATGGTGGCTTCGGCTGAAATCGGAAGTGATATCATGAAGAAAGAAAGTTGGCTGTTCAGCGAGCCTGTAATGTATGACCATGCATGGGAGGGAGCTCCCGAGGGAAAGACTGCCGGACCGCTGGAAGGTTGCCTGGTTGCTGCTCCGGAAGGGAAATTATATAACATTATGCGGTATCAGATGCAAAATATGACCCCCAATTATGGACTGGCATTAATCTACGAAGTAGATGCAGAAAATCCGGAAGTGCCTCTCAAATTCAACAGAGCCATGGAGTTTCCTGCCAACCATTCCAAATTTGAAATAAAGTATGACGAAGAATCTAAACGCTATTATACGCTTGCCAGCCGCATCCTTGATAAAGAAAAGGTTGGCAGTCGAAATCTGCTTTCATTTATGAGTTCAAACGACCTTTGTAAGTGGGAGGTGAAACTGGATGTAATAGACCGTCGTGATCGTGACCCGCTGCAGGAGGGATTTCAATATGTAGACTTTGAATTTGAAGGTGATGATATTGTATTCCTCTGTCGAACAGCATGAATATACCGGAAATGATATGTGGCGTCAGAGGGCAAGAGCTCTGTGGTACAGCGGTACCCAGCTTCTGTCTGACGGTACACTGGTAAAGGGAGTATCTTCCTGAACACAAGAGGGATCAATGATGGGGAATTGAGTAAAGAACTGGTAGATTTCCTGCATTATATTGAGAAGACCGATGATGAGTCGGCTGAGGCTGCGGATAGTCATAGAATCCGTTTGATTCATGAATGTGTACGTAAGATTAAGTCCAGTGAAGAGATGGGAGTGAAGTTTATGCAGTCGTGGTGTGAAACTGCGCAATGTAGTGGTAAAGTGTATTCAGGAATGTCTCTAACGTTGGGATTAAGAGGTGTTTTATGTGTAAAGCTTCTGAAGTCAAGAAAGGCTTCAGAAGCTTTTTTGGTGCACCGGAGGGGACAGGAAATCTTAAACCAGTTTCTCCATCTCGTCCAGAATCTCTCCAAAGACATTCAAAGCATCCTGAATAGGCTGAGGTGTCTCCAGATCAACACCTGCAATCTTAAGCAATTCCACAGGTGCCTGAGAACATCCGCCGGACAAAAACTCCTTATACTTAGCAACAGCAGGAGCACCATTTTTCAGAATATTACGTGCAATAGCTACAGCGGAAGAGAATCCGGTAGCATACTGGTACACATAGAAATTGTAGTAGAAGTGAGGGATTCTTGCCCATTCTACTGCGATTTCAGGGTCAGACACCATATCCGGTCCGTAATACTTGCAGTTAAGCTCATGATATACCTTATCCAGTACTTCAGCAGTCAGACTTTCGCCGGCCTCTGCCAGGGCATTGGTCTTCATCTCATATTCTGCAAACATGGTCTGGCGGTATACGGTACCCTTGAAGCTGTCCAGATAATGATTCAGCAGATATGCTCTTTCTTTCACATCTGTAGTATTCTTAAGCAGATATTCCATCAGCAGGATTTCGTTACAGGTGGAAGCTACCTCTGCCACGAAAATCTTGTAGTGGGAATAAATGTAAGGCTGAGTGGAATTGGACAGGTAGGAGTGAATCGCATGTCCCATTTCATGAGCCAGGGTAAACATGTTGTCCAGTGACTCATTATAGTTTAACAGTACATAAGGATGGGTACTGTAGGAACCGGCAGAGTAAGCGCCGCTTCTCTTGCCCTCATTCTCATATACATCGATCCAACGGTTGTTAAAGCCTTCCTTCAGGATAGCAATATAGTCCTCGCCCAGGGGTTCCAGTGCTTTCAGCACAGTCTCCTTGGCTTCCTCGTAGCTGATCTTACGGGCTGCATCAGGAATAATGGGGGTGTAGATATCATACATATGCAGCTCATCTACGCTCAGCAGCTTCTTGCGCAGGCGCACGTAGCGGTGCATTTTGTCAAGGTTATCATTTACGGTAGCCACCAGGTTCTCATATACTTTAGGCGAAACGTTGTTGCTATTGACAGCTGCCTCCAGAGTGGAGTTGTACTTACGTGCTCTTGCCTTGAAAATCTGCTGCTTTACCTGGCCGCTGTAAAGGCTTGCCAGAGTGTTCTCATACTGCTTGTAGGTGTGGTACAGTTTTTCGAAAGTCTCTTTTCTCACACGGCGGTCAGCGGATTCTTCCAGTCCGACGAAACGACCGTGGGTAATGCGGACGGTATCACCGTTCTCATCTTCCACTTCAGGGAATTTCAGGTCTGCATTGTTAAATATGGAAAAAGTCTGGGAGGCAGTACGGCTCATTTCGCCGGTCATAGCCATCAGCTTCTCCATCTCTGCGGAAAGACTGTGGGGTTTTAAGCGCTGAATCTCTTTGATCTGCTTGCGATACAGCTCAAGCTCCGGCAACTGTGCCAGATAACCTTCCAGTACTTCCTCGGAAGTCTCCAGAATCTCCGGTTCAATAAAAGCCAGCTTGCTGGAAACATTGGAAATCACACCGTGAAGTTTTTGCACCATAGCCTGATGGGTGGTGTTGCCTGTATCTTCATCACTGAGCCTTGATGCATAATTGAAAGCCAGATCGCTTTTCTCCTCCATAGCAGCCATCTGGGATAAGGTTTTTAAAAGGTTCTCAGCAGAGGCAGTTACTTTGCCTTCCATTTTCTCAAGTTCTGCAGACATTTCACGGATGACTGCAATATCGGCTTCCCAGGCTGACACATCTGCATACATATCAGCCAGGTTCCAGGTAAATTCGGGGTTTACTTCGCTGCGCTTCAATAATTCTTTCGCCATTTCATTAACTCCTGTTCTTGCTTTACTTTTGCTGCGGACTGCAGCGCTGTTTCTATTATAATATATTCTTTCGCGAAAAGAAAGCTTTATCATGGAAATGAATGGAATAATCGAGTCGTATATTTTTCAAAAAAATAGCGCACAATAGGACTGTAAAATCACAAAAACAGGAGGTATGGATATGACTAACATTTCAGAACTTGATCTGCAGAATCTTCGTCATCTGATGGGCGGATTCGATACCACTCACTGCAAGCTGCAGGAATATGCCAAAGAAGCAACAGACACCAAGGTAAAGCAGTTCTTCGAAAAAAGCGCACAGTCCGCTATGGAGAATAAGCAGCAGCTTATGAAATTCTTACAGTAATAAGCCAATAATTGCATTGAACGAGGAGGAAAATCATGCAGATGCAGGAAAAAATAATGGTAACAGATACACTTGCCGGAATCAACGGAGAACTGGTACGTTACGCAGAAATGATTCCCCAGACCGAAAATAAGGAATTGAAGCAGTGCTTAAAGCAGTTTAGAAACGCCTGTGAGCAGTCTCAGGAGGAGTTATACCAGATCGCCAGGGAAAAGGAGTACTATGTGCCTGCCAGCAAGGCTACTGAGGAAGAAGTACAGCATGTGAAGAACCTGTTTACTTCTAACATTTTGTAATTCCAAAGTATCCGGAGAAGTGAAGAAATAATTACAAAAAGGAAGCCTGTCTAAGACTTCCTTTTTGTAATTGGATTATTTGTATTCCAGTTCATACCGCTCATAGGCATTGACAACAATCGTATGCTCGTTGTAGGGGCATTCCCTTTTCTGCCTGAGCCGCCAGTCATAATTCATATGCATATGTCCATGAATAAAGTACTTTGGCTGATATTTTTCAAGTAAGGTGTGAAAGACCTGAAAACCGGTATGCGGCAGATCTTCGCCATCATTAAAACGGTAAGCCGGTGCATGGGTTACCAGAATATCGAAACCTTTGTGCTTACGAAGCTTCCAACGAAGTTTCCGGACACGCTTCTGCATTTCCTTTTCCGTATACTGGTGAGGCCCATAGTTGTAGCACATGGAGCCACCCAGGCCCAAAATACGGACACCATTATGAACATAGATATCATCTTCAATGCAAATACACCCTTCCGGCGGATTGGTTTCGTATTTGCTGTCATGATTTCCATGCACATATAAAACCGGGACGGAGCTTAAAGTTGCCAGGAAAGACAGATAGCTTGCCTTTAGGTCGCCGCAGGAAATAATCAGGTCAATTCCCTCTAATTTACTTTTTTCAAAAAAGTCCCATAAATATTTGGACTCTATATCGGCCAGTACCAGGATGTTCATGGTAAAGAATTTCCTCCTTTATCGGCAGTAGCAGAGTACAGCCCACGCAGCATTACGACAGGCTGGGCGTCATCTTTGAGATCATCAATTGTGGGAATGCTGCCGACTACGTTATCTACAAGCCAGTCCATTCTCATAATATCTTCCGGTTTCATCTCCTCCGAATCTTCATAGTGAATATGACCTTCCTGATCGACTAAAGGACCGGTCAAAGGATGGAAATCTCCGGATGAAATGGTCTTCTTCATCAGTTCTACCAGTTTTACGGTACCAGCCGGAAGATTGTTGGAGCAGATGACATCAATGACACCGGCGGACAGACCCCACCAGTAATTGATTGCCTTGTTCTCCACAGATTCCTCTGCCTGATAAGAACCGTGCAGAATGCTTTTAATCAACTTTTCGTAAAATTCACCCCAGTTATAGATGGACATAGCCAGGTTCTTTTTGCCGAATTCGCTTTCCTCATACAATCCGAATTGTCGGATGTTATTCTGAGGAGTGATCATATCCTGGGCAGAAATATAAGTGATATCCTGCTCCTTGAAATACTGGTCCACATCGAAATCCTTCACGGTAGTCCATGCCAGGTAAACCTTAACATCAGGGTTTACCATTTTAGCGCCCAGTGCAAAGGCATTGATAGTGGCAGCGGCACCGTACAGAGGATAATCTGCCATATAACCTACCTTGTCGTTGGTACACATGGCACCGGCAATCATACCTGTCAGGAACTTGGCTTCATACATTCTGGTATAATATGTTCTTACTGTGTTGAAGGCGGAGTTCAGTGCGCAGTTCAAAATAATGACATCGGGGTGGGCGATAGCAGCTTTCAGGCAGGACTTAATCAGCTTGGGCGTTACTGTGAAGACGATATCAAAACCATCATTGCAGATGTTTTCCAGTACTTCTTCAGCATTGTCAGTGGAAGGATCTGCAAGGAAGACCTGCGTCTCGATATTATCGCCGAACGCTTCTGACAGATGCAGCCTTCCTAGTTCATGACTGTAAATCCAGTCGGAAGATTCCGGTTCTTTGTCATACACAAAGGCAACCTGTCTTCTTTTCGGTGATACAATTTTGTTAATAACAGAACTCATGGTGGTCTTGTTTTCCATAGGATCCATCATAAGTTCTACGGAATCATCCTCACCAAGCAAGGCAATTTCTGACCATATTTTATCAATATTGGTTCTGATATCGGACAGGGAGGACTCCTTAGCTTCCTTGTATGGATAAATGGTCAGATAAATCAGCAGGGCATCTCCAATAGTCACGTTCTTAAGATACAGTCCGCCTCTTTCAATAAAAGCTTTCGAAAACTCAGCATAAAAACTGGAAAAATCCAGACGTTCTTCATTCGTCCATTCATCCTCGGTATTCTTATCTGTGGCAGTTAGAAGCTTCGCATAGCTGCCGATTTTGGAAAAACGGATATAATTGATCTGGGTAAGAGCGTAAAAATCCATATACTCGTAATAAATGCGATTCTCCGGATCATCGCTTCGCTTCGGAACTTTTCTGGTCACATCGGCCAGAATCGTAGTGGCGCCGAAAAATTTCAGTACACTGACGCGCTTATTCCCCTCCACAACATAATATTTATTCATATATTCATAAACTTTGACTGCGTCATGAATACCTTCTTCCAGTTGTGCTGTAGACAGATTGGACCATTTCGCGGCAAATTCACTGTTATCTCTTAAAAGAGGCATGAAGTTGGAAGCAAAGGCCTGTGTACGGCCGAAGGTACTTGTTCCGACCACCTGGTTCAAGGGAATATCGCTGATGCCGAGATGCACCTCGTATTCTACCTCTGCGTGAGAGAGGATTTCATCCAGAACAGGCAGGTAAGGGTATTTACCGCGGGAAATGGCGGATTTGTAAGCTTTAATGCCCAATTTTTGTGCTCTTGTATATTCTTCATATCCCATAGATTACATCCTTTCTATATAAATCTAAAATTGAAAATACAGTGGCTTAAACGATGGCAGTAATTTCTGACGAGAAGATTATAGCATAGTTTTCCGGGGAATGCCATAAAAAAATAGGGCAGGACTGATTAGCTGTCCTGCCCGGTCTCACGAAACTATAAAAACCCAGAGGGATTATTCTGTGACCAGAATGATCCCCTTTGCACTTTTCTTAAAATCTTCCATCCGGATGCCGGATAAATCAGTGTAAGTAAAGGTATAAGTCTGGTCAGCATCCACACCAATGATTAGTTGGGTGATAGGTGTCTCATCCAGTTCATAAGACAGCGAATATTGATAAGCCGGATAACCGGACACGGTCTCCGTAGTAAAATAGTTGTCTGTAATGGTCACGTTCACCTTGTAGGACTGGGAAAGTGCGTCTTCCAGAGCCTCCCGCAGCAGGTCTGCAGTTACGATGCTAAAGTCATCATCTTTTGGCTGGACATTCAGACTGACACTGGAACCATCCTCACCTACGTAGTAGAATTCCATATCATCGACTTCGATTGCGGAGAAATCGTCTGGGATGGAGAGCTCGTAGTTGGAGGTGGAGACACCGGAAGATCCGATACCTCCGAATTCAGTGTTGGAGCCGGCCGCCACGGATGCTTCGGGCGAATCGCCGGCAACAGTACCCGCATAGGATTCTTGAGACTCATCAGACTCCTGGGCAGCAGTATCAGAAGCTAAAATCTGGGAACTGCTTTCTTTGTCGGCGGAATCTCCGCAGGCAGTCAGGCCTGAAAGACAAAATATTGTTAATGTAATTAAAAAAAGCTTTTTCTTCATGTTTTAAAAGACTCCTGTAATTATTTTTACTTAACGGTTAGGGCTTTTCGTTGGTATATTTCTGAAAATAATCAGCTGCCTGCTGGTCACTTAAGTTGAAACGTTTGACCAGCTTGGACAGAATACGGTCTTTAGAAAATCCTTCTTCTAAATAGTCAAGTATAAAATGTTCAATGCCCTGTTCAATACCCAGCTGAATATCCCGCTTCTTCCATTCCTGTAACGCCTTACACATATCTACAATCTCTCCTTTACGAAATTTATTCTTAACCTGCATAAGCTCCTCCGAATGACTCATTACAGCTATCATATCATATGCATCGTTCTGTAGAGAACTGAGCTCCTTGTGCGTAATGATTTTGATGCATACTTTAACCGGAAATAAGGGGAAAGTAAGGTATTATCTTATTTCCCACGGCACCCTTCTGCATCCCATATTCAGTTAATAGCTCTGAGTATCTTGGCAGAACGTGCCGGAATGTATTTGGTACGATATACAATTGTACACTACAGAGAAATGTACAAAAGCATGTGTACGGGAAATACATCACAGAAACTCTGAATTAATTATAAAACATATTATACTTTATTTTTTTAAGTATATGTTAAGCATACCATTATTTTAAGAGGTTGTCAATAGGTTAATAGTTAGCCTGCGGCGCTTTCCACTGCCTCGCAGCTATCTTTGCTCATAAGCTTGCAGTGCCTTCTTGCCGTGTATTCTGCAACTTAAACCGCAAAAACAACCACTTACCTATTTGTGAATTGCCTTTTTGCAGCAATATGTTACACTGATAACAGAAAGGGAAAGAGCATATGAAAATAAATGTAATAACAGGTAAGCGCCGGCCCGGAGAAGAACCGGAAGTAGTCATATATTGCAGTGAAGAAAATCAAGAGATCAGTCGGCTGGTAAAGCTGATTCAGTCCATGGATATCAGAATCACAGGATGCAACGAAAACGTCAGCTGCAGGTTGCGCCAGGAGGATATCTACTATTTTGAGGCGGTTGATGGAAAAGTATTTGCCTATCTTGAAAAAGAAGTGTGGCAGGTCTCACATAGTCTTGAAAGTCTTGAGCGCTTGCTGAAAGCCGGCCGTGGCAGCAGTTTTTTCCGAATATCCAAATCCTGTATCATCAATCTGAACCATGTGGAGCATCTGACCAGTATGATGGGAAACCGCATTATAGCCAGAATGGAAAACGGAGAAGATGTGATCATTTCCAGGCATTATGCCGGAATATTCCGTGACTATCTAAAGTATGGGAGGTGTGCAGATGATTCGGAAATGTAAAGAAATTATATCTAAATGGGAGCATTACATCAGGATCGAAATGGAAGCGGAAGTCATGGCCTGTGTGCATGGATATGCCATGATTCTTACATGGCTTTTCATGAAATTTGTGGTGAGAGAGGACGGCATCAGCTTTCTTTATGTGGTGGAAATGGGACTCCTCGGATACTTGCTGGCGTGGCTTCAGAGGCTGGTCTTCTGGAAAGAGAAAGCCTATAGCATCAAGGAATATCGATTGAGGCAAATCGTGTGGTGTGCCCTGCCGGTAATATTGACTTTTCCAGCGGGGAAAATACTGGGCTGGTTTGAAGGACTGCCGACTGCCTGTGAATGGGGATTCTATGGACTTTTGGTGCCATATTACATTATTATGTGGATCATGGTGAAGCGTTTTTTTCGGAAAGATACCAGGCAATTAAATGAGCTTTTGGACGAATATAAAGCAGATTCCGGTAAAGCATAAAGTGGCTGGAAGGAGGACTAAAATGAAAGCAATTGAAATTAATAATCTGACGAAATATTATGGAAAAAGCAGAGGGATCGTGAACCTGAATCTGAGTGTAGAAGAAGGCGATTTTTTCGGATTTATAGGACCTAACGGAGCAGGAAAATCCACGACTATCAGAACTCTTCTGGGACTGATTACGCCCACATCGGGCAGTGCGAAAATACTGAATATAGATTGTGGACGCAGTAAGACGCAGATACTGAAGCAGGTGGGCTATATGCCGTCAGAAGCCTTTTATTATGATGATATGAAGGTGAAGGATGTCATCAGAATGGCGGCCGATCTGCACGGAAAAGATTGCAGGAAAGAGGCTTCAAGATTGTGTGAACGCCTGGAACTGGATATCGGTAAAAAGATAGAGCAGCTGTCTTTGGGAAACCGGAAAAAGGTGAGTATTGTCTGTGCTTTACAGCATGAACCAAGTGTTTGCATCCTGGATGAACCTACCTCCGGCCTGGATCCCCTGATGCAGCAGGAATTTTTCAAGATTCTGCAGGAAAGAAACCGGGAGGGAGCAACAATTTTTCTTTCATCCCAT
The DNA here is from genome assembly GCA_045545375.1 of Acetatifactor sp. Taxonomy (GTDB): domain Bacteria; phylum Bacillota; class Clostridia; order Lachnospirales; family Lachnospiraceae; genus Acetatifactor. The sequence goes on from JAZQAT010000012.1 coordinate 23,002, forward strand.
GTCCTGCAGGAGATTCAGAAGCATTGCCATAGTGCGGCTATTATCAGAGAAGGTACATTAATTCGCTCCGGAAGCGTGGAAGAATTGTCACACAGCAATGCCAGAAGAGTGACTCTTACCACAAAAAAAGGGGCGGAGAGTTTTCTCCATAAGGGGCCGGTAAGTGACCTTTTGGAGCAGCTGCGCCGGTTGGAAGAGGCGGGAAATGCGCTGCAGAATCTGACGATTGCGGAGCCAACGCTGGATGAAATCGTGATGCATTATTATGAAAAAGAAGGTGAGGTGGCAGAGAAATGATGAGTGTGTATTTGCATGAATTAAAGCAGAATTGGAAGCTATTAACCATTTGGACTGCAGTGGTAGCCGGAATGAATTTTGTCATTATGTTTATCTATCCGGAGATGGCGGGACAGACGGAAGAAGTGATGGATATCTATGGAAATCTGGGAGCTTTTTCCGATGCCTTTGGCATGAATCGGCTGAATTTAGGCTCGGCTTTAGGGTTCTACGGTGTAGAAGGAGGAGCTATGATTTCGATTGGAGGCGGTATGCTGGCCGGGCTTTTGGGCAGCGGTATTCTCTGTAAGGAAGAGGGTAAGCACACGGCAGAATTTCTCATGACGATGCCGGTACGCAGGCAAAAGGTGGCTTTACAGAAGCTGGCAGCAGTGTGTACGCTGGTGATGCTGTTCAATCTGGTGTGTGCATCAGTAGTTGTGGCAGCTTTTGCAGTCATTGGGGAATCGCTGGATGGAGAATTGTTTTGGAAGTATCACTTTGCACAACTGGTGATGCAGTTGGAGATAGGGTGTATCTGTTTTGGAATCTCTGCGTTTCTGCGTAAGGTGTCCGTGGGTGCAGGGATTGGTGTGGCGCTTCTATTATATTTCCAGCAGATGTTTGTGAATATCAGTGAGGACATGGAGTGGCTGAAATATATTACACCGTATTATTATTCAGACGCGTCTTATATATTGGCAGGATATGATATGGAATGGGGGCTTATGCTTTGGGGCGTGCTACTTGGTATCGTGGCGACTGCTGTAGGGACCTGGTGGTTTGGACGCAAGGATTTGATGGGATAAGCGGCGGCTAAAGGCGCTGTTGGGATAAGGAATGAGATAAAGTGCCGGTGTATCCGTGTTCTGAAACAGGGTGCACCGGCATAAATATTGGTAAGGCATCATAGGCGGTAGTTTATGTTAAATTATCTATGGGCAGGAATGATTCTGTTGGGAGTGCTTTATGCCGCTTTTACCGGCAACATGAGCGAGGTAACTAATGCGGCACTGGACAGTGCGGGAGAGGCAATTTCTCTGTGCATCACTATGGCGGGAGTCATGGCATTGTGGATGGGGCTCATGGAAATCGGGCAAAAGTGTGGAATTATGGAGCGTCTTACCAGAGCAATAGGACCATTCTTAAATTTTATGTTCCCGAGGATCCCGAAAAATCATCCTGCCAGAGAGTATATCGCTACAAATATTATTGCAAATGTACTGGGGCTTGGATGGGCCTGTACACCGGCCGGGCTAAAAGCCATGGAGGAACTGGCCAATCTGGAACGGGAGAGAGGAAATCCGCAATATTTGGAAAATACAGAAGTCAAGGGGCGCAGTGCCAGCAATGAGATGTGCATTTTTCTCATCCTGAATATTTCATCATTGCAGTTGATCCCGGTTAATATGATTGCTTATCGCAGCCAGTATGGCAGCGTGAATCCGGCGGTGATCGTGGCGCCGGCAATCGTAGCTACGCTGGTAAGTACGGTGGTAGCGATAGGCTTTTGCAAGGTGATGGACAGAAAGAAGGCGGTACTATGAATGTATTGATCCATATGTCAGACATCATTATTCCGGCAGTCATATTTTACATAGTAGGTTATGGTCTGGTATCGAAAGTCAAGGTGTACGAGACTTTCCTCAAAGGCGCAAGGGAAGGCTTGAAAGTGGTGGTAGATATTATGCCCACGCTGATCGGGCTCATGGTAGCGGTAGGGGTGCTGCGTGCATCAGGTTTTCTTGACTTTCTGGGCAGCCTGCTGGGTCCTCTGACGGAAAAAATAGGGCTGCCCGGGCCGTTGTTTCCGCTGCTGGTCGTGAAGCTGTTCTCTTCTTCGGCAGCCACGGGTCTGGTACTGGATATTTTTAAAACAGCAGGACCTGACTCTTATGTCGGAATGGTAACGTCCATACTTATGAGCTGTACAGAGACATTGTTTTATACGATGAGTGTGTATTATATGGCCGCAAAGGTGACGAAGACAAAATATACTCTGGCGGGGGCGCTTTGGGCAACATTAGCCGGTACAATTATGAGTGTGGTGTTAGCTCGGGGGATGGTGTGATATCACTGACAGAAGCGTCAGTGTCAAATCACACCAACGCTTCGCAAAATAAATAACCACATCGTTAACGTAATAGAACTTAAAAAGGTAGTGGTCAGCACTACGCTTGAAGTCAGTGTTCCTTCATGGCCCATATTTTTGGCCATAATGTAACAGCTGGGTGTGGTAGGCGAACCAAGCATGACCAGAATGGCTACCAGCTTCTCATTGGTAAAGCCAAGCCTAATGGCTAACGGCAAAAACAGCGCCGGAAGCACCACCAGCTTAATCAGGGATGCCACAGCAGTAGGTTTTATCTGCTTTAATGCTTTGCGTCCTTCAAAGCCTGCACCCAGACCGATCAGTGCCAGCGGTGAAGCAAGGGTACCAATGCTATTGATGGTCTTGGATATCATCACCGGGAAAGAAATCCGACAAAGCGAAGCTGCCATGCCTAATAAGATACCGATGATTATAGGATTGGTCAGGATTCCCAGGAAAGATTTCTTGAGAGCGGCCTTGTCCAGTCGGCTTCCGGAATCGGAAGCTTTCGGACCGGTAAAGGACAGAATCAGCACCGCTGCGATATTGTACAAAGGTACAGTACCGATGATCATCAGGGGGGCCATACCGGAATTGCCGTAAATATTCTGAATGAAGGCAATGCCCAGAACGGCGGCACTGCTTCGGTAGGAAGCCTGGATAAGCTCGCCCAGGTGGGCTTTATCACGGTAAAAAAGTCTTGCCGCAAGCCAGATGACGGCGATGCACAGGAACGTCACTGCAAAACAATAGACCACATAGCGGGTGTCCCATACACTGTAAAAATCCGACCCGGCGATGTCCTTGAACAGGAGGACAGGCAGGGTTATTTTAAAATTAAAAGAATTAAGAGTCTTTACAAAAGGCTCATCCACGATGTGAAATATTTTTAATAAGTAGCCGATGACCATCACCAGGAATACGGGTATGGTGGCGTTTAGGCTGAATAGTAATTGGTCCATATGATATCCTTCTTTAAGTAATGAATGTTTTTAAGTATTATATCACGGATCGGACGTGAATTCTATTTGATTTCTACGCTTTCATGCATTCATTCTTGTAAATAAGTTATCTATTGAGTATAATATTATCATTGTATATATTTAAGCGGTGGTGCGAGATGGGGAAAAGTCTTTTTTGAAGCTAAAATTTATAATGACATCAGGAGGAAGACAGAATGGAATACAATTTACCAATCATCATAGGAGCCGCAATTTTGCTATTATGCATCATAGGAATTGTGTGCCTGCGGATAGCCAGGCGCAGAAGACCTAAAGAGATAGATTTGATGGAAGGATATGAATTTGAACAATATTGCGCGAACCTGCTGGAGGAACATGGCTTTCAGGAGGTGGAAGTGACAAAAGGCAGCGGTGATTTCGGAGTCGATGTGTTGGCCCAGAGAGAGGGAATCAGCTATGCGATTCAGTGCAAGCGTTACGATGGTCCGGTGGGTGTCCATGCCATTCAGGAGATTTATGCAGGGCGGGATTACTATGATTGTATGGTAGGCGTGGTCATGACCAATCAGTACTTTACTGCACCGGCGGTGGAGGTAGCACAGAAGCTGAAGATCCTGTTGTGGGATAGGGATTATCTGGAAACGTTGGAAGAGGAGGATTATCCGGGATAATGCTTGGCTTCTTTTGCTGTCTCCGGCCTTCAGACATCAGATACCACGATGTGAAAGCCGGAGCTGAATTTTTGTGAAAAACCATCCAGGGAAGTAGAAAAGTCTCCTTACTTTACTGCCTCCCATTCTGCCAATCTTTCTTCCAAAAACGTAAAATCCGCCGGTCCACAATCCAGAAGGAACGTATGAAATTCATAATCACTATAGTTATTTCCCCAAAGTTCCCGGGCTTCTTTCTTTAATTCCAGAATCTCCAGATACCCGAGATAATACTTCAAATAATTGGTGGGTTCCTCAACGATATATTCATAAATAGCGGACACGGCAGTTTGGCTTGAGATACCAAAGTTGTGAAGAAGATTTGCTACCTGTTCCTGAGAAGCATTTTCATAGTGGATCATAATATCCAGCAAAGAGTAAAGGCTCAGCTGCAGGCTGCGGTCATGCTTGATCAGCTGGATGGCTGCAGACATGGTCTCTGATGTAGAACTGTCAGTTGTAAAACTGTCCGCCGTTTGGGAGGCTGATGCTGTTTCCTGATACAACTGCGTTGCATAATCATAAGAGATAAACTCCACATACAATGCCCAGCCTTCCAGATATCCGCCATACCACAGAAGCTCTCTGACGTGATTAGATGTATCATCAGAAGAATCCATGGTATTGCGATTGTGATACACGGACTGATACATATGCCCGGGATAGCCTTCATGGGCAAGCGTGGTGTATAATTCCAGCCCTGCGGGGGTACTTTTTTCATTAATATAAATAGCATTGGAAGAGGTATCGTCCAGAGGCGGAGTCAGGTAGAATGCCGGTGCACAGTAATCCTGGAGATTTTCGGACACTGCCTTGACTGCAACGCTGGGAAGCGGCTCGTTTGCATCCAAGGGAGGAAAGTCTGCGCTCATCCGTTCCTGCAGATCGGTCAGCATTTCAGCCGCATTTTTATAAGGAAACTCTTGTTCCAACAGGGTATCATAGGGGACATTGACCAGGTCAGGAGTCTCAGATAAAATATCTATCAGATTTTGGTATTCCTCATAAAGTTTGGTTATCACCATTTCCTTAATTTCGCTCACCGGACGATAGGAGCCGGTCTGGGAGATGAGCAGCTGTTCATAATAAGCAGCGCCGTTTGGTTGCGCGGCAAGCCCCTTGAGCGGAATGGCAGGATCCTCCAGTACCAGCAGCCCATCGCCCAACGCTTCATAAGCCGGCAGCATCACTGTCCTAAGAAGCCTGTTGTTGAGTACCTGATAGCTTTCGGCTTTCTGAGAGGTCAGTTCCCCGTCTGAAATCAGACCTTCCAGACGTTCTGCGAAAGTAGTCTGCAAAAAGTGCGTACCTGCATCCAGTTCTTCTTTTGTCAGAATCGTATCACACTGCTCCACAACTTGAAGGAGGGATACAGAGGGCATCAAAAGCCCTGCATCTGCTTTCTCTTGTTGATAAATGAGCAGTGCTTCAAAATATTCGTCCGTCTGATCCAGAATATCCAGATAATCTTCCACATCCCGAACACTGCGAAATGTGTACTCTGCCAGCAGGATGGGCAGCTGGGACTGCATTCCGGAAGACGGGGACAGAGGCTCCTCGTAATAAGGGTAATTGCTAAGTGCCAGAGAATTTTCCAAAGTATTTGCCAGAAGGGTCAGAGTATAGCGGTTTCTGTCAGAAAGCTTGGATGCATTCAGACTCTTCAGGCGCTTTAAAAGGTTCTCGGTCTGAGTCAGGGCAGACAGGTCATCATCGAAGGAATAACAGGGAAGAATTGCGTTGTACTCCTGAATGCCGAAAGCTTCCGGAAATGCCAGAGTATAGTGCATGTTCAATGTATTAGCGGTCATTTCACTGCGAAAAAGGTCGTCAGTAAGCTGCTCAAAGAGCCGTTCGTCCCGACCGTGTGAAAACACGAAGACAATCAGCGCGGTGAAAATTGCCAGGAGTAAGGCACTAGTGGCGGTCCGGCGAAAAGTAAGGCGGGTATGGGAACGCATGGGTATACCTTCTTATAACTTGATTACTAATTAATATATGCGTGTAATGGGGAAGTATGAATGAAGGCTAATAATATGTTGCTGCATGAATATGACAAGCACTTTTACATCGAATTAACGGATAATGCCATGTAGAAAAGCACAAAAAAGAAATGGGATTTCCCGTAAAATCTATTTCTTCGCCAGTAGACGAGGACAAAATTCTGTGCTACTATTAGTATGACTATGTAAGTGTCGCGGTAAGTTATGTGCGCACGGACCGCGGTACACAGGCCGTATCGACACGGCAGAATGGAGGAAATGATGAACAATTTAGAACTGCGTAAGCATGCCAATGATGTTCGTAAGGGTATTGTGACATCTGTTCACAGTGCAAAAGCAGGACATCCGGGCGGATCCCTTTCCGCAGCAGACGTGTTTACTTTTCTGTATTTTGAAGAATTGAATATTGATCCCAAGAATCCTCAGTGGGAAGACAGAGACCGTTTTGTACTGTCCAAGGGACATACTGCTCCGGGTCTGTATTCTGCACTGGCTTACAGAGGATTTTTCCCGGTAGAGGATCTGACGACCCTTCGTAAGCTGGGATCTTATCTTCAGGGACATCCCAATCTTCATACACCCGGTATCGATATGGCATCCGGTTCCCTGGGACAGGGTATCTCTGCAGCTGTAGGTATGGCTCTGGGCGCTAAGATGGATCAGAAAGATTTCCGTGTCTATACCCTGCTTGGTGACGGTGAGATCGAAGAAGGTCAGGTCTGGGAAGCTGCCATGTTTGCAGGACACCGCAAGCTGGATAACCTGTGTGTGATCGTTGATAACAATAATCTGCAGATTGACGGAACCATCGAGGATGTATGTTCCCCTTATCCTATTGATAAGAAATTTGAAGCCTTCAATTTCCATGTGATCAATGTAGATGCTCATGATTTCGATGCTCTGAGAGCTGCCTTTAATGAGGCAAAAGAGACCAAGGGAATGCCTACCGCTATTGTACTTCACAGTGTAAAGGGTAAAGGCGTATCCTTCATGGAGAATAGCGTAGACTGGCACGGCAAGGCACCTAACGATGCAGAATTTGAGGTAGCTATGGCTGACCTTTTAAAGATTGAAGAAGAACTGGCAAAGGAGGTAGAAGCATAATGTCAGACATTAAGAAGATCGCAACAAGAGAAAGCTACGGCAATGCCCTGAAAGAGCTTGCTGAAGAATTCCCACAGCTGGTGGTACTGGATGCGGATCTGGCAGCAGCTACCAAGACCGGTATTTTCAAGAAAGCTTATCCGGACAGACATATTGACTGTGGTATTGCTGAGTGTAACATGGTCGGTATTGCAGCAGGACTGTCTCTGGTAGGCAAGATTCCTTTCGTGAGCTCCTTTGCAATGTTTGCAGCAGGACGTGCTTTCGAACAGGTACGTAACTCCGTAGGCTATCCTCACCTAAATGTAAAGATCGGTGCAACCCACGCAGGTATCACCGTAGGGGAAGACGGTGCATCCCACCAGTGTAATGAGGACCTGGCTCTCATGAGAACTATCCCCGGTATGGTAGTAATGTGTCCTTCTGATGATGTGGAAGCAAGAGCTTGTGTACGTGCAGCCATCGAGCATGACGGCCCTGTATATATTCGTTTCGGACGTGCTGCTGTGCCTGTAATCAATGACAAGCCTGATTACAAGTTTGAAATCGGTAAGGGAACGATTGTACGCGAAGGTACTGACGTAACCATCGTGGCAACAGGTATCTGTGTAGATTCCGCTCTGGGAGCAGCCGAGAAGCTGGCAGCAGACGGTATCAGTGCTGAAGTGGTAAACATCTGTACCATCAAGCCTCTGGATGAAGAAATCATCATTAACAGTGCTAAGAAGACCGGTAAGGTAGTGACCGTAGAAGAGCATTCCGTAATCGGCGGCTTAGGCAGTGCAGTATGTGATTGTCTGAGTGAGAAGCTTCCTACCCCTGTGAAGAAGGTAGGTATGCAGGATGTATTCGGTGAGTCCGGCTCTGCAGCTGCATTGGTGGCTAAGTATGGTCTGGATGCTGAGGGCGTGTACAAGTCTGTGAAAGAGTTTGTATAATCTTTTTTAGGATTTGCCAGAACAATCCGGGAAGTAAAGCGGGACGAAACCATCCGGCGTGTCCGGGAATTCATGCGGAGGAAAAAGGAAGCAGATCAAAGGCTGTGTTGACAAATCAGCATCCTTATGATATTATGCAAAAGAAGTTAGCGGCCACTAACAAAAAGTGGCCGCTTCTTTTAAAAATATAGTATCTGTAAAAATAGTGCATCATCTTGCTGTGCGCAGCGAAGCTGTGGACAGTAGTAATTGCGGCAACAATATAGAAAAGAGGATAATACCATGAACAAATTATCACCATCCATCCTTTCGGCAGATTTCTGGAAGCTGGGAGAAGAGATCGACCAGGTGCAGAAAGGAGGCGCACAGTATCTTCATATTGATGTAATGGACGGTATGTTCGTGCCATCTATATCTTTTGGAATGCCGGTAATCGCTGCTATGCGTAAACATACGGACATCTTTTTTGATGTACATTTGATGATAGAACAGCCGGAGCGTTACATCAAAGAATTTGCAGAAAGCGGAGCAGATCTGATTAACTTTCATTTAGAAGCAACAGAAGATGTAGAAGGCACCATTAAGGCCATTCGTTCCTTTGGCAAAAAAGTTGGCATTACTATCAAGCCTAAGACACCTGCAGAGGCAGTAGCTCCTTATCTTGATAAAGTAGATCTGGTGCTCATCATGACGGTAGAACCCGGTTTCGGCGGTCAGAAGCTGATTCCGGAATGCGTAGAGAAAATAACAGCTGTCCGTAAAATGATATCCGAAAGAGGCTTGGAAGTGGAAGTAGAAGCAGACGGCGGTGTCAACGTTGACAATGTGCAGTCTATTGTGGAAGCCGGAGCTAATGTCATTGTAGCCGGTTCTGCAGTATTTAAAAATGACATAGAAGCCAATGTAAAAGCATTTCTGCAGAAAATGCAGTAAGTAGATTACCCGGAGACCTTGTAAAAAGAAACAATTGACAGGAAAGCGTCTTTTGTGTTACTCTAATCGTAGTGAAGACATCCGATTAAGAAGCGGATGAAAGAAAGCGGTAGTGCGAGTTTGTGTCCCGTCTTCTGTTTTGAACGGAAGGCGGGCTTTTGGCTTATACAGACAGAGCCGTTCAGTGCGGAATGGGAAGAGGTCAAAACTGAATGTGCATCATGCTTTCAGGAAGGAGACAGAGAATGAATAAAGGTAAGTATTATATTACCACAGCTATAGCCTATACCTCCGGCAAGCCTCACATCGGCAACAATTATGAGATCGTGCTTGCGGACAGTATTGCAAGATTTAAAAGAAAGGAAGGCTATGACGTATTTTTCCAGACAGGTACCGATGAGCACGGTCAGAAGATTGAGCTGAAGGCACAAGATGCAGGAATCGGTTGTCAGGAATTTGTGGATCAGGTGGCCGGCGTGATCAAAGGCCTGTGTGATCAGCTGAATATTTCTTATGATAAATTTATCCGTACTACAGACGATTATCATGAGAAGCAGGTACAGAAGATTTTCAAGCGCCTGTATGAACAAGGTGATATTTATAAGGGAGCATATGAAGGCCTGTATTGTACTCCTTGTGAGTCTTTCTGGACAGAATCCCAGCTGGTAGACGGCAAATGTCCTGACTGTGGACGTGATGTGAAGCCTGCCAAGGAGGAAGCTTATTTCTTCCGTATGAGCAAATATGCAGACAAGCTGATCAAGCATATTAACGAGCATCCGGAATTCATCCAGCCGGTATCCCGTAAGAATGAAATGATGAACAATTTCCTGTTGCCGGGACTGCAGGATTTGTGTGTATCCAGAACCTCCTTTAAATGGGGTATCCCGGTAGATTTTGATGAGAAACATGTAGTTTACGTATGGCTGGATGCGCTGACCAATTATATCACCGGTATCGGCTATGATGCAGATGGTAACAGTTCTGAACAGTACAAAAAGCTGTGGCCTGCAGACCTGCATCTGATCGGTAAGGATATTATCCGCTTCCACACCATTTACTGGCCTATTTTCCTGATGGCACTGGGTGAGCCGCTGCCCAAGCAGGTATTCGGACATCCCTGGCTGTTACAGGGCGATGGCAAGATGAGTAAATCTAAGGGCAATGTAATCTATGCTGATGACTTGATTGACTTCTTCGGTGTGGATGCAGTGCGTTACTTCGTGCTTCACGAGATGCCTTTTGAAAATGACGGAACAATTACCTGGGAACTGATGGTAGAGAGACTTAATTCCGACCTTGCCAACACCCTGGGCAACCTGGTGAACAGAACCATCTCCATGAGCAATAAATACTTCGGCGGTGTGGTATACAATAAGGGCGTGACCTTATCTGAAAATGATGCAGCTGTCGATGCCGATATGGAACAGATAATAACTGCGGCTTACGGTAAAGTAGCAGCCAAGATGGCTGATCTGCGTGTGGCAGATGCCCTGACAGAGATTTTTGCTGTATTTAAACGCTGCAATAAATATATTGACGAGACCGAGCCATGGGTACTTGCTAAGGATGAAGCCAAAGCAGACCGTCTGGCAACCGTAATGTATCATCTGGTGGAGGGTATCAACATGGGAGCTTCCCTTCTGGCACCTTTTATGCCGGAGACCGCGGAGAAAATTGCTGCACAGCTGAACAGCTCTTTGAGAGAGTTTGACACACTGGAGCAGTTCGGTCTTTATCCTGATGGAAACCATGTGACAGACAAGCCTCAGATTCTCTTTGCACGTCTTGACGTGAAGGAAGTAGTGGAGAAAGCAGACGCTATGTTTGCTGCCAGAAGAGCAGAGGCAGAAGCCGCTGCCCAGGAAGGACAGACAGAGGAGCAGACTGGGGAAGCTGCACAGCCCCGGCAGGCTGTCATCGACATTGAGCCCAAGGAAGAAATCTCCTATGATGATTTTGCAAAGATGCAGTTCCAGGTAGGCGAAATTATCGCCTGTGAAGCAGTACCAAAGTCTAAGAAGCTTTTGTGCAGTCAGGTACGTATAGGCAGCCAGGTGAAGCAGATCGTATCCGGAATCAAGGCACACTATACTCCTGAGGAGATGGTAGGCAAGAAGGTCATGGTTCTGGTGAACTTAAAACCTGCCAAGCTGGCAGGCGTTATGTCCGAAGGCATGCTTCTGTGCGCAGAGGACGCTGAAGGTAATCTGGCACTGATGACACCGGAAAGGGCAATGCCTGCCGGAGCAGAAATCTGCTGATGAAGCATATCATTGGGGGAAGCTTATGAAAAAGGAAGAGTTCTTTTTCGAATCGCGGGATAATCAGTCGAGGATCCATGCAGTGCGCTATACGCCGGATGACAGTAACGTCATTGGGGTGGTTCAGATTGTTCACGGTATGGCTGAATATGTGGAACGCTATGAAGAATTTGCACAGTTTTTGACGGACAAAGGATTTGTTGTCACAGGCGAGGATCATCTGGGACATGGTGGCTCTGTGGGTGAGAATGGCCGCGGTTATTTCTGTGAACAGGATCCTGCAACAGTAGTAGTGCGTGATGTTCACAGGCTGAAGAAAATGACGCAGCAGATTTATCCGTCTGTGCCATATATCATTTTGGGACACAGTATGGGCTCCTTTATATTAAGAAACTATCTGTATCGGTACGGCACCGGGATATCAGGAGCTATCATCATGGGAACGGGGATGCAGCCTGCTCCCATGCTTATGGCCGCTAAGGTTGTGGCTTCTGTCAACAAAGCAATTTTTGGAAGCAGGCATGTATGCAGATTTCTGGATCGACTTGCTTTTGGCAGTTATAATAAACGCCTTGCACCTGCAAGGACGGATAAGGACTGGTTGAGCAGGGATACTGCCATTGTGGATCGTTACATTGAGGATCCCATGTGTGGATTCATCTTTACGGTAAATGGTTTCCAGACGCTGTTCGAACTGATTCATCGTTGCCAGAAGCCCGAGAATTTGCAGAAATTACCTGTGGGATTGCCTGTACTGATTATTTCAGGAGAAGAGGATCCGGTGGGAGCATATGGTGAAGTTGTCAGACAAACAGCACAAGCTATGGAAAAAGCCGGAATGAAGTGCCTGACAGTCAGACTTTATCCTGGGAATCGGCACGAGTTGTTGAATGAACTCGAGCGCATTTCAGTTATGGAGGAAATCTATGACTGGATCAATGAAAAGGTGATGCAGGCAAAATAGTCTGTGTCCATCTTTGAGGGAAAGCGGGGAAAGTGTTTTCATGTATCGAAATTACTTATATGAGGAAATTTTTTTGAAAGGAATGAATGAAAATGGGTGGAATTTTTAACTTGGACAGCCCGCTGATGCAGTGGCTTGGAAAGCTGGCAGACTTAATGTGGCTGAACATTCTGGCAATGATCAGCTGTATCCCGATTGTTACCACAGGTGCTTCCCTGACTGCGCTGCATTACATGGCACTGAAAATCGTAAGAGGAGAGGAGTGCTACATAACAAGAGGCTTCTTTAAGTCTTTCAAACAGAACTTTAAGCAGGCTACCATTATCTGGCTTATTCTTCTGTTGGTAATATTAATCATGGTTGGTGATATTTATATCATCATAAATTCAGGACTTGAGTTTCATGTTGTACTGAAGGTCATTATTGGTGTTGTGGGATTCCTTATTGTCTTTACGACCATGTATGTATTTCCTGTTTTGGCTAAATTTGACAATGCGATCAAGAATACAATTAAGAACGCATTTATTATGAGTATTCTCCAGTTCCCCAAGACGATACTGATGATTATTATGTGGGTGGTTCCTGTTGGGCTGGCACTTCTGGTTCCTCAGGCATTCCCAATTGCTTTCATGTTCGGTTTGTCTGCTCCTGCTTTCGTGTCGGCTCTGCTTTATAACAAGTTTTTCCAAAAATTGGAAGACAGGGTTATGGAAGAAAACGCACCGGCTGAAGAAGAGGCAGTAGTGGAAGGAGACGATGAGAGAATCTTCAAGGATGAGTTGGATGAAACGTTGGTAGAGCGTCAGATAGAACAGAAGTAGTACTGCTTTGTACAAAATGTTGAGGTTTGTCCGATTGTTTTGTTGAAAATGTCTATGACCAAAAAAATGTTTGAAGATTATAAGCAATTCCCACAATCTGAACAAAAATCTTTGTGGAATAGTGGTATGGCATTATTTTTAATTATCCGATATACTAAGTTCAGATTCAAACGATCGTAATCGTTAAAGGAAAAGTATAATTGTTATTGTGAAAGGAGTCATTTAGTTATGGCAAGTTTATCTTTAAAGAATGTCTGCAAAGTATACCCTAACGGATTTGAAGCTGTTAAAGACTTCAACCTGGAAATCGCAGACAAGGAATTTATTATTTTCGTAGGTCCTTCAGGATGTGGTAAGTCCACAACCCTTCGTATGATCGCAGGCCTGGACGATATTTCCTCCGGTGAACTGATGATCGCTGACAAGGTAGTTAACGATGTAGAGCCTAAGGACAGAGATATCGCAATG
>JAZQAT010000013.1:0-35637 GCA_045545375.1 Acetatifactor sp.
AACACATCCTGCTGTACCTGACCGATTGCTCCTCTCAGCACATCCGTATCAATATCCTTGATATTCACCCCGTCAATCAGAATCTCACCTTTCTGAATATCGAAATATCTGCCAATTAAGTTCAAAATAGAAGTCTTACCTGCACCGGTGGCTCCCACGAAAGCCACCTTTTCACCGGGACGGATGACAAAGCTGACATCTTTCAGGATATAATCATCTTTTTCATAGGCAAACCATACATGCTTAAATTCAATTCTTCCCTGAATCTGCACAGAAACGGGCTTGTCCGGATTTACAATTTCCGGCTTCTCATCGAGAATGGAAAAGATCTTCTCGGCAGAGGCCAGGGAGGACTGCAGCGTACCGAATTGTTCTGCCAGTTCCTGAATGGGTTCAAAGAAGGAACTGATGTAGCTGACAAAGATGAACAGAGTTCCCAGTGATAACGTTCCGCTCAGTACGTAGGAGCTTCCGGTACCGATAACAATGATCATGGCCAGAATGGATATCAAATAAATGGAAGGACGGAAGATAGCAAACGTCATGACTTCACGCCAGTTGGCACGGAACAGTTCCCGGGACTTGTGCTCAAATTCCTTATACTTTTCGTCCTCTCTGGTAAAAATCTGAATCAGCTTCATGCCGGAGATATGCTCGGACAGGAAGGTATTCAACTCCGTAATCTTATTACGGGTGATCTGGTAAGCTTTCCTGGACATGTAACGGAAGAAGAAGGTCAGTACCGTTACTACAGGAAGCAGCAGGAAGGATACCAGAGCCATTCCTGCGTTGATGGAAATCATGACCACTGCATAGCCGATAATTTTCACAATATTCTTAAACAGCTTTACAAGTATGGTGGTAAACAGTTCGTTGACAGCTTCTGTATCATTGCTGACACGGGTAACCAGTTTTCCCACAGGAGTGGTATTGAAGAAGTTGAGTGACAGACTATGGATATGTCCGAAGACTTCTTCTCTCATGCGGTAGATAATATTTTGTCCCATGCGCTGAAGCATCCAGGTATCAGCGGCATTTAAGACAAAGCCTACGAACAGCATCAGCAGATAGAGGGCGGCTGCTTTCAGAATACCGAAGAAATCGAAACGGCGCAGTTCTTTCAAATCGTCACTGCTTAACAGCCTGGAACGAGTTTCAGCATATGTCTGTAAAGTGTCGTTATCTGCATCGGCAAGAAGCTGTGTCTCCTCGAAGGTCAGATTCTCAGCCATGTAATACTGATCCTGATAGAGTAGGATCTGGTAGTAGGAAGCGTCAGCAAAAGTATTCCCACCGGAAAGTGCGTCTGTAGCGACATCGCTGATATCTTCTTTACTTCCAAGCGGCACTCTCGCCAGATACAGATTCCCATACCGAACCGTTTCCGGTGTGCTTTCTTCTGTCACATAATAAGGTCTGTAATATCCATTGATATAGTTATCGATAGCGTCGCCGATAATGATGGGACGGTAGAGCTCCACTACAATGATGAACAGCACCAGAAGGGTGGCAGCAGTCATGACCCATTTATGAGGCTTTAAATATCCAAGTAATCTTTTCATGCGTGTTCCTCCTGTAAAGCAGCCCGCTTTTCACCGATAGCGGCTTCCAGCTGCTGTTTCTCGAACATATCCCTGTAAATGCCGCCCAGAGCCATCAGTTCGTTGTGATTGCCGATTTCACGGGCCTCCCCATCTTCCAGAACCATGATGATGTCTGCATTCTGGATAGTGGAAATGCGGTGCGCGATAAGGATCGTGGTTTTACCGGCCCGGTTCTTTTTCAGATTCGTAAGAATCTGCTCCTCGGTATCGGTATCCACGGCTGATAAAGCATCGTCAAGAATTAAGATAGGTGCATCTTTCATCAGTGCCCTGGCAATGGAGCTTCGTTGCTTCTGCCCGCCGGACAGGGTGACACCGCGCTCACCTACGATCGTTTCATAGCCATCCGGGAAGGAGATGATATTTTCATGAATGCAGGCAGCCTGGGTAGCTTTTACAATACGATTCATGTCCTCGTCCTCAACTCCAAAAGCAATGTTGGACTTTAAGGTATCGGAAAACAGGAAATTGTCCTGAGGTACGTAAGCAATATTTTCGCGCAGTATTTTTAAAGGAACCGTGTTGATATCACGGCCATCCAGAAGAATCATACCGGGTTTGGTGTTATAAAGGTGGAGCAGGAGATTGACAAGGGTTGATTTTCCATTGCCTGTCCGTCCGATAACAGCCAGAGTAGTGCCTGCAGGGATCTCCAGATTGATATCTTTCAAGGTAGGCTCACTATGCCCGCGATGAATAAAGGTCAAGTGAGAGAATGTGATATTACCCTGAAGGCTGTCAATGACTTGAGTTTCTTCCGTATCATGAATCTCCGGCTTTTCATCAAATACATCCTGAATACGGCGGATGGAAGCAGCTCCCTGGGAAAACATATTGATGGCATCTCCGCAGGCCAGCATAGGCCATACCAGCATATTAATGTATTGATTGAAGGCCACGAAACGTCCCAGAGTGATTTCACCGGTCAGTGCCAGATAACCGCCATACACAAGTGTGACAAGGCTGCTGAAGCCGATTATGACATCCAGAAGCGGGATGACAATTGCCTGAAGGCGTACCACATTCAGGTTCTTGTCCATAGTGTTTTGGTTGGCGCGGGCAAATTCTCTCATCTGAGCACGTTCTCTCACAAAAGCTTTAATGACACGGACGCCTGAGAAGCTTTCCTGCACGTAGTCAGTCAGATTGGACACTGCCTCCTGGCGTGCCTTGTATCTGGGGTGCATGATCTTTCCATAATAAATCTCTCCCACACAGATGATAATCATAGGAATCAGTGCCAACAGAGTCAGTTTTACGTTAACATAATTCATCATCTGAAGGATGACCATTACTGTCATTACAGAAGCATCGAACACACAGATAATAGCAGGACCTATGGACATGCGCACTGCATTCAGATCGCTGGTAAAACGGGTCATCAAATCACCGGTCTTATGCTCGTTATAATATTCCACACTCATTTTTTCCAGATGGCTGAACATATCGTTTCGAAGCTCTTTTTCAATGGAACGGGCAGCACCAAAGATAAAAAATCTCCACAGGAAACGGCCGATGGCCAGAGTCAGGCCCAACAGGAAAATTTGAAGCAGGCACAGCTTTATGCCGTTCCAGTCAAGTGTATGAGCTGTCAAGCCATCAGTTATAGTACCGGTCAGTTTCGGAATAAACAGGTTGACAAAATCTACTACAAAGAGCGTGATTATGCCTGCCACATATTGAAAACGATGACGCTTGATGTATTGTGCAATAAACTGAAATGAATTCAAAACATTTTTACCTCCCTTTTGTCGCGTATTTACTATTTTAGTGCTTTTGGAGGAAAGATGCAAGAGCAGCCATTAAAAAAGAGGAAGAAACGTCAAATGACAGTTCCTTCCTCTTCTTTAGTGCACCCGATAGGCGTACACGCTGACCACATTCATATCTTATTTCTCTATGGCAGCTTTTCTTTGGTTGATTTCCTTTATAATATTGATATCAAATTTCTCTGCGCGCTCATAAGTATAGAGTCCGTTGATTTCCTGCTCGATATCGTAAAGCTGCGTATAGCAGAAACCAAAGATATCTTCATTATCCAACAAAGCATCTGTAAGACCCTTATAGCGGGCAAAAAACTCTTCCTCTGACTTAGGAGCCTGTCCGTATCCCCAACCTTCCGTAGCATTCTTGACCCATTGAATTCCGCCGTATTCGCTGACGAAAATGGGTTCTCCATGATAATCCTGACTGAAGAAAGGAGAAACGCCGCTGCCATTTTTAGAATAATTACCGTTGGCCGGACTGTTTACCCAGAAGAACGGAGAGCTTGCTTCGATGCAGTCATTGGATTCTTTGGCAAGACTGGTGAAAGCATCCCAACGCTGCTTGAAGGTAGCAGGGTTCTGGTCATAATCATGAATGTCATAAATTTCAGTAGATGCATGATAATTACCACTGGTATCAATGCAGGGTCTGGTAGGATCCAACAGCTTTGTAAAATAATGGATGCTGCTGATAAGAGCATTCTTGGACTTATTCTCCCAATATCCCCAGGTTTCGTTAAAAGGGCACCAACCGATGATTGCAGGATGGTTAAAGTCACGTTCAACTGCTTCATGCCATTCTTTCATATAGATTTCTGTGGCGTTAGGCAGAGAATGGTCAAATCCCCAGTTAGGATATTCGCCCCATACCAGGTATCCCAGTCTGTCGCAGTGATACAGGAATCTGGACTCAAACACTTTCTCGTGAAGTCTTGCACCGTTAAATCCTGCAGCATAGGAAAGCTCAATGTCTTTTACAAGGTCTTCCTCAGTGGGAGCGGTATAGATGCCGTCCGGATAGAAGCCCTGATCAAGGACTGTTCTCTGGAATAAAGGCTTGTCGTTTAACAGATATTTCTTTCCCTCAAAGCGGGTGGTACGCATGCCAAAGTAACTCTTTACGGTGTCTTCGCCATAAGTGAGAATCAAAAGAGAATGAAGTATAGCCGCCTTTGTGCTGGCCCACGTATGTATTGTTGACATACACATCTGTAGTATAGTCAACAGCTCCGAAGTGGAGCAGTGTTTTGCCGCATACTTCTTTTTCTGCCAGAGTAAATGTTCTTCTGTAGGCAACACCGTCGATAAAATCTGTGTAGCCGATGCCGGAGAGTTTGCTTTCCGGGCAGAAAGGAACGATGATTTCCTTGTCGAATTTTTCTTTTTCCCAGAGTTTACGTTCAATGGCACTGGTACCGAAATCAAACTCAAATTCCCAGGTTCCGTTTAAGTTCATCCAGTTAGCTCTTTCCCATTGGGGCCAGGGATGTTCTGCGCGAGGTATATTCATTGTTGTCTCCTTTTCTCCTAAAAAATGATAGTTTTTTTACATTATAAGTGATAGCATAAAGAAGAGTAAATATAAAATCTTTGTATAAAAGTTAGGAAAATGCGCATTTGAAGTGTGGATATAGATTCTGCGGAAGGCGGGCAGAGGACAAGGAGACAACTTGGCAAAGTATGAGTGATAATCTTATATAAAAAAGTAGCCTGAAATATTTCCGCACACTGCAGCAGATTAGAAATATTTCAGGCTATCTGATTGATTATTTTACATACTTTTCAAGAGTGGCTGTTACAGCACCAACACCGGAAGATAGTTCAGTAAAGTAAGCTTTTACCTGGTCGGCCATACCAATGGCAATCAGGTCTACACCGAAGATCTTCTCGTTGCGAAGCAGCGCATCCAGACCGGACAGATCCTTGGGCTCTTCGGATAAAGTGTAACCGGCTACATAAGGAGTTACAGCATCCAGAAGAGGATCCGGGCTTAAGGTAAATGCATTGCCGTTGTCATCAATAGCCATCAGGTAACGCAGCCAGCCTGCAAATACCAAAGGAATCAGTTTTAAATCTGCTACATTTAAATCTTCGCGCTTTAAGTATGCCTTGATGGTCTCGCCGAAGCGGATAGCCAGCTTCTGGGAGGTATCGGTAGCGATACGCTGAGGGGTATCCGGCATGAAAGGATTGGGAATACGCATGGTTACAACGGTATCGATGAATTCTTTAGGATTCAGGATGCCGGGATCCACTACTACAGGGAGTCCTTCTACATAACCGATAGTCTCAACCAGCTTCTTTAACAGAGGATTCTTCATTTCCTCGGAAATCAGCTGATAGCCCAGCAGGCAGCCATATACAGCAAGAGTGGTGTGCAGAGGATTCAGGCAGGTGCAGACCTTCATCTTTTCTACTTTATCTACGGTCTCACGATCGGTATAGATTACCCCGCCTTTTTCCAGAGCAGGCTTGCCGTTAGGGAAGCGATCCTCGATTACCAAATATTCACATTCCTCAGCATTTACGAAAGGAGCAATGTAGGTGTTCTTGGAGGTAACCACTGCATCCAGCCCGTCGATACCGTCTTTTTCAAGCATTGCTTCCACAGAAGCATCGGGTCTGGGAGTAATCTTGTCGATCATGCTCCAGGGGAAAGAAACAGACTCGGTATCTCTTACATAAACAGCAAAGCCTTCTTCAGCCAGGCCTGCCTTACACCACGCATCTGCGAAAGCAGTCACAGCAGCAGCCAGCTTGTCGCCGTTGTGGGAGCAGTTGTCCATACTTACCATAGCGATGGGCAGCTTGCCATTTACATAACGATGATACAGCAGAGATACTACCTTTCCCAGGTAACTTGCGGGCTTCTCGGGTCCCTTGCCGAAATCTGCTTCGATAGCAGGAAGAGTGTTGCCCTTAGGGTCGGTTACTGCATAACCCTTCTCAGTAATGGTAAAGCTTGCCATCTGGAGAGAAGGAGCTGCAAAGATTTCTTTCAGACGACTGTACTCAGCCTCGTTGTCACTGTCTAGGATCAGGGATTCCATGATGCTTCCTACAATAGTCTTGTCCACCGTGTTGTCTGCTTTTAAGGTAGCAAGAATGGACAGATTGTCGTGAGGGCGGTACATTTTCTCGATAATTTCATAGTCAAAGCCTTCTACAGCAATGATACCGGTGTCCAGAACGCCTTCGTTTAAAAGGTTCTGCGCTACATTACACTGGAAAGCACGGAAGATATTACCGGCGCCGAAGTGTATCCAAGTGGGTTCTGATTTTGTTTTAGCAGATACTTTATCATAATCAAAAGCAGGAAGACGATAGCCGGCAGCTTCGAATGCCCGGCGGTCCTTCAAAATTCCATTTAATGTAAGTTCCATGACGGAGACTCCTTTCCTATCTGAGAATAGCGGCAGTAACACAACTGCCGCCGATTGAATCATTATTTATTTATGCTGCTTATCGATAGCTTCCCACAGTCCGTTTAAGTAGCAGGCACCAAGTGCTCTGTCGTACAGACCGTAGCCGGGCATAGCTACTTCGTCCCAGATCATACGGCCATGATCAGGTCTGATAGGTCCGGTAAAGCCGGTTTCATACAGTGCACGCATGATTTCATACATATCAAAGGTTCCGTCGCTGGACAGATGAGCAGCTTCTTCGAAGTCGGTAGGAGTGTTGAACTTCAGATTGCGCACATGTGCAAAGTGGATTCTGCCTTCCAGGGAACGGATCATATCAGGCAGATCGTTCTCCAGATTAGTGCCATAGGAACCGGAACAGAAGGTAACGCCGTTGTGAGGGTTGTCAACCATCTTCATCATGCGAAGGATGTTAGTCTTGTTAATGATGATACGAGGCAGACCGAATACGCTCCATGCAGGATCATCGGGATGGATAGCCATGTTGATATCATACTTGTCACATACAGGCATGATGCGCTCCAGGAAGTACTTCAGGTTAGCGAACAGCTTTTCGTCGTCTACATCCTTGTACATTTCGAACAGTTCTTTTACGCGAGCCATACGCTCAGGCTCCCAACCGGGCATTACGGTACCGTTCATGTCGCCGGCAATAGACTCGAACATCTTCTCGGGATCCAAAGCATCTACAGCTTCCTGTGTATAAGCAAGTACAGTGGAGCCATCGGGACGCATACGAGCCAGCTCGGTTCTGGTCCAGTCAAATACGGGCATGAAGTTGTAGCATACCAGATGGATGTCAGCCTGTCCAAGACGCTCCAGGGTTGTGATATAATTGTCAATATACTTATCTCTGTCGGGAGTACCAATCTTGATGGCATCATGAATATTAACACTTTCGATACCTGCCAGCTGTAAGCCTGCATCCTCGATTTCTTTCTTCAGAGCCAGGATGTCTTCCATCTCCCATACTTCACCGGGAGTGGTGCCGTACAATGTGGAGATTACGCCGGTTACACCGGGAATCTGTCTGATCTGCTTCAGGGTAACGGTGTCATATTTACTTCCGTACCATCTTAATGTCATCTGCATAAAAGTAACCCACCTTTCTTGCTTACCTTTCAGGAAAGCCTGTCATTTTTTTCTCTCAATTTGAAGTGTAACCACTTCGGATAATATTAGTATAAAATGATTTGAAATGCATGATAAGAGAATATATTGCTTGAAATCATGCAAAAATTGCTTTATTATAAAATTAGAACAAACTTTAGGGAAAAATAGAAGAAAAAACTATAAAAATCTACGAAAAGTGGGGTGAATCAGCAATGAAAGAGCAGACACAAAAGGATCAGACTCCGGCAAAGCCGGTATTGCCTGACAGAAGCAAACGTGCCAAGATCCGAAGAATGGAAGCCACAGATGAGCGGCAGTATATGATAAATGATAATTATGAAGTCTATGAAAAACAGGGAGCACCCACCGGTGCGGCTACTTTTCATTATCATAGTTTCTATGAAATCATCTACGTATTGGAAGGAGAATACTCTTCCATGCTTGAGAATCAGACTTATCATATGAAGAAAGGAGATTTCCTGCTTATAGACAGTAATGTTATGCACAAGTATCATTATGTGGAGAAAAAGCATGATTCCTCCAAGCGCATTATCCTTTGGATTACCAGACAGATGTTGGACGAACTTTCTGCCGGCGGTCTGGACCTGGGAGGCTGCTTTGCCAAAAGCAGTGCACAGGGTTCTTGTGCCTATCATTTTCCGGCATATTATGAAGAGCAATTGAGAGGATATTTGCTGAAATTAGCTATGTCGGAAATGATGGATGTGGAGCTGCCGGGAGCCAAGCCCGTATTGGACAGGGGATATCTGACTCTCTTTTTTGTATATTTGAATGCACTTTGTAATAGGAAGGAATACCTTTTTGCGGCTGAGGAAATGGTAGTACATCCAATGGTCGACACGATATCTGCCTATATTGATGCCCATATCAGCGAACCGATTCTGGTAGAGGAACTGGCAGAGCAGGTGCACATGAGCAAGTATCATTTCCTGCGCAGGTTTAAGGAATTGACCGGAGTGACCGCCCACACCTTTATCACCAATAAGCGGCTGATAAAAGCCTGTGAAGGATTAAAGGCGGGGCAGAGTATCACTCAGGTATACCAGAACACAGGGTTCTGCGATTATTCTTCTTTCTTAAGGAATTTTAAAAATGCTTTCGGTGTGGCTCCTGGTAAATATAAGGACTTTTATTAGTCAGGTTCGGAAATCCTGGTAACACCCACATAAATTTCCGAGATTTCATACCAGGTAGGGTAATCTACCACACCTGTCTGGGGGAGGTTAAAGATGCCCTGGAAAGTGCGGACTGCATCTGCGGTGGCAGAACCATAGATGCCATCGGCTACTACCCTTGGAATGGCCGGATAGTCGCGGGCAATACGGTTTAATTGGGTCTGCATCTGGCGGACCTTATCTCCGGAGGAGCCGATCGTCAGGTCATATCCGGGCCAGGAGGAGGGGACGCCGGATATGACTTCTGCAGTATTGATATACATATCATCACCATAATAATAATGGATGATATCGATGGGAGAGTAACCTTCATCTCCAAGGTATTTGGAACCCCACTGGCTTAAGCCGGAGCAGGTTACGCGTTTCCCGTCACAGTAGGACGTAAAAATCGGTTGTCGGACACCGGGGCGGGACAGATAATTGGCAAAGAGTGAATCTACCATGTAGTCGATGTTTTCAAAAATATTTCTTCCATATATCCACTTTTGATCGTAGGCTGTGGAGGAGGTAATGGTAAAATCGTAGCCCTGGTTGCGGTACCACTCAGTATATACCCTGTTCAGCGTAAAGGACATGATAACCAAAATATTTGCGTAGATAGAGGATTCCGGCCATGTGGAATAAATTTCACAGGAGGCCACATTTTTAATGTAATCCTTATATCTGACCCAGTAGTTGGGCGCCGTAGAATCCATGGGCACACCATCATGTACGATGATGTACTCAGGCACTACGACTCTTGACAGGACGATTTCGCCTGTTTCCGCCATAGGCTTGATTTCATCCTCCGGAATCTTGGGCGGATATTCTCCGAACAGGGTATGGACGGGGATGTTAACTATTTTTTCCTCATTTTCAGTGGCTGTAAGAGGATTCAGTCGGATGGTCTGCAGTGACAGTTCATCGGCAAGAATTTCAGAACCGGTGATCAGGGCAGGCTCATAGCCTTCTGCTGTGACCCGGATATTGTATTCGGAGTAGGGCTGATTCTCGGGTTCGGGAGTCAGGGACAAGGAAAGGGGCGGAGCGGGCAGTTCCACTGTCTCGGTCTGGCCTGAACTGTTGGTCATCAGTGTCTCAATCGGGGATTCGGGATCTCCGGTGTAGGAAATGACCACCGTGGCATTGGCTACGGGAGTCTGATCCAGGGACGAGATGACACTGATTTTCAGGGCACCGGCATATTGGGTGTCGATGGGGGTGGGCTGCTGCACGGCTCCGGGTTGCTGTATTTCGCCGGGCTGCTGTATTTCACCGGGCTGCTGGGACATGATGGTTTCGCCTAAGACGGCTGGTACAGCGACAGTGCTATCTTGTGCGACACTATTTTCCGGCCTTTTTAAAATCTCGGACGGAGAGGGGATGCGTGATATATATGTTGGATATTCGGACATGATCATAACCTTGGGTTATCGTTACTGTATATATATGCAGAATAGGGGAAAAGTTGAACCTTATCTTTGACATTTCTGTAGAATGTAGTATACTAGGCTAAATATAAAACCGCAATAAATGTCCTGAATTTATCCCCCTACGGCTAGAATTATAATTTACATGGGATAAAATTAAGATAACAAGAAGCCCGTGTAAATACATCACAGGACAAAGGAGGATACATAAAATGAAGGAAATAGGGTTGCAGCTTTACACCATCAGGGATTTTATGAAAACGGAAGAGGATATCAGAGAGTCTTTCCGAAAAATGAGAAAGTACGGCTATACACAGGGACAGACTGCAGGCTGCGCGATTCCCTATGCTGATTTCGGAAGAATTGCCAAAGAAGAAGGCATCCGGATCGTCGGAACGCACGACAATTTCGATATGATGGTAAATGATTTTGAGCAGTCTTTAGAGAACCACAAGCTGCTTGATACTACCAATATGGGTATCGGCGGAAAGACTTATAATTCTGTTTATGAGGTAGAGGATTTTATTGAGAAGGCCAATATGGTTGCAGAGAAAGCTGCGAGAAACGGAATGAAATTCACCTACCACAACCACAGCCATGAATTCCACAAATGGGAAAATGGCAAGACCACTATGGATATGTTAGTAGAAGGACTTGATCCCGACACTACTTCCTTTGTACTGGATACTTACTGGGTACAGCATGGCGGCGGAGATGTAAGATACTGGATCGAGAAGCTGGCAGGACGTATCGATATCCTGCACCTGAAGGATATGAAACGTGCTCTTGTCAAAGATAATGTGCAGCAGATTACTGAAGTGGGTAATGGTAATTTGAACTGGGATCTGATTTTGGATACCGCTGAGAAGACCGGTGTGAAGTACTATGTAGTAGAGCAGGATACAGGCTATGCTGTTAACTGTTTCCAGTCTATTAAGCAGAGTGCAGATTATCTGCGTAGATTCATGAAATAAGGATTTTAAAAGGACTGTCGCCGGATAGCTGAAAATTCAAAAATCAGCTATCCGGCGGCAGTCCTTTTTGTGCACTTTATTCCATACAATTATCACAACACATCTGAAACTGTTCCCTGCTTGTCAGGACAGGCGTGCCGCTTTCCTTTGACTTGATATAGTCTCTCGGCGTCATACCCATATTCTGCACGAAGACCCGGTTGAAGGTACGAATAGATGAAAAGCCTGACGCAAAAGCAATCTCCGTAATATTAGAGCCCTTCTCCAGCAGATTACATGCATGTTCAATCCTCAGACTGTTAACAAAATCCGCAAACCCGATATTCATTCGCTCATTAAAAATGTGAGAGATATAATATTTATTCAGATGCAGTTCCTTGGAAATCAGTTCCAGAGTCAACTGCTCTGTATAGTTCTCCGAACAGTAGGTCAGCACGCTCTTGATGCTGTCGTGGTCTGTGGGCGTTGCTACAAGAGTCATCAGTGGCAAAAGCTCCGCCAAAAGTGTGAGCAGATATCCCTTTGCTGCAATCTTCTCGAAATTTGATTCAGAACGATTCTTGTTCTTAATCTTCTTCAAACGGCTGCGCAGATCCAAAGGCAGCTGATTACATTTGATAATCGGAGAATACGGTACCTGCGTCTGAAAAATCTCTTTAAAATCCTTAAATAAGTCCGGACTGAAAATAAACAGATATCCGCTTACCGCAGAACGATCGTGGTAATAGTGAATCTGGTTGGGGAAGGAAAGGAAGAGATCCCCCTTTTCGATTAAGAAGTCCTTATTATCCACAGTTGCCATGCTGGAGCCTTCCTCCATATAAATCAGTTCCAGATGTGAATGGATATGTGGAATGGTCGATAAACCTGTAAAAATACCGGTTGAAATCGGAGTGTTTCTATTTTCAATCTGATATAACATACTTCACCTCATAAGACCGCAATAATTGGCTGAAATTTGTTTGGCTACGACTAGAATTATATTTTATATCGGGTAAAATGTAAATATGAGAATGAGAAAATTAATAAAATCAAGGGAAAGAGAGAGGAAGCTCTAAAAGAATAATACATAGAAAGGCAGGTTTTTGAAATGGAGAAAGACAAGATTGCATTACAGCTGTATTCTGTCAGAGAGCAGATGCAGGAAGATTTCTTCGGCACCCTGAAGAAAGTAAAGGCTATGGGCTACACAGGTGTGGAGTTTGCAGGACTTTACGGACATGATCCTCTGGAGGTTAAGAAGATGTGTGAAGAAGTGGGACTGATTCCCCTTTCCGCACATGTGCCTTTTGTAGATCTGATGAATAAAATGGACGAGACTCTCGAGTGCTACAAGAAGCTGGGCTGTAAGTATGTAGTAGTACCTTATCTGACTGAGGAGTACAGACCGGGTAAGGAAGGCTTTAACAAAGTGATTGAAGGGGTAAAGGTACTTGGTGAAGAATTGAAGAAGTATGATATGGTACTTCAGTACCACAACCATGATTTTGAATTTGTTAAAGTAGATGGCAAGTATGCACTGGATATCCTCTACTCAGAGGTTGGTCCTGATCTGCTTCAGACACAGCTTGACACCTGTTGGGTTAACGTAGGCGGAGAGAACCCTGCAGAATATGTGAAGAAATATGCAGGCAGAATCCCTACCGTTCACCTGAAGGACTTCAAGGGAAGCAAGTCTGAGAAGATGTATGCCCTGATCGGAATCGATGATGACAAGAAGACTGAGACAGAAGGAAGCTTCGAACTGAGACCTCTTGGCAAAGGTGTACAGGATTTCCCTGCTATCATTAAAGCTGCAACAGAAGGCGGCGCAGAATGGTTTATCGTGGAGCAGGATAACCCCAGCATGGGATACACTCCTCTTGAGTGTGCTGAAATCAGCATCAACTATCTTTTGAATGAGATACTGGCTTAAGTGTCTTGAAAGCCGGAGCAAGTATCCGGAAAGTACAAATATCGTGAAATAAGCTTTAAAGAAAGCTTTCAAACAAAAATAAAGGAGAAGAAAACAATGGGAGACAATATTTTAGATCGTTTTAAAGATTCAACAACAGAAACTGTAATCGATACTTCTAAGAAGGTACGTGTAGGTATCATCGGTACAGGTTGGATCGCAGAAGCTCATATGCAGAGCTACTTAAATCAGCCTGATGTAGAAATCGTTGCAGGTGCAGATCTGGTAGAAGGCAAGGCAGCAGCTTTCTTTGAGAAATTCGGCGTAGAAGCAAAATGCTACGGAAGCCACAAAGAGATGCTGGATGACGAATCCCTGAAGCTGGATGCAGTCAGCGTATGTACATATAACAGAACCCATGCTGAATGTGCTATTTATGCACTGCAGAAGGGTGTTAACGTAATGCTGGAGAAGCCTATGTGCGTAACTCTGGAAGAAGCTATTGAAATCAGAAAGGCTGAGAAAGAAAGCGGCAAGGTTATCTCTATCGGATTCCAGCCCAGACTGGACGAGAACATGAAGATGATCAAGAAGATCGTTGATTCCGGCGTTCTTGGTAAAATTTACTACATTCAGACCGGCGGCGGCAGAAGACGTGGTATTCCTACTCCTTTTGGCACCACTTTCATTGAGGATAAGACAGCAGGTCTCGGTGCGCTGGGCGATATCGGATGCTACTCCCTGGATATGGTACTGAATGCAATCGGCTATCCTAAGCCTCTCACCGTATCCGGTTACAAGTCCAACTTCTTCGGAACCCGTCCTGATTACAGCGACTACGTTAAGAAGGGCAAACCCGAGTATGCTGAGAAGTTCGAAGTAGATGATTTTGCAGCTGCATTTATCCGTCTGGACGGCGGCATCATCCTTGACTTCCGCATTGCATGGGCTATGAATCTGGATACCCCGGGCGATACCATTATTATGGGTACCGAAGGCAGCTTGAGAATTCCTTCCACTGAGTGCTGGAACGGAACCGTAGGCGGTCCTATGAAGCTGTATCATGAAGTTTGCGGACAGCAGACCGAGACTGAGATTCCTATCATCAAGTCCAATGGCAGCCTGTTTGACTTAAAGATCCGTTCTTTCCTCGATGCTGTTAAGAACGGTACAGAAGCACCTGTCCCTACTTCTCAGATCATCTACAACCAGGCTATTCTGGATGGTATCTTTAAGTCTGCAGAAGCAGGACATGAGATCGAGATCAATATTCCTGAATGCTAATCAATGGATAGGATAGGGCTGTGGCTGGTATTCACAGTCCTATCCTGAATGAGATTATATAAGAGGGTGAAATAACGTGAATCAGAAGAATGTAAAGATAGCAGTCATCGGATATGGCGGTATGGGTGGCTGGCATTGTAACAAAATAGCGACCATTGAAGGACTGGAGTTGGCAGGGATTTACGATATCCTTGAGGAGCGCAGAGCTGTTGCTGAGGAAAAAGGAATTCATGCCTATGCATCCTTAGAGGAATTGCTGGCTGACCCCCAGGTGCAGATTGTAACGGTGGCTATCCCTAACCAGCTGCACAAGCCAATCTGTATCCGGGCCATGGAAGCAGGGAAAAATGTAGTATGTGAAAAGCCGGTTGCATTAAGTCATGAAGAACTGGAAGAAATGATTGCTGCCTCCAAGGAAAATAACGTGCTGTTCACCGTACATCAAAACCGCAGATGGGATGAAGATTACCGAATCATGAAGCACATTTATGATGAAGGTACCCTGGGAAAGGTATTTCGTATCGAATCCAGAGTGCACGGTTCCAGAGGAATCCCCGGAGACTGGCGTAATCAGAAGGAATGCGGCGGTGGAATGGTTCTTGACTGGGGCGTTCATCTTCTGGATCAGATCATGCAGATGATACAGAAGCCTGTAAAGACCATCTATGCAGAACTGTCCTATGTCACCAACGAGGCCTGTGATGACGGCTTTACCGTAATCATCAAATTTGAAGATGACCTGACAGTGGAAGTGCAGGTAGGAACCAGCAATTTTATCAATCTTCCCAGATGGTATATGCTCGGTGAGAACGGTTCAGCCGTAATCGAGAACTGGGGACTGGACGGTAAGATCGTCATGGTATCCGACTGGCAGAACAGAGATGCAGTACCGGTTGTAACGGCAGCAGGTCTGACTAAGACCATGGCACCCAGAACCAAGGAGACCATCAAGGAATATCCTCTTCCCCGCCGGGAATCTGATATCAGAGAGTTTTATCAGAATGTGATGAAAGCCATCACAGGCGAGGCAGAGCAGCTGATCAAGCATGATGAATTGCTGCGTGTCATGAAGCTGATGGAAGCTGTCTTTGAATCGGCAGAACAGAACAAAGTGATCACTGACTTTGAAGAGAGATGTAAGAAAGGATGATAAATTTATGGAACTTTCAGTAATGTCCCCGGTTCTCAATCAGATGAACCTGGAAGAAGCATTAGCATATTTAAGCAGCCTCGGAGTAGACAGCCTGGAGATCGGTGCAGGCGGATATCCCGGAAAGGCTCATCTGGATCCCAAGGAATACCTTGCTCATCCGGAGAAAATTGAAGAATTCAAAGCACTCCTTAAGAAATATAACATGAAGCTGTCTGCATTGGCTTGCCACGGCAACCCTGTACATCCCAACAAGGAAATCGCAAAGCGTTTCCACGAAGAATTCGTAGATGCAATGAAAGTTGCAGTACAGCTGGGAGTAGATACCATGATCGGTTTCTCCGGATGCCCCGGTGACTGTGAGAATTCCCAGAACCCTAACTGGGTAACCTGTGCATGGCCGCCTGAGTACCTGGATATCTTAGACTGGCAGTGGAACGAAGTAGTGATTCCTTACTGGAAGGAGACCACGAAGCTGGCAGCGGAGATCGGTATCAAGAAAATTGCATTTGAGATGCATCCCGGATTCTGCGTATACAATCCTTCCACTCTGTTAAAGCTGCGTGCAGCAGTAGGTGATATGATAGGTGCCAACGTTGACCCCAGCCACCTGTTCTGGCAGGGAATCGACCCTTGCGAAGCAATCAAGATGCTCCGGGGCGCTATCTACCACTTCCATGCAAAAGATACCAAGATTGATGCAGCCAATACTGCTAAGATCGGTGTTCTGGATACCCAGGAATATGGCGATATCCTGAACAGAGCATGGGTATTCCGTACTGTTGGTTACGGACATTCCCAGGAAGTATGGAACAATATCATCAGTACTTTGAAGGCTGTAGGATATGACGGAGCTATCAGCATTGAGCATGAAGATGGACTCATGTCTCCTAAGGAAGGACTGGAGAAGGCAATTGCACTTCTTAAGAATACCATTATCTATGAGACCGCAGGCGAGATGTGGTGGGCATAGGCTGAAACGTAATTAGTTTTATAAAAAACGCTGCTCCTGTCATTGTACAGGGGCAGCGTAAATTATTCTGTAAACTATCCAGTCAATACTTTCTTCCCTTCAAAAGCAAAGCCGTATTTCCTGATTCTTTCCGAAAGAATTCCATTTGCTAAAAGAGTGGTCTCATATTGCTTATCTTCTATCTGGGTGAGAGCGGCTGCAACAGTATCTTTTAAGGTTTTCTCGTCTTCCGGATCATGCACTTTGAATTCCAGAATATAGGCATTGTCATGCTCATTTAAAGGCTCTAATACCACATCATATCTGCCAAAACCGCTTTCCCGGTTGGAAGTTACAGTATATCTGCCATTTAATTCTACGATCATTCCCAGCACAAATCCGTGATAAAAACGTTCCGGCTCCGCGGCGGAAGGCTCTTTGCCGGTATCAAAATAGCTGTAAGTCTTAAGGGCTACACGGTTCATATAATTATTCATAGCTTTGACGTCACATACGAGTAACGCTTTCACAAAATCATTATAGTCAGATTGTGCTTCCCCGAACCATCTGCGTATCATATTAAGGTTTTCCCGAAACGGCGGGGACGGGTGATCAGAGTTACTGCATCTTCGCTTTCCCACCATTCTTTAATAAAGAATGTCTTATCAACATAAAAAAGGTTGCTTTCGATGATTTTGGAAAAATCCTGAATGCCTATGGCTACATTTCTTCCCATCCGAACACCTCCGACAAAATTCCGTTAACTAAGTTCTGTTTCTTTAGTATAACAGATTTCCTCCAAAAATACAATAGTCGGCAAACGCTTTAACTAATCTCCACAACCCCGCCATTCTTCTTATAATCACTCGGCGTCATCCCGGTAATCTGCTTAAAAGTCTTATTAAAATTAGCAGTATTGTTAAAGCCACATTCAGCGGCGATATCAATCATATTCTTTCTGAGCCCATCAGAGGTAATAAGGCGGATGGCCATGTCAATTCTCTTATAATTAATATAGTTCCACAGTGATATCCCTACTACCTGCTTAAAAAAAGTAGAAAAGTACGTGGGAGTAAGTCCCGCAAGAGAGGAGAGCTCCTGCAGAGTTATTTTTTCAGTGAAATGTTTATCGATGTAATGCAGGGTATGCTGAATGCTGTGCAGCTGCTGGTGGCTGATGCTGGATTGGGTATCCAGATAATTATAATTCCTGACCAGAGACACCAGCAGCAGATGGAGCAATGCCCTGACGCACAGGTGGCATTCTTTTTCATTCGTTTCCAGCTCTGTTTGCAGCTGCAGCAGCAAAGACATTGGTTCTTTGGCATCAGCAGCAATACGATTAGAAAAATCAGGATGATGGGAGAAGCAAAAGTTCATATTAATGTTCGTATTGCTGTCTGAGGTGTTGCTCCATATAAATTGTGGGTTAAAGTGCAGATTTGTAATGCGAAGGCCGTCGCACCCTACATCCGTAATACAATGAAATTCATTGCTGGAAAAGACAAAAAGATCTCCTGCTGAAATAGGATAATCCTTATTTTCCGTAGTATAGGTACCATTTCCGAAATTTACATACATGATTTCAAAGTTAAAATGCTGATGGTGCTGCAAAGGGCGCTTCCCCCAAGGTACTTCTACATTCCACATTCTAAGGAGCTGATTGCCGTTTTTATCGATTATCTTTCCGATTTCATTTGTGCTTGTCTGCTTCATTTTTTCTCTCCCAAATTTTTAAAGAGCATATGAAAATAGCAAATATCGGGAATATTGACTGCAATGGCAGCTGATATCCTCCGGTAAAAACGTTTACATCCCCTTTTCAAAAATATGTCGAATCACCGTCCCAATGCCGTCCGCCATGCGATGGAACCCGGCATCATTGGGATGAACGCCATCCATAGAGAAATCGTACTGATGAGGCTCTACAAAGAAACTCATACCATCGATAAAGTATACATTCTCATCCCCTGCCTGACGAGCCTTCAGGTAAGAAGACATGATAATGTCACGTCGTTTCAGAATGCACGACTGATCTTTGATCATCGTCCAGTAATTCGGACGGGTAATCATGATATATGGCAGATCAGGATTCTTCTCACGAATGATTTCGTACATAGGATAGTGGGTTGCCTCCAAATGCTCGATAGTCGGCGCATTATGATCATAGTCACAGACGAATACGCTCATGGGCAGTGTAGCCATCCACTCGGCCAGCACAGGCTCTCCCTTGGCATTTCCGGAGAAGCCGATATTATAAAAGTCAACGTTAAGTGTCCGGGAAATAATGCTGGGATAAATGTATCCCGGACGGCTGGCAGCTGTTCCGTGAACAATGGAAGAACCGTAAAAGGCGATAGGCTTAACGTCGCGATAAGGCCGTGCTTCCTTCAGCGCTGCACCGGGCTTTAAGCCTATTTCCAGAGACTCCACCACGGAGTGCACCGGGAAATTAATGGTGTAGGAGCGTAAAGTTTCACTTTCCAGATATACAATTTGCTCGTAGCTGTCAACCATATCGTAAGGCATGCGGAACTCTTTCACAAAACGGCTGCCGAATTCACCGTCTATGTACAAGTCGAATCCTGCAGACGAAACCAATGTCAGATGCGATGATCTTCCAACCACGCGGAACTTCGCACGCAGAGCGATGTAGGGTGAATCTGTAGAAAAACGCACACGGCCGCCGGCAGATTCCTGGCTGAGCCTATCGACGGCCTCGCTTGTCGCTGCTGCAACGTCCAGGGGCAGGCGATGGAAGAAGGCTTCGGTCCGGGGCTCGTACAGCCCGTGCAGGGAAAACGGTGCACGTGCACGTCGTACCAGGTTACCTCGGCGTCGCCGATGGTGGTATTTACGATCATATTTTCAGTTTAGCTTCATTATAACGCGCAGGAGGGATTTGTCAATTGGTGAAAAGCAGCTTTTGGTTCAGTTCCCCCTTGACAAAACACTATATATTATGTATGATTGTATTAAGAAGATAATACAACAACGCAAGCTTCTCAATCCACATAGAAAGCTTAACATCACAGAAAGGAGCAATAACATGGCATGGCAACTGGATTCTGACCGTCCAATCTACGCCCAGCTTGTAGAACGGATCCAAATGCAGATCGTATCCGGCTGTTACGAGCCCGGAGGAAGGCTTCCCAGCGTAAGAGAGCTTGCAGCCACAGCTGCAGTGAACCCCAACACGATGCAGAAAGCCTTTGCAGAACTGGAGCGCAGCGGTCTGATCGTCACACAGCGCACCAACGGGCGTATAGTGACGGAGAACACGGAACTGATAGGCAGCATACGGCAGCAGCTGGCACAGGCGCATATGGAAGATTTTTTCAATAAAATGAAAGAACTTGGTTATACGCAGCCGCAGATCATGGAACAAGTGCAGCAATGGCTGCAGAAATGAGGGAGAGTATGAGTGAATTAATTGAAATTACAGGTTTGACCAAGACCTATGACAAGAATAAAGTGGCGATCAATAATCTGTCACTGACCGTTCCCAGGGGGAAGATCATCGGATTACTGGGACCTAACGGCAGCGGCAAGACCACACTGATCAAGATGATGAACGGCCTGCTGACACCCACCGGTGGTAAGATATTGATCAACGGGCAGGAACCGGGTGTGGAGACCAAGGCGAGGATTTCTTACCTGCCTGACAGGACTTATCTGGGAAACGGACAGAAAATAGGGGATGTACTGGACTATTTTGCGGATTTTTATCCTGATTTTTCCAAAGAAAAGGCATTTGCTATGTTAGAAAGCCTGGACATTGATGCAAACACTAGGCTGAAAGCACTTTCCAAAGGCAACAAGGAGAAAGTACAGTTGATACTTGTGATGAGCAGGGAAGCAGACTTGTACATCCTGGATGAGCCCATTGCAGGTGTAGATCCGGCAGCGAGAGACTATATTTTGCGCACCATCATCAACAATTACAGTCCCCGGGCCAGCGTCCTTCTGTCCACTCATTTGATCGGGGACATTGAGAGTGTACTGGATGAAGTGATTTTCTTAAGATACGGTCAGTTGATACTGTATACTTCCGTAGACAATATCAGACAGCAGCACGGCAAATCCGTGGATGCATACTTTAGGGAGGTGTTCTCATGTTAGGAAAATTAGTGAAATATGAATGGAAAAATACTGCAAAAGTATGTGGTTCCCTGATCCTTTTCCTGGTCATCATGACAACGGTAAGCTGCCTGTTTTTCTGCCTGCCTTCCATATCGGACTTTCTGCTTGGTGGCAGCAATTCCGGATTTACCCCCATGCTGATATTGAAGATCATGCTGCTGGTCCTGTACATTTTTGCAATGATCGGCGTGGTATATGGCGCATTCATTTATCTTGGAGTTCACTTCTTCAAATCCATGTACTCCGACGAAGGCTACCTGACCCATACATTACCGGTTAGCTCTCACCAGCTCCTGATCAGCAAGACATTCGTGGCAGGCATCTGGTATCTTCTGATAACGGTGGTGATGCTCCTCTCCATGGTCGCACTGATTCTGACAATCGGCGGCAAGGTCATGTCTTATGAAGGAATGAACATTTTCGAGGAACTGGCAGCCAGCTGGGATGATATCATACGTGCCATAGAGTCCGTCCTTGGAATCGGCATTGTGGGAGAATCGCTTCTTTACCTGCTTCAGATCATCATAGGTGCTTTCTGCTCCATGACGATTCTGTTCGGTGCCATCACCATAGGACAGCTGTCCTCCAAACACAAAGTAATGATGTCCATCATCAGTTACTTTGCCATCACCGTTGCCCTCCAGATCATTACCAGCCTGGTTATGATCCCTATAACCTTCTACACCACCCAGCAGATGATAGAGGAAGTTAACGTAACCCTGAGCATGACCACCACCCCCACATATACCATCAGCATTCTGATCAACCTGATAACCGCAATTGTTCTCTATTTCCTCAGCAACTACATCATCACCAAAAAGCTGAACATGGAGTAGTAAAAAGGTTGAAAACACTCCGGTGCTATGATAAACTAATGATAATAGTAAAGGAGCGGTTACACAATGCAGAATATCATGCAGCACATCATGGAAGAAACGTCCAAAGAGGCAAGAAATCCTCTCGAGTTTTCCTGTGAACAAATGGAATTGAACCTTGTACCGGGTGCCCTTTATGAGGGCACCCTTACTGTTTATGGTACAGAAGACACCTGGGGATATATTGTAAGCCCGGACCTGCGGCTGGAAATCTTAAACCGGGAATTTTCCGGTTCTCAGGATACCATTGGCTTTAGGTTTTACGGTACCTATCTGGAAAACGGGGATGAGGTCAAAGGAGAACTTTGCTTTATCAGCAATCAGGGGGAGTATATGCTGCCCTTTATTGTGCATACAGCGAATCCGGTGATAGAGTCCTCTCAGGGGGAAATCAAGAATCTGAACCAGTTTGCATCACTTGCAAGAAATGACTGGGGAGAAGCGGTGAGCCTGTTTTACGGATCTCAGTTCCTGCAGCTGCTAAAAGGAAATGACAGAAAGTACATGGATCTCTATCGTGGCTTAAGTGCAAAGCCGGGGAATCAGCGCAATATGGAAGAATTTCTGATCGCCTGTGGGAAGAAACAAGCTGTGCATTATGGCTTTCGGGAGGAGGTACTGACTTGCAGCAATCCCGTGGAAATGACGGAGCTTTCCGTGACGATCTGTAAGGATGGCTGGGGATACACCGGTTTTCAGATTATCACGGAAGGAGCCTTTGTTTTTACGGAGAAAGAGGTGATCACAGAGGATGATTTTCTGGGAAACCAGTGTACCATTCCGGTATACATCGATCCTGATCAGCTGCACAGAGGCAAGAACTTTGGAAATGTATGTCTTTGCAGTACTGCTGTGACCCTTAAGATGCCTGTTCATGTTCTGGTGGGTGAGGGTAATGGCAGGTATCAGTCTGCCCGCCTGGAAAGAAAGCGCCTTCTGGCACAACTGATGGATTCTTATCTGATGTATCGCATGAAGAAGACCACTAATGCTGAGTGGCTGAAAGAGACCGGTAGTCTGGTAGAACATCTGGTTGCAATGGACGATCAGGATGTGGTGGCGCGTCTGTTCCAGGCGCAGCTTCTCATTACCCGGGAAAGAGCCCACGAGGGCAGCTGGGTGCTGACCCATGCCATGGAACTGATGGAAAAACAGGGAGAAGATAATCCGGCATTATTGGCGTATTATCTCTATCTGACGACGCTGGTCAATCATGACAGGGAATATGTAAGAAGAGTTACCGCTCGGATAGAGGATATTTTGGGAAGAAATCGCACCTCCTGGAAAGCGGCCTGGCTTCTGATGTATCTTTCTCCGGAATACCAGAAAGACAATGCCTCCAGATGGGCATTGCTTGAGAGACAGTTCGGTTACGGCTGCAGCAGCCCGGTCTGGTATCTGGAAGCACTGATTACCTTAAGTAACAACCCTGCGCTGCTGCGCAAGCTGGGGGACTTTGAGGTGCAGGTGCTCTTTTATGGCGTCCGCAAAGAGCTGTTGAGTCCGGAACTTCTGGAGCAGCTGCTTTATCTGGCAGCAAGAAAACGGGAATATACGCCGGTTCTTTTGAAGACATTGATGATCTGTTACCGCCGCAAAGAGGATACCAGGGTGCTTCGGGAAATTTGCGCGCAGCTGATCAAAGGCGGCAGAGTAGATAAAGAAGCCTACGAGTGGTATGAACTGGGTGTCGAGAAGGAATTGAGACTGACCAGACTGTATGAATTTTATGTCTCTTCCATGAATCCGGAAGAGGAACCGGATATTTCCAGGAAAGCTCTGATGTATTTTGCATGGCAGTCCAATATGGATTATGAGCATGCGGCGTATTTATATTATTACTTGTTAAAGCATCGCGAGAAATGCGAGGACCTGCTGGAACGCTACAGAGAACGGATGGAGCGGTTCGTGGTGGATCAGATCATCAAGGAACATATCAACAGCCATCTGGCGTATCTGTATCAGGAGCTGTTGGTACCTGCCATGTTCTCCGTACCTTTGGCGGATAGTCTTACAAGATTGCTTTTTGCCAAAATGATAACAATAGAAAATTCCAATATTTCAGCAGTGTATGTGTATCGTCCGGATCTGATGAATGCGTCAAGGTATCCGCTGACGAATAGAAGTATCTGGATACCGATTTATAATGAAAAGGATACTATCATTCTGGAGGATATGGCGGGCAACCGATATGCGGCTACGATTCCGTATACGGTAGAGGCACTGATGAATCCTGAGCCTTTTACAGATATGACGGCTGTTTATATGACTCCGGGGCAAAAGGCGGGTGTGGAATGGGAGAAATATCTCTGGGACAGGAGCAGGAAGCAGAATAGTCTGCCTCAGGATATCGTGGAGAGAGGGAAGAAACTGCTTCAGTCCCCCGTACTTTCTGAATTTATTAAAGGACGGATACAGATGCATCTTCTTTCTCATTATAAAGAAGATGGAAAGGAAGCCGGTCTGGATGAATTTCTGGGGCAGATTTCCTGGGAAGTGCTGGATGCTTCCTCTCGTAGAGAGGTACTGAGCAATCTGGTCCTTCGGGAAAAGATGGACAAGGCCTATGACTGGCTCATGAAGTTTGGGCCTGTGGGTATGGAACCGCAGGTACTTATCCGTCTGTGCAGCTTTTTGACAGACCAGACTGCCGGTATACAGGATGCAGTGTTGACGGATGCTGCTGCCTGTGCTTTTCGTCAGGGAAAGTATGAGGGATCGGTTCTCAAGTATCTTTCTTTCCATTATCAGGGGACAATGTCGGAGCTTGAGAGGATACAAGGTGTCTGCAAGGCTTATGATGTGGATATCTTCCCGATATGCGAAAGATTATTGGAGCAGCTCCTGCTGACGGGAGGCGCTACCGAGCGGGGAATGGAATCCTTCCGATATTATCTGAAAGGAGAAGCCCGGAAAGATATCGTGATGGCTTTCCTGAGAAGATGTGCCTATGAGTACCTTGCAGAGGATAAAGAAACGGATGATTTTATTTTCCGGAAAATTGTGAAGTTATATGGAGAAGAAGTGCCTGTGGGAACCTTGGAAAAGCTCGCCTGCCTGAAATTTTTTGCCCAAAAGCAGGAGCCTGAGGATGAGGAGCAGGTCTATGCCCGGCACGTATTCTTAAAGGAGATACTGGGACTTGGGATTCACCTGAATTTCTTTAAAAAGCTGTGCAGCTGCGAGGAATTGTTAAAGCCTTTGCAGGATAAGACCATTGTGGAACACAGAGAGACACCGGATACAAAAGTGACCATTCACTACATCATCCGTCAGGAAGACGGAGAAGAGTCACCCTTGCGTTCAGAAGAACTGCCGGCAGCTCCGGGTGGGATTTTCTTTAAAGAATTCGTGTTGTTCCACGGTGAGACGCTGCAATACTATTTTACCATAGTAAAGAAAAGGCAAAAAGGCATTACTCAAACATGGATGTTACATAAGGAAGAAAGTGATGACTGCAGCCTGGGACGGTTCCATGTAATCAATGAAATCCTGAAAAGCAGTTCTGAGGAAGCCTGGGAGCGGATGGATGAGCAGCTGGAGGAGCTGTATCATAAGGAATATCTGGGGAACAGTCTGTTCTCTATGAGGTAGTTAAGATGATATTGAAATCGGGAAACAGTAAGATAATCGTAGGCTATGATCTTGGGAAAAAAAATTCCCAGATCAGTTACTACAGTGCAGAGACAAGTAAGGTGGAAACTGCTTCCAGCGTGGCCGGAACGCAGATTTATAACATCCCCACGGTGCTTTGCAAAAAATATGGGATGAATCAGTGGCTCTACGGCAAAGAAGCGTTGCGGGCATCTGAACAGGATGAGGGCATTCTGGTGGATGACCTGCTGCAGCTTGCACTGGACGGTGAGCCGGTTCAGATAGAGGAAGAACCTTATGATCCCGCGGCACTTTTAACATTATTTGTGAAGAAAAGTCTCAGTCTGTTGTCCATGGCGGGCTCCTTAGACAGAATCGGAGCTTTCTTAATCAGCTGTGAGCAGATGGACTCCGACATGATTGAGTTGCTGGGGCGGGTATTGTCAGGTGTTGGGTTGAAAGCCAGGCATATCTGCTTCCAGAGTTACGAAGAGAGTTTTTACCAATACATGATTCACCAGCCGGAGGAATTGAGAGCTTTTCAAACTGTGATGTTTCGTATGGAGTCGCCTGTATTAAAGGTGAGTAAGATGCAGAGTAACGGAAGGACTACGCCGAAAGCAGTGATGATAGAGCAGGAGGAGTATGAGTTTCCAAAAGATATGGACGAAGCTTCTTTTGACGTAGAGTTTTTGGAAATTGCAGAGAAAGTATGCCGAAATGACAGAATTTCTGCAGTATATCTGGTGGGAGAGGACTTTACCCAGGATACTATGAAAGAATCCCTTCATTATCTTTGCCAGGGAAGAAGGGTCTTTCTGGGAAATAACCTGTACAGTCAGGGGGCCTGCTTAGGCATGATGGAACGGTTAAAGGCCAGCACCGCAGGGCGCAGCTATGTGCTTCTTGGGCAGGACAAGCTGAAAGCCAACATCGGCATGCGTGCTGTGAGAAAAGGAGAAGACTCCTACTGCGCCCTTCTGGATGCGGGGACCAACTGGTATGAGGCGATTACAGAATGTGAGTGTTATCTTCATGAAGAAGACTCTCTGGAACTGGTCATAGCGCCCTTGAATGGTAAAAATGGAAAGATTGCCCGGATGACACTGGACGGTATGCCTGCCGGAATAGCTCGAATTCATCTTAAGCTACAGATGCTGAGTGAAGAGCGGCTGGAGGTGGTGGTTGAGGACCTGGGATTCGGAGAGTTCCGTCCGGCCGGTCATCAGATCTGGAAGGAAGAAATCGGGCTGTACGACTGAGAATTGCAACAAAATCAAAGTGGAAGGTGGTAATATGAGCGCCAGACTGTGTGTAGGCAATTATGCATCCTGTGCATATTGCTTTGAAGGACTGAATCTGAAAGTATATTGTATAGAAGAATTGTGTTACTGTCTGAAAGAAAATGCCTTTCTGCTGGACAGAGATATTATGTCGGACCGTCTTGTCGACTGGTTGAGACAGGAATGTGGACTGCCGGATCTTGCTGCTGATCTTTATACCATGGTACACAAGAAAGGATCACTCAGTGCCTTTGTCTGCCGAATCCTGGAATATACCGGTTTCTACAATAAAACAGTGGTGCGGGACGTAGAACAGACTCTGAAAAAGGGGGCCGGACTGAATATCATTGAAAAGCGCAAGATGAGAATCGATTATCTGGTGGAGCAGAAGAAATATCTGTCTGCAATTTCGGAATATGATGCGCTGATTTCTTCCTGGGAGGAAGCGGCCGGAAGTGGAGAACTGCAGGCGGCAGAGCTGAAAGCTTCCTTGTATCACAACCGTGGTACTGCTCTTGCAGGACTCATGCGTTATACAGAGGCGGCAGAAAGCTTTTATAAAGCATATGAGACAGATGGAAGCGGTGAGAGCCTTAAGAGTTTCTTAAGTGCAAAACGTATGGAATTGGATGATAAGGAATATGTAGCTTATGCAGCTTCCCTGCCTGAAGCCGCTGAACTTGTATTGGAACTGGAACAGGATGTAGAGTGGTTGAACAGCAGATGGGAAGAGGAGACGGATTACTTAAGGCTGATGGAACGAGGTTCCCTGCGGGAAGAGAATGAGAGAAGTTACCTGGAGGAGAACCGCAGGGTGATGCAGGCGCTTAAGGACGGGTATCGGAGCATGACCATTTGACTTGACAAGCTGCCTGTAACGTGATAATATGACACCGTGCTAACAAGTTAGCAGGCTAAAGCGTGGATCCACAAAAGGAATACAAAGGGTGCATGCTTTCAAGAATGGAGGAGATTATGATGAAAAAAGGAATTGCTTTGTTAAGTGTTATGGCTCTGACAGCAGGAGTGCTGACAGGCTGCGGAAGTGATGCAAAAGGAGAGAACGGTACAGCAGGTGAGAGCAGCGTTGCAGGCGAAAGCAGTGCGGCAGTTGAAAGTACTGCAGTAAGTACTCAGGAAGAGGAGATGACTACTTTTACAGTAGGTTTTGATCCTGAGTTCCCGCCCTACGGTTATCGTGACGAGAGCGGTGAGTATGTAGGATTTGATCTGGATCTGGCAGCAGAAGTATGCGCAAGAAACGGCTGGGAGCTGGTAAAACAGCCTATCGACTGGGATGCTAAGGATATGGAGCTTTCTTCCGGTGCCATCGACTGCATCTGGAACGGATTTACCATGAACGGCAGAGAAGAAGAATATACCTGGACAGAACCCTATGTAGATAACAGCCAGGTATTTGCCGTAGCTGCTGATTCCGGTATCGAGAAGAAGAGCGACCTGGCAGGCAAGGTAGTAGCAGTACAGAAGGATTCTTCCGCGCTGGCAGCTTTAAATGATGAAGAGGTGCCTGAAAATATTGCACTGAAAGATTCTTTTAAAGAGTTGATTGAATATGCAGATTACAACACAGCTTTCATGGATCTGGAAATGGGTGCTGTAGATGCAGTTGCTATCGATATCGGTGTTGCAAAATATCAGATCGAGAGCCGTGAGGAAGGCGCATTCCTGATGTTGGAAGGTGACGAGGTACTGGCTACAGAGCAGTATGCAGTAGGTTTCCTGCTTGGCAACGAGGATCTGAGAGATAAGGTACAGGCTACGATTAATGAGATGGTTGCAGACGGTACTTTCACTAAGATCGCAGAAGAGTGGGGACTGCAGGACAGCGTCTGCCTTGGTAAGGAATAGAAATACGTTGTTGTAAGCGGCACAGAAGGGGAAGAGGTATTTATGGTTATCGCATCTATATTACCACAATTGCTGGAAGATATTCAGGGTATGATACTTAATCTGACATCATTTGTGGTTACATTTTTTCCACAATTGGCGGAAGGCTTTCTTGTTACGGTACAGATATTTGTGCTGACACTGTTGTTTTCCATGCCGTTAGGTATGATCGTAGCTTTCGGCCGTATGTCCGGGATCCGGCTGATACGTACGATATCGAAAGTATATATTTCCGTGATGCGAGGCACACCTCTTATGCTGCAGGTATTAGTGGTATATTTCGGACCTTACTATGCGTTTGGTATTAAGATGGGAAGCGGATACCGTTTCCCGGCAGTGATCATTGCGTTTGTGATTAATTATGCCGCTTACTTTGCGGAGATTTACAGATCCGGAATTGAGTCCATGCCGGTAGGGCAATACGAAGCAGCACAGATTCTGGGCTACACTAAGTCCCAGACCTTTTTCAAGATTATCCTGCCCCAGGTATTTAAAAGGGTGCTTCCGCCGATTACAAATGAGACCATTACTCTGGTAAAGGATACCTCTATGGCGTTTACCATATCCGTAGCGGAGATGTTTACTATTGCCAAGCAGATCGGAGCGGCGCAGACCAGTATCATGCCGCTAATGGCAGCAGGAGTGTTCTACTACATATTTAACCTGATTGTAGCTTTTGTTATGGAATCATTAGAGAAGAAACTCAGTTATTACCGCTAGGAGGAAGATATGGGCAGCAAGCTGTTGGAAATTAATCACATGAAAAAAGGCTTTGACGGCAAAGGTGTCCTGGAGGACATCTCCCTGTCTGTGGAGGAAGGGGAGGTTGTATCCATTATCGGTCCTTCCGGCTCAGGAAAGTCTACCCTGCTTCGTTGTGCCACCATGTTGGAGCGGATGGACGGCGGTGAACTGATTTATCAGGGAGAGAAGGCAGCCTGGGAGAAGGCTGACAGGAAGGGCAGCACTA
This sequence comes from Acetatifactor sp., assembly GCA_045545375.1. Lineage (GTDB taxonomy): Bacteria > Bacillota > Clostridia > Lachnospirales > Lachnospiraceae > Acetatifactor. Next base: position 29,541 of record JAZQAT010000013.1, read on the forward strand.
AGTGCGTCTATGCCTCTAAGGAGCAGATGCGTCAGATCAAGAAGAGCTTTGGCCTGGTATTCCAGAGCTTTCATCTGTTCCCTCATTACACAGTGATGAAGAATATCATCGATGCACCTGTCAGCGTGGACAAGGTATCCCACAAGGAAGCAGAGGAGAGAGCATGGAAGCTTCTTCGTCAGCTTGGTCTGGAGGACAAGGCAGAAGCATACCCTTACCAGCTTTCCGGCGGTCAGCAGCAGAGAGTATCGATTGCAAGAGCGCTGGCACTGCAGCCGAAGATCCTTTTCTTTGATGAGCCTACGTCTGCGCTGGATCCGGAGCTAACCGTAGAGGTACTTAAAGTAATTAAGGAACTGGCGAAAGAGCATATGACCATGATCATCGTGACTCATGAGATGCAGTTTGCCAGAGAAGTGTCGGATCGTATCATCTTTATGGAACAAGGACTGATTCAGGAACAGGGCACTCCTGAGCAAATTTTCTCATCGTCTAATGCCCGGGTTCGGGATTTTATTGGAAAAATGAACGCATAGAGCAGCATTTTTTTGGCACAATGAATAAAAATGCATTGTGCCATTTTTAGTATATTGATTTCTGAGTTTTTGTGGATTATAATGCTTGTGTACAAAATTTTTCATTGCCGCGAGGCGGCAGAATGGAGGAGACAATGAAGAAATTGGAACAGCTTTATGAAGGAAAAGCAAAAAAGGTTTTCCTGACAGATGATCCTGATGTACTGATTGTAGATTATAAGGATGATGCTACAGCATTCAACGGTATCAAGAAAGGTACCATTTTGGGAAAAGGTGTCATCAATAACAAAATGACCAATCATGTATTCCGGATTCTGGAGAAGGAAGGTGTTCCTACACACTTCGTTGAGCAGTTGAGCGACAGAGAGACAGCTGTAAAGCGCGTAGAGATTGTACCTCTTGAGGTAATTATCCGTAACGTGGCTGCAGGCAGCTTCTCCAAGAGACTTGGCGTTCCGGAAGGAACTGAGTTCGCTGAACCTACTATTGAGTTCTCTTACAAAAATGATGAGCTGGGCGATCCCCTGATCAATTCTTACTTTGCAAGAGCACTGGAGCTTGCTACCTGGGAAGAAATCGAGACCATCAAGAAATATGCTTTTAAGGTAAATGAAGTACTGAAAGCTTATTTCCTCCAGGCCGGAATCAAGCTCATCGACTTCAAGATTGAGTTTGGACGTTACCATGGACAGATTATCCTGGCTGATGAGACTTCACCGGATACCTGCCGTCTGTGGGATGTTAACACCAATGAGAAGCTGGACAAGGATCGTTTCCGCAGAGACCTTGGCAATGTAGAGGAAGCTTACAATGAAGTGTTCAAGCGTCTGGGACTGGCATGAGCCGGACATAGGAGCTTAAGTATCAACCAAACATGTATATGAATGCAGGCAAAGGCGCCTGCCCGTTACCCGGGAGAAGTGCGCCAGCCTGTTTTAAGCGTAGCCTCCCTGGGTAACAGAAGGGAGTTTACGTGACAAAGCAGATTTATATACAGACTGAAAATGATGAGAAATTAAGAGAAGAATGCGGCGTCTTCGGTGTCTACGATTTTGACGGCGGAGATGTTGCTTCTACCATATATTACGGCTTACTGGCGCTCCAGCACAGAGGTCAGGAAAGCTGTGGTATCGCGGTAAGTGATACCAATGGTCCCAAAGGTAAGGTACTCACCCGTAAAGATATGGGACATGTAAATGAAGCATTTGCGCCTGAAGTGTTAGAAATGTTAAAAGGCGATATTGGTGTGGGACATGTTCGGTATTCCACAGCAGGCAGTTCCACCCGTGAGAACGCCCAGCCTTTGGTACTTAATTATGTAAAAGGTACCCTGGGACTGGCCCATAACGGCAAACTGATCAATGCACCACAGCTTCGAAGAGAGCTGGAGTACACAGGTGCGATTTTCCAGACTACCATTGATTCGGAGGTCATTGCCTATCATATTGCCAGAGAACGGTTACATTCCGGGACAGTAGAAGAAGCAGTGGGTCGTGCCATGAATAAGATCAAAGGTGCTTATTCTTTGGTCATCATGTCTCCCAGAAAACTGATCGGTGCAAGAGACCCCTATGGTTTCAGACCGCTTTGTATTGGCAAGAGGGACAATGCGTATCTGCTTGCCAGCGAATCCTGTGCTTTGTATACCGTAGGTGCAGAATTTGTCAGAGATGTGCTTCCCGGCGAGATTGTGACGATTTCTCCGGACAAGGGCATTGTATCCGATATGAGCCATGCACTGCCCAAAGAGAAAGAGGCGAGATGCGTCTTTGAATATATTTATTTTGCCAGACCTGACAGCTATATCGATGGAATGAGCGTATACGATTCCAGAATTCTGGCAGGAAAGTATCTGGCTATGGATTCCCCTGTGGATGCTGATCTGGTGGTGGGAGTGCCGGAATCCGGCAACTGTGCCGCGCTTGGTTATTCCCTGCAGTCAGGAATCCCCTACGGTACGGCTTTTGTGAAGAATGCATATGTAGGTCGTACTTTTATAAAACCGAAACAGAAGAGCAGAGAAAGCAGTGTCCAGGTTAAACTGAACCCTATCCGCGAAGCCGTAGAGGGTAAGCGCATCATTATGATAGATGACTCCATCGTGCGTGGAACCACCTCCGACCGCATTGTCAGGATGTTAAGGGAGGCAGGAGCCAAAGAAGTACACATGAGAGTCAGTTCGCCACCTTTTCTGTGGCCCTGCTATTTCGGCACGGATGTGCCGGCGAGAGAGCAGCTGATTGCCTATAACCGTTCCGTGGAAGAAATCTGTAAAATAATCGGTTCGGACAGCCTGGCTTATCTGAGACAAGAGAGATTATCTCAGATAGTAAACGGTCTGGGCATCTGCGAAGGCTGTTTTACAGGAAACTATCCCATGGATCCTCCAAAGGAGGATATAAGGGGTGAATTTGAACAATAAACGGAGGAAAGAAATGAGTACAGACAGATATCAGAGTCCCCTTTCTGAGCGCTATGCCAGCAAGGAAATGCAGTACATTTTTTCACCTGACATGAAGTTTAAGACATGGCGTAAGCTTTGGATCGCGTTGGCAGAGACAGAGAAAGAGCTGGGTCTGTCCCAGAACGGCAAGCCTGTCATTACACAGGAACAGATAGACGAACTGAAAGACCATGCAGAGGACATCAACTATGATGTGGCAAAAGCAAGAGAGAAAGAAGTGCGCCACGATGTTATGAGCCATGTATATGCTTACGGTGTGCAGTGTCCAAAGGCAGCCGGAATCATCCATCTGGGAGCTACCTCCTGTTACGTAGGAGACAATACCGATATCATTGTCATGACGGAAGCTTTAAAGCTGGTAAAGAAGAAACTGGTGAACGTTATCGCTGAACTGGCTTCTTTTGCAGATAAATATAAAGCACAGCCTACCCTGGCATTTACCCATTTCCAGCCTGCACAGCCTACCACCGTAGGAAAACGTGCAACACTCTGGATGCAGGAGTTTTGTCTGGACCTGGAGGATCTGGAGCATGTGCTTGGCGGCATGAAGCTGTTAGGCTCTAAAGGGACTACCGGTACCCAGGCTTCTTTTCTCGAGCTTTTTAACGGAGATCAGGAGACCATTGATAAGATTGACCCCATGATTGCAGAAAAGATGGGCTTTAAGGAGTGCTATCCCGTATCCGGTCAGACTTATTCCCGTAAAGTGGATACCAGAGTAGCCAACGTACTGGCTGGTATTGCAGCTTCTGCTCACAAGATGAGCAATGACATCCGTCTGCTGCAGCATCTGAAAGAAGTGGAAGAGCCTTTCGAGAAGAGCCAGATCGGCTCCTCTGCTATGGCTTATAAGAGAAATCCTATGAGAAGTGAGCGTATTGCTTCTCTGTCAAGATATGTGATGATCGATGCTTTGAATCCTGCTATCACTTCAGCTACCCAGTGGTTTGAGAGAACACTGGATGATTCTGCCAACAAGAGACTTTCCATTCCGGAGGGCTTCCTGGCAATCGATGGTATTCTGGATCTGTGTCTGAATGTGGTGGATGGGCTGGTAGTATATCCTAAGGTTATTGAAAAGCGCCTCATGAGCGAACTGCCTTTCATGGCTACCGAGAACATCATGATGGATGCCGTAAAGAACGGTGGTAATCGTCAGGAACTTCACGAGAGAATCCGTGAACTTTCTATGGAAGCAGGCCGTAATGTAAAAGTAGAAGGAAAGGATAATAACCTGCTGGAACTGATCGCGGCAGATCCTGCTTTCAATATGACGCTGGAAGACCTTCAGAAGACGATGGATCCTTCCAAGTATGTCGGACGTTCCCGGGAACAGGTGGAAGCGTTCCTGACCAAAGTAATCAGTCCTCTCCTGGAGACCAATAAGGCGCTTTTGGGTGTTAAGGCTGAGATTACTGTATAATAAATATAGGCAGAACCCCAATCAGGCTCTGCCTTTTGTCATGACTGAAATAATTACTAAGGGAGATTAAGAACATGGGTGGATTTTTTGGTGTAGCTTCAAAACAGGACTGCGTTTTTGACCTTTTCTTTGGCACAGACTATCATTCTCATCTGGGTACCAGACGTGCAGGAATGGCAGTATATGATAAGCAAAAAGGATTCGACAGAGCGATTCATAATATTGAGAATTCTCCGTTTCGAACCAAGTTTGATAAAGATATTAATGAGATGCATGGTAACCTGGGAATCGGATGCATCTCCGATTATGAGCCCCAGCCGTTAATTGTGCGTTCTCATCATGGAACCTATGCAATTACTACGGTTGGTAAGATTAATAATACAGCCCGGATCATTAAGGAACTGTTTGACAAAGGACATTCTCATTTCCTGGAAATGAGCGGCGGAGATGTAAATGCTACGGAGCTTGTGGCTTCTCTAATCAATCAGAGAGAGAATCTGGTAGAAGGAATTCAGTATGCCCAGGAAATCATCGAGGGTTCCATGACCATACTGATTATGACACCGAAAGGAATCTATGCGGCCAGAGACCGTCTCGGAAGGACTCCGGTAGCCATCGGTAAAAAGGAAGATGCTTTCTGTGTAGCTTTTGAAAGCTTTGCCTACCTGAATCTGGGCTATACAGACTATAGAGAGCTTGGTCCCGGAGAGGTTGTAGTGGTGACTCCGGAAGGCGTTCAGACGCTGGTACAGCCCGGTAAAGAGATGAAAATCTGTACTTTCCTGTGGATTTACTATGGCTATCCTTCTTCCTCTTATGAAGGGATCAGTGTAGAGAAGATGCGATACAATTGTGGAGCCAAGCTGGCAGAACGCGACAATGTAAAGCCGGATATTGTAGCCGGTGTGCCGGATTCCGGTACAGCCCATGCGATTGGATATGCCAATCGTTCCGGCATTCCCTTCTCCAGACCGTTCATCAAATATACACCGACCTGGCCCAGATCCTTCATGCCTACCATTCAGACCCAGCGTAATCTGATTGCTAAAATGAAGCTGATTCCGGTGCATGACTTGATTCAGGACAAGAGCCTGCTTCTGATCGATGACTCTATCGTTCGCGGTACCCAGTTGAGAGAGACCACTGAGTTCCTGTACCAGAGCGGTGCCAAGGAAGTGCACATTCGTCCTGCATGCCCTCCTTTGCTGTTCGGATGTAAATACCTGAACTTCTCACGTTCCTCTTCTGAGATGGATCTGATCACCAGAAGAGTTTTGAAAGAAATGGAGCAGGAGGGACGCACCATAGATTTGAAGGATTATGTAAATCCCGATACTGTCCAGTATAATGAGATGGTGGATAGGATTGGAAAACAGTTGAATTTTACATCGCTGAGATTCCACAGACTGGATGATATGATTGATTCTGTTGGAATTGATAAGTGCAAGTTGTGTACTTATTGTTGGGATGGAAGAGAATAAGAATTTTGGGGAAATATACCGGTCATAGCTTGCGGGTTATGACCGGTATTACACTTTACATTGAATAATAATTTAAAATTATGGAAAGTATAACACATATTGATTTTACTTATACCAAAACCTGTAGTATAATACACACGTAGGCAGTATGAGCAGCCTATGTAAGACAACCCACTAAATTTATATTAAATTG
>JAZQAT010000014.1:0-50179 GCA_045545375.1 Acetatifactor sp.
GCTAAAAAGAGAACTACAGATTAATGAACAAAGGAGATTTTGGGTAGTTCTTAAGGTGGGAATTGTATGGCAACTGTGGCATTTACCACTGTTTTTAATGCTTGGCACATATCAACAACTTAGAACAGACCTTTTATTACATACGCTGTCAACATTAGCTATAGCGTTTTTGATAGGTGGGTTGTATATAAGAGGCCGCAGTACATTTTTATGTGTGATATTGCATAGCTTGATTAATTCACTTAGTGATATTGTTGTTGTGAATCAAAATTTGATAAGTAGCATTGTTATTATGATGGCGTGTATTGGCTTTTATTTCATAATGGATATCGGGGACAGAAAGGAAAGTGCATGTGTATATAAGATAGAATGAAAGATGAAGCGATAAATTCCAATTTGTCTAACAGATTGAAAAAATTGAACAACGAACTTTCTATTGCTTTGAAACCAAAACTGAATTTCCGACTTGAAAAAGCTAAAAAGCTTAGGGGTTTAATATCCCAGCAAATTGCCCAAATCGCATATTCAGTTAAGAAATGAATAAATATACATCAAATTCTCTGATAATACATATAGACACACTTTTCAGAAAAGGGAGTTTTTAATTATTTTTTGGCGCTAATGGTGAATGATATGACTGAAATAAGATACACTTCAGAGGAGAAACGACTGCTTGAAAATAACTCTAAGATCACCCTGGTCACTCCTTGTACCGTCGTTCTTTCGGTTGATTTCCACAAAGAAATTTATGACGGTTGGAAAGTGGCAAGAACGGAGCAGGTAATACGGGAGATTCTGATCAGGAACGTGATCAGTGCCGATATGCTGGGAGAGCGATATATCGCAGCAATCCAATGGGATCTCAGGGAACAGGGTAATCCTTATTCTTTCCATGCCAAAAGTGAAGAACGGGTGAAAAACATAGCACTGGTTGCAAGTGGAAAATTTCAGCCACGGAGAAGGTCGATCTCATGGCTTCCGGAATTTAAAGAGGAATTGTGTAATAATTATCCCGTGCAATCCTTTGAGGATGGGATCCGCCGGGCTGGTCTCACACCTGAACTGGTCGGAAGCCAGAGACTTAGAAACCTGAAGCACAGCTGTAAGGTGAAGATGGAACGAAGGCAGAGGGCTTTGGAGGGAAAGCTTGCCAAAGAGGAACTGTCGGAAAGGGAGCTGGATAGAGATGAAGGGGATCAGGATGCGTATGTTTATTATGGCCACCCCTACGTAAAGGATGTGTCAGGACACAAGAGCATCACCGTGTCAGATACTTTTTACAATGAAGCATGTGTGATGAATGGCATGCCGGTGGAGGAACTGCTGGAGATATACGGGATCGATGCCGGACTTCTGAGTGCCACATGTCAGTCACAGATAAGGTGTCAGCTGTCTGTATGGGAGCGGACGGATGAAGTGCAGGGATTGGAAAATGAACAGATCCTGCGCATCCGGGCCGCCAGGCTGTGTGCCATGATCCGGTATACGGAAGAAGGCTTCCGGACGATAAGGGAAGCAGCCGGAAAGCTGTCACCATTGCAGAAAAAGGAATTGTGCAGAGAGATCTCCGGATATCCAACGGCGCCGGATCATCCCGGCGGATACAGCCTGAGGCAGATCCTTTTGAAGGTGGGGATCTCAAAGACAACGTTTACAGGGCACTGTATGACAGTAGCTATGGAAGAAGCGAGGAAAGGCGTCGTGAGCTTGACAAGAGGGATCTGGAAACAGTCATGACAGTGGCCCGTTATAAAGGCTATGAGAAAGGGATCCGCCAGATCTACATGCTGATGCCGTCGCTGACGGGTCAGACCTTTGCCATCAGCAAGATCCGCCGTCTGCTGCGCCAGGCAGGGATCCGGACAAGGGTGCGTGGGGAAAATCCGGCCAGGAAGCGTGCCGTGAGATTCCATGAACGGAATACGAAACCGAACCTTCTGAAACGGGAGTTCCGCCTCCACCGGCCGAATGAAGTGAGGCTGACCGATGTCTTCTACTGCATTGCTAAGATAAACCAATGCATTTTCCCTTTTCGTTGTCAGATATACAAAGGGTTTTCCATGCATGGAAACACCGGGAATAAGTTCCTTAATATTTGCCACATTCGATGCATGATAGTACATAAATCAGATCTCCTATTCTAAATATATGTATTTATACTCTTTTCAATCGATCGTAAAGCACCACTTTCTGCCCAGTCGAACGCTTCATCTTCTCCTTATACAGCAAAGTCCATGATGCTTGATTCTTCGTATAATCACGATTTACCTCCGGGAAAAATGAACGACAAAAATATGTATCATCCTTACCCTTTGAAAGAAAGATGAATACATTCTTGTCAACCAATCTATTTTTCATAAGATAATCAGCTTTTATCATTGAAAAAGAATTCTTCTTTTCATTGTACTTGAATACAGTATCGTTGCTGTCAAACAAATCCTCCAGAAAAGGAAGTAAATCTACCCGATCTGCTATCTGTTCGTACAGATCAGACGATTCGATCTGCTCTTTTGTCAGTACTCTCGATTTTATCTCATCAAAGATTTTTCCTCTGTCCCGACTTAATTCCGGTCTGTCAGTCAGATACTGTAAACCCATTAAGTGAAAGCAGTCTTTCTTATCAAATGTAATCTTCAGAGAAACCGCCTCTCCTTTTCGTCCGAGTATTAATTGATACTCTGTATCCAATAATGAGGCAAACGAATCCACGCAGTCATAAATATTATGCATAACCCCACCCTATCTTTATAGTTGAAAAAAGCTCTGCTTCCGCAGAGCCTTTCAGACATTTTCTTTCAGCTACTAAAGTAGCTTAGCCGGATTGTGGTAAATATCAAACCCTTATAAAGCTGGCAAGGCACTGCCCTCCGGCACAACACCTTGCTTCAATGCTTTGACCGACACTCAAGTTGCCCGTCTCTAATATTATATTACCGCAAGTAAAAAAGTATGTCAATTTGTTTTTTGTTTGCAAAAATAAAATCTTTATTAATTAGTCTAATGGCTTCTGATCAATCAATTCGCCTATCGCTCTTTCCCAATATTCTTCTGGAATATCCGGCCAGCTCCATTTACCAGTATCATTGTAAAGAAGCCGCATTGCTCTTGATAATACTGCTCCATGGGAAATATCTCCGTTCCGCAACAAATTCTCCGTAACCCTTGTCCAACAAGGTGCCTTGGCGTATAAATCTTCTTCATGCAATTCTTGAATTACACTTTCAATATCATAGGGTAAATCAACAAATTCGTATTCCCACTTTCCTCGCTCTCCTGACAAAATCAGAAATTGAGATATTCCACGACTTTTCAATGGAACTCCAACGGATCCCGGATTTAGTAACACTCTATCTGCACACACTATTTTATTGCGTATATGCGTATGTCCGCACAAGATAATGGATTCCTCTGTATCTTCAAAAAGTATGTGGGAATTGTCTGTATTCAATTTCAACTTCTTTCCCTTGCGATCATGTGAACCATGGTATGCAGCAATAGCAGGCAATTCTTCAAAGGATATTATTTTCACATGTGATAAAGATTTAAAGAAAGCGATATCATCATTATTCAAATTACTATATGTATATAGCAATGCTCCGGTGGTAGAATCTCCTTCTTTCCACTCAATACTTTTGTCATACTCACGATCGATCCAATAATCCTCTTTATTTCCCCGGACAAAATAGCATTCATATTTCATCATTATTTTTTTCAAATATTCCATGGTCTTTTGGGGATAAGCCAACTCTCCCACGTAATCCCCTAAAAATATAAGCTTTTGAATCTTCCTTCGTTCTATTTCCTCAATACATTTTTCCAATGAGATATGATTCCCATGGATATCTGACAATACTGCAACTCTCATTTTTCATCCTCTCTGCGAAGTTATTTTTGCATTATATAATAATATAATCCTAACACAGCTCAAACAACTTGTCTGCTGAATTATTTTTTAAATTGATTAATATATTCTTAAAATGCCTATTTCCTAACATGTACCGCCCACGTATCAAAAATATCCTATTTTCTCGAAAAATTTCCAAACCCTATTTTTCCAACCTCTCCGCTTTTACTATTACTACCTTGTGGATGATGCCTATAAGACTATTGCAAAGAAGGATACCATTGCCAACGCTGTAATTCTGAGGTACGTAACCATGAGTAAAAACCCAGATTTCTCAGAACTATTCTTTTCAAAAACGAAAGACTTTTTTGATCTGTTCCTCTCCAGACAGGAAAAACGAAGTCCTGAAACTGTGAAAGCATACAGAAAATCACTGACGCTTTTTTACGAGTATGTTACTGTTGAAAAAAGTATAAATGTTATGAAGTTTAGGTTTGCGGACTGTACATATGAATTCGTCCTATCGTATTCACAGTATCTTCAGGAACAGCAAAAACTGGCAAACAGCACGGTTAACCAAAGGCTTGCTGATTTGAAAGCATATCTGAAATACGTGGCGGATGGAAATATCGAACTTCTCCAGATATATATAGGCATTCAAAAGGTACCTCTTCTAAGGATCAGCAAACTTCAGCGCCCCATTTTGGAAAAGGATGCATTAAAACTGTTTTTGAATAAGCCAACAGACACTGTAAAAGGAAACCGTGACATGGTCCTTCTCATCCTGCTGTTTGATTCTGCAATAAGAGTATCTGAACTTTCATCGATAACTCTGGGAGATATTTTGCTGGATATATCAGCACCGTCTATTATGATTCATGGAAAAGGAAAAAAAGAAAGAACTATTGCCATGAATCCGTCGACGGCTGAGCACATAAAAAACTATATCATGCATTATCATAAGACTGATTCGCCTCCGGATACACCATTATTCTATACTGTGATCCATGGAAAAATGAATCATATGTCCGAAAGGAATATTGAACGCATCGTAAAAAAATATGCAGATCTGGTCAGAGAAGAGAAACCGGATATTCCTGATAGTGTATACCCACATATGCTGAGGCGTTCACGTGCTTCTGGCCTTTACAGAGATGGTGTTCCTTTGGAAATGATATCTGCAATACTTGGTCACTCTAATTCAGAAACAACAAAAATTTATGCTATCCCTTCCGTTGAACAGCTGCGGGAAGCACTGCAAAAGGGACAGCCGGAAGCTGAGGAATCGGAGAAACTGTGGCAGGATAAGGAAGCAGAAATGCGCAAGATGTTTGGACTGAATTAAAATATTTTATCCGCATTTTTTTAATAAAAGAAAGCTTGTTTTACGGCCTTTCCCCAAAAGATGCGGATAAAAAAATCCGTCGTATAAGCATTTTTCTACGAACATTCGTAGAAAAAATCGAACGGTGGTTCCGTACCATGAAGGACCAGTGGATGGCTTCCCTTGACATAAGAGACTTCCATTCCCTGGACGAACTTCGAGGAAATCTCCTTGCATGGGTACATCTTTACAACAATTCGCCCCATGCCTCCCTGAACGGAAAGACGCCTCAGGAGCGTTTCTTTTCCGAACCGGAACAGATCCGCCGCCTCCCTTCGGAGCAGCTGGATAAGGACTTCCTGCTGGAGATCGAGCGCCGTGTTTCTTCCGACAGTGTTATCCTCATCGATCAGGTGGAGTACGAGGTGAATTTCCGCTTCGCAAAGCAGCGCATCCGCTTACGCTATTCCCCCGACATGAATGATATCTTCATCGTGGAACCGGATAACACCCTAACTCCCATCCGTCTCCTGAACAAACAGGAAAACGCTGATGTCAAAAGAGAAAAAATACACTTATGCCGAGGTGAAGAATAATGGACTATACAGCACGCTACGGTCTGGAATTCAATCCGTTCTTAAAGAATTCCAAAGAAGTTTTTGTGAATACTCAGGAACAGCAGGAGACCCTTTACCGCCTGGATTATCTGGCTGCCACAAAAGGCTTCGGTCTCCTTACCGGTGCCGCCGGCAGGGGCAAGACTACCGCCATCCGTAACTGGGCTAATACCCTCAATCCTTCCCTTTACAAGGTGGTTTATTCCAGCCTCTCCACACTTACGGTCAATGATTTTTACCGTAACCTTGCCATGGAGCTGGGAGCTCAGCCCGCATTCCGTAAGCCCGATAACTTCCGCCTGATTCAGGAGGAAATCTGCCGTCTTGCCATAGAGAAACGCAAGACACCGGTCATCATCATTGACGAAGCCAACTACATCAACAATGCTGTCCTGAATGACCTGAAAATTCTGTTTAACTTTGAAATGGACTCCAGAGACCGAGCGGTTATCCTGCTGGCAGGCCTGCCCACCCTCAACAACACCCTGCGGCTGACCATACATGAGCCATTACGACAACGCATTGTCATGAACTACAACCTGGAAGGCATGACAAAAGAGGAAGGCCGCACCTACATTCAGGCAAAGCTCAAAGGTGCCGGTTGTACCCAGAACGTATTTGAAGATGCCGCCATAGAGGCTGTACTAAATGCCGCTGACGGAACACCACGAGTGATCAACAAGTTGTGTAATGCAAGCCTTTTAATTGGAAACAGCAGCAACTTAAATATCATCAATACCAATGCTGTCATGCAGACAATCCTAATATCAACTTAAAGGATGCCATGCAGTGGGCAGGACACCGTGACGTGAAGACCTTCATTGATCACTACTGCTACTCCCGATACTCTGACGAACAGAAGAAAGCTAAATTGGAGAAGACGTTAAATCTCTAAAACAAAAAGCGATTGCGAGAGATCCATACATGCATCATCACTCGCAATCGGCTTTTATCTACTTTTATCACTCCAAAGAACCGTGTAAAAAAGTATAAACACTTTTTACACGAAAAAATCCAGCATTTCTGCTGGATTTTTACTGCTGGTGGCCGGACTTGAACCGGCACGGGGTTGCCCCCGAGGGATTTTAAGTCCCTTGCGTCTGCCTATTCCGCCACACCAGCGGACGCATTATATAGCGTTATGGTCGACTACATGGACATACGCGCTCAGCACTGTTCCATTGACCTCATCAACGCTAATGGATGGAGGTGGATTCGAACCACCGAAGCAATTTGCAGCAGATTTACAGTCTGTCCCCTTTGGCCACTCGGGAATCCATCCATACAGAACCTCTTTAGAAATTCTGACCATTTGAAATTGTAGCACATAATGAAGTAAAAAGCAAGCAGTTTCTTTACAAAAAAATCAGTTCTGTCATTGCCCGATCAACCCGGCAAAACCAAGTTGGTGGATCTCCTCCGCCTGCTCTTTTAAATTATCTTTCGTAAAATCAATGGTACCAAATGCCAGAAAACGGTCAACAGTTACAATCTTTTTAAATAAAACGAGAACGGAAGAATCCTCTTTTATTCTCTTTTGCGGCCTCCCGGGGCACTATTTCCGCTGCCGAAACCTCTGCAATATGCATCGTTTCTGCTTCCTGCACAGCATCACTGCCCTCTCTTGTCAAGCTATCCTGCTGCACCTCGCCAAGTCCGTCATGCACTGCCTTTAAAATCGTTCCGGAAAACGGAGGCAATGTAATTTCAATCTTACCCCCATGAACCGTATATTCCTTTGGGTCCAGACTATAGCCTTCCTGAGTCGTCTGAATCAGGCTGACCATCTTGTCCTCTTTGGCCACACCGGCTTCCCAAACAGTCACTGTCTTGGTGATTTCATGGTCGTTATTATTAATCAGAATAATGCTCTGACCTTTCTTGTGGAATCTTGCATATGCCAGGTAATTATAGTCCACATCGATACTCTTTAAGGAACCGCAGCGCAGCTCGTCATTTTCCCGGCGCAGGCGGATGATATCTTTATGGAAAGCAATCAGCTCATGGTCTTCATGGCCCCAGGGATAAGTCCGGCGGTTATCGGGGTCAGTGAAGCCGCACAATCCTGCCTCGTCACCATAGTAGATGGTGGGGGCACCTATCCAGGTCATCTGCATCACAACAGCTTCCCGGAAAACCCCTTTGTTAACGCCTTCGTTGGCAGCTTCAGGACCAAGAGTGTTGGTACGGCCTACTTTATGGTTGGTCCTGGTCAGGAACCTGGAGTGGTCGTGGTTAGATAGTTCATTCATGGCTACCTGCCAGCTGGGCATGGCAAAGCTGGAAGAATGGTGGCGCATGGCTCCCCAGAAGCTGTCAGCATTGCCCAGAAGGTCGGCTCTGTAGTCATCGCTGTGTTTTTCCATACCTGTCAGAAACCAGGTCAGGGGTTCCATGAAAGCATCGTAGTTCATTACAGTGTCCCACTCATCGCCCTGAAGCCATTCTCTGGTGCTGCCATAGTGCTCAGCCAAAATAATGGCTTCCGGATTAGCTTCTTTCACAGCCTTTCGAAATTCCTTCCAGAAATGATGGTTGAATTCGGGGCTATGACCCAGGTCTGCTGCCACATCCAGTCTCCAACCGTCTGCGTTGTAGGGCGGGGAAACCCACTTTCTGCCGATATGGAGGACATATTCCAGCAATTCTCTGGAGCCCTCGTAATTCAGCTTGGGCAGAGTATCATGTCCCCACCAGCCGTCATAGGTATGGTTGTAGGGCCATTCGTCATCCCTGTGGAACGCAAAATAATTATGATAAGGGCTGTCAGCGGACACATAAGCACCTTTCTCGTAGCCCGGTGCATTCTCGTAGATTCTTTCCCGGTCCAGCCACTTGTTGAAAGAGCCGCAGTGGTTGAACACACCATCCAGGATGACACGCATCCCCCTGCGATGGGCCTCTTCCACTACTTTGATAAACAGCTGGTTGCTGGCCTCCAGGTTGGCCTTGTTGGTTACACGGTTGATATATTTGGTAGAAAAACGATTTTCTTTCTGATCAGGCGGCAGCATATCTCCCTCATCGGACACAATTTTACCGAAATGAGGGTCAATGTAGTCATAATCCTGTATGTCATATTTATGATTGGAGGGGGACACGAATAAGGGGTTAAAGTAGATGACCTCTACCCCCAGATTTTCCAGATAATCCATTTTATTAAGCACACCCTGCAGGTCGCCGCCGTAAAAAGTACGCACGTCCATGGACGCAGGATACTGATTCCAGTCATCAGCCTTGCGCACAGGCTCACCAATGTAGCAGTATTCGTTGGTTTCCACATCGTTAGTGGGGTCTCCGTTACAGAAGCGATCCACGTATATCTGGTACATGACTGCGCCCTTCGCCCACTCAGGTGTCTTAAAACCGGGAATAATGGCGAAATCATAATATTCGTTGGCTTCCTTCACAAGTCCTCTTGTATCATAAAATGCGGAGATTTTTCCTGTCTCTACAATAAAATAATAACAGACTTTTTCATTTTCCATCTGATGCTCGTGCTCATAATAGTCAAACTCTTCATCAGACTCCACTTTATTCATCATATGTTTCCGACCCTGATGAACAAAAAATACACGGTCTATATTGTTCACCGCGGTACGAAAACGTATCTTTACCAGGTCATATGGCGCCGGCTCGGCCGGTGTCACGTAATGCTCTGATGTATCTGTAAACAAGCCCCTGCGGTTGAACACAGGACGCATGGATGAGATATACATCTGATTGTACTCTACCCGTTTTAAATGTTCGATATCCATTTTAATTACTACCTTTTACTTCAAATTTAAGGTCTCTTTATATTCTTCCTCATTTTAACGGAAAGAAACATATCCTGCAAGCTTTTTTGCCAAAAAATAGTTCGCTTTGTGAACTCTGTCACACTAAAGTGATCTTTTTCGCGAAAAATACAGTAAAAAAGACAGCTTTTAACAGCTGTCCTTTTTAGAGAAGGTATTTCTTTCTTATGGGGTATAGCAAAAAACTATATAATGTATTGGGGGGGTTACGAGTATTATAATATCATGACCTACCCAATTTGAAAAGTCTCATTTTTCACAAATATTACAAATTTGTGCATTCGTTTTTGGCAGTTTTTAACAAAGAGTCATTGTGACAAAGTGCCAAAACAAGACTACTGTTTTTGACATCCCCGGTTTTTCAAGCTTTTTGAGCAAACAATGCTTCGAATTCCTCGCGGCCAATCTTTTCTTTTTCCAGAAGAAGTTCCGCACATTTGTGAAGTACATCCTCATGCTCAAGAATGATTTTCTTGGCCTTAGCGTAGCAGTCATCGATGATGGATTTCACTTCGCGGTCAATTTCGCCTGCGACAATCTCACTGTGGGATTTGGCATGAGCAAGGTCACGACCGATGAATACTTCATCATCATCGTCATCGTAACAGATGACACCTACATTTTCCGTCATACCGTAACGTGTAACCATTCTGCGGGCTACTTTCGTAGCTTTCTTGATATCACTGGAAGCTCCGGTGGTAATGTCACCGAAGATAATTTCTTCCGCGATCCGGCCCCCCAAAGATACCATAATATTCTGAAGCATACGGCCTTTTGTCAGGAACATTTCATCCTTTTCAGGCAAAGGCATGGTATAGCCTGCGGCACCGTTGCTGGTAGGAATGATGGATACGGTGTAAACAGGGCCTTCATCCGGCAGTACGTGGAAAAGAATCGCATGGCCTGCCTCATGGTAAGCAGTGATCTTCTTTTCCTTATCGGAGATGATGCGGCTCTTCTTCTCGGTACCGATACCTACTTTAATAAAGGCCGTTCTGATATCTTCTGCTGAGATGTAAGGGCTGCCTGCTTTAGCTGCTATGATAGCAGATTCATTCATCAGGTTCTCCAGGTCTGCTCCGGTAAATCCGGCAGTCGTCTGTGCCACCTGCTTTAAGTCCACATCGTCTTTCAGAGGCTTATTTCTGGAATGTACACGAAGAATCTCTTCTCGGCCGCCCACATCGGGAGTTCCCACAGATACTTTACGGCCAAAACGTCCGGGACGCAAAATAGCAGGATCCAGGATATCCACTCTGTTGGTGGCTGCCATTACAATAATGCCTTCATTAACGCCGAAACCATCCATCTCTACCAGGAGCTGGTTCAATGTCTGTTCTCTTTCATCATGGCCGCCGCCCATACCTGTACCACGGCGTCTTGCCACGGCGTCGATTTCATCAATAAATACAATACAGGGTGCATGCTTCTTAGCATCATCAAACAGGTCTCTGACACGGGAAGCACCTACACCTACGAACATCTCCACAAAATCTGAACCGGAGATACTGAAGAAAGGGACATTAGCTTCTCCTGCCACTGCTTTGGCAAGCAGCGTCTTACCGGTTCCGGGAGGGCCCTCCAGCAATACTCCCTTGGGAATTCTGGCTCCTACTTTAGTGTATTTTCCGGGATCTTTCAGAAAGTCTACGATTTCCTGAAGCTCTTCTTTCTCTTCCTGCAATCCCGCTACTACTTTAAAATTGACTTTGTTGTCTCCCAGAGACATCTTGGCCCGGCTTTTGCCAAAGTTCATCATTTTGCCGTTGGCTCCGCCGGAAGCGTTCTGGGCATTCAGCATCATGAACAGGAAGATCCCCACCACCAGAACGATCAGCATAGGAACAACAGTCTTTAACCCCCATTCATCACGTTTTACATCATTCACCTGAGGGTCGAAACCATACGCACGCACCAGCTTTTCCGCTTCTGCCACATCCGTAACATACAGTTTCTTATCACCGGTTCTGCGGTCAACGTTCAGATAACCGGTGGGGGATTCCGGATTGGGTTGAATCGTCACATCCAGCACCAGTCCGTCTTCAATATCATTGATAAATTGTTCTCTGGTGTAATCCTCTGTAGGATCCTTCATATAACTCAACATCAGAAAAACAATCACTAACATGAGTCCAATCATAAAAAACGGACTCGAACTTCTTGGTTTTTGTCTCAAAATTATGCCTCCTATTTATGCACTGCCTCAAGTGCTCTTCCATCAATCGAACTCCACAATACCGATATAAGGAAGATTGCGGTATCTCTGGTCATAGTCCAGACCATAGCCTACAACGAATTCATCAGGAATTTCAAAACCGGTGTAGTCTACCTTTACATCAATGACACGTCTTTCCGGTTTATCCAGTAAAGTACACAGACTTAAGGAACGTGGTCCTCTGTCACGAAGCATCTCCAACAGATAACTTAAAGTTCTTCCGGAGTCCACGATATCTTCTACCACGATTACATCCTTATCCTTAATCGACTCATCCAGATCTTTCACAATCTTAACTACACCGCTGGACTTGGTGTCACTTCCGTAGCTGGATACGGACATGAAATCCAAAGATACAGGAACCGTAATTCTCTTTGCCAGCTCGCACATGAAGAAGCTGCCGCCCTTCAGTACACATACCAGATGTACCTGCTTCCCTTCATAATCCTTGCTGATCTGTTCACCGATCTCCTGAATTCTCCTGTCTACTTCCTGCTCTGTCAACAGTACTTTAACATGTTCTGCCATTGTTTTCCTCCGTTTCGCTGTACTTGCAGTCTCCTCTTATTAATTGTACCTGTAAAATACGTTTTGTATTCTTACTGATCTTATAATATTCGCTGATTCTGTGCCCCACAATCCACAGGACATGGTTCCCTTCCGTTAAAAGTAAGATCTTATCCCTGTCCTGCCTTGGAATTTTCTCAGTCACCATATAATCCTTTACCGACTTATGGATCATCTCTGCGGAAGCTCCGCGGATACTTAAGAAATCTCCTGTTCTGCGCGTCCTGATTGTCAGCCGTTCCTTAATTTTATCATAATCAAACCATTTCGTATACCTGTTTTCCGGAATATCTTTATAATTTTTATCAAAAAATATCTGTAAATACATGGTATAGGAACCTAGTTCCATAGTAATTGGCCTGCCTGACAACAGATCCTGATGGCCGATCGTAACGAAAGGCTCGTCTGCTGCCCCGGATATCCCATCCATCCAACGCTCTAGCTGCACCTGATCATATTGGCGCTGTGCCACGATTCCATAGGGCAGATGAATCTGTCGGTTGCCCTCCCTTGTGAGGAGTTCCATCACTTCCTGTACATGGACATATGTCATGTCCCTGCCGCCGGGACTTAACTCTCGAAGCAGTCGGTAGATAAGACGCTTTCCAATGACGGTATCCACTGCCAAGAATCCGGAGCAGGAAATGCGAAAGCCAATGGCTTCCTTTGAAGCATTATGGCCCTGTGTCTGATGAGCAGACGAATTCACCGGAATCGTCCGGACTACAAGCGCTCTTGCATCCCTGGTCCTCCGCTCCAGATATGCTTCTGTCTCTGAAAGCATAGCTGCCGTCTGTGCCATGTGGCTCACACATCCCTGAGCAATTTCCTGCTCCGCATAGGGCAGGATATGATGACGGATGCGGTTCCTGGTATAATCATCCTCTTCATTGGTCGCATCCCGGCAGTAGGCAATCTTTTTTTCCCCCAGATACTGCTCGATTTCCTTTCGCTCAAGGCAAAGGATAGGCCGGATAATATGATCCCGAACAGGCTTTATCCCGCACAGGCCGGACAAACCACTGCCGCGGAAGAGATGAAACAGCACAGTCTCCGCCTGATCATTGCTGTTATGAGCCACCGCAATTTTATTGGCTCCAACTTCCTTCAGCACCTTCTCAAAGGCCTCATACCGGACCAGGCGTCCCATTTCCTCTTCCGATCGCTTCTCTGCGGCAGCACGCTCTTTCACCTTTTCTTTCACCAAAGTAAAAGGAAGCCCAAATCGGCTGCACAGCTGTTCCACATAAGCTGCATCTTCTCCCGCTTCCCTGCGGATTCCGTGATTCACATGCACTACATGAAGAGAGAACGGAATCTGTTCTCTTATCTTAAGTAACACAAATAAGAGGCAAACTGAGTCTGCCCCTCCGGAAACACCTGCCACTACCCGATCCCCGGATTCCAGCATATGGTGCTCGTCCATAAATTTCTTAACTTTCTGTTCTATGGTGTCTGCGTATCTCATACCATCTACTATAGCTGTTTATGCACGGAAAATCAAGTGGTAACCGCATTTTCCCAAATGCCGAGCACAACTACCGTCATGTCATCCTGAATATGACCTCCGCAGCAATGGAGCACGAACTGAAGAATCCTCCTGGCAATTTCCTTGGGATTCTGCTCCCCGATGCTTTCAATAATCTGACGCATAGTCTCTTCGTAACGGTTCTGCTTCAGGGCATCCAGCACCCCATCTGTCATCATGATCACATAATCACCGTCCATAAGCTTTCTTTCCAGCTTCTTAGGCTTCGTTTCCCTAAAAATCCCCAGTGGAAGACCGGGGCTGATAATCTGCTCTACTCCGTGTTCTCTTTTGAGGAAAGATGCTGCTGCTCCCATTTTGTAAAATGCACATGTTCCGTCATAGAGATCCAGGTCACAGACATCCAGGGTAGACATGTTCTGATTCTCAAAACCGGATACCAATGCACTGTTCACAAGTTTCAGCGCGGCGTCAAGGGGATACCCCGCCTCCAGCATTTTCTCCAACAGATCAAGAATTAATTCACTGTCGGCGGCTGCTTTTTCGCCTGAACCCATTCCATCGGATAAAAGGACCGTCAGCTTTCCTTTTTCCGATTCAATGATAGCATAGTTGTCGCCGGACTTCTCTTCTCCCTCTTTCACTGCTCTTGCGGTTCCGGACAGCACTACATAGACGGCTTCCTCCACAAAGGTATAGCTGCGGCTTGTCTCATCAATCAGGTAAGGACTTGCCACAGAGAGCTCCAGACGTTTATTTAAGAGCACGGAAAGCATATCCGCCACTCGTTCTCCGGTATAACTGACAGCACCTTTGGCATGCATCGTGATTCCAAGAACGGGACGCTCCCCCGGCCTGTCTATGTAATAAATGTCTGTTATAACGATTCCTTCCGCCTTCATGGAATGCACCACCAGTTTACGCGCCTTCTCATCCAGAGGGCGCAGTCGAAACACCTCCGAAGCTACTTTATCCATAATCTGTGCCATTTCATTTAGATTATCACACAATACCTGCTGGTTTTCCTGCAGCCTTCTGGCATGCAGCAGTTCTTCTCTCTCTTCTGACTCCCGGGGAACCACCAGTCCCTCCTCCATACTTTTTGCAAGCTCTCTGAAAGAATCTGCATAGGTCAGAAGCCTTCGTTTACCGAAGTCTGACACCTCCATTGACCTGGCATCTTCTATTTGAGTTTTACCTTTCACTTACTACCTCTTTTCTGCGCCGGAAGCCTGTCCTACGGAGCAAGCCCCGCGCCCTTGTTTTATAGGTAGTATAGTCCTTGTCCAAAATGTTTTTTGTCAAAACGGAGCAGTGTTAAGAGATTTTTATACGACAAAAAAAGCAGATATGATTACTCACATCTGCTCACGTATTCTTATCACGCAACAACCCTTCCATACCGGATACTCAATCCTCCTGCTTAAACAGGATCTCGTCCTTGTACACCAGCCCCAGCTTCTCCTTGGCGTATTCTTCCGCAAACTTCTTGGTCTGGGTATACTTGCGGTACTCTTCGATTTCCGATGAACGTTCTTCCTCAGCAGCTATCTGTTCCGAGAGCTGATTCTCCTTCGCTGTGTAGGTATCCAGCTTCTCCTGCAGTTCCATGCTTCTTACCGAAACTGCCACCAATACCAGCAGCACTACAATAGATACCAGAAACATACTGAATCTGTTCTGACGCTGTTTACGATATGCTACTTTTCTCCTGGCCATTACGAGTCCCCTTTCCCACATACACAACAAATCACTGCTTACATACTACCATTTTAAGCACTTTTCCAAAGGCCGTCAACCTCTTTTTCAAAAAAGTTGCAAATCTTTTGCCCCGGCCTGCTGTCCTTCCCACAGTCTTACTTACGCAGCCGGTCAACAGGTGAAACGGCTTGAAAAGAAAACTGAAAACTTTCTTCATAACTGCCCGGACTTTCCTCAGTACAAGTGACATATATTTTACCAGGAACCTGCTCAATGTTTTCAGATAGAGCCCCATGCCCACCATAGCTCCCAACACAGCGAACCACCTGAGCGTGCCATTACTCACATGATACATGAGCAGGAATACTTCTATGGCACAGAAACACCAGAATATAATATCTTCCAGGGACACCCAGAAAATATTGTGGGGAATCACTCTCCGAAATATCCGCAGTGTATCATACACAAAAGTAATGAAGATACCCATGCAAAACGCATACAGCACAAAAATATTTTCATCAGCCATACTGCCTCTCCACCTGCCGCCTGTCTGTATCAGCGGAATAATCTGGAGAGCAGAGATTCGCTTTTGCCGCCGGTGCCTGCTACATCAGAGTAAGTGAAGCTGTCTATCTTTCCATCAATGTCCACTTCTCCCTTTTCCAGAGTCAGGCGATTCACATGGAGGTCATCTCCCTTGATCATCATCATTCCCTGCTCTGTCTCCAGGAGAATCTCATGTATGTCAAAAGAAAGCACATCATTTACACCATTGATGCTACATGTCTTTCTGTTCAGCATCGTTACCTTGTGCATATGTACTCCCGTATTTTTTAAATCCTCCATAAGCCCCTCCTTTATACCGCTTTCTCTCTCTTCAATATATGAGGATGGGGGAGGAATTATGACAATCTGTCGCTGTCTTACAGATAGCGGAACAGTTCTTTCGCCTCTTCCTTGCGTACCGTTTCCTGAACGTCCAACACCTCCACTTTTACGTCCTTATTGCCGAAAGAAATGGTGATGATGTCACCTTCCTTTACGTTGGCAGAGGCTTTGGCCGGTTTATCATTGATCAGGACACGACCGCTGTCACATGCCTCGTTGGCCACGGTTCTTCTCTTGATCAGGCGGGATACTTTCAGGTATTTATCTAGTCTCATATTGGTTTCTCCATTTTTAAGGGGGTAGGCGCGGCGATTGGTCATTCGCAAAAGAGATACTTGCAAGGGCGTTGTTCAGCCGCGCCATTCGCAAAAAGTTACTTGCAAGGGCGCCGTTCAGCCGCGCCATTCGCAAAAAGATACTTGCAAGGGCGCCGTTCAGCCGCGCCATTCGCAAAGCCGCACCTGCGGTGCTCTCCGCTGCTGCGCAGCTACCTTTGCTCATAGAGTGGCGCTCAGTCCATAGCCTGTAATACGTGCTCATTCATGCAAGCATGATTCGCCCGTATTGCAGACTATGGCTGAACTGGGTATAATAAAACAGAGAACCCATATAGGTTCTCTGAAGTAATCATTCTAAAGTCGATTATGCGTTCAGCATATCCTTTAAAGCCTTACCGGCTTTGAACTTAGGAGCCTTGGAAGCTGCGATCTTCATGGGTTCGCCGCTCTGAGGATTTCTTCCTTCTCTTTCAGCTCTGGTAGAAACTTCGAAGGTACCGAAGCCAACTAACTGAACCTTTCCATCTTTCTTTAATTCTTCAGCAACAACATCTGTAAAAGCCTTTAAAGCCTTTTCTGCGTCTTTTTTAGAGATACCAGCCTGCTCAGCCATAGCTGCAACTAATTCTGTTTTGTTCATGTCGAACTCCTCCTGTATTGAGTATACTGTGTATAGTGTATTATAGATGCTTCCGGTCAATGGTGCTTTACGTCTGCATACAACCACTCCGTCAAAACGTCTATACATATATATATCTGTTTTTCCAGTGTTTGTCAAGGTTTTTCGGGGTTTTTAGCGTATTTTTACATTCCGGAACACCTTATCCAGAAAATCCTGTTTCAGAGCCTCCTGTTCCAGCAATTTATTAAGCTTCTCCATGTTGCGTTCCGGTATCCAGGCTTTGCGGGAGTTGTAATAGAAGTTCACGATCTTCCAGAACTTCTCGGGATAGGCAAGGCGATAATAAAGGTCAATCCGGGAGTACGCGGAAATAGGGCGCACCTCCTCATAGGCTGCAATCAGCTCCGTCCCCATGGGAATGGACCAGTTGCTCTTCTCCAACAGTTTGCGAAGCAGCAGATACAGGTCCCGAATGGGGTTATCCCGTAGGCTTTTCTCAAAATTGATTATGTACCATGTTCCGTCACTTTTGATGATGTTATGGTACTGATAGTCACCGTGGCAAAGGCTGCTGCATTCCGGCTGGTCTTTCGACAGATGGCTGTACTGCTGCCACTGCTCCGTAATGTCCAGCGCCTGCTCCAGAAAACCATCAAAGGCCTGCTGAAGGCTGATTTCAAACCAGCTTTTCTGCCCCTTTTCACGCAGGAATCTTCGCACCTTTTTCAGTTCTCTGTTATGCTTCTCATACTCTTTTTCAGGGCTGGATACAGGCAGCTGTGTATCACAGGCTACTTTCTCCATGCTGTTATGAAGCCCGGCAAGGAGCTTCACCGCTTCCACGCACTCTGCTCTGTCATAAATATTGCATTCCCTGCCCTCGTACCAGGTTTTCAGCACATAAGACACTCCATCATTGTCCTTCACCAGCAGGTTGCCTTCTTTATCCGCAAGTATGCGCTCCACTCCTACTTTGCCGTCTTCACGGATCTGCTCTAACAGTTTGCTCTGAAAAGCAACTCTCTGAGCATTTCCCATATATTCCTTTAAGATCAGGCATCCCTGATCGGTATCACACAAAATGGCACCTCTGCCTTTTCTGGTCCTCTGCACCTCAATATCATATTGATCTAATAACCCGACTGCTCTGTCATTCACCGCAAGTCCCTCCCATATTCAGTTTTCGCCCCATAAACCAAGTTACAGTTCACGCCGCGCCTAACCTATCATATGTGAAGGATTGACAAAATATGTTACTTTTTCTAACAGATCAGCTATGACGGATCTGTTACAAGCTTTGCAGCCACTGAGTCAAATATTCTCTTGTATTATATTCCGGATGGTCCAGAACAAGCTCCAGCATCCGGTGAAGCGTTTCCCCAAGGGCTTTGCCCGGCTGCATTCCCAGCGCGATCAGGTCGCTGCCGGTAAGTGCCAGAGTTTTTAACGATACGCACTCTTTTCGTTCTAAAATCTCTTCATATAGTGCCTGCCATTCGGCAAGCCCTTTCAGGTTTTCTTCCCGAGAAGTCTCACTCTGCGCCAGAATATCCGCTTTTCTCACTGCAAAGAGCATCGGAAAGATATCTTCCCCGATTTTATTCATAGCCCGTCTGACCATGCGGCGAGTAGGTTCTTCGCCGCCAATAGAATCATGATAAAGCACCAGCTTATACACTGTATTGGTGGTATCGTTATCGTATCTGAGACGCCGCAGAATTTTTCTGGCGATCTCGGCACTGACCTGAGCATGTCCATAAAAATGGGGAATGCCCTCTTCGTCCACTGTCAAACACTGCGGCTTACCGATATCATGGAAAAGCATCGCCAGGCGCAGTTCTTTCTTCCTCTCTACCTGCTGCATGGCGCACAAAGTATGCTCTCCTACGCTATAGCAGTGATGGGGATGGTTCTGTACAGTCTCCATTATCTCCTGAAATTCCGGCAGAATAATTGCTGCCACACCGGTATCGTATACCGTTCTCATAGTCTCCGGGTGGGCAGAATTTACCAGCTTGGTCAGTTCCACCTGAATGCGTTCTGCGCTGATCTGGCGAAGATTGGGCGCAAGCTCACTGATAGCATCTCTGGTCTCACCTTCAATCCGGTATCCCAGCTGGGCTGCAAAACGAATGGCCCGCATGATCCGCAGAGCATCCTCTGTAAATCTGGCCCTTGCATCACCTACACAGCGGATGATTCCCGCTTCTATGTCCTGAATCCCGCCAAAGAGGTCCACGATCCCTGTCTGCTCATTGTATGCCATAGCATTGATGGTAAAATCACGGCGTTTTAAATCCTCTTCCAGATTAGGTGTAAAAGTCACCTCTGTGGGATGCCTGCCGTCCTCGTATTTTCCGTCGATACGATAAGTGGTCACCTCAAAGCCTTCCCGGTCCAGCATGACCGTCACGGTACCATGCTGAATCCCCGTATCTATGGTGCGGCGAAAAAGCTGCTTTACCTGCTGTGGGGTGGCTGAGGTGGTAATATCCCAGTCATCGGGGACTCTGCCCAGGATGGAGTCCCGGATGCAGCCACCTACAGCGTAGGCCTCGTAGCCGGCTTCTGTTATGCGGTTAATGATCTGTTTTACCTTGTCAGGCAGTTGAATTGTCATTTCTGTCATTTATAAACTCCCTTACTTTATGCATTCATGATAGAGGTATCAATGACCCGCACCAGACCGTCATTGGGGGGCTCATTTATGCTTTTTCCTTTGACTCTTGTTGAAATTATACAGACTTATATGTTGTATTGTCAATTCATATTCATTCAAAAACCCCGCTATTCTGTTTCCAGAAAACGGGGTTCCTATTTATTCTTATTCACTTAACAGCATTTTATGATACAAGGGTCTCAAAGTCATGCTTTTCATGCTCGCATGAAAAAGCATGACCTTGAGACCCGCAAAAACATGAGAAAGTAGCCCGATAGGGCGGATTTCGAATGTTTTTAGGATTGCGGGAGCGCAAAGCGCGGAGCAATCCGTAGTATCATGGGCGTCAAAAGGTGTTTTGCTGCTTCACCTTATTTGGCTTCGGTTGCTTCAGTCGCATCTGTTCCCTCGGTAGCTGCTGTTTCAGCAGCTGCAGCGCTCTCTTCGGCAGCCTTCTGCACTGCCAGGTATTCCAGATTACCCTTAGGATCCTCTACTTCAAAGTCCTTGATCAGCTCTGTCAGGTACTCGGACATCGTCTCGTTGAGCAGAGTGCTCTTGATATCAAGCTTCCACTCGTAATCTCCCAGACTTACGAAGTATGCTACATAGTTAGTGCTGTCTTCTACAGTGATTGCAGTAGCATCACCTGCTGCACGTTCCTCTGCAAGCATCCATTCACCCAATTCTTCCGGAACATACAGAGAGGTAAGTCCTTCATACAGACCGCCTTCGGTGCTGACGGTATCTGTGCTGTATTTGTTAAATAATTCGATGAAGCTTTCCTCGGTAGCTGCACCTGCGTTCCACTCGTCTAAAATAGCCTGAGGATCGTCCTCGGTCATGATGATACGCAAGTTAGCGGTAGGCTCCTCTTTCAGGTATCTCTTCACAAACTGTACTACATAATATCTGTTATTAGTAGTATCTTCAACAACAGTGGTGTCGCCTTCTTTTCTTGCAGCATCGAATAACCAGTCACTATAGTTGCTGTTCAGGAAAGATTTTGCATAATCTTCTCGCAGGTCGCCTTCCGTTTCGATGGTAGCTACTGCTGCTTCAGCCTTCTTCTTTGCCTCAGCCATAGCTGCTTCGATCTCAGCTTCAGAAGGCTCGTACTCCTCTTCTGCTTCCTCGGTGCTGTCAGATGCAGTTGTAGAATCAGTTGCCTCAGTAGCGCTTGTCTCTGTGGACTCGGTCTCTTCTACGGGGTCAGCCAGCTCGGTAGGCTCTGTAGGAAGTTCAGCGTCAACCTGGATAATACGATAGTCAACGGAATCGTAATCGTCCTTATTCTCTTCATAATATGCAACAATTTCGTCATCTGCAGGAGCTTTCTCCGCGGAGATCTTCTGGGAATATGCGCTTGCTATCATGGAATTACAGATAGTGTCCTTCAATCTTCCCATGGTTGCGTAAGAACCATAAGCTGCTCTTACGTAATCACTGAAAGAAACGCCTTCTTCAGCTGCAGTTTCTTTCATCATTTCAACGTAAGCATCATATTTTGCTGCGGTGTCATATTCAAATCCGTTGGCTTCTGCCTCTGCCAACAGTGCCATTTCCTGACGGATATTGCCTACTGCCAGCTGCTCAATGTAATCGTCCCAGGTCAATGTATCGGAATACATCTGTGTGGTGAGATCTGCTGAGAGGTCTACTCCCATGTAGGACAGATACATACCATAAGTATTATAGTAGTTGCTGAGAGCCGTATTATAATAATAATCAAACTCTACTTTGCTTATTTTCTCCCCGCCAACCTCAACATAAGTCTGGTTTACTGCCAGGTAATTGCGGATCGGGAAAGAAGCTATGAAACAGATGACTACAGCCAATACTACACCGCTTACGATTCTGAAAATCTTCTGCTCTCTTCTATCCTTTTCTTCCTGTTCTTTCCGCTTCTGCATTCTGCGATCATACCTTGTTACGATCTTATCCTCCTGCTGCGGAGTCTCCACGTTGTTTTTCTTAGACATGATAAATGTCTCCTTCCCTTATTTCCATTCAGGCTGCCTGTTATATACCTTATTAACAGCCATCGTGTGGGCACCTGATGCCCAGAATAAGTGTATTATATCGCATTTTTCGAAAAAAGGATAGTACTTTCACATTTTTTTCAAAATAAAATGTGAAAGTTCAGCCATAGTCCGTATGACTCTTTTCCTAAAGATTCAATAAGATAACTGAGGATACACCCATAATGTACCCCACCATCTGCTGTTTTGAGATCTTCTCCTTATATACCAACAGCGAGATGAAAAACATAATGATGATACCTCCTGCCGAAATCGACGGGAATAAAACTGCCGTGGGAAGCAAAGCAGTCAGAACCATCACAAGCAGGTTCGTGGCTCCGTTAGCAATTCCGGCCAATGGTGCATATATGGAACATCCCTTCAATTGTGACTTGATATCTGCTTTGCTTACGAGAACGATCATTGTCAGTATTACGAAATCGATACCAAGGGCCACTATCATGAACTCATTTTTATAAGCACCGCCGCACGCTAACTGCTGCATCTTTTGAATGGTTGAACACATGCCGTTGCCTATAAAACCGAAGATAAGACAGAATACTGGCAGAGAACCGGGCAGATTCTTTTTTGATATTAATAAAATACAACGAAATAAGCAACAGCGCAATTCCGACATAAGCAGTTGGCTTCAATGACTCTTTCAAAAACAAAATTCCATATAAGGTGGGAATGATCAATGAATAAGAATTTACAAGGGACGAAATGGATAACGGGTCTGATGCAATTGCAAGATTCTGCCCCACTAGGGCAAGCGCGTATGCAGCTGCAAAGCCTATGGAATATGGCACGAACTGAAGCGTAAACCTAAGGTCGCTGCCTGATGAAATCATAAAAAACAGCATGGCAAATAAAGATGATACCGCAGAAAATAAGAAAGAATTGCGGTTACGGCTCTTTACATTATACTGCTTAATCAGAATATTTTGTGATGACATGATTACTATGGTAATGATAAGAGTAAGATACTGCAATTTGATTTTTCCTCCTTTTTGTACTGTGTATCTTAAGATGTTCCGCCTTGTTCCATTATAGCTGCTATTGCCAAAAGTACCATTACAATTCGCCCCTTATAATTGACTAATCTTCCCATCCAAAGCGTTGACAGCGCTCTCCCTTTGTGGCATTATAAAATAAAACATCCGCTAAAAAAGGGCTTTGCATGAACATAAGATATGACATTGAGAAAATGAAGAGCATCATCTCCGACTTTGCAAATATTACCGGGCTCAGCATTGCGCTCGTAGATACTGATTTTAAAACCATCATAACCTACGCATATAATACGCCGGAATTCTGCCGGAAGATTCAAAACTGTGAATGCGGCGCAAAGCTTTGCTATCACTCTGATATGGAGATACTCAGAGAATGCCGAAGAACCAAGCGTTTTGTATCCCATGTATGCCATGCTGGCATCATCGATTCCGTTATGCCTATTTTTAAGGACATGGTCATCAGCGGATACATTATGCTGGGAAGAATCAGGCCATCGGAAGATATTACTTATTATATTAAACAGTTTTTTCTAAGATTCTGTGTCTTTCCCATAATAGCTAATCCTCTGTTCTTTACTTTCCGATTAATACCGTCTTTCCTTCAAAAGCAAATCCATACTTCTTAATCTTTTCTTCCGGAATCCCTTTTGCTATCAGTGCTGATGCATAATTCTGTTGTTCTATTTGTTCCAATGCTTTTTTCACAGTATCAGTTAATGTCTTCTCTTCCTCGCTATCCCGGACTTTAAATTCAATAATAATTGCATAATCATTTGAGCGTGTAGGCTCCAGCATCACATCATATCTTCCGAATCCACTTTCGCGATTAGAGGTTAGCACATAACGACCTTTCAATTCTACCATCAACCCAAGCACAAAACCATGATAAAATCGTTCCGGTTCTGTTCTCTTTCCGGGTTTTTTGCCTGTATCAAAGAAACTGAAAAATTCCAGCGCCACATCATTCATATATCTATTCATCGCTTTCACATTGTCTGTCAACAATGCCTTGATAAAATCATTATAGATGTCTTCATATTCTGCGAACCAGTCTCTGATCATATTCTCGAACATGATTCGTACCTCTTTGTTGGTAAGCATCAACTCATAATAGACATTTCCGCTTTGTGTATCAAAATTCGTTGCCTTTACCTTCAGATATCCACTGGCAAGCAAAAGACTCCATATGGCATTCCTCTTTGATGATAATTGATTATATACAATCTGTTCATCAATAGCCATCATAATAGTCTCTCCCCGAAGTAGCTTCTCAAATTCCTGCTTAACATTCTTATTGCCTTCTCTGATCAGATTACCGGCAAGACTATTGGAACTGGTATTAGCCCAGTAAGCTGTAAGCTTTCCCTTATCCAGAAAATTTAGTATGGACCACGGATTGTAAATGTCAGTTGTGCTGCCAAAAGTAAAACCATCGTACCATTCCTTTACTTCCGTTTTTTCTGTATAACCAAACTCATCCATAGCATTAAAAACTTCTTTTTCGGTAAAACCAAATGCCTCCGTATATTTATCAGAGGTAGTAGTTACCACCTCCAGATTATTTAAATCAGAAAATAATGACTCTTTACTGACCCGGGTAATGCCCGTCATAATACCACGTTCCAAAGAAGGATTTGTTTTAAATGTGGAATTGAACATATTTCTGGTAAAATCCACAAATTCTTCCCAATATCCATCCACATATGCCTCCTGCATAGGTGTATCATACTCATCTAAAAGAATAATGACTTTTTTTCCATAATATCGATACAGGTAGTCCGAAAGTGCCTTGATGGAATAGGAAGCTACACTGTCCTCCATATCCAAAGAAATACTGCGATAATCTGACTCTTCACTCTCGTTCAACACGCCGCTGTCCAAAAGGAAATCATTTTGATTATAAAGATCTTTAATGATTCTGCAGATTTTTTTACGTGCCTGATCTAATGACTTTTCTTTTACATTGGCAAAAGACAGGCTGATGACAGGATAGGTTCCCTGAAGTCCACGATATTTTTCATCTTCCCATAAAGAAAGGCCTTCAAACAAATCGCTTCGTCCCGCGTATTTAACAGAAAAGAACTGCTCTACCATGCTCATGGTCAACGTTTTTCCAAAACGGCGAGGACGCGTAATCAGAGTTACCGCATCTCCGCTTTCCCACCATTCTTTGATAAAGGATGTTTTGTCTACGTAAAAATAATTATTTTCAATCATTCTTGCATAATCCTGAATACCGATTCCCACTGTTCTTGCCATTGTCTGTACACCTCTCTTTCCGGTATTTTTATCATAGCATAAAGCAATTTTGCTTTCAAGCTGATAATCAGCTTGAACCCATTCTTGCTTTGGTACAGCAGTATCCTGAGAATACAAATGAGGAAATCTATCAGCGGATGAATCGGTAAAAGGTTATGTCCGGAAGATAAAAATTCTGAGAGGGGCTCTTTTGGCCCCTTTCAGTGAAGTTTCTCCTTACTTTTACCATAGAAAACTACTGCTATTCTCCTGTATATCATTGATCTGCCTATCATACTCCACCACATCCTGATATCCCAGCGCTTTCACTTCCTGTCGCAGCTTATCAAATAATATCTGACATCCCCGGTCATCTTGTTCCTGAATGATTTTCCAGGAGTAATCCACAATCACCTGCCTGCACGCAGCACGTTTATCCACAATTTCCTCGGGTTCTTCCTGATAAATGTCTATATAACCGGGGATAACTTCCAGATTGCCGTTGTCCATGAGATATTCCATTTGATCTTCGGCATCCATGTACTCTTTCCAGGAGACGCTGGAAGAATTAGTGCGCTCTCCTACCGTTTTCCACAAGGTTCGATTATAAGGAAAGCCTGATGGGCTGACTTCCACGTTAACTACCGGTTGGAATCCCAGCTTGCACGTTCCTTCCTGCCAACTTCCGCCGCCCCAGTCCTGGGGTACAGCCTCGCTCTCCCCTTCAGTCTCTGACTGTCCGTCAAACACCTGCCATCCATATTCCGTCAACGTCGGATTACCATCCTTCACCTCCCAGGTAAGTCCCTGTGGTCCGGCAGATTTTAGATTCGTATCTGTCCCACTGAGCATGATACCTTCCGTGGAATACAGCCAACCGATGAAATCCACACTTCGTAAGGGATCCTCTGCGCTGCTGCTGACAGCCAGATAGGTATCAATATTGCCCAGTCCATTACATCCGTAGGAAACCACTTTCATCTTTTCCACCGGTGCCAGCTCATAGCCTTCTGCCTCCATCTGCGGCCAGATGGAAACCACTGCTTTCCCCTGCTTATAATACTTCACCAGCTGTTCGTAACTTACTTTTCCGGAATACGGAGCCAGAAGCCCACGCCTATAAGCCTCTCTCAACCACAAAAGAGATTCCATGAAACCGGACTCATCCTCCAGAAGCTGTGTTACTTCTTCCTTTTCATATACGAGGAAGCCATCTCTTTCCCTTCCCTGCACACCCATCAGATAAGAAACATGATCCAGCACGTCCATCTCTTTATCATTGCAAAGGATGATGCCCTGCTGTCCGGGCTGCTTCAATTCTTCCATGACTGTAAGAAGCTCGTCCAGATCCTTGATCTGAGGCATACCGGCCTGCTCATAAGCCTCCCAATTCAGGTAAATACCGTATCTTGGTGTATTTTCTTCAGAAGGTGTATCCTTTGACAATCGGCTGACCTGAGAAGGAATCACGTAAATTTCTTTCTCGCCCCAAGACTCGTTCCACACTTGAAAACTGTCCGTATAGTCAAGAATCTCCTCTCCCAAGGTCAATTCTTCCTCAAAATAAGACGCTATGTCAAGCAGCCTGTTTTCTTTCATCAGACTATCCGGTGAAGTTTGCAAAGAATTGCATACAAATAAATCAGCCTGCTCCAGGCTGCCTTCTGCTTCCGTATCCAGGAAATTCAGCTGTATGTTAAATCTCTCTTCCAGAATCTTTGCATACCAGCCTGTCTGTAATCCCTGATAATCCGACGTTTCATCATAAACATCTATCACAATCTGTTCCTGATATGATTCCTCTTCTTTCGTGCATCCGGTCATCGTCAGTAAGCCTGCTGCCAATACGGGCAGGATTATGGATTTCCTCCATTTCATACTTTTGTCCTCCAAAGTTGTCAATCACCCTAAAAGGGCAATCTTTTTCCAAGCATTACCGTCTCTTGATATAAGGGTAAAAGCTTGTGCCGCAAAAGTCAACCCCAAAAACTGTAACCGTTGAGCACGCGCCCATTCGCAAAGCCGCACCTGCGGCGCTCTCCGTCGCTTCGCGACTACCTTGGCTCATAATCGGGCGCTCCCTCAGAAAAGATACCCGGTTGAAAAATCGTGCGAGCACGATTTTCAACTAAATATCTTCTCTGGCTGAACTGCTACAAAAACTATGTATCTGCATAAATACGACCTTGAAATATGTCAAAATAAGGAGTAAAATATTATGGGATTCGTAAATATTATAACCAATTTTTTTAAGAAAAGGTTTTAATATTTACTTAAATTTTTATACTACTTAAGAAAGTATGAGGGATTATCATGAAAAATTGTCAAAACAAGTGGATTCGTGCCGCTATTCCGGCACTTCTGCTGCACTGTAGTATTGGTACTGTTTACTGCTGGTCCATTTTCAGCCAGGAAATCGCTGACTATATCGGCCACTCCAAGGGTGCCACCGAATGGGCATTCAGCTTCGCGATCTTCTTCCTGGGTATGTCTGCAGCATTCCTTGGTAACGTTGTAGAGAAAGACATTCACAAGTCTTCTCTGATTGCAGCCATCACCTTTGCATTAGGTATGGCAGGAACCGGCTTCTTCATTTATTATGGCGGCCAGCACCAGGGAAGCACTTTGGCACTGATTGGTATTTACGTTTGCTACGGCTTTATCATGGGTATCGGTCTGGGTACCGGTTATCTTTCTCCGGTTAAGACTCTGATGCTGTGGTTCCACGACAGAAAAGGTCTGGCAACCGGTCTTGCTGTTGCAGGCTTTGGCGCTGCAAAGGCTATCGCAAGCCCTATCATGCAGTCTCTGCTTGAGAATCTGGGCGAAGGCGGCATCTACAAGATGTTCTGGATCCTGGCTGTTGTTTACTTCATTATGATGTTCGTAGGACACCTGCTCCTGGCAAAACCTGCCGGCTGGCATGAGCCTCAGACAAAGGAAAAAGGACAGAGCACTCTTGCTGTTATCAAGTCCAAACCAATTGCTACATACATCGGTATCTGGCTGATGTTCTACCTTAATATCACCTGCGGTCTTGCACTGATTTCTCAGGAAAAGATGATTGTAAAATGTATCGGTCTTGCAGGTGCAGCCGGTATTATTTCCACTGTATCCGCCATTTTTAATGCAGGCGGCCGTCTGGGCTTCTCTGCATGGGCTGACACCATGAAGGACAGAAATACTATTTATAAACTGATCTTCATCCTGTCCATCGTCTTCACCGGTCTGGTTATTGTAACAGGGGGTATTCAGAACGGTAACGGCAACATGTTCCTGACCATTCTTGTACTGTGTCTGATCTTCGTTGTAAACGCAGGCTACGGCGGTGGTTTCTCCAACGTACCTACCCTGCTTTCCGACCACTACGGAATGGGCAACATCAGTGCTATTCATGGCCTGACACTGTCCGCATGGGCTATCGCAGGACTGACCGGAAACCAGATGGCTACCTGGATCGTAAATCACTTCGGAACCTTTACAGATGACGGTCACGGCAATATGATCAACCCTGTGGGTTATCAGACGGTGCTGTATGTAACACTGGTGCTGTACCTTGTCGCAATGATTTGCAGCTTCTTCCTGATTCCTAAAGCTAAGAAGGAAGCTAAATAAGGTTTGCGTTAATCCCACCACTCAATTGTGATAAGTTGAATGGTGGGATTTTTTTAATGATTGATGTGGGTGCTTATCTGCCCCATGATGCAGAATCTGACCTGGTACATATCGATGCGTCTCTGAAGCTTACGGAGAATCTTCCGGTTTTGGACGGAGCCGCAGCACTTCTGCCTGTGTATGCAGCTTTTGTTGATGCAGTTTACCCTATAGGTTCTGTCACATATGAAGGTGGTGCATTTTCGGATGATAATTTTTATGGTGAAAATTTTGCCGAAGACAGCAAGATGCAGTATAACAACACAGTACGAGGGTATCAGGCAATTGTAGATGGTACAACAGATATCCTGTTTTGTGCTGCACCATCCACCCAACAGGAGCAATATATCGTGAAATTGCGCTGAAATCGCCCTTTGCGATTACCGGTGCATCAATTGGATTTTCATTCCGATTTATAGAGGAAAGCGGTTATGTCCGTATACAGTAAAAATCAATGAAAGGCAGCAATCACTTCTCAAGCGACTGCTACCTCATAATTTAACCTCATAACCGCGATAGCGGTTATGAGGTTATGAGCAAGTAGCGAAGCGGATTGCGAATATCCGCTTGATTTAAATGTACTCCATACGCTCGAAATACTTCATCACAATTCCTGCGCAGTTTTCGATGCCTAAGGTCGTGGTATCAAGAATCATGTTGTAATTGTTGACATCACCCCATACTTTGCCGGTGTGCTCGTAGTAGTAGTCGGAACGTTCTCTGTCATTCTTTTCCAGCATAGCCTTGGCTTCCTCGTAAGGGATGAACTCTTTCTTCATGATACGCTGGATCCTGTCCTCCTTGGCGGCACTGACGTAGATGTTGAATACATTGGGCCGGTCTTTCAGGATTTCGGAAGCACAGCGCCCTAAGATGATGCAAGGCTGTTCAGCCAATTCCTTGATAACCTCAGCCTCATCTGCGAAAGTTTGTCCTTCCATTTCATGTTCAATATAAGCCTTATCATAAACAGGCAGATCCAGCTTATCGGAAAGCTCTTTGGCGATGAGGCTTGCTCCGGTACCGTATCTTCTGCTCATAGTGATTACCAGTTTCATAGTGGACCCTCCTTTGCTGTTAAGAAGTATGAGTCTAGTATACCCCAATAAGCAGAAAACTGCAATATCTGATTAAAAGTTACTGATATTATGAAATTTCTCTGATGCTTATCTCATGCTTGTCTGCAGTTCCATGCCCCCTGGCAATCGTTAGCTTTGGAGCAAATCGGAGAGCATACTGCTTATCCTTAATCTGCTGAATTGCTTCATCAGCAGTATGATTTAGTAATAATAAATCTCATCGTATGGTCCTGCACTGGTCCAGTAGTTTCCAAGATTATTATTGGTCAGGGATGCCACCACAGAACGGGGATTATAGACACGTTCCCCTGACTGGGTATGGTAACCGTCATACCATTCATGTAACTCTTCTCTCGTCACCTTCGGATTGCTTTGATATATCAGATATTTCTCATGCAACTTATCCACTTCCGACTCCGTGAATCCAAAATAATCACTATACAATTCTTCTGATGCCATCGTATACTCAAGAAACATATTCAGTTCTGAACCACTGGAATATTTTGCAATCGGCAATATGCCCGTCATATATGTCAGAGAGACATAAGCCTTCCCCTTTAGCAGATTGCTGAGGAAATCAATATATGCAGCCCTGTCATCATCTGTAACAAAATCTCTGTGAAAAATATAGTCCCATTCATCAAGTATAAAAATGAATCTTGCTGTATTATCTGCATTATAAATACTTTTCAAAACATCCCATACCGCATCAGTCTCATCAATCTCTACATCCGGATAGCTTTCCTTCAAATCCTTTATCAGTTTTCCCTCTATCCTGTCAATATACTGCTCATAGGTTTTACAACGCCTCGGAATTTCATTAAACGTGATAAATATGACATTATGTTTATTTATATTTTGCTCATAACTGTCGGATGAAGCTTTTCTTCAGATTTTCAAAAAGGCTTCTGGCATCACAGCCCTTAGACAAAAATGATGCAATCATATTTGCCATAATGGTCTTCCCAAATCTTCTGGGACGTGTAATGCAAATATAATTTTCCGTTGTCTCGATTCTGGGAATAATCTGAAAGAGGCACCCATTCAAGAGGAGACGAAAACATACGCCCCCACGTTCTCATACCCGTTCGTCCTGGAAAAAGCTATAACACTCTGTTGTGTAACAATATAGAAGTAATCCCCGGCATAAAGCCCTCTCACAACCTCTGCATTCTCCCCAATTTCTGTAGCCAAAAGGTTTTCAAGCTTCCCGTCCTTCCACTGATAAAGCAGATACGTATTCTTCTGTGTCCTGTCATATTCTGTCACCACGAATCCAATCAAATTGGCATCCGCCTCCCCCAGAACTGTCTTATACTGACTCAAAGCCGGGCTGTAATCCGCATTTGTAATGCAAACACTGTCGCTGACACTCAAGTTCACCGGATCAGAGATGTCGAACATAGACAGCTTGATGCCTTCTCTGGAGCCGGTATCCGGGTCGGTCTCATAGCCGATTCCGAACATCTTCCCTTCTGTCCACATATGCAGATAATCAGAATAACCGGTAATCTTCAGTTCCCCCAGAATAACAGGATCAGTCGGGTCTGACAGATCTGCTGCAAACAGCGGGTCAATATTGCGATATGTTACAAAATAAGCCATGTCTCCCAGATATCTTGCTGCATACACCGTCTCCCCCGGTGCGATGCCTTCCAATTTTCCGGTCAAAGCCAACTTTTCATCTAAAATATACAGGCTGCTGCCCTCATCGGTGCTGTCGCTGCAGGTCAGGATACGAAGCATTCCCTGACTTTCATTTACGGCAAAAGTATCCTGCACTCTGCCTTTCACAGAAGCAGCACCCACTGCATTGATCACGCCGCCCTGCAAGCTGAATTTGGCAATTTCAGTTGTCACAGAGCCATCCCACTGCATGTGGTAAAGGTACACAGCCTCTGTACTCACATAGATATCCACACTATTATTGACAATCATCACGTTATCCACAACCGTTTCAGGCTGTTCCACATTCACGGAAGCAATTATCAGACTGTTGCTTCCTGATTCGGGAATGTAGATGCAGTCAGCTGCAATGGGCTCTCCGCCTGCCAAAGGGATCCAGCTTTCATCTTCCCTGGTACTGCTATATACTTCGCTTAATCTATCTTCTGTAAACAGATAGACCATGTCACCTATTTTCCGAGAGGTATAGTAGTATCCGTCAAGGCTGACAGTTCCCAGGAGCGCCGGCTCATCGGGATTCTCCAGAGAATAAGTGTACATCATCGTCCGGGAGCTTGTCACCGTGCGATATTTTTCTACTGCCATCACATTGTTGCTCTCTGGTATCTCCTGCTCATCACCGGAGAAATTGGCAGACTTACCCTCAGTGGTGAAATTCACTTCCCTCACCCGCGTCTCTTTTTCCTCTGCAATGATAAGCAGCCTGTTGTCAGCCACATACATTTCCACGATGTCTGAGGAAGCGTTTGAAGTAGGAAGACTAAAGCTGATTCGTTTTTCAGGCTTACCTTTTGTGATATCCAGGATAAAAATTTGGTTATTGCTGACCAGATACAGGCAGAAACCGTCCGTTTTTACGATATCACTTTCATCCACCCCTTCCGTCTGCAGATTGGTCGTGGAGTAGCTGATGCTTTCTTTAGCTGCAGCCTCTGTAGAAACTGCCATGTCTGCAAGTGCATCATCAAAACTTTCCATCTTCTTGGAAAATTCCCGTATCTCGACTGATTCCACAGCATCATTTACCACATAATAATATTCAGCCTGAGCTATCGCATCATGAACCTGACCGTAATCATCCGCTACCTTATATAGATCTCCGGCATCCTCCTTAGGAAGCATTGCCGAATCCTTCACTGCCTGTGATTGCTCAATGATTGCATTTTTTTCCGCCTCAGCCATGAAAATCTGCTCTTCCTTTGCCTCCTGCATTGCTGCCTTATCCTCTGCCACAGAGTCAGAAGACACAAATCCCCGGTTCATTCCGCCAAACAGTGCAAAGCAGCACACTGCTAAAAGCACTGCCGCACCGGCACCATAGCCAATATAAAAACTCCTGCGCCTGTGAATATTCATTTCCCTGTTCTTACAATAAAGAACATCCGCCTGTATTAATCTCTCCTCTATCCTGTCAGGCTTCAGTTTTCCCGGAATCTCCACACTTTCTGCGGATTCCCGGATGCTTTCCCTGATATCAAAATCTTTCATATGCCACCTCCCGGCTTTGCAATTTCTCTGCCATCTTTCTCAATGCCCTGCTTTCTTTGGTGCGGACCGTATTGTGATTCATGTGGAGAATCTTTGCTATCTCCCTGCCGGTATAGCCGCCAAACACATGCATACTGACGATCAGGCGCTCCTCATCCGACAGTTCACCGAATATCTTCCGGATATGAAGGCTCTCGGTCAACTCCTCCTCATGATAGACTTCTGCCTCCACATCCTCCAGATTCACATGCTTTCTGGTATATTCTTTCAGCCTGTCCTTACATTTATTGGACAAAATACGGAATATCCATGCTTTGAAGGCATCTGCACTGCGGAGTTTATGTATGGAGGCATAGGCATCCGTCACCGCTTCGCTGACTGCGTCCTCTGCATCTGTTTCATTCCGCAGAGTGTACAGCGCGAACCGATACATATCTTTATACACAGCTTTATATAGCCTGGCAAAAGCATGGGCATCTCCCGCTCTGGCCGCTTCCACCCAATCCTGATACTGATCCATTTTGTCACCTCTCTTTTTTCAGGGTACCGGTACTCCCTTTTCGGTGTTCATAGATATAGTCTCTCATGAAAGGACTTTTGTTTCAATAGGATAAATCATACTTCCATGTAATTTTACTTGCTATTAACCATTTTTTGGCTTATATTATATATAGGTGCTTTAAAAAAACTTATGTTTAAAGGAGAAAAACTATGTATCTGGATGATTACAAACGTTGGATGGAAGCCGATTTGGATGATGCTGCGCTGAAAGCAGAGCTTGAGTCCATTGAGGGTAATGACGAAGAGATAAAGGATCGGTTTGCCGTATCCCTGAAATTCGGTACCGCAGGCCTGCGCGGTGTACTGGGTGCAGGAAGCAACCGTATGAATATTTATGTAGTACGACAGGCTACACAGGGTCTGGCTAACTGGGTAAAGACACAAGGACAAAGTCAGCTGGTTGCTATCAGCTACGACAGCCGTATCAACAGTGATGTATTTGCTAAGACTGCTGCCTGTGTTCTGGCTGCTAATGGTATCAAGGTTCGCATTTATGATGCATTGATGCCTGTTCCCGCACTCAGCTTCGCTACCCGTTATTACAATGCCAATGCAGGTATCATGGTGACCGCTTCCCACAACCCTGCAAAATACAATGGTTACAAAGCATACGGTCCCGATGGCTGTCAGATGACAGATGAAGCTGCAGATATCGTTTATGCTGAGATTCAGAAGACAGATATCCTCACCGGTGCAAAGATGATATCCTTCGAGGAAGGCATGGCTGCCGGTCTGATCGAATATGTGGGCGATGATTGTAAGGAAGCGCTTTACGCTGCCATCGAGTCTCGCAGTGTACGTCCCGGTCTGTGCAAAACTGCAGGGCTGAAGCTGGTTTACTCTCCGTTAAACGGATCCGGACTGGTACCTGTAATGCGTATTCTAAAGGATATTGGCATTGAAGATGTTACCGTTGTTCCTGAACAGCAGTATCCCGACGGCAACTTCCCTACCTGCCCTTATCCTAACCCTGAGATTTTCGAAGCTCTGCGCCTTGGTCTGGAACTGGCTAAGAAGACCGATGCCGATTTGATGCTTGCCACCGACCCTGATGCCGATCGTGTAGGTATCGCTATCAAGTGTCCCGATGGTACATATGAGCTGGTAACCGGTAATGAAGTAGGCGCTCTGCTGCTTGACTACATCTGTGCAGGACGTATCGAAAACGGTACCATGCCCACTAACCCTGTTG
Source organism: Acetatifactor sp. (assembly GCA_045545375.1). GTDB lineage: Bacteria > Bacillota > Clostridia > Lachnospirales > Lachnospiraceae > Acetatifactor. The sequence goes on from JAZQAT010000014.1 coordinate 34,934, forward strand.
CTGTAAAATCCATCGTTTCCACCCCTCTGGCAGATGCCATTGCCGCTCACTACGGTGTTGAAATGCGCAATGTACTGACAGGCTTTAAGTGGATCGGTGACCAGATTGCAGGTCTGGAAGCAGGCGGCGAAGTAGAACGCTTCATCTTCGGATTCGAAGAGAGCTACGGTTATCTGGCAGGCTCTTACGTTCGCGATAAGGATGCCGTTATCGGATCCATGCTGATCTGCGAAATGGCTGCTTACTATCGCAGCATCGGTTCTTCCATTAAACAGCGTCTGGAAGAAATCTATGCTGAGTACGGCCGTTATCTGAATAAGGTTGACAGCTTTGAATTCCCCGGTCTGTCCGGTATGGACAAGATGGCCGGCATTATGGATGGCCTTCGCAAAGAGCCTCCTAAGGAAATCGGCGGCTATGCTGTTGTGAAAGTAACTGACTATAAGAAACCTGAGGAGACAGGGCTTCCTGCTTCCAACGTACTGATCTATACTCTTGAAGGCGGTGCTACTGTAGTGGTTCGTCCTTCCGGAACGGAACCTAAGATCAAGACTTACTTTACTACCCTGGGTAAAGATCTGGCTGAAGCTGAGGCACAGAAAGCCCAGCTGGCTGAGGCTATTAAGCCGTTATTTGCTTAAAAATCATTTATTAAGGGACTGCAATTTTGATAGATTGCAGTCCCTATTTTTGTTTAGGTTATATCATGCTGACAGACTTAATTGGCATTACTTGCCGTAATCTTCACCTTACTCCACAGATTACTGATTACCTTACGGGTCTCTGCGTTGTATACGAAGACCTCGTCTTTCGCATAATCTGTTCTTGGCAGATATGCATTGATTCCCTCAAAGTCACCGCCCTCACCGGACAGGTCTTCCATAACCTCCTGATTGGGAGACGTATAGCCCACATAACCGGAGTTATCATAAGCAATATCATAGGAACACACAAAATTGATGAACTCATAGGCCAGCTCCGGGTTCTCGGCATTGGCAGGAATGACCATGGAGTCAAACCACAGGTTGGTGCCTTCCTCAGGCATGTAGAATCCCATATTTTCATTTTCACTCATGATATATGCTGCATCACCTGAATAACACAATCCCAATGCTTTTCTGCCCTGTGCCATGTTATCGATGATTTCATCCGTTACGATTTCCGGCTCCATAGTGGTCACACACTGTACCAGCCAATCATATGCGGCCTGAAGCTCCTCCGTGTTTTCTGTGTTCATGGAATAGCCTAACGCTTTGAGCGCCATCATGAAAGAATCTCTCTCGGAATCGTACAAGTAGATATCATTTTTGTACTTTTCATCCAGGAAAATATTATAGCCTTCCTTTTCCAGATCCTCCGCGCTGACCTTCGTCTTATCATAGACGATGCCTACCGTTCCCCAAAAATACGGAACCGAATATGCATTTTCCGCATCGTAGGGCTGGCTCTTTACAGCATCCAGAAGTTCGTCCATGCAGTAAAGCTTTGACGGATCCAGGGTCTGCAGGTAGCCCTCTCCTATGAGCCTCTGAATCATATAATCACTGGGAATGATGATGTCGTAGGCCTCGCCGTTAGCCACTTTGATATACATCTGCTCATTGGAATCAAAGTTCTCCATGACTACCACAGCACCGGTCTGTTCCTCAAAATCGGGCACGACTTCTTCCCCGATATACTCTCCCGGCATATAAACATACAATGTCTGTCCTGCGTAAGGCAGTTCAGAGGTTTCCTTGTTCATATTTATCAGAAGAACAATGCCTAAAATTGCGCACACAACCACAGCTCCCGGCAAAACAAAACTCTTCTTCCCAATCTCCGCCTTCTTCTCTCTTTTTTCCAAAAAGATAGGCGCCACATTGATAATAAGCAGAACAGTCGTAATGATCACTACTACCAGCGTAGATATCGCATTAATGCTGGGATTGATACGCTTGCTCATGGTATAGACCATGATACTCAGGTTCTTCACACCGCTTCCCGTTACAAAGTAAGAGATAATGAAGTCATCCACTGACATCGTAAACGCAATCAGCGCACCGGAGACGATACCCGGCGTAATCTGCGGCACAATAACCTTAGTAAGTGCCTGCCAGGGTGTTGCCCCCAAATCCATAGCCGCATCTGCCAGATTAGGATCCAAAGAACGAATCTTCGGCATTACGGAAAGCATAACGTAAGGAATACAAAACGCAATGTGGGCAAGCAGCATGGTCACATAGCCCTTTTCTGCCTTAAATGTAATAAAAAGCAGCATAAAGCCGATAGCTGTCACGATTTCCGGATTCATCAGGGGCAGATTGTTGACCTGCTCCATAAGATCACGAACAAGTTTCTTGGACTTACTTAAACCGATTGCTGCAATGGTTCCTGTCACCGTAGATATGAAAGTGGCAAGAAGCGCAATACTGAAAGTGGTATACAGCGCCTCCATCATGTCCCTGGATTCCAGCATATGCTTATACCATCGCAGAGAAAAGCCTGTAAACGCCGTCAGGGATTTGCCCTCATTAAAGGAGAATATAATCATATAAAGAATCGGAAGGTAGAAAAATATTACCATCAAAATCATAAGTGCCCTTCCGATTGGACGTTTCTTTTTCTTCATCCTGATTACGCCTCCTTTCCGCCATGATTTCTGATTTCTACTTTCTTAACAGCCATCATCAGAAGCATCATAATGATCGCCATGATCATAGAGATGGCACTGCCGAAGTTCCACTCTCCCACGGTAATGAACTGGTTCTCAATCATATTACCGATAAGGAAATACTGTCCGCCGCCTAAAAGCTTCGGAATAAAGAAGGAGCTGACAGCCGGCAGGAATACCAGAGTAATTCCATTGATGACACCGGGCAGTGACAACGGCAGTGTAACCCGCCTGAAGGTTTGTACCGGATTGGCTCCCAGATCAGCTGCTGCCTCCACCAGAGAATGATCCATTTTACACAAAGAGGTATTGATCTGCAGGATCATAAACGGCAGAAAGTTATACACCATTCCCAAAAGAACGGCACCTTCTGTATAAAGCAGCTCAACCTCGCCAAATCCCAAGAAACTTAATATCTGCTGAATCAGGCCGCCCTCGCTGAGCAGACCGATCCACGCATAGGTTCTTACCAGCATATTGATCCACATGGGAATCGTAATGCACAACACAAGCATATTCTGCAGTCGCTCTGAGCTGCGTGCAATAAAATACGCAACCGGATACCCGAGTAAAAGACAAATAATAGTAGTCTTAACTGCAATCAACATGGAGCGCCATAAGATCAATAAAAAGTCCGGGTCGGTAAAGAACTTTACATAGTGCTCCAAAGTAAAGGAGAATGAAATAATGCTGTTGCCATGCTCTGTAAAAGAATACAGCGCAATCAGAGCCATGGGAAGTATCAGCATCATTGCTGCCCAAATAATATACGGAAGTGCTAACTGCGAAAATTTCTTCATTTAGTATACCATCCTTGACATAACATGAATATCTTCCGGGAAGAATGTCAGTCCGACCTCCTGACCTACTTCCGTATAATCTGTGGTGTGAATTTTAAACTCACGACCTGTAGTAGAAAACGTGATCTTGTAAACGCCTTCTTTTACATTTTCCGGTTCAAAATCATAATCTACACTGATATCAATACTCTGATCTTCATTGCTAAGCTTCCAGCCCTGTGCATTGGCCCAGGTCTTAAGATCGGTATCCAGCGCCTGTGACTCCTGAATCTCATCTACCGTCTTAAAGAAATTAAATGCCATGATTGCCTCGTTGGCCTTTTCATTTTTTACAAAAGGCTGATTTACAACAAAAATCGTACGCTCGATACTGGTTCCGTTGGCTGTAGAGAAAGTAACCGGATACTGACCGATTTCCTCCTGCACATCATATTCAATTCTGGCAATGGAAATATACTCGTCCGTCTCCGGATTCCATGCCTGAGCATTGGAAAGGGCAATGATTTCCTTGTCATCCAGCTTCTTCACATCCTCCAGATCCACATAGAAATCACTTGCACTGATTTTTTCTTTACCATTTTCACCGGTTACGTCATGGTTTCGGCTGACACGCATATTGACAGATACACTGGTACCGGGCACCGTCTCCACGATAATCTCATAGTGAACACCCTTGAACAGTACACTTAAGACTTCACCTGTCATCTTCCCCTTTTCCACAGGCACGATGTCGATATCCTCCGGACGGATGACCACATCCACAGGCTCATTTTGCTTATATCCAAAGTCAACACAGTCAAAAGTAATATCGTCAAAGCGAACCTTATAGTCCTCCAGCATCACACCCGGCAAAATATTGCTTTCACCAATGAAGTTCGCAACATATCTGTTGGCAGGCTCATTATAAATTTCTTCGGGTGTACCTACCTGAAGAATCTCACCACTCTTCATAACCACGATTTCATCCGACATGGTCAACGCTTCTTCCTGGTCATGTGTGACAAAAATAAACGTAATTCCGACTTCCTGCTGAATACGCTTCAGTTCATACTGCATTTCTTTTCTCAGTTTCAGATCCAGTGCTGCCAGCGGCTCGTCCAGAAGCAGTACCTTAGGCTCATTTACAAGCGCTCTTGCAATGGCTACACGCTGCTGCTGTCCTCCGGACAAAAGAGTAGTGTTCTTATTTTCATACCCTTCCAGACCGATCAGTTTTAACATCTTCATGACCTTCTGATCAATAACGTCTTTACTCATCTTCTTAATTTTCAGGCCAAAAGCAATGTTCTCATACACACTCAAATGGGGAAAGAGTGCATATTTCTGGAATACCGTATTCAGTTCTCTCTCATAAGGCGGCTTTTTACTGATTTCCTCTCCGTCAAAGATCACACTTCCCTCATCCGGCTCCAGAAATCCGCCCAGGATTCTAAGCAGTGTGGTCTTACCACAACCACTGGGTCCCAGCAAAGTGACAAATTCCTTTTCATAAATATCAAGATTCACGCCTTTTAAGACGATCTGTCCGTCAAAATTCTTTACAATGTTGCGAAATTCAATCAGCTTCTTTTTCTCCATCTCATCTTCTCCTGTAACTCTAGAATGTAGGCGGTGTGGTAATCCACAATATCTTTGCCTCACTGCTCCCGTGATTATATAAATAATGGCTCTTCGTTCCGTCCAGATAAAAAGTATCCTGCGCTTTCAGTTTATACTTCTTATTTTCCCGGACCAAAGTCACATTCCCCTTTAAAACATATCCAAATTCCTCGCCTGGGTGCGCCGACAAAATATGGCTCTTTTTTCGTGGCTGAATCGTCAACAGAATAGGCTCCATCTGATTCTTCTGAGCATTTGGGATGACCCACTCGATTTTGTAATCTTCCTGCTCATCCACAAAGAAATCCTGGGTAGAAAAGACAATCTTCTGCTCCGGCTCTTCATGGAAAAATTCCGACAGATTCGTTCCGAGGGCCTCCAGGATGTCCTCCAGCGTAGAAATGCTTGGGGTGGTCAGATTACGTTCCACCTGGGATAAAAATCCTTTTGTCAATTCACTTCTGGAAGCCAGGTCACCAAGCGTCAAACCGTTTTGCAAACGCAGATCCTTCAGCTTTTTACCGATATCCACAATAGCACCTCCTGTTTGTCAGTGTACTTTCCCGTATCGTCTTGTGTTATCTAATACTAAACTTTTTTTTAAAAGTTAGCGAACATCTTATATTATACATATATGTGCATTTATTGCAATAGGTTTGGGGAAATTTGTAGAAATATACTGTTACTTGCGTTTAGACAAAATGAAAGACAGGGGTAGTTCCCTGCCTTTCATACTCTGTGATTCAGTTTACTGTTTCAGATTGAGGATTACTCATTATACTGCCTGCATAATACCTTTCAAATAACCTATTGCAAAGAATCTTCCTATTGCATCATACCCCTGGTTCACCATATCTTCCCCCACCATAGTAGGTACATGATCAACTCTTACAGGTACATCCACTCCGCATTTCTTGTACAGCTTCATAATATCTGCCATATCTATTGCACCATTATCGTGGAAGGTCTCACGATAATTCTGAATCGTGCCGGTCGTATTTCTAAAATGTATAAAGAAGATCTTCTCTGCAAGTGCAGGAATTACTTTGTATAAATCTTCGCCCATGATATGATAAGTAGCCTGACACATGGTTACGCCCAGATTTTTGCTGGGTACAACCCCATTGATAGCCTTATCAATATTAGCATAACTTGTCATGATCCTGGATACATTCCCCAGCTTTGTAGGCGGATCATCGGGATGAAGTGCTAAATTAATTCCATATTTTTCAGCATAAGGAATAACTGCTTTCAGGAAATATTCATAATTATCCCAAAGTTCCTTTTCGGTGATACAGGCATCTGTGGGAACAAACTCCGCCATATTGAAACCTGTTACCTTTGCGCCGCCTCTTTCCACAATATCAGCCCTTGTTCTGCACCAGCCGATATGTGCCATCCAGTTAAAGCATATGGTGCGAATATCCAGTTTGTCCATGATAGGGAACATTTTAATTATCTTTTCAATAGACTCATCACGTTTTTCATCACCTGCTTTGATGTGATCGTGAAGTTCATTGGGCATTGGTTCAATAATCACAGGCTTGATACCAAAGTCTACAAAGTCATCATAAACCTTCTGCCAGTGGGATGCATTTGTCAGGTCAAATGATCCATCTTCCGGAAGTCTGATAACACCATGCTCCACGCCGCACTGTCTTGCGATATCCCATGTGGAGTCCTTGGGATATCTGAAATAATCAGTAAGAAGCATAAAAACCTCCTTTTATACGCCACTAAGAGTCAGGAAACCGCCATCTACAGGAATTGTAACACCGGTAACAAAAGAAGAAGCTCTTTCATCCAGCAGGAATTTTACGCAGCCGAACATATCGCCTGCCTGCCCGAATTTACCCATAGGAGTATGACCTATTACCTTTTTGCCACGCTCTGTGAGACCATCTTCTACGGTACCAAGATATACCTTGCTGCGCTCGTTGACGATGAATCCCGGTGCAACCGCATTAATTCTGATGCCTGCTTCTGCAAAATAGGCTGCCAGAGACTCTGTGAAATTAACAACAGCAGCCTTACTCATGGCATAAGCAAAATTTCTTGTAAGAGGACAATAGCTGTTCATGGAAGCAAAGTTTACAATGCTGCCGCTTCCTGCTTTTACCATATACTTGGCAAAGGCAAGGATCGGATATACAGACCCCATTGTATTGAGTCTGATTACATTTTCAAAAGCCTGCATATCTACATTATAGAGACCTCTTAAATCCTCCGGACGATTTTCTTCAAGTTCTCTGGGATCAAACTGTGCAATTGTTGTAGTTGCCTTACTGTTATTGCCGCCGGCACCATTTACAAGATAATCAACCTTACCGTACTCTGCAATAACAGCTGCAGCCAGATCATTCACTTCCTTTTCATCTGCAACATCACAGGAATATACCTTACATTTACCGCCGGCAGTCTCAATTTCTTCTGCCACTTTTTCCAGTTTTTCAATGGTTCTTCCAACCAGAACAACTGTAACACCAAGATCTGCCAGTCCTTTTGAAATTTCTGAACAGATGACTCCGCCTGCACCTGTTACTACTGCAATTTTGTCATTAAAATATGTATCCATTCTTATTACTCCTGTCTTTTTATTGTTTAGAGTGCACTCTGAGTATCATTCGGATCGCCGTTGATCGCAAGGTCGTATTCCTTTGACCAGTCAAGATCACGATATTGCGCACCTCTTTCGTCCGTCTGAATCCACTCTGTAAGCAGATCCAGCATTTCCACTGTCCAGGTATTTCTGTCGATCTGAGCAGTTGTAAACTTATTTTGCGCGATCATTTCAAACCCGAAATCATCTTTTACATGAGTTTTGGCAGCACCTTCCACTACATCTGCTACAAGGTGACTGGGAATAAACAATACGCCACCGCCGGCACCAAATACTACATCACCGGGAAGACAAACTGCACCGCCAAAGTTTGTAACAGAATTAAAGCCGGTCATTACAAACTCTCTGATAGGTGTAGGATCAATTCCTCTGTAATAAACCTGAACGTCCGGAACCTGCTTCATCTGTTCTACATCTCTGATACCGCCCCAGACAACAGCACCACCTGTTTTCGTTCTTGTTCTGATAGCTGTGGTAAGATTTCCGCCCAGGAAAGTACCTTTATAGATTTTGTCATACATATCTACAACAACTACATCTCTTTCCACAAGTGTATCGATTACCCACTGATTGTAGTTACCTTTTCTGCCTTCTTCTGCGCCTTTGGCAAACATGATCTCATGCAGATCAGGGCGAGTCGGGCAATAGCTGCAGGTAACCGCTCTGCCGATCAGCTTTCTTCCATCATCATGAAGTGTGTGCAACGGAGCCTCACCACCGCCCACGAACTGGTTTTCATAACCAAGTACATAAATGGGCTTCCACACTTCTTCTAATGTCATTTTCTGCAGAGCATCCAGATACTTATCCGGCACCTTAGGTCTTCCGTCCGGAAAGCGCTCCCCTTTCCACAGAGGAGTAAGCTCAATAATTTCGTTTCTGTCATTGAAATGCATTTTAATTTTCCTCCTTAATTGTTTTTGCTGCATTGTCATAACACATTCTCTTTACAATATCTGATAAAATATCATAATTATCAGGCAGTATGCCTTTAGCAACCTTCCCTCCTATCCACTCACAAAGGATACGTCTGAAATAATCATGTCTTACAAAAGAAAGCAGACTTCTGGAATCTGTAGTCATGCCTATAAAAGTAGACATCACTCCAAAGACAGAGAGATGATCAAGCATCTCACACATACCCTGATAATGGTCACACCACCACCAGGCCGGTCCCTGGCTGATCACTGCTTCCACTCCATCCTTACTATAAGAACCGGATAGTATGGACATCACTGCATTATCTGCCGGATTTAAGGTAAAGAGCAGCGTTTTCGGGAGTCCAAACTGCTGCTTTTCGATATCATCCAGCATGCCTGTCAATGACTTCACATTGACACAGTTGCCGATTGCCGCATAACCGCCGGCCGGACCTGCTATCTTGCGGAGACGTGTACTGGTACTTCTCTTCGCGCCTATATGAAGCTGCATGGCAAAGCCACATTTAGTATAAAATCCTGCCAGTGTTTTTAATATTCTTGATGATAGATACTTTTTATCTCTTTCGCTCAATATCTCCCCCCGGAGTACTGCCTGAAATCTTTCTTCATTTCTACCATCATCAATAACATATTCAAAACCGTCATCCAGAGCATGATCAGAATATTTACATCCGACTTCTACAAATACCTGTAAACGTTTCTCAATAGCTTCTTCATACTTTGTCACACTGTTTATTTCCATGCCGGTCAGCTTTTTAAGTTTATCTATATAATCTGCATTTACTGCAACAATGTCATCGCCTCTTAAAGACGGGCATATCCCCTTTGATTTATCAAATAACGTTAAATCATCAATGAGAGATGCACATGGAGCGCAGTACTCAATGTCAAATTTGTCTAAAATTTTACGCGCAGACAAATCTTTCAGTTTTTCGTTTGCTTCTTCCCATACTGATTTGGCATCTTTGTTAAAAGGATAAAGCTGCATTCCAAAGACTTTATCAAATTCCATAACAGACCAGTCAAAAAGCGCATTACCTGCAAGCCTTGGCAGACATTCATACCACTTTTCAAACTTCTCGTAATCAGAAGCATCTCCGGTAATATACTTTTCCGGAATTCCCAGAATTCTCATGGCCCTATGCTTGTATGGGTCTACACTGATCCATAGTTTCGTTATGTTGTCAAACTTTCTATCATCATTGATATCCGCTACACAAAGGTGATTGTGATAGTCGATGATAGGAAGCTTCTCTGCACAATCATGATATAATTTTTTCGCGCACTCACCGGTTAATATAAAATCTTTATCCATGATCTCCTCCTAATGAATTTCGTTATAGTTCAGTCCGCTCCATAGGCACTTCGCTCATTCCATAGCCAAACGTAACAGTTCAGACGCGCCATTTGCAAAACTACAATTTGAAAAATTGACATTTCAAACTCTTGACTGTCATTCAATTTTATGCTAGTTTATTACAAACATCAATTTGCATTCATGACATAAAAATTCGATTTATTTACATTTTGAAGGAGTCAACTTATGATTGCGCAGCATTTACCTATAGAAGCCATGCTGCCCAGAATTTCTTTGAGTCGTTTTTTTGAAACGGAGAAAGAACCTGGACAAGTCAGCCCGGAAAGAACCGCAGAATTTTATGAACTCAGTTTTTACATAACGGGAAACGGTATGATAAATATGAACGGCAACGAATATAGAGTCAACTATGGTGATATACGATTTGCACGTCCGGGAACCTATATGTGCAGCACCTCCTACTATAGCTGCTACACTGTGTATTTTGATTTCGGACAGAGCAACGTATTATACCAAAACCAGCTCCTGGATGGTATTCCTGAATATTTTCACACTGACGGCGAGTACCGGAAGACATTCGAAGAGCTGATCCGACTCTTTCATTCGGAAGAGCTTATTGCACCGGTGAAACAGAATGCTCTTTTATTATCTCTTTTGACACAATTATTTGAAAGGGTATATTCACGAAAAAAATACTGCACTGCTGTAGAAACCAGTATCTCTTACATGGAAACTCATTTTTCCCGGGATATCTCACTTGATCATCTTGGAAAGCTTTCCGGTTATTCCAGCCTTCATTTGCTGCGGCTTTTTAAGCGCGACACGGGATATACGCCTCATGACTTTCTGACATCTTTAAGAATGAACGCAGCTAAGCGAATGCTTATTTATACAGATAAACCTCTGACAGAGATTGCCTCAGAGTGTGGTTTTCGCTCTGACTCGCACTTTAAGATCTTATTTAGAAAAACGACCGGATTTACGCCCGGGAATTACAGGAAAAATGCGAAGATACTTTAATTTGATTATCCCGTGCTACACAGAGAAATGATTTCTTACTCTTCGATGAACACCATACTCATGGTCAATAACAAAAAATGCAGAAAAACTGAAATCAATTTTTCTGCATTTTTCTCACGTTCCTGAGCGGATTCGAACCGCTGGCCTTCCGCTTAGGAGGAGAAACATCCCCGCCGCCTGCGGTTTCCTTACATGCCTTTTCATATCTTTTCTTATCAAATATGTCCAAGCAGGATTAGAAATGCAGAGCCGTTTTAGTGCATTTTGTCCACTTTCGATTCACCCAGGTACATTAAGTTGCATTAGCAAAAAATTAGCAAATCCCTTTTTGCCAACCTCAAATTAGCAAAAAATTAGCAATTTTCGCTATGCCAAGAACTTAATAATTTCAATCTATCCTTTACTTTAATTCTTGTTTTTAATATTATAATTTAATATGACACCCCCTGTCAAGCACTACACATTTTTGTTGTAGGTTGTTGTAGGTTGCTTGATAGGGGGGTATTTTATTTTTATGGAGGATATCATGTCAGAATATCAATTACAAATCAAGCAAATTGTGGATTATCCGCGTTGTCGTATCTATAGACAATTTATACAATCTCTAATCAACGACCAGAACATTCGAACCAAAGGAGGTTCCGGTCTTTTTTATTTTACCGTATTATGCAGCTATGCCAATTTCCGTACCTCTTACCGGCGTATTGATGGCATCAGCTACACCATCTATCCCGGCGAATGGATTTGTTCCACAAAGGAACTGTCCACATGGTTCCGCACACGCTTTCAGTGTCAGGCAGTGGAGATATTGGAGGAATTGCAGAAAAACAACCTTATCTCCTACCTGTCTCTCAACCGTGGAAAGATTATCAAATACAAGATACGTGACTGGAATAAGCATAATACCGTCCTTGATTACAACTGTCCATGCCAGAAGGGTAGTGGCTTTTTCTTTATGCCGCTTACTGCCGCCACGGAATTAATCAGCACCAGCCGCTGTTCTGAAATGGATATTGTACTGGATTTGTGGCTGTCTGCCATTTACAACGATGCTCAGGTGCAAGGTTCCGAGCTTGGTCCTGTTGTTTATCTGCGTAACGGTACCGGTTCTCCATTGGTGAATTATAATGAACTGGCTACCCGATGGGGTATTTCCAAGGCAACAGTAGGACGCATATTAAAGAAACTCACAGAATTGGAGTACATTTCCCTGATGACTTTCCCCGGAAAGACCGGAAGTGTGATCTATCTCCAAAACTATCTATCCACTATGTTCCAAATATCAGATGTTCTGATTGATAAAGAGGAGGTTGCAATGATTTTGAACATCAATATTACATTACCAGACAACGGCATTACTGCCGAAACAGCCACTACCATAGAGCATGAAATCTGCGTTTCAGAAGACCTTTCCAGCGTTTCAAAATCGCATATTGAAATCATCCTGCAGAAAATGGCAAAAGTGCTGGAATCTCAAGGGATTTCATGTTTTCAATGTCCCAAATCCCGCTATAAGTTATTTCCCTTATCAGACGACTGCCAGGGAAGGTATATTGTAGTAGACAAGAAACCCGACCATTGCCGCTTCGGACTGGCTATCCTCTGCGGAGATAAACAGGTCTGGTATTTTGAGCTAACCTTAACACCTACAGAAAATCAGGATTGGAGGATATGATGATGGGAAAGAAAATGGATACCAATATTACTGCAAATCCCTTATACCACGATACCCTGAAGCTGTTAAAGAAATACAGAGATGTTGTATGGGCTCTGGAATTGTCCGTACAGCAGGTCCGCAAGCGTTTTTCCATTGAGTACGGCAGCTCCATTGATGATTTTCTGGAGTCAATCTACCTTGCCGGTGCCGATCTGACCGGCAGCAACCTTGAACATCATGCCAAATGTATTGAAAAGAGCAATCAGATGCTAAAATTATTAGACTCTTCCATCGAACTGCTACGTACAAAGCACAAATATGGTGAAATGTATTACTGGCTACTCTACTATTCGTTCCTTTGTCCGCAACAGTTAAGGAATGTAGAGGAGATTCTGGATCAGCTGCGACCACACTTTTTAGATATCAGCTATCGGACCTATTATCGTAAACGAAATGAAGCCATTGATGCCCTCAGCTCCATTCTCTGGGGATATACTTCCAGAGACAGCCTGGATGTACTGGAACAATTCTTCCCGGATGAATGAGTCAAAATCGGCACAAATATGCATGAAATTGGCACAGTTCTGCCCTTTTCCCGCAAATCCTTATATGATACACTTGGTATGTTTCAATTTATACCCAAAGCCAATCGGCAGTTCCCATGCACCCTTATGAGGTGCTTTTTTTCTGCCCGTTTTGGGGAAATAGAACTGTTTTTCAACAAAAACGATACAAGAAGGAGGTAACAACATTGAAAAACAAACCTGTAACACAAACAACACAGAAGCCTGAAATGAGTTTATTACAACGGTTCAGGCACACAATTCCCAAATTAACCTACGGCATATCCGTCTTTACCCTGATGTTTATGCTATTTACCCAACCAGCACACGCAGCCAATGTCAATGTCTGGACCAAGGCTTCAGACATTATGAAGGATGTTTACAATCAGATTGTGCTGATTTCCACAGTAGCTGCCATTGTAACGGCATCCATTGCCCTGTTAATGATGAATTTCTCCCGAAGCGGACGAACAGTAGATGAAAGCCGGGCGTGGTTAAAACGTATCTGCATCACCTGGGCCATCATTAACGGTCTGGGATTTATCATGGCTTATATCACACCCTTTTTTGCAGGAGGACAATGGACACCATAAAGCAAATGGTAAGTCCACTACGAAAGGAGGTTTGCTATGGGCATATTAGATGGAATTGTGGAATGGCTGGCAGAACAGATTATGAACATACTGGATATGATAACCACCTCTGTCTTAGGGGCTCTCGGCTGTGATATGAATACCTTTCTGCGGTACTTCCCCGCTGCCCAGACCATGTATTCCGTTTTTGTAGCTCTGTCTATCGGTATCATACTATTGAACTGGGTATGGCAGCTGTTCAAAAACTTTGGTTTGGGAGCCGGAATTGAGGCAGAAGATCCCATAAAACTCAGTATCCGTTCCATTTTGTTTATATTGCTTGCGTATTTTTCGGATAATATCGTAAATACTGTACTGAACATCGGCGGAACACCTTATCACTGGATTATGAATTCTGCACTGCCTACGCTTGATTTTGCCAGCTTCAGTTCTGTTATGCTGACCATTATCGGCGTCTGTGCAAACGGTGCCGTACTGATCATAGCCCTGATTCTTGTACTGATATTGGCATGGAACTACATAAAGCTCTTATTTGAGGCAGCGGAACGCTATATTTTACTGGGCGTACTGGTCTATACCGCACCTGTGGCTTTCTCCATGGGTGCTTCACAGACCACCTCAAACATTTTTAAAGCCTGGTGCCGCATGTTCGGAGGCCAAGTCTTCCTGCTGTTAATGAATGCATGGTGTCTGCGGCTGTTTACATCCATGGTGGGAGCATTCATCGCCAACCCATTGTCCATATAGGAGGAACTGAATATATGCGAAAATTGAAGCTTATCCTGCGAAATCTCATACTATCCGCAGGATTATTTTATTGTTACAGCCTGCCTGTCTTTGCCGTAACAGAAGCAGAAGTACAGGCTCAGGTAGCCGCTGTAGGAAGAGAAGCCGTTACCGGAAACGTATTTATCTGGTTTCTTTGTGCAGTTGCTTTCTTAAAAGTGTCTCAAAAGATTGATTCCTTTCTTTCCAGTCTGGGGATCAATGTAGGACATACCGGAGGCTCCATGCTTGCAGAGGCTATGATGGCCGCAAAAGGTATCGGTACCATGATGTCCTTTACGAACTCTCATGGAGGAAAAAATCACACAGTGAACCGTTCCGGCAGTCAAAACAACTCTTTTTCCGGTGGATTGGCCGGGATTGCTACTCAGCATATTACCAATAGCGCCATAAAATCAGCTTCTGCACCTGCTCAGAATAACGCTGGTAGTGACCTGATTCCGAAACCGAAGGGGCTGGGAGAACGGATTTATTCCTCTTCCGTCAGCAAAGGAGGCTCTTTTGCCAACAATGTGATCAGCACCATCGCCACCGGAAGCATTCGAGAACAAGGCTCTATCACCGGAGAAAAGGCAACAGAGGCTCTTATGTCATACCTTGGCTATAATGCGCTGGAGGCAGGAGCACAAAATATACCGTCCTTTTCCAATGTAGAAATAGGTGGCGGTCATATTACCGGTGTTGAAACTTCTGACG
>JAZQAT010000015.1:0-4834 GCA_045545375.1 Acetatifactor sp.
TATTCTGCGGTAGATGCCATGAAGAAATGTAAAGTACCGGTTTTATTCATCCATGGAACGGATGACAGTTTTGTACCGGTAGAAATGACATATGAGAACTACAAGGCATGTGCAGCGCCGAAACGCCTGTTTGTAGTACCCGGGGCGGATCATGGAATGAGCTACTATACAGATAAAGAAGGGTATGAAAAATGTTTGTTGGAATTTTTCGAAGCAAATGATTGAAGTATGATTACTGGGAGGGTGTTATGAAACTACTATCGATAGCAGTTCCCTGCTATAATTCGCAGGCTTATATGAAGAAATGTGTGGAATCTCTGCTTTATGGAGGAGATGAAGTGGAGATTATTATTGTAAATGACGGCTCAAAGGATGATACGCCATGTATTGCAGAAGAATATGCATCCAAATATCCGGATGTTGTAAAAACGGTACATCAGCCCAATGGAGGTCATGGAGAAGCAGTTAATGCAGGGCTTCGGAATGCAACAGGCTTGTACTTTAAAGTAGTGGACAGCGATGACTGGGTGGATTCATCTGCATATAAGCTGGCAAATCAATTTTTCGGTTTTAATTAAGATAGACAAAAAGGGATCTGGTTACAGGAAAGGTTGCCGGATTTTTTTTATGTGGCAATCATAATCAATATCTTAATTTTCTAAAGAGACTCTTAAATAGAACGTAAGTGTTTATGAATACGCCTGTTTGTTTCGGTTCAGTTTATTTTTCCACACTAATCTCATAGCAACAGTTAATCACTGAACTATATTTTATGAAATCAAAGGAGATAACACAATGGACAAAGCAAAAATATTTAACATCATCACTATCATTTTAATGGGCGTATTATTGGTACTGCATTTTATGCCATTCTGGAGCTATGACGGAATCAGTACATCCATCCAGTCTTATATATGGTTCCCGACAGACCATGCTCCCTTGGAAAGCTACATAGCAGGACAAGTCGGAAGTGACTATCAAATCAATGATATCTTATTAATGCCTATATTGGTATTGCTCCTGACTGTGATTGGTATCATCCTCTGCATCGCAAAATCTGATATCACTTTTGTTTCACTGATTCCGCTTGCATGCGGTCTTGTGGGTGTATGGGGTTACCTTTTCCAGCCGGCATTCCAACTTGGAACAAACTGGGTACTTCATCTGTTAGTATGTGTTGCGATGATTGCCACCTCAGCACTGTCTATGGTATTTAATTTCAGAAACGAATAATGTGAGAAAGAAGGGATATAAAGAATGCTGGAGTTAAAGAACATTACAAAAGAATATCCCGCCGGTGATGGCAGGGTGGAAGCACTGAAAGGGATAAGCCTGAGATTTCGGGAAAGTGAATTTGTTTCTATCCTCGGTCCCTCCGGTTGTGGTAAGACTACCATGCTGAACATTATCGGAGGATTGGATCAGTACACCTCCGGTGATCTGGTCATTAATGGTAAGTCTACCAAGGATTTTAAGGATCGTGACTGGGATGCCTATCGTAACCACTCCGTAGGCTTTGTATTCCAGAGCTATAACCTGATTCCGCATCAGTCAGTTCTGCAGAACGTGGAACTGGCGCTAAGCCTTTCTGGGGTATCTAAGTCAGAACGCAGGCAACGGGCCATTAAGGCCCTGGAAGAAGTAGGTCTTGGAAATCAGCTTAAGAAAAGACCCGCAGAAATGTCTGGTGGGCAGATGCAAAGGGTTGCCATTGCCCGCGCCCTGGTGAATAATCCGGACATCATACTGGCAGATGAACCTACCGGAGCCCTTGACACGGAAACCAGTGTACAGGTCATGGATATTTTGAAGGAGGTGGCGAAGAACCGGCTGGTGGTTATGGTTACCCACAATCCGGATCTTGCTGAAAAGTACTCTACCAGAATTATTCGGATGCTGGATGGTAAAATCACGGATGACTCAGCTCCGGTAGGCGAAAAGGAAGCGGAATGGGAGCAGAAAAAAGTTGCTGAAAAACAGAAAAAGGAAAAGCAACAAAAAAAGCCTTCCATGT
This sequence comes from Acetatifactor sp., assembly GCA_045545375.1. Lineage (GTDB taxonomy): Bacteria > Bacillota > Clostridia > Lachnospirales > Lachnospiraceae > Acetatifactor. The sequence goes on from JAZQAT010000015.1 coordinate 2,015, forward strand.
CTCTTGCTACATCCTTTAGCCTTTCCTTGAAAAATTTGTTTACCAAGAAAGGCCGTACGATACTGACATCCTTTGCAGGAAGTATTGGCATTATCGGAATTGCATTGATTTTTGCAGTATCTCAGGGAATGACAGCCTATATTGATACCTTGCAGGAGGATACCTTATCCTCCTATCCTCTGACGCTGGAAGCTCAGCACCTGAATATGGGAACGTTGATGAATACTTTTATCAGCAAGGCACAGTCTGAGGAGAGCCATGAAAGGGACGCTGTATATCAGAAGGGTATGGTCTACGACATGATCAACACCTTGAATACCATGGAGGCTGATGAGAATGACCTGAAAGCTTTTAAGGAATATATAGAAACAGAGCGAGTGAAAGAAGAAAGTGACACAGGATTGAAGGAAGCCGTGAGCGGTGTCCAGTACACCTATGATATGGATCTTTTGGTCTATACAGAAAATGTGGATGGTACCATCATTCAGTCAGATTCCCAGGCACTGATGCAAGAGCTTTTGATTGAATACTTTGGTATGGATCTGTCTTCCATGATGGATATGGGAGAAGATGCAGGCATGGGAAGCGGCATGGAAAGTATGTCAGCTATGTCTCCCATGGGTACATCCATCGTGTTATGGCAGGAAATGCTGCCCGGAGATAACGGCAAGCTGGTCAGTCCTCTTCTGGAAAAACAGTATGATGTGATTTATGGTTCCTGGCCGACCCAGTACAATGAGATTGTTCTGGTGGTTGACGAGAATAACGAGATTGACGATATGACACTCTATGCTCTGGGATTAAAATCAAGAGAAGATATCGATGCCATGGCGCAGGCTGCTTTTGACAAGACGGAAATAGAAGCCAATGTACAGAGCTGGACCTATGAGGAAATCTGTGACATGGAATTCAGAACGATTTTTAATGCAGACTGCTTTACTCTGGATGAAAAAACAGGCACTTACACCGATCTTCGCGATACCCAGGCCGGATTAAAATACCTGTACGATAATGGCACTGTGCTGAAGGTATCCGGCATTATCCGTCCAAATGAAGATGCGGTATCCACTATGCTAAGTGGAACCATCGGTTATACAAATAAGCTGACGGAATATGTGATTGAGAATGGAAAGGATTCTACTTCTGTAAAAGCACAGCTTGAGGACCCGTCCAAAGACATCTTTACCGGTCTGCCTTTTAAAGAAAATACCGGTAATCTGACAGTAGAAGAGAAAGTGGCAGAATTTGAAACGTATATTGACTCCCTGAATGAGAGTGAAAAAGCGGCTGCTTATGTAAAGATCATGAGTATTCCGGCACCGGAAGAGTTGGAGAATATGGTATCCCAGACTATGGGCTCCATGACCAGGGAAGACATGGAAATGACACTGACCCAGGCTATGACACAGCAGGTTGGTATGGCTAAGGAGGAAGTACAGGAGTATATCACCGCCATGTCAGATGAAGACATCACGGAGATATTTACGGAGATGGTAACGGAGCAGACCAAAGCACAGTACGCGGCTCAGGTGAGTATGCAGCTGGAGAACTTAAGTACCTCACAGCTGGTTGCTGCATTGGATACGGCAAAAGCCGGATATACCACAGAACAGATGGTGACATACCATGACGAAGTACTGGAGTTTTCTGAATCCAGTTATGAAGGAAATCTGCGGGATTTGGGCTATGTGGATCTGGACAGTCCTTCCACCATCAACCTTTATGCAGCATCCTTTGAAGACAAGGATGTGATAGAGGAGGCAATCGCTGCTTATAACGAGAACGTGGATGAGCTTGAAAAGATCACCTATACAGATTATGTAGGACTGATGATGTCATCCGTAACCATGATTATTAATGCGATTACTTATGTCTTGATTGCATTCGTGGCAATTTCATTGGTGGTATCCTCTATTATGATCGGTGTGATTACTTTGATCTCTGTGCAGGAACGTACCAAGGAGATTGGTATCCTGCGTGCCATTGGTGCATCCAAGAAAAATGTGTCTCGTATGTTTAATGCAGAAACTGTAATTATAGGTTTTGCATCAGGTACGCTTGGAGTAGCAGTTACTTATTTATTATGTATTCCGATCAATATGATTTTACATAAACTAACAGGTATCAACAACCTGAATGCGTTTTTACCGGTTCCGGCAGCATTGGTTCTGATAGGCATCAGTGTCCTGTTGACTTTGTTTGCAGGTATCATTCCTTCCAGAAGTGCAGCCAAGAAGGATCCGGTGGTGGCGCTCAGATCGGAATAATTCTCCTTTGTATTACCCCACGTGGAAAGGCTGTCATCGCCACGTGGGGATTTATCTAACGTAAATTTGAAAGACAAGAAGGAGGGGAATATATGCCGCAAAATTTGTATGAAGCATTATGGATTTTTGCGATATATTCTTTCATTGGCTGGTGTGTGGAAGTTATCTTTGTGGGGCTGAATAAGGGACATTTTGTGAACCGAGGTTTTCTGAATGGTCCATATTGTCCTGTTTATGGATGTGGGATGCTAGTCGTAGTTGTCCTGTTAACTCCTCTTAAGGATAACACACTTATGCTGTTTATCGGTTCCGTTGTTCTGACAACAGTTCTGGAATATCTGACAGGGTTAGTGTTGGAGAAAGTATTTAGCAATAAATGGTGGGACTATTCGGATGTTCCGTTTAACATACAAGGCTATGTATGCCTGAAATTTTCCATTCTCTGGGGATTGGGATGCGTTTTTATCATGAATACAGTTCATCCGATCATATATAAAGTCATCTGTTTCATTCCGAAAACAGCAGGAATCATAGTGTTGGCGGTTTTGCTCTT
>JAZQAT010000016.1:0-1672 GCA_045545375.1 Acetatifactor sp.
ATGACACCATCTGCAATTTCAATCACGGATACATCAAAGGTCCCGCCTCCAAGGTCATATACCATGACTTTCTGGGATTCTCCGTGATTGAGTCCATAAGAAAGTGCTGCGCTGGTTGGCTCGTTAATGATACGAAGTACGTTTAAGCCTGCAATCCTGCCGGCATCCTTTGTAGCCTGTCTCTGAACATCATTAAAATATGCCGGCACTGTGATCACTGCATCTGTTACCGGCTCCCCTGTAAAGTCCTCCGCATCCTTTTTCAATTGCATCAATACCATTGCACTGATTGTTTGCGCCTTATATTCTTTCCCATCAATACGGGTCATCCAGTCTGTTCCCATGTGTCTCTTTACTGAACTGATCGTTCGGTCGGCATTAGTGGTCAATTGTCGCTTTGCCACTTCACCGATTAACCGCTCCCCGGTTTTGGTAAAGGCAACCACACTTGGAGTTGTCCTTGCACCTGTACCGTTTGGAATAATAACAGGCTCATTCCCTTCTACAATTGCCACACAGCTGTTTGTTGTTCCCAAATCAATTCCTATTACTTTACCCATGTTATTCAACCTCTCTTTCCGCTAACAACATCTACAGAACATGCAGAAAAACTGCAATGCACAAAATCCCATGCAGTATTTATGAACACCTTCTGCTGCTTTTCTGAAATCTTCACCAGAAGACTGATATTCATTCCCATTACGCCTCATACTGTTATAGGCCTGTTTATAAACCTGGTTACCCGGCTCCATCTGAACCGCCTTCTGCATCTCCTCCAAAGCCCTGATCTGATTGCCCAGCCCATGGTTCGTAAGTCCATTCAGATAATGCCATCTGGCATCTCTCCGGCTGCTCACAATCTGGTTCAAAATATGGTTTGCGTAGTCATATCTCTCCATACAGATAAAGTCAACCACCTGCTTCATCTCTTCTGTATCATTTGGATGCCTTTCCGGTTTTTGCACTGATTGCGTTCTGGCACCAAAGCCAAATATATCATCAAAACCAAATCCCCAGAAATCATCCTGTCTATCATATCGCTGACCACCATACCCGCCATTACTATATCCCTGTCTATTCCCTTCCTGATAGGTATTTCTCTGCTGATATCCATATCCGCTCTGTGACTGCCCGCTATAACCATACCTTTCCTGATCCCTTTTCCGGTACTTTTCCGGATTACAGAGCATATCGTAAGCTTCATTGACCTCATTCATTTTTTCAGCTGCTTTCGGATCGTTGGGGTGCAGGTCCGGATGATACTCTTTGGCTTTTTTCCGGTACGCTTTTTTTATTTCTTCTTTACTGGCATCCCGTGTAATACCTAGTACTTTATAGGGATCCGTTACCATTTTTCTCTTCCTTTCCTTTCACTTTTGCATAATAAGACTGCCAGACACCACCATATAGAACATTTCTGATGATTCCGGCGTCCTGAAGGATCGGTAACTTTTCGAATATAGCAGTTGCATTTCCGATTGCCTGCATCAGTGCTCCTTCTATCTCCTCCGGCATTCGCTTTGTCTCAATGAGCGGATTATAATTTTGTTTCTTTTTATCGTACTCATAATCCAAAACTGCATCCATCAGATAAATAAACCGCCCCAGCTCGTATCCAAATTGCCTTAAGGATTCGCTCCAAAAATCCTCCTCATAAACAAAAAGCTCTGAC
>JAZQAT010000017.1:0-11104 GCA_045545375.1 Acetatifactor sp.
ACGGATGCTCATCATATTTTCAAAATAACTGTAAGTGATCGTATTGCTGACAGTATAGATACCATTGGGAAAGTAAAGTATCCTGGTGGCTTCCAGTGTCTCAGGAAAAGGTATGGTCATGATGTTATCCTTTTTGGAGATTTCAAAACTGATTCGTCCGTCCGTTCCTTCCATTGCAGCCAGCTTCTCAATTGTTTTCTTCATATTCACCGCATTGGGCCGCAAAATATCGTCGAATGCGCGTCTCAGGATTTCTGTACAATCTTCTACGCCGGTATTATCCGCGTTGTATGGCGGTTTGGTGATATCGATAATCGCAAGATTATCTTCTCTGTACTTATAACTCATTGTTACGTCTCCTTCCGTTTTTATAGCTTCATTATAAAAAATCCTCCCTGCACAGGCATCAGGATATTTTTTGAAAAGACAATGAAAAAATGAGAATGGTGAGACTGGCAGAAAAAAAACTGTTATAATTAGATAAATTGTTCAAACTGTGCTGTAACAGCCAGGCAAATTGAAGGGAGGTATTCTTATTAAAAAAATATTCTTGCCCAAATATACAAGCAACCTGAAATTTACGGTAGTTCGCCGTTTTCTGCTGATATTTACTGTGATTTCCATCGTCTTTTGTATAGCATTAATTCCCATTTTTGCTTACCTTCAAAATGTATTCGGAAAGCTTCAACTGGAAAAGATCAGCCAGCGTATGAATATGGGCATAATGCAAATTGAAAATATGGTTTCAGGTGTGCTGAATACCTCCCAGACACTTTCCAAAGACCTGCGCTTTATACCCCTGTGCTACCGCAATCCGGATTATGGCAATATCGCTACCGATGTCCAGATTCAGTTGAGAAAAACCTTTGACAGTCTGACTTCGCCACTTGATCATATTGTTACCGACACAGTACTGTTACTCGATGAAAATGTGGCTGTTTTTCCGGAAAAAGCTTTCTGGAATAATAAAGGCACCAGGTTTTATCCTGACTTTTTCTGTGTTGATGACTTAAGCTATCAAGAGTGGTATGAGCTTTTGGAAGAAAATATGGGCGGCTTTATGCCGGTACATCATATCACAGCTTATGAGGGCGAATACGATGCCATTATCTATGCAATCAGGTGGGGGCATTCTGCTTATTTATATGCAACTCTTGATGTTACCACGCTCAAGAACCTGTTGATTGCAGATTCAGAGCAGTCTGACTGTTACTTTTCTCTGACCTGTACAGACGGTACTGTTTTATACAGTGATCTTCCGGAAACGGAACAAGATTTCAGAACACTCAGCAGTCACCTGTCCTCCGGAAATATTGATATTAATATTTACATTGCAAAAACACTGTTTTATCAAAAGATGGAACCGCTCTACTTCTTTTTGATGCTTTACGGACTTTCCTGTTTAGTGCTTTTGGTCCTCATAATACTGACAGGTACCCATCTTTCATCCAATCCCATACTGGGTATTCTCACTATTCTGGAAAGCTGCAGAAATATTTTTAACAGCGACACAGAAGTGGAATCCGGCATGAAAGCTCCCGGGATGAGGAATGAATTTGATTATATTTCAAACAGCATCCTCAGTGCAGACAAGCATCTGGAGCAATATCAGCAGCTGATCAATACGCAGCAGAAGATCCTACAGGCACGTTTTCTGGAAAAAGCAATCAATGGTCAATTGACTAATCCTAAGGATGTCATACAGTTCCATTCCTATTTTCCGGATTTTCCCTCTGACGGATATCACCTGCTGCTCATGAGACTGCAGGCCAATACAGACGAAGCCGAGGCCTCTTACAATGATCCCATGCTGCTTCTTCAGACATTCCTGCAGAGCGAATTGCCAATGCTTATCAGCAGCAGTTCAGCGACTATGAGCTTATATTGCTGATAACCCAAAAAGACATGCGGGATTATATTAAAATATTGGATTTTCTGGTTGACAATATTAATCGTGAGGAACCTTTCTATACGATATACTGCATTTCCAGCAAATGCTATCAATCCCTGGAAAATCTGCCTGCAGCATACCGTCAGCTCCAGAGCATAGGAGACCTTCCCTGCTCTGACAACATGAAGAGAGTATGCACAGTAGAAGACTGCGTAGAAATCCCTGCAAGCTCATTCCCTATGACAGAATTAATGACACTGTATACCGCCATCTCTTATGGCAATGTGGAAGTAGCGCTGGGATGTCTATCCACCTTTTCAGAGACATTAAGGGAAAACCAGAATAACGCTTTAAAAAGAAATGTATATGAAATGATCCGCACCACATTGACTTGCATAACGACGGAACATCCTTTGCAATTTGTGGACGAGTATATTCCTTCCTATAACGAAATATACACTTCACACGAAGAAAATACTTTGTATCATCAATTGGCAACTTTGGTACAAAAGTTCGCGGAACAGATCAGGCAGGAGACTCATACCAATATCGATCCTTTCGTGCAGGAAATCATTGAATACATCGATGAACGTTATACAGACTGTGATCTTTGTGTTACGACACTGGCATCCCACTTTGACTGCTCCTCCACTATATACAAGGCATTTAAAAATGCAATGAATATGACGCCGGTGGAATATATTGAGCAAAAGCGCATGGGCCGTGCCAATGAGCTGCTTGCCCAGAAACAGAAAATGGTCGTTGAAATCGCCGCAGAATGTGGCTATGCAAGCTTTAACTCCTTTTATAAAGCATATAAACGAATTTATGGGCATGCTCCCACCAGGCAAGGGGCAGACGCAGAGTGATTCAAACAATAGAAAGACGCTCCGCGAACTTCCTATTGTCATAAATTAAAGGGTCCGGCCGGACTGTCCTCAGTCCCAGCCGGACCCTCAAACAAGACCGACAGTATTACTGTTTTTCTACACGCCTTTGCTCCAGCATCCACTTCCACAATTCATCGTCGCCATTGGGGCGCAATGAATAGAAACGGATATTCCCTGCCCTGCTCTCTTACATGTTTCATATAGCCATGCCGCATCGCCACATCAAGATCATCTCCTCGTTCTCCTGCACCATGTAAGAAAAATACCAGGGGATACTTTTTCTGTGGGTCATAATCTTTTGGTAGATACTTTACATAATTAAAATTGTAATGCTTGTCAGACTGCCATGTGTGCTTTGTATACATATCGCTATCTTTTACCCTCCCCGATCAACTTTCCGCCCGGTACTGCGACGGCGTCAGCCCCGTCTCCTGTTTAAACTTCCTCCTGAAGCTTGACGAATTCAGATACCCCACCGCAACGCTGATCTCATCAATTGGCATATCCGTACTGCTCAGCAGTTCCTTCGCTTTCTTCATACGCAGCTCCCACAGATATTCCGAAAAGCTCTGATTCAGCTCTTTTTTGATCAGGTAGCTCATATACGCGATGCTCACATGACACTTATCCGCAAGCAGGGCGATGGAGAAATTCATTCGGATGATACTGCACTTGCAGGCAACCCGGAATTCGGCTGGGGCTGGTGTGCTGACAATTTTGATATTATACAGACAGACTGGGTTGGAGCCATTTCGCAATATCTGGACAAAACCGGAAAGAGATGGCGCTAGAGAACGGAGGCACAGAAAAAAATATACGTGGGCAAAAATTGCCGATTTTCGGCTCATTTTTGCCCACGCATTTTTCTGTTTATTTTTTAGAGATTCAGCCCCTTAGCCTCATCGCATCCAAGCATGATATTCAGACACTGGATAGCCGCTCCTGAAGCGCCCTTGCCAAGGTTGTCAAATCTTGCAGATACCAGAATTCTCTCCTCATTACCTGTTACATAGATCTCCATTCCATCCCATCCGGAGCATCCGTTTCCGCCGAGGAATCCTCTGTAGTCTGCTTCTTTGCCCAGAGGCATCACCTTAATGAATTTCTCACCGGCATAATATTCTTCAAAGAATTTATGTACCGTCTCAGGTGTCTGTGTACCCTTTAACATATCTGCATAAAAAGGTACAGACACCACCATACCGCTATAGTAATCAGATACGATAGGCGAAAACAGGGGCGCCCTGTCAAGTCCGGTGATCTTCTGCATCTCTTTTAAGTGCTTGTGTGTCTGGCTCAGGCCATATTCACGGGGAGAATCTAATTCCACATCTCTCTCTTCGCCTTCGTACTCGGCAATCATCTTCTTTCCGCCGCCGCTGTAGCCGGTCAGGGAAAAGCTTGCTACCGGGTAATCGCTGGGAAGAATACCGCCTGCTACCAGGGGATATACGATGGTAATGAATCCTGATGCGTGACATCCCGGAACAGCTACACGTTTGCCGTTTTTAATGGCTTCTCTGTGAGCCTTGGATAATTCCGGATAGCCGTATGCCCAGCCTTCTTCTGTTCTGTGGGCTGTTGAAGTATCAATAATACGCACGTTGTCGTTTTCAACCATAGCAACTGCTTCTCTGGCTGCTGCGTCAGGCAGACACAGGAATGTGATGTCCGATGCATTGATGAACTTCTTGATCTCTTCGGGATCTTTTCTCAGTTCTGAGGATATTTTTAATAACTCTATATCGTCACGGCCTTCAAATCTTTCGAAGATGCGTAATCCTGTTGTTCCTTCGCTTCCGTCAATAAATATTTTCGTCTTCATGGGGTTTCCTCTTTTCTTGTAAAGTCATACATTCACTTTACCATTAATTGGGGGAGATTGCAACTATGATGATGCGAAAAGGGCTAAAAACCCGCATGCGGATTCTTGCCATTTAAGATATGCTATGATAAAATGAAACCAGACTACAGAACCCATGCCGCCCACTCCATTATAGTATATTTTTCAAATGGGGCAGGCGCATACTTCTGCCCGGGAAGGAGGAAGCAATATGGCAAATGAAGGAAAGAAGCTTCCTGTCGGTATTGAGAATTTCGAGGAAATACGTACAGAAGGCTTTTACTATATTGATAAAACCGGATTTATTAAGGATCTTCTGGCTAATTGGGGGAAAGTAAACCTGTTCACCCGCCCCAGGCGCTTTGGTAAAACCCTGAATATGAGCATGCTCAAGTCTTTCTTTGAGATCGGCACCAATAAACTGTTGTTCAATGGACTGGCAATTTCACAGGAGACAGAATTATGTACTCAGTATATGGGAAATTTCCCGGTGATTTTTATCAGTCTGAAAAGTGTAAGTGGTCTGACATTCGATGTTGCTCTGGAAAACATGGGGCAGGTGATCCTGCGCGAAGCCAGGCGACTGCAATTCCTGTTGGAAAGCGACCGTTTGACGGAACTTGACAAAAAACCTCTGCGTGCCCTCTATGAAGACGAGATTAGTCCAAAGAACCAAAGAAACAGTCTGTCACTCCTTTCAGAATTGCTCTACAAGCACTACGGAAAGAAAGTCATCCTTCTCATTGATGAATATGATGTACCTCTGGATAAGGCCTACGAAAATAATTATTATGATGAAATGGCCTCGCATATCCGCTCCATGTTTGAGTTCGCCCTCAAAACAAACGATTTCCTGTATTTTGCAGTTTTAACCGGATGTCTGCGCATCTCCAGGGAAAGTATCTTTACAGGCCTGAATAATTTCAATGTGCATACCATATCTGACGCAGCCTACGATGAATACTTCGGTTTTACCGATGATGAGGTGCGGTCTCTGCTTTCCGATTACGCCATGGAAACGCAATACCAGACAGTCAAAGAATGGTATGATGGCTATCTCTTTGGAAAAGAGAATATCTATTGTCCCTGGGATGTCATCTGCTATGTAAAAGATTATCTGACTGACATCACAGCGGAACCATTGATGTATTGGGCCAACAGCAGTTCAAACAGCATTATAAAAAGTATTATCGAGCATGCCACCGGCACGATCAAGGAGCAGATAGAAACACTGATTTCCGGAGAAGTTGTTGAAAAAGAGTTAGTCCACGAGCTCACCTATAATGATCTGGCTACAGAGGATCCAGATGAACGGCTCACCTATTTATGGAGCATTCTATATACTACAGGTTATTTAACAGATGCCGAGAGAACAACAAAGCGACTGCATAAGCTGGTCATTCCGAATCTGGAAGTGCAGCAGATATTCGAAAAACAGATCCGTGTCTGGTTTAATCGCCTTGTAAAGAGTGACACGGGAAAGCTGCAAGCCTTCTGCTTCGCTCTAAAAACCGGAAATGCAGATGAGCTGCAGACTCGCTTCAATGAATATCTCCTGAATTCCATCAGCATCCGTGACACCTACACTCGCAAGGATATGAAAGAAAACTTTTACCATGGTGTTCTTGTCGGACTTTTTAGCAGCGAAAGCTCCTGGATTGTGAAATCCAATACAGAATCCGGAAACGGATATAGCGATATCCTGATTGAAATTCCTGCCGAAAAAATCGGCTGTATTATCGAAGTAAAATATGCAGAAAATAGAAATCTTGATGCTATGTGCACAAAAGCCCTGAAGCAGACCGATGATACTGATTACGCATCAAAGCTTCGGTTGGACGGTATGAAAACGATTCACATTTATGGCATCGCCTGCCATCTAAAGGAATGTCAGGTGGTCTATAAGAAAATAGAACTATAACAAGGATACAGAAAGGCGGATTTCAAAATGGATTTTAATATGTTTTATGCAACAGAAGATGAGAAACCCTTGGATCGTCTGTGCACAGACGGAGGCTTCGCAGGTATCTTCAGAACAATCACCTGCGTAGGAGACAGCCTGTCAAGCGGAGAATTCGAGGGCACAGGTCCAAATGGCGAGAAAACTTATCATGATTACTTTGAATATTCTTGGGGTCAGTATCTTGCGCGCATGATCGGCAGCAAGGTCTACAATTTCTCCAGAGGTGGAATGACTGCCAAAGCATACTGTAACGGCTGGGCTGAAGAGAAGGATTTCTGGAATAAAGAATATGCCAGCCAGGCTTATATCATCGCTCTGGGCGTAAACGATATTTACAATCAGGGAATGGAGCTTGGAACCACCGAAGATATCGACAGGAATGATTACAGGAATAACAAGCCTACATTTGCCGGATATTATGGGCAGATTATACAGCGCCTGAAAGAAATCTCCCCAGATGCCAAGTTCTTCTTTATGACAATGCCCAGAGAGGACCGTCGGGCAGAGGAGCTGAATGTCAAAGGAGATGCTCATGCAAAATTACTGCATGAAATGGCAGAACTCTTCGACAACTCATATGTGCTTGATTTTCGGGCATATGCACCGGTGTATGATGCAAAGTTCCGTGAAAATTTCTTCCTGGGCGGACATATGCAGCCCTGCGGCTATATTTTGACAGCACGGATGGTTGCTTCTTATATGGACTACCTGATTAGACATAATATGAAGGATTTCAGGCAGGTGGGATTCATTGGGACTCCGTATCGTAATACGGTAGATGTATAAAACAGTGGGATTCCCAGAAAACCGGGAGAAAATTATTCGTTATAAAAAATAATATCCCAGATTGCGTCATCAGGAATTCGCAATCTGGGCTTAAATTAATGCTTTTACATACTCACTTAATGACGTTGCCCCGCAGGTGCTCCCCAAATCGCAGGCCTCACAGGTTTCTGCAGCGCTATATTGTCTATTCCTTCACCGCTCCGGCCGCAACCCCCGCCAGAATATGCTTCTGGAATATCAGATAAAGGATTACCGTCGGAATCATGATAATAATGATCCCTGCCGCCAGCGTCTGCCATGACCCCAGCTGTGCATTTGCATAATCCATCAGGAATGTAGTCAAAGTACGAAGCTTGTTCTTCGGCATATACAGGTACGGAATATACATATCATTGATAATACTGATTGCCTTAATGATACAAACCGTTGCCGTCGCCGGTGCTAAAAGCGGAAAGATAATTTTGCCAAACAGCTTAAAGTAAGAACACCCATCCAACAATGCTGCCTCATCCAATGCAGCAGAGATACCGGAAATAAATTGCCTGTATATGTACAGCTGCATCAAGTCAGACGCCACATAAATAATGATTGGTGCACCCAGTGTGTTATAGAGATGCAGCTTTTGAATAATCTGGAACCTGGCAATCTCAGTCACAAATGTAGGAATCAGCATTCCTAAGAAGAAAAGGCTTACGATAATTTTCTTCCCCTTAAATTCAAATCTTTCAATGATGTATGCCGTAATGGTGCCGAACAGGACATTGAACACCAGGGATACTGCCAGAATGATTCCCGTATTTTTAAAGCCTGTAAGCAGCTGCTTATCTGTCAAAACCTCTTTATAATTGTCGAATGTGATCCTGTCAAAAGAAGGAAGTAAAAGAGGCGATGTATTTACCATATCGGTCTTCGTTTTCAGCGAAGCAAACAGCGTCAGTATGATGGGTGCTAAAACGATGGCTACCATGCAGATACAAATGATTTGCTTCACACCTTGAGAAATAACCCTCTTTGCCATTATGATTTCCTCCTGTCTTTTAAAATCAATCCGTGGATAATATAATTTTGTACCACATATATAATGACGATCATGAACATGATTGCCACAGTCATGGTAGATGCCAGGCCAAAGTTGGAAAATGTGAACGCTGTCTTGATCGTATATAAGGTAAAGGTTGAGGATGCATATCCCGGTCCGCCGGCTGTCATTACAAAGGGAATGTCAAATACCTGTAATGCACCTCTGATATTGTCGAACAATACGTAATCCACCATTAACATGATTGCGGGTACCTGGATGTAACGGAACATCTGCAGGGAATTTGCTCCATCCACCTTTGCCGCCTCCAGAATATCCTGCGGCACTGACTGTAATGCCGCGATGAAGAGTATAATGTGGTATCCGCTGTATTTCCATAAAGAAACGAACGCCAGCACATAATTTACGACTTCCGGGTCGGACAGCCAGCTTCGAATAAAGGATTCTAATCCTACGCTCTTCAAGATGGCGTCAAATGCGCCGTTTATAGGTGAAAAAAAATAGGAAAATGCGTAGGAAATGGCTACTCCGTTAATAATGTATGGCATGAATACCATTGTTTTGTAGAATTTGGCAGCCCTCAATTTTCCTGTCAGAATAACGGCAATTGCAAGCTCTACAACAATCATGAGTAAATGGGCTGCAAAATAGATTGCGTTATTTTTCAGCGACATCCACAGGTCTTTATTTTGAAACATTGCGATATAATTATCGAAGAATACGAACTCTTTGTCCGGTGAATATCCATCCCAATTAGTGAAGCTCATTCGAAACAGATCGATTGCAGGGACTACCACAAACGCTATGAGTAGTGTCATTGGGATGAACAGAGACAGTACGATAAAAATCTTTCTCTGCTTATTTAACTTCGTCATACAAACCTCCTTATAAGCTGTGGGACCACCTATCAGCAGTCCCACTATAACAATTTCCCCGAATTATGAGATTTCCGCTTTTCCGGTTATTCGATTCCCAGTTTTACTCTCGCATTCTTCCATTTTTCATTCAACTCTGCAAAGGCAGCATCTAAATCAAAGCCCTCTGTCAGCATCTGTGCACCAAGCTTTTTATAATCGAATGTAATATTGTTCTGAATCGCAGTAAAATCATCTCCGCCGCCGTCATACATGATCAGCACCTTATCCGGATACATTTCATCTGCTTCTGCCAATACAGGATCCTTTTCCTTAGGGAAATTAGTCATCGAGGAAGCTGAAGAAATATAGTTGATGTAGTACGGATAGCATTCTTCCGAATAAAACCATTCAATAAATGCAACTGCTGCCTCCTGATGCTTGGAATGTGTGGTCACGCCCATGAAGGAATCTCCCTGCACAATGACATTGTAGGGGTCTTCTTCCGTATTTCTTGCCGGCAGGTAAAAGGTACCAAGATCGGAAAGGTCCTCTGCATCCTTCTGCATTGTCTGTAATGCCCAGTCTCCGCATGCGATCATTGCTGCTTTCTTAGCAGAAAACATGGATAATACCTGATCATGGCCCAATCCTAAGGGATCTTTTCCCAAGACTCCGGATGTAAACAATTTATATACCTTCTGATATGCATTGTTGATATCTGTCCCCTCTGCAAAAGGCTCATCCTGCTTTGCCATGTCATTCCAGTTCTGTCCGTTGCCGGATTCCAGAGAAGGCATGAACTCCATGAACGGATAATCAGGCCACTCATCCTTCAAGCCACATGCAAGAGCCATAAAATCTGAATCAGATGCTCCGTAATAGCTCTGCAGTGTAGTACCTGCTTCAATAAATTCATCCCATGTGGCAGGTACTTCCACTCCTGCCTCTGTGAACATGTCTTTCCAATAGTAGACATATTCGTATCCTGATGTCATTGGAATACCCAAGACCTTGCCGTCTACCGCGTAGCCCTCTGCCAATTCATTGTTGGCGCTTGCCTCTGTCTCGGATAAATCAACAAGGTAATCTTTAAATCTTGTGAGTGTAAAAGTCTTGTTGATCATAATGTCCGGCAGCTGGTTGGCTGATGCTCTCATCTTCATAGCATCCCAATATTCGCTGTCGCTCTTTACCTTTTCTATTTCAATTTCGACATCCGGATAATGCTCCTGAAATTTTCCTATCATATCATTCTGTTCGATAAAGGTATATAAGTTGTTATCCCAGGTTGCTAAGGTAAGTGTTCCGCTGTAAATATTATCGGTACTGTTTTTTGCTTCGCTTCCGCATCCTACTAATAATGTAACAGCTGCTGCACAGGTTAGTAATGTTGTAAGTAATCTTTTTTTCATCGCATTCCCTCCAAATAGACTGGTTATCATTTTAGCAGTCGGCCAACTGTTTTGTTTGTGCCTTAACAATACCAATTTCTGCTTACTTTTACCATTTCATTTTTTCAGATTTCTTGATATTTTTACAGATTGATAGATTATCATTCTTTAACTTAAGGTAAGATTTTTTGATATATAGTCATTTTTTGAGTAATCGAGTAGGAGGCGGTGACTAACCGCCGCCCTCTCACAACACCGGACATACGGTTCACGTATCCGGCGTTTTCAATAGTTGACGTGCATAGACTGATATGCTGTGGCTAAATCATAAAAGCCCCAGTGTATCAGTCTTTCTTTTGTTAATGCTCTTTTGACCACACCTACGTTTGCCATGCGCCAGTACGACTTACGGCTGTATGCTCCTTCACAGGCTACCCATTCTGG
>JAZQAT010000018.1:0-10576 GCA_045545375.1 Acetatifactor sp.
CCCTGTCCATATCGGTTTCCATCCGACACCAGCCTGATCAGATCACGCAAAAGTGTCGTTTTACCACATCCCGGCGGAGAAATGATCAACGTATTTAAAACCTCACCATTTTTGTATATATGAGACAGAATTCCATCAGCCGCACCTTTGATCTGGTGAGATATCCTGATATTCAAAAATGAGATATTTTTAATCGTTCGCACCTGCTCTCCCTCCATAACGGCCTGTCCTGCAATTCCCACACGATGACCGCCTGCCACCGTAAGAAAACCCTGCTTCAGCTCATCTTCAAAGGCATACATGGAATAATGACACACATGCTGTAATATCTGCGTCAGTTCTCTTTCAGATGCGCAGACGGCATTCTCCAATGCAGTGGTATAGTTACCGTCCTTATCCAGGAAACGCTCCTTTTGCCTGCTGATGACTGTAATCGGCCTGTCTGCCCGTAATCGGATTTCCTGAAGCTGCTCCTCATCCCCGGCAACCCGTTTCCAGAACTCTCTGCATTCCATAGGGAAGAGCTGCAATAGATTTCCTGCCACCTTTGTCCACCTCCTATCTCAATATATGAACGCCTTTTCAGGATATGCCTGATTGTATATAAAAAAATACACCCTTTTGCGAAAATGCTCTTTACAGAATCTGATTATCATGATATGATTTATATACAATAACAGTAATCATTATTGTTTTAATCATTAAAGGAGGTAATTTATGGCTACAAGCAATGCACAGGTAAACAACTTAGTAAATCTTTTAGATGGTTATGCCACCAAGGGCGGACATCATCTGAATGTCAATGTACTGAATCGCGATACACTCTTAGATGCACAGAAGCATCCGGAGAATTATCCGCAGCTTACCATCCGTGTCAGTGGATATGCGGTTAACTTTATCAAGCTGACTCCGGAACAGCAGGCGGATGTTATCAGCAGAACCTTCCACGAAGGAATTTAGGGAGCTGACAGGGATTTTCGTCCATAGGATAAGTGACTCTGATGAACCACTTACAGGCGCCGGGTGGGTAAAATCCACCCGGCACTTTGCGATAGCTTATTCTCATTTGGATGGTATTGTGATATAATAGGCGCAGACGGATAAAAGTAAGAGAGCTTTTATCCGGGCTGCGCTTTTTGTATTAGGATTCATGAAAGGAATTAATGACATGCAGATAATAATTGTGGGCTGTGGCAAAGTTGGTTATACCCTTGTGGAACAGCTCAGCGGAGAAAATCATAATATTGTGGTAATTGACGAAAAGGAAGAAAAAGTTCATTCCATTACGGATGATCTGGATGCTATGGGTATCGTGGGGAATGGTGTCAGTTTCCAAACGCTGCAGGAGGCAGGGATTCAGGATGCAGATCTTCTCATTGCGGTGACAGGATCGGATGAGCAGAATCTTCTGTGCTGTGTGATTGCAAGAAAGGCAAGTAATTGTAAGACAATTGCCCGTGTTCGGAATCCGATTTACAACATGGAGATAGAGTTCTTGCGGAAAGAATTGGGACTGGCTATGGTCATTAATCCGGAGCTGACTTCTGCTGCTGAGATTGCGCGAATTTTCCAATTTCCCTCTGCGGTTAAGATTGACACGTTCTCTAAGGGAAGAATTGAACTGCTGCATTTCCGTGTAACGAAAGACTGTCTGCTCAATAATTATGAGCTGATTCATATCAGGACCCGGTTAAAATGTGATGTTCTGGTCTGCATGGTTACTCGTGGAGACCAGGTTCTGATTCCAAGAGGTGATTTTGTTTTCCTGGAAGGGGATATGGTGGCCATCGTGTCCACACCGCCTAAGGCCAATGACTTTTTCCGTAAAATCGGAATCGGCGTCAGCCCTGTACACACCGCTATGATCGTAGGAGGCGGAACCATCGCTTATTATCTGGCCAAGCGCCTGCTGTCAGTGGGCATTGACACCAAAATCATCGAGCAGGATATAGAGCGCTGCGAGGAACTGAGTGAACTGCTGCCAAAGGCAACGATTATCTGCGGAGACGGCACTGATCAAAAGCTTCTGATGCAGGAAGGAATCGACAAAGTGGACGGCTTTGCTGCCCTGACCGGTCTGGATGAAGAAAACATCCTGCTTTCTCTTTATGCAAAAGAAGCCTCTCGTGCTAAGGTCGTAACCAAGGTCAACAGAATTAACTTCAATAGTGTCATGAACAAGCTGAATCTGGACAGTATTACATTTCCAAGATTGCTTACTGCGGATACCATCATAACTTATGCACGTTCCATGAATGCCTCCTTAAACAGTAATGTAGAAAACCTGTACAAGCTGGAAGAGGGACGGGCGGAAGCGCTGGAATTCTACATTAAGGAAGAATCCAAAGTAACCGGTGTACCTCTCAGCAAATTGAAGATCAAGAAGAACATACTGGTCTGCTGTATCAGCCGCCACAATCAGGTCATTATTCCCGGTGGTCAGGACGAAATCCACGTAGGGGATTCCGTTGTCCTGGTGCTGACCAACTCCAGATTACACGATATTAAAGATATACTGGAGGACTAACAGGATGAACTTTGCTATTGTCAGATATATTTTGGGATGGATTCTGAAATTCGAAGCCGGATTTCTGCTGCTTCCCGCAATTGTAGGCTTATTCTATGGTGAGGTTACTGATGCGCTGGCTTATCTGGGCACCGCCCTTTTGTGCCTGGCTGCCTCTCTTCTTTTGAGCCTGAAAAAGCCTGCCCGGTTCCAGTTATACACCAGAGAAGGCTTTGCCAGTGTGGCACTGGGCTGGATTCTTTTGAGTATGTTCGGGGCACTTCCTTTTGTATTTACAAGAGACATCCCCAACTATATAGATGCACTTTTTGAGACCATTTCCGGTTTTACCACAACGGGTGCCAGTATTCTTTCCGATGTGGAAGCTTTGAGCCGGGCCAATATTTTCTGGAGAAGTTTTACTCACTGGATAGGGGGTATGGGGGTATTTGTCTTCATTATGGCAATCCTGCCTCTCATGGGCGGCTCTACCATGAATCTGATGCGTGCAGAAAGCCCGGGGCCCTCTGTGGGCAAACTGGTTCCCAAGGTAAGAGATACCGCCAAAATTCTGTATCAGTTGTATATTGGTATTACCATTGTCTGTATTGTGGTGTTATGCCTCTGCGGTGTGAATCTGTTTGATTCTCTCATCACTACCTTTGGCACGGTAGGTACCGGTGGTTTCGGTATCTATAACGACAGTATAGCCGGCTTTTCTCCACTGGCACAGAACATGGTCACTCTATTCATGATTTTAAGCGGAATCAACTATACCTTTTATTTCTGCCTGTTAAGAAGACAGATTAAAGAAGCATTTTCCATTGAGGAAGTCATCTGGTATATGGCCATCATATTGGTCTCCGTATCTGCTATTGTTGTGGATATCCGGCATATGTATGGAAGTCTTGCAGAAACGATCCGTCATGCTTTCTTCCAGGTCGGCTCTATTATAACTACTACGGGCTTTTCTACTGTGGACTTCAATGCCTGGCCGCAGATGTCCAAAACAATCCTGGTTATCCTGATGTTCATCGGTGCCTGCTCAGGCAGTACCGGCGGCGGCATCAAGGTATCCAGAATCGTACTGCTGTTTAAATCTATCGGGAAAGAACTTTCCATGATGATTCATCCCCGTATGGTGAAAAAAATCAAAATGGATACACATATCGTCCCCCACGAAGTAATGCGTTCTACCAATGTATTTATTGCGGTATACATTATTATTCTTTTCGTATCTGTCCTACTAATCGGCGTGGACGAATATGACTTTACCACCAATTTTACTGCAGTGGCTGCTACCCTCAATAATATCGGTCCCGGCCTGGAGCTGGTAGGACCTACACAAAATTTCGGATTGTACTCAAGCTTTTCCAAGCTTGTTCTGATGTTTGATATGCTGGCAGGAAGACTGGAGCTGTTCCCTATGCTGATCATCTTTGTTCCCGCCTGCTGGAAGAAATATTAGATTGGAGTTGCTTATGAAATCAATACTCTAAGACGACTTGTAAAAGAATGAATCAGAAAGGTAGACTGACAATGGCCGAACATAAGACAGAGCATACAAGGTGGTATCATCTGCTTGATGCTTTCCGCGGCTTCGCGCTGCTTAACATGCTCTTCTTTCATTTTTACTATGATGTATATGTGATCTTCAGTCTGGATTCCGACTGGTATCACTATCCTGCTGTAAGAGTCTGGCAGCAGTTCATCTGTATGTCCTTTCTCATTGTGTCAGGCATGTCCTGGCATTTCAGCAGGAACAACTTAAAACGAGGGATTCAGCTGAACATCTATGGATTACTGATCACTGCTGTTACCGGTCTGGTCATGCCTGATCAGACAGTCAGATTTGGAATCTTGAATTGTATTGGATGTTGTACATTGCTGATGATTCCTCTAAATAAGATTTGTATTTTGAGATTCGATCATCATTATACAGAACATTCCCCGGACAAAAGGGTGTTTCATTTACTAAAAGCCTTTTGTGGCCTGTTTCCGGCATTGCTGCTGTTCCTGTTCACCCGGAATATTTCAGATGGCTATTTTAGCCTTGCAGGGCTTCACATCGACTTGCCGGATTGGCTTTACAGCTTTCATCCCATGACGATTCTGGGATTTCCTTATTCAGGTTTCCGTTCCAGTGATTACTTTCCTATCCTGCCGTGGTTCTTCCTGTTTTTGAGCGGGTATTGGCTCTGGGAGGTGATCAGATGCAGTAATCGTGCGATGCGCGCTCTGTGCACTAAAGTCCCTGTTCTGTCGCGCCTGGGGCAAAAGACTATCTGGATTTATCTGCTGCATCAGCCATTGCTTTATGGGATGGCCTATTTATTGATTACGGTATTCCAAATTAGAATGTAAATTCTACTCCTTTGGCTTTAAGAGCACTGCGTATTTCAGTACTGCTTTTCGAAAATATCATGGAACTTCACCGACTGCTTTTCGAAACCGTTATCGATAAAGAAAACCTTGCAAACCAGCCGATTTGGGCCATTTGCAAGGTTCCTGTTTCTGATTCCTTCTATTTATTCCAAATCAAGCAGTTCCTGATAGAATCTTGAATAATCGTTTCTCTTGCTATTCACAAATTTGATTGCAGAGGAAGGATGAGAATTCAAAACACCAGTCAACAGGTATGGAATATCATATCCCCATATGCTTCCCTTATCTTTCTCTGCCTGAATGTACTTCTGTACAAAGTCCATAACCGGAACCAGATTGTATCTGGGATTTCTCAAGAAAGCAAGAAGGGATTCCATGTAACAATTTCCTGCTCCGCGTCCCATGCCGCTTACTGTTGCATCCAACAGGCTTGCACCATTGCTCAATGCTTCTATGGTATTAGCAAAAGCCAGCTGCTGATTGTTGTGCGCATGAATACCGATTCTCTTATTATATTTCTCTGCAATATTCATATATTTATCGGTAAGTCTGCGTATCTGCTCGGGATAGAATGCTCCAAAGCTGTCTACCAGATAAATAATATCAACATCGCTTTGTGCCAGAAGCTCCAAACCCTTATCCAGTTCATCTTCATGAACCTTGGAGATTGCCATGATGTTAACCGTTGTCTCATATCCTTTTTCATGGGCATCCTGAATCATCTCAATTGCAGTTGGAATCTGATGAATATAGGTTGCAGTACGAACCAGATCAATTACGCTGTCCTCTTTCTTTAAGATATCATTCTTGTAATCCGTTCTTCCTACATCTGTCATGACTGAGATTTTCAGGTCGAAATCATTGTTGCCGACAATTGCACGGATATCTTCCTCATCACAGAACTTCCACTTGCCGTAATCATCCTTGGAAAAAATGTCCTTGGATGCTTTATATCCGAACTCCATATAATCAACACCGGCTTTAATGTTGGTACGGTATAAATCCTTTACAAATTCTTCTGAAAAAGCAAAATTATTAACTAAGCCGCCATCGCGGAGTGTACAATCAACTACTTTTATATCAGATCTGAATCCGACTAAATTACCATTATTCCTTTGCATAATATCCTCCAAAATATGTGTATTACTTTTTCTTTCTCACTTTAAACCGTTACACTTTAAAGTCTTAAAGCACTATTAGGATGATAGTACTTTTTGGCGAAAATGTCAATAGTAATTTTAAAAATCGAGTAAGAGGCGGTGTCTAGCCGCCGTCCTCCATCCGTATGGCATCCGGCTTTACCATCTCCGGGACTGCCAAAATCTGCTACCAGACAGTTATCACCTTTTCTGGTTCCGAAATCATCTGTGTACACACTTTCCTATCCGCTCCGTATCCCCATCGTTTCTATTACAGATCAATTCCAACGTTTCCGGCGTCCATATATACCCATGTAACTTGTTATAGATGTATTGCTGAAATTCCTCGTATTCCTTTTCCTTAAGCTGCTTCATTTCTTATCTTCTCTCTCCACTCCATTTGGATATTATTCTTCAGCATATCTTTCTCCGCTGCTCTTATTATCCAACATATCGTGAATATATGTCCGCAGACCATCCTCCGTATCTATGCCATATTTCTGATTTATCAAAACATAATACTTCATGATCCTCTCTTTCGGAAGAAGCTCACTGGAAGGAATACTGTCACCATATCCTTTCCGTGCCTCCATCCACAGATCCTCATTATGCGTGATCTTTTCCAATACCTTTCCGCCATACATTCCGAATGTATTCACTACAAGGTCGATCACCCGTTTCTCGTCTTCCGTCAGGGCATCCTCCGTTCCTTCCAAAAGCGCGAACCGCGCGTCTTCGATCGGATTATATTTGAAATCCCGGAACAGATCATACACCTCGGGATAAACCGGACCATGCACCCACGCCCTGCAATCCTCTTCAAAGATCGGCTTTCCATACAACGCGGAATACACGCCCTGGATAAAGTAAAGCAGCTTCTGCAGCATGAGTGGTGTCACCTCTTCCAGTTTTTCAAAGATATACGCGATCACCCTGAGCATCTTATCCGAAACAGAAAACAGGCTCTCTATGCTCTCTGCCGCAGCAAAAGCTTTCCTATATGCCGCATCCGTCAGCTTCTCCCGGTTCTCCATGAGCTTCTGCTTCATGTATGCCGGGGATGAAAGTAATTATTTTCAACTCCATTTTTCACTGAATAATCCCTTTATTCTCTGCATTTTTATACTTCTTCTAATTTTTAAAAACCCTACACTTTTTGAATAATTATGCGTTATAATCCCCTGTGACTGCATAGCCTCAGCACAACCATTCAGTATCCATGCGGATTTCACAGCATTTTGTATATTACTATCAAACACAAACACGCACCTACACCAACTATTTTCAATTTTCTTCTTGAAACTTTATCCCTTGCATATTATAATAAACATAAAGAAAGAGAAGCAACCGCCCACAAAGTGGTTAGCCTCAAATGATGTAACTAAAAAAGTCACTCGTCGGCCAAGACAGGAGTGGCTTTTTTATTTTCACTTGTTGTTCCTATCTATGTAGGCAAGCAGTGCAATTAGAAATGAACCGCCCAAAAATAACAGGCTTAAAACTTCATACATATCCATCAGCACCACCTCCCCTCTATCTCTAGTTTGGGAGGCTACCACTCTGTACACGATTACTTCTCATGTTGGTAGTGTATCACAATTAACATAAACCGACAATCTTCTTTTCAAAATTCTTGTTTAGAACAAATCGAAATTTCATTGATTACCCTGTGCTATGTTTTGACCCCGTTATCCCTTTTTTCCATGTATAAGTCGCTTGTTTTACTGCATTTTCATGCATCTGCTAAAATGCAAAAAACCCTACACTATTGACGTTTCCCGCAACGTGTAGGGTTCTCATTTTTTGAATAATTATACTTTAAACAATTCCCTGTGCTGTCATAGCTTCAGCTACCTTCAGGAAGCCTGCAATGTTAGCACCTGCTACGTAGTTGCCTTCCAAGCCATACTTCTTAGCGGCATCATCCAGATTGTGGAAGATGTTAACCATGATATTCTTCAGCTTGCTGTCAACTTCTTCGAAAGTCCAGCTCAGTCTCTCGCTATTCTGGCTCATTTCCAGAGCGGAGGTAGCTACACCACCGGCATTAGCTGCCTTACCGGGGCAGAACAGTACGCCGTTAGCCTGCAGATACTCGGTAGCTTCCAGAGTGGTAGGCATGTTAGCACCCTCTGCAACTGCCTTACAGCCGTTAGCAACCAGAGCCTTAGCATCATCCAAATTCAGTTCGTTCTGGGTAGCGCAAGGAAGAGCCACATCACACTTAACAGTCCATACGCCCTTGCCTTCATGGTACTGAGCGCTGGGTCTTGCTGCTGCATACTCGGTCAGTCTAGCACGTTTAACTTCTTTTACTTCTTTCAGAAGAGCTACATCGATTCCTTCAGGATCGTAAATCCAACCGGTTGAATCGGAACAGGTAACAGGCTTAGCACCAAGCTGCTGTGCCTTCTGGATAGCGTAGGTAGCTACGTTACCGGCACCGGAAACAGCTACGATCTTACCCTTGATGTCGCTGCCGTTGCATTTTAACATTTCTTCGGTCAGATATAACAGACCATAACCGGTAGCTTCGGTTCTTGCCAGGGATCCACCATAGGAAAGTCCCTTACCGGTCAGAACACCTTCATATAATCCGGTCAGTCTCTTGTACTGTCCGTACATGTAACCAATCTCTCTTGCTCCGGTACCGATGTCACCGGCAGGAACGTCAGTATCAGCGCCGATATATTTGTAAAGTTCTGTGATGAAGCTCTGGCAGAATGCCATTACCTCTCTGTCAGATTTGCCCTTAGGATCGAAGTCAGAACCACCCTTACCACCACCGATAGGAAGTCCGGTCAGGGAATTCTTGAAGATCTGCTCAAAGCCCAGGAATTTGATAATACCAAGGTTTACTGAAGGATGAAGTCTTAAGCCTCCCTTGTAAGGTCCGATTGCAGAATTAAACTGTACACGGAAACCGTTATTTACCTGCACCTGTCCCTTATCATCTACCCAAGGTACACGGAACAGAATCTGTCTTTCAGGAGAAACAATTCTCTCCAAAAGAGCATCCTTTCTGTACTTTTCTTCGTTAGCTTCGATTACTACACGAAGAGATTCCAGAACTTCCTTAACTGCCTGATGGAACTCAGGCTGTGCAGGGTTCTTGGCTACTACCAAATCAAATACCTCATCAACATATGACATTATAATGTCCTCCTTCGTTTACAGTATACATGATATAAACTTAAAAGCGATAATATGAAACACCATGGATAACGCCATCTGCTTCCACAACATTTCTTACCCACGTCTTATTATATAACGACTTTTCAATTTTCACAACTTACTTTATCTCACTAAATTGAAAAAGTTTTTGACGCTTTTTTATACAAATTGCACAACATATTATACATGTATACAATATGTGCACTATACTGCACTTTTAGGACAATAAATTATAGGTACTTCTTCAATCTTTCGATGTTTTTCTCCTCAAAATCAATCAGCTGTTTTGCCAGGGCTGTCGGTTTATCTCCTGCTTCCTCATTATGATTTAGCACCTTGTTCATCTCCAGAATTCCACTATTGCTTCCTTGGATCATCATCTCTGCAATGTGACCTGTACTTGTATTCAGCATGGTATTATAATGAATTCCTGCTTTCAGCATCATATCGGATAGATGATTGGTACGATAGGGCTGCGCCTTTGCTCTTAATATCTGGTCCAGTGCTATGTTGTGAAGTTCCGAATATTTCATATTCTGTCTGGCCACCTGCATTGCCAGCTGGTCGTCATATATCTTATCAGATATCGTATCGATGGCAGTCATAGCCATTTCGGTATTTCGCTGAATCTCTCTGTAAATATTCAGTTCCTGTGATTTCATCACTGCTCTCCTCTCTCAAAGCGTTTCCTGCGATAGACTGCCATGTAACGCTCCGCGGCACATAGATCGCGCCACTCGCCAAATGCACTTCTTATCGCGCGAATCAAAAAAGATGCTTCCGGTTACCTGAAAGCATCTTACTATTCTCATTATTACCGCTTCATGCAAAATAATACATGATAAGCAGTTCTATTGTTATGGTTACTAGCTCATGATTCCGTGGCTTAACAGACACTATCCACAAAACTACTGCAGATATTCTGACTTTACATAGCCCACAGTGCCATTGTATCTTACCTGACTCCAACCATTGGCTTCGGACAGAACCTCTAAAGTATCT
The DNA here is from genome assembly GCA_045545375.1 of Acetatifactor sp. GTDB lineage: Bacteria > Bacillota > Clostridia > Lachnospirales > Lachnospiraceae > Acetatifactor. The sequence goes on from JAZQAT010000018.1 coordinate 10,207, forward strand.
CCGCCGACTACTACGCCAATCTTCTCCGATGTCTGACTGGCTTCTTTTCTCATGTTTACATTAGTGGTGGCCTTTACTGTCTTAATGGCATCACCGCCTGTATTAGCTGAAGCACTACCTTCTATCTGCAGATACTGTGACTTAATGAAGCCATCCTTTCCCTCAAATACAATCTTGGTCCAGCCATTCGCCAGCTGTTCTACTATCTGAACACGGGTGCCGCCTGACACCTTTCCAAGCTTATCAGCCTGCTCACTGTCAGAGCTTCTTACATTTACGGTAGTCGTGGCTTTAGCATATACAGGACCGGTTTCTACCGGCGTCTGCTCGCTTTCTGTGTCGCCGGAAGGCTGCTCGCCTTCAACGTTAC
>JAZQAT010000019.1:0-17093 GCA_045545375.1 Acetatifactor sp.
GTGGTAACGATGTCATAGCTCTTCTGATGCTTTACCATATCAGCCGTCACGCTTCCGCCCTGCACGTTCAGGATGTGACCGGCATACTTCTTCATATCATCAATAAAACCAAGAGGCGCATTGATGGTGCCGGGCTCATCCAGCAGAAGACCGATGCCCAGGTCCATCTTCAGGAAGGTGAAGCCCATCTCCATACGCTTCTTTAAAGCAAGACCCATGTCATAGCCTGTATGCTTGCCGTCTACATCCGTGTCGCAATATACGCGCACTTCATCGCGGAATTTGCCGCCTAACATCTGGTACAAGGGAACACCATATGCCTTACCGGCAAGGTCCCAGAGAGCGATCTCAATACCGGAGACACCGCCGCCCTGACGGGAAGGACCGCCAAACTGCTTGATCTTGCGGAAAATCTTATCCACGTTACAGGGATTCTCTCCCAGGATACGGCTCTTTAACATCAGTGCGTATGTTTTGCTGGATGCATCGCGCACCTCGCCGTAACCGCAAATGCCCTGGTTGGTCATGATTTTTAAAATGGTACAGCGCTTAGGGGCACCATCGATGTCTACGAACCGCATGTCTGTGATTTTTAAGTCTGATGGACTGGAACAGGTATTAAAGCTCATTTTTCTTCTCCTTTTTGATGAAAATAGTATATTTGGAATCTAATCATATTTTAAGGTCCAATGCGGTTATTTTCATCAACTATGTTACGGAGTTTGCAAACTATATTACGATGTTAAAGAAAGAAACGAGCAGACCGATTATTCTTCACATTGCCGAGAAAATATCCCTGCAGGAGCTTTCGCTCCTTGCAGGGATATTACCAAATTATTCAGCCAGGGCAGAGTCCGATCAGCTTACGCTAAAATCGATCTCGTAGGAATCCTCCCCCACCTTTACATCATATATTCCGTAATACCCCCTGAAAGAAGCCTCTCCGTTTTCATCCGTTTTCAACGTAAGTTCCGTTCTCCATTCACGATGAATCAGCTGATATAATACCTGATAAGATGGTTTCTCGCGCAGGTCTCCGTCTAGCAGACACCCAAGACAAAGCATATAAGAGATGCTTTGGGGAACCGCCGCTTGTTTACCGGAACCGGGCAGAGGAAATATAAGCATTTGGGGAGCTTATAATTCCCGTTTCTCATACAGCTTAATCGAGATCATCCAGGATGCTGCAAATAGCAAAACACTTATAATACAGCAACCGGGCAGAAGCCAGGCAACATTCACCTTTCCCTGTATCTCCTCTCCCAAAGCAATGCCGCCACCGCAAGCCGCAAGCCCTGCGATAACTGCCAGATAGACCACGCGCCCTTTTTCCGCTCCCATTTTAAAGATAAAGGGCAGAAGCACCGCAGGTCCTACCAGTCCAATCACCAGGAGAAATGCAAGGCACATAACATACGATTCCGTATTCCAGTTGCCTCTTACCACATGAATCATCTGGGCACAGGCAGACAATATCAGAACGGTGGCAGTCATGCACAGGCTCAGCAGATACTTGGAAGATACCATCTGTTTTCTGGAATAAGGAAGAGTGTCACAATACACATCCCATTTACATTTTTCATCCACAGAAATCATGGATACCGGAATAACACTGGCAATGATGGCCGGATACATCACATAAAACATTTCCGGCTCGCTGAAAAGCGAAAGTGCCAGGAACAGCAGTATAATAAATCCAAAAACCTTACAATATTTTGACATAACATAGATATCTTTCAATAAAAGTCCTTTCACCTATCTCTCCTCCTTCACCATAAACAAAAATATTTCTTCGATACTGACAGGACTGACTGCTATTCCCTCAGGTATGGATTCTCTTTTTACAAGTACTTCTATACCATATGAGGACTTTTTCTTTCCCTTTACCGCAGAAACGTCCAGTTCTTTAAACTGTTCCGGTGTACAATGGATGATTCCATATTCTCCCAACAGCACATCCTTCTCTTCACACAACAGGAGTCTGCCCTTATGCAGGAAAGCAATGTAATCGCAGATTTTCTCAAGGTCACTGACAATGTGAGATGACATCAGGATGGAATGATTCTCTTCTCTGGTAAATTCATTGAACATATCCAGGACTTCCTCACGTATCACCGGATCCAGCCCGGAAGTGGCTTCATCCAGAATCAAAAGCTTTGGATGATGTGACAATGCCACGGAAATGCCCAGCTTCATTTTCATGCCTCTGGAGAAATCTGAAAAGGGCTTATCTGCAGGAACGGACAGTTTTTCAAGCAGCGCACTATACAACTCCCGATCCCAGTTGCGATAGGCATGGGCCATCACTTTTCCTACCTGTTTCGCAGTCATGCACTGCGGGAATCCTACTTCATCCAGCACAACGCCGATATCTTCTTTGGTAAGTTCAAAGTGTTTACGATTATCCCTTCCCAGTACGGTCACTTTTCCGCCATCTCTCTTGATCATATTCATAATCAGCTTAATGATAGTACTCTTGCCGGCGCCGTTCTCGCCTACCAGTCCCATGACACAGCCCTGGGGCAAAGACAGATTCAGATGATCCAATGTGAAATCCTGATACACTTTCTGCAGATCATGAATCTCTATGGCATTCGTTATTGCTTCATTTTGATTCGTTATACTCATAATACTTCCCTCCATTCACTGCCCTAATGTCATTCTTCATCCCACATCAGGGAAAACATCTCTGTAATATCCTGCAGACTCAGATTACAGGAAACTGCCAGTCGACTGATTTCCTGCATGTGTGCTTCTATTTTTTTCAAATTCTCTTCTCTCAGAAGCTCAACGTTCTTAGGCGCTACGAAACAGCCCTTTCCTGCAACCGTATAGATAAAGCCTTCCCGCTCCAGCTCCTCATAGGCACGTTTGGTAGTAATCACGCTAATCCGCAGGTCCTTGGCCAGGTTACGTATGGATGGAAGAGCCTCGTCTTCCTGCAAGGTGCCATTTATGATGTTCGCCTTGATCTGGGTGTAAATCTGGTCGTAGATGGGTACGCCGCCTTTGTTGTCGATAAATATGTTCATTTCCTCACCTCTATTTCATACTGTATATATGAAGTATATACAGTATGTGCGGTTTTGTCAAGTAATAAAGTTACTGTTCAGCCCGCGCCATTCGCAAAGCATCGAAGATGCTTTTAGCTGCAGCCTGCGGCGCTTACCGCTGCTTCACAGCTATCTTTACTCATAAGCAGGCGCTCTGCTCATAGCCCGTACAACGTGCAAAAAGGAAGTTCAAACAGTAAAAATGATGTTTTATTGAACAGATAGAAACGGAAAAAGTAAAGAAATTATCTGTCGAAATCTTCAATAAAAGGAATTTAAGGCAGATAGAATCGAAAAAAATCGACATATCTATATGCCGATTTTACTCCACAAAAGGAATTTGTGGCAGATAGAATCTAAAAAGGCGACATATCTATATGCCGATTTTTCCCACGAAGAGGCTTTTGGGGCAGATAGAATCGGACAAAATGAAGCATCTATATGCCAGAATCCATCAAAAAGGGGCATTATCGGCATATAAAATCGAATAAAGTAAAGTTTTTATCTGCTGCAGCGATGGCTGAATGGTAACAGGTTTGATGATTTCATGTTACTGTTTACACCCGCGCCATTCGCAAAGAACCTCTGGTTCTTTAGGCGCCTACGGCGCTTTCTCGCCGCTTCGAAGCTAACTTTGCTCATAGAATGGCGCTCCTTTTCCTGCCAGTGGCTGACGTGTGAACATATTGGTAAAGGTTTCTATTTAGGGAATCTGCCGGAACAGGGCGAGGTGTATAATGAAGAATTTATGTACTGGACCGGTTACCTGTTCAAGTTCTGGGGAATTATATATGAAAATGAAACTGCAAAGGATATGATCACGCAGGCACCGATAGATACATTATTGGCAAGCTATATAGGATTACATGTCATGTCTTTTGATGAGGTGAAAAGAACAGCTATGCATCTCTACATACCTGTTCTTTTTACAGCACGCTCTACCTTCCTATTAATAACAGCTCTCAAAAATCGCTTTCATTACATCATAGTCCATATCAACATAACTCTTGACGCTTCTCTGCTTTCCAAACGTACAAAGGTCAGCCAGCTTGTCCATGCAATCGCCCTCAATACCGAAATCACGCAGTCTCACCGGCATGCCCAAAGACGCAAAGTACTCCGCCATACTTTCGATACCCAGCATTGCTGACTTCTCATCATCAGCCTCTGTCACATCCCAGACACGTCTTGCAAACTGTGCAAATCTGGGGATATTATGCCGATAAACATATCTGCCCCATGCCGGGAACAGTACAGCAAGTCCCGCCCCATGTGCAATATGGTCAAACTCACCGCTGAGCGCATGCTCCAACTGATGCACCGCCAGGGCATTCTCTCTTCCGCAGCCTGTCAGGTCATTATGGGAGAGACTGGAAGCCCACATAACCGTAGCTCTCGCTTCATAATCACAGGGATTCTCCATCAACACCTTACCCGCATCCACTACTGCTCTTAATAGACTTTCTGCAATCCTGTCAGTCAGATCTGTAGGGTCACACACCGTAAAATACCTCTCCATAGTGTGCGCCATAATATCCACAACTCCACAAGCGGTCTGGTATTTATCCACCGTATAAGTAAGCTCCGGGTTACAGATTGCAAACTTGCATCTATTGAAGTCGCTGTTAAAGCCTCTCTTCATGTTCAGATCCAGATTGGTAATTACCGCTGAAGAGCTCATCTCACTGCCTGCTGCCGCCAGAGTAAGCACGCATCCTACCGGCAGAGCCTCTGTGACAGTACTTTTTCTCGTAGGGAATTCCCAGGGATCGCAGTCGCTTGCAGCTCCTGCAGCAGTATATTTGCAGGAGTCGATGACACTTCCGCCGCCTACGGCCAGAATCATCTCTACTTTTTCCTCCTTGGCCAGCTTAACTGCCTCACGCACAAAAGTAATCTTGGGATTGGGTTCCACGCCCCCCATTTCCACTACTTCAATGCCGCTGGCTGAAAGAGAAGCCATGATTTCATCGTATAGACCGCTCTTTTTGATGCTTCCTTTTCCGTACTGAAGCATGATTTTTTGATAGCCGTACCCTTTGATGATTTCTCCGACTTCTTTTTGCTTCCCTTTTCCGAAATAAACTTTTGTCGGTGCATAATATATAAAGTCCTGCATTTTGCCCCCGTCCTTTCTTCTCTTTATATCATTTATTGTAAACTATGTTACTACCGATGTCCAGTGCAATTTGGCAATGCATATTTAGAACAAAAAAAGCCGACAGCAATGCCACCGGCCCACGATTATTTTTCAAACCCTATCATCAATCCACCTTTTTCAGCATAAAAGCTGCACAATCCGCAGGTCTCTCCGATAGAAATGCCCGCCTCGGGATATTCCTGCATAATCTGCTGCTTCAACTGATCGGCCGCCGAAAGATTATTGCAATGGTCAATAAGAACCTTACCGCCCTTAAATCCCATTTCCTTCATGCGACTTATGATCTTGGCTAAAGCTTTCTTTTCGCCGCGGCATTTATCCATAGGCTCCAACTCTCCTCCTGCACTCGCTCTACCTACGATGCGGATGCCCAGAGCACCGGCCACACCTGCCACCAAAGGACTGACTCTTCCGTTATTTGCCAGATTTTTCAGGGATTCCAGGGAAAACATCAGTCCGGTCTTTTCCTTATATGTAGAAATTTCATCACAGATTTCTTCAAATCCTTTTCCCTGCATAATCATTTCTGCCACTCTTTCAATCCAAATCTGCATTTCCGGACCGGCAGATAAAGAATCTACGATAAATACGCTTCGTCCCGGGTATTCCGCTTCATAATCCGCTTTTGCCACACATGCAGCATTATAACTTCCTGAAAGGGTACTTGTAATGGTAAAACAAAAGACCCTCTCAGCATCCCCGAAAGCATCCAGCCAATCCGAGACACTTGGGCAGGCAGTACCTGATTTTCCCTTATATTCCTTTAAATAGGACACCATTTCCCGGATATCCAGTTCCAAATTATCTATAAATTCCCTCTCATCTGTAAAAATTTTCAAAGGAACTGTGGCATAATCTACAGCTGCCTCCATTCTTCTTAAGTTTACTCCAGAATCCGAAACAATTTTGTAATGCATTTCTACCTCATCATACGTTTTTAGTTACTTTATTACAAGTTTTCCAAAACCTTGTTACTGGTTAAATAATACCACGTAGCAGAGACTGCGTCAAGTACTTCTGCAAATTAATGTTTATTGACATTTTTTGGTTACAGAAATATAATAAGAGCATGAAAAACGAAATGAAAAAAGAGCTGGCGGATTCTATCAGACTATTTTCTTTGCCGAGATATGAGGAACTGTCAGACGTAGGACTTTATCTGGAACAGACAACTAAATATATCAATCAGTGCCTTGCACCCTTAGGCTGTGTAGAAATCACAAGTTCCATGATCAGCAATTATGTCAAGAAAGGATTGGTTGCAAACCCTGTGAAAAAACAGTATTTCAGGGGACAAATTGCGCATCTGATTTGCATTACATTGTTAAAGAGCGTGCTCTCACTGGAAAATATCAACGATCTGTTTCTTCGTCAAAAGCAGGTCTATACAGACGAGACTGCTTATGACTATTTTTGTATGGAACTGGAGAATATCCTGTTTTTTCAATTTGGGCTGAAAGACGAGGTTGAAAACATCGGTGTGACTTCCTCTTTGGAAAAAGAAATGCTTCAAAGTGCCATTATTGCAGTATCTCATATTATATATTTAAATACCTGTTTTCAGATACTTCGTGAAAAATAATCCTGATATACCAAAAGGCTGACGAATGTACCGCCAGCCTTTTGCATTTATCTATTCTTTGCAATTTTTTATCTTATGAATTACGCTCATTTCAAATATTTATGTCTGCACTGCCGTACCAACTTTCTCGATACCTGCTGCTTTTAGCAGCTGCCCCGTATAAGGATGACTGTACGCAGTATAGATTTTCTGCGGCGTACCACGTTCCACAATTTCCCCATCGTCCATAATGATGATATTATCGCAAAGCTGATACACTACTCTCAAGTCATGAGAGATAAACAGAATCGCAAGTCCCATTTCTTCCTTCAATTTCTGCAGAAGCTTCAGAATCTGCGCCTGAACCGTCACATCCAATGCCGAAACAGGTTCATCCGCCACCAGCACTTTCGGCTCACTCATCAAAGCAAGGCCGATGCCCACACGCTGTCTCTGTCCGCCGGAAAGCTGCCTGGGATAGCGTCGGGCGATTTCGGGATCCAGTTCCACTTTCTTAAGCATCTCCAGAACCTTCTTATGACGCTCTTCTTTGGTATATCCGCCCTTGATTTTCAGGGGTTCCTCCATGATCCAGCCAATCGTCTTTCTCGGATTCAAAGAACTGTAGGGATCCTGGAATACCATCTGCACACTTCCTTTGTCACAGCCAATCTGCCCTTCGTACTTCTGATTCAGGCCCACAATTACCTTCGCCAGTGTACTCTTGCCGCATCCGCTCTCTCCTACTAAACCAAGGACTTCTCCTTTGTGCAGAGTAAAGTTTACCCCTTTTAAGACTTTCTGCTCCTGCTTTTTACCGAAGGCACCATGGGTAGAATGATAACTGACACGGATATCCGCAGCTGACAGTACTACCTCTTCTGTGGAAAAATCCTTATCCTCTTTCATTTCCTCACAACTGGGTATTGACGCAATCAGATGTTTCGTATATTCCTGCTGCGGATTCTCAAATATCTGCTCCACAGGTCCCTGTTCTACAATATAGCCGTTCTGCATTACTACCACGTGCCTGCAAAGCTTGCGGACCAGGCTTAAATCGTGGGAAATGAACAGGATAGCCGTTTTGTGCTCTCTGTTCAGCTTTAACAGCAGATCAATGATTTCGGCCTGAATGGTCACATCCAGTGCCGTTGTAGGCTCATCTGCGATCAGAAGCCTCGGCCGGCACACAATAGCAGCTGCAATCATGACACGCTGACGCATACCGCCGGACAATTCATGAGGATATTGATGGTAAACCTTCTCCGGATTGGGAAGCTCTGCTTCCGTCAGCGCCCAGATGGCTCTTTCATGGCGCTCTTCCTTGCTCATATCCGTATGAATCCGCAACGCTTCTTCCACCTGCCATCCGATCGTCTTTACCGGATTCAAGCTGGTCATGGGTTCCTGGAAAATAATAGCAATATCATCTCCCTGCAATTGGCGCATCTCATGCCTGCTGCAAGTGAGAAGCTCCTTTCCTCCAAAGAGAATCTCTCCCTCCTTCTTCATATCCCGTCTGGAAAGCAAGCCGCAGATGGCCAGGGCACTCATGGTCTTGCCGGAGCCGGATTCTCCTACAACTCCCACAATATCACCTTCCTCCATGGACAGGTTAAAGCGATATACTACCGTCTCAGGCAGGGAATGATCATGAAATTCTATGTTTAAATTCTTAACCTCAAGCATACACTACCTCTCTTCCAGTCCGTCAGCTAAAAGGCTGAAGCCCAGCACCAGGAGTACTATGGTAAGTCCCGGGAACAACGCATAAGAAGGCTGCGAGAACAGATAGGTCTGTGCCTCTGAAAGCATCCTTCCCAGGCTGGCATCAGGCGGCTGCACACCGATTCCCAGATAGCTCATTCCTGCTTCCGAAAGCACTGCATTGTTGAAGCCTATCATCACAGTAGGGATCAACACGGGCAAAATATTGGGCAAAATATGCACGAACATGATGCGCAGGTGTCCACAACCCATAATGCGGGCATTTTTCACGTAATCCATTTCCCGCTGTTTCAGATACTCACTTCTCACCACTCTGGCAAAGCTTGGGATAAACGCAATTCCCAATGCCACAATGACCTGATATTTTCCACTGCCCAACAGGCTAATGACAACAAGCGCCAGTAAAATACTGGGAAATGCAAACAGTGCATCAATGATCCTCATGACCACTTCGTCCACCCAGCCTCCGAAATAACCGGTGAAAGCACCAATCAGGACCCCTGCACCCGCACCGATTCCCACAGTACCCAGGGCTACCAGCAGTGTGGTTCGTGCTCCCACCATCACACGAGTGAAAACATCTCTCCCGTAATTATCACAACCAAAAGGATGAGCCAGACTCATTCCCGCAAATTTCAGGTCGATGTCCATAGTTTCCGGATCATAAGGCAGGAAAAAGAGTCCTGTAACGATCATGAGCAGCATGAGACCTGTCAAAACGGCACCAATGATCAGATTGTAGTTTTTCTTCCTTTTCATGACTCTCCCTCCAGACGGATGCGGGGATCGATCCACTGATAAACCAGGTCCACCAGACCATTAATAATGATAACTGCTGCCGCAAGACATACGATGATGGCCATAACTACCGGGTAATCACGGTTGGAAATGGAAGTCAGCAGAATCCGTCCCATTCCCGGTATCCCGAATACCTGCTCCACGATGATACTTCCGGCAATGATATCCGTGAACGTCATACCCAGGAAAGTGATAATCGGCAGCATAGCATTTTTCAGCACATGCTTATATAGTACACCTTTGGTATTATTCCCTCTGCTGTAAGCTGTCCTGGTATAGTCCAACTTCTTTTCCCCGATGAGTCCGCTGCGCAGCAGCTTTACCGTCATGGATATCTTTGGCAGCGCTATGGCTATGGACGGAAATATCATATATCCCAGAAAACCTGCCACATTTTGGGTATAGGATATGTATCCCCCCGGTGTAAACAGCTTCAGAACAATACCAAACAATAATGTAATCAATATTCCTGCAAAGAAAGCCGGCACCGCCATAACCACCTGGTTCAGAGCATAAATCACTCTGTCAACCACGCTTCCCTCATGCTTTGCAGTATATAACCCGAGCGGAATCGACACTGCAACGATAATCAGTATGGACATGACACTCATAGTCACCGTTATAGGCACTTTGTCTGCCAGCATCTCTTTCACCGGCAGTCCATAACTGTAGGACTCACCCATATCTCCTTTTACAAAAGAAAACAGCCAGTCACCGTATCTCACCATAAACGGCCTGTCCAGCCCCATCTCTTTTCTCAGTGCTTCCACACTTACCGATGTCGACACTGTCACCAGCTTCACCAAAGCCGGGTCTCACGGTATCACCGTAAAGCACAGAAAGACCAGAAAAGAGACCAGTATAAGCGTAAGGCACATGGTTATAATCTTTTTACCAACGTACTTCACCTGTGGTCTCCTTTCATTATCACATTTGCAGAAGCAGCCGACTGCCTGCAAACATCTTTATTTCTTTATTCCTCTCCCACAATGTACAGCTTGGAATAATCCTGTACATACAGCGGGTAAAATTCATATCCGGCATACTTCTTATTGATTGCCACGAATTCAGCCATATCCTGAATGTACACATTGGCTGCAGTCTCTGTCAGAATCTGCTGGCACTCCTTGAAAGCTGCAGTACGTTCTTCCTCATCGGTAGTTCCTACTGCTCTTGCATAAGCTGCATCATACTCCTGATTGCTGTAGTTTATGAAGTTCTTCGAACTGTCAGAGTTAAAACGAAGCAGCATGGAACTTGCAGTCAGGCTGGAAGCATCCAGACCGATAACCGTACCTTCAAACTTTCTGCCTGAGTAGACATCACTGAGCCATGTCTCCCATTCAATCAGCTCAATCTTGGCATCCACATTAATCGCTTTGAGTTCTTCAGCAATTACCTGTGCAGTCTCTATATGGGGTGTGTAATTGGAAGGTACTTTAATGGTAAAAGAGAATCCATCCGGATAACCGGCTTCCTTTAATAATCCCTTTGCCTTCTCCACATCCTTGCTATAATAATCAGCCAATTCCGGCATATAATACTTGCCGAATGCCGGGAACATGGAACTTCCTATCGGAGTACCATGACCGTCGGAAGTCATATCCAGTATATACTGCTTGTCGATAGCATAGCAAAGTGCCTGACGAACCTTTTCGTTATTAAAAGGCTCCACACCATTGTTCAGATACAATGCCTGTACCAGATTCATGGTTCCTTCCAGTACTTCAAAATCATCGCTCAACTGGGAAACCTGAGTAGCAGTCAATCTGGCAAACAGGTCAATAGATCCGCCATTCAAGTTCATGACAATGGTATCCGTATTGGCACATACTTTCAGGGTAACCTTATCGATATGAGCCGCTTCTCCCCAATACTCATCGAACTTCTCCATAACAAAACTCTCCTGAGGCGCATGGGATACGAACTTGTAAGGACCGGTACCGATCGCTGCAGATTCCGGTGTGGTATTGGATGCAGGGATAATCGCGGCATCCATGGATGCCAGGAAATCTGCATCGGGCTCTGCCAGCACAATTTCAATGGTCTTTTCATCCGGTGCATTCACGCTCACAATATTGGAAAACGCCGCTACCAGAGGACCACCCTCACTTGTATCGGCGCAACGTTCAATCGAATATTTGACGTCCTCTACTGTGACCAGGCTTCCATCATGGAATTTCACACCCTCTCTCAGGGTAAATGTGTAAGTCTTCTCATCTTCTGATACTTTGTAATCACTGGCTACAGCAGGGTTTAAATTACCATCGCTGTCCGGCTTCACCAGACCTTCAAACATGTTGAAAAATACCTCTTCTGTTCCTGCCGCAACTGCTTTGTGTGGGTCAAGACTGTCCTCTACGTCCTGAGGTATTCCAATGGTAATCTGAGATTCGGTACTCTCACCCTGCCTCTTACCTGCGCAAGACGTCAGTGTAAGGGCCAGTGACAACACAACCATCAGAAGGGCTTTTAAATGCTTCTGTTTCATTGTGTGTTCCTTTCTCAAACATATTAAATTTATGCATTGTCTTTCAGACAATAACTGTTCACAAGGACATTGTAAACCAGTATGCCCCAAAATGCAAGATATATTGATTGTGTCCTAAAAAAAGTGCACGGAAAGCCTTTCCCAGACATAGATTAATGATATCAGACTGCTCGGAGGATCTTATATGAATAAAACTTTGTGGGAAATGGAGCCCTGTGAAAAAGGGATTGTAGAAAAAGTAAACTGTGATCATAGCCAACACAGGCGTTTACTGGACTTAGGTTTTGTAAACGGGAATGAAATCCTTTGTGTGGGAAAAAGTCCGTTGGGAGACCCCAAAGCATATCAGATCCGTGGCGCAGTTATTGCAATCCGCAAAAAAGAAGGAAAGGATATTTTGATGAAAGAAAACAGCACGCCATCTGATTCCGGTGAACGAGCCTATAAGGTCATCGCCGTGGCCGGAAATCCCAATGTAGGAAAAAGCACCCTCTTTAACTCACTGACGGGCTTAAAGCAGCACACCGGCAACTGGGCCGGTAAGACCGTAGGCAATGCCAACGGTTTCTGCGAAAGCAAGCACCATTCTTATCTGTTAGTAGATATCCCCGGAACCTATTCTCTGGTCCCCCACTCTGCGGAAGAAGAAGCCGCCTGCGACTTTCTGTGCTTCGGCAACCCTGACGGTGTCGCTGTTGTCTGCGATGCCACCTGTCCGGAGCGTGGACTGAATCTGCTTTTGCAAATACTGGAGCTGACTCCTAATGTGATCTTGTGTATCAATCTGATGGATGAAGCTAAACGAAAGGGGGTTCAGATTGATTTAAAATTATTGGAAAAGTTACTGGGTATCCCGGTAGTGGGAACCATTGCCCATTGCCCGGGTTCTAAGGAAATATTTCTGGATGCATTAGACAATATTGGCTGCAATTCTTCCGGCAGTATTCCGCGAATTACATATGATCCCGTTATTGAGCAGACGCTTGTTTCTGTTCAGGATGCATTGGCTGAAGTTTTTGCCCGGGAACCATCATCGCTGCCCCTTCGCTGGCTTAGCCTGATGCTTCTTGAAAATCAGTTCCCGTTTACCGACCGTCGGACGCGTTTTCCCCACATCTTTGAGCAGCTTGAACAAATCCGCGCAAAAGGATGGGAACAGTTGACATCAGCAGGCTATACCGCAAGCTCCTTCAGTGATGCTGCAGTTTCTGCCGTCTCTCAAAAAGCAGCTGCCATCTGTCGTCAGGTGGTCACGGAGTCTTCCACGGATTCCATCGCTGCCGACAGGCGTCTGGACCACATACTGACCGGTCGGCTGACTGCTTATCCTGTTATGCTGCTTGGTCTGCTTTTTCTCTTCTGGCTTACTATAACAGGGGCAAATTATCCATCCCAACTTCTCTCTGACCTGCTATTCGGAGCAGAAAAATACCTGGATGCTTTACTTATCCGATTAAAAGTTTTAGACTGGCTTAGAGAACCCGTAGTATATGGAATCTTTCGGACGGCAGCCTGGGTCGTCTCCGTCATGCTGCCGCCCATGATGATTTTCTTTCCGCTGTTTGCCCTTTTGGAGGATATGGGGTATCTGCCGCGGATTGCTTTTAATCTGGACTGCTGTTTTCAGAAATGCCGTTCCTGCGGCAAGCAGGCACTGACCATGGCTATGGGCTTTGGCTGCAATGCTGCCGGTGTCATGGGCTGCCGCATCATCGACTCTCCAAGAGAACGGCTGATTGCCATTCTCACAAACTGCTTCGTTCCCTGTAACGGACGTTTTCCTATGCTGATTGCACTGATCAGTATCTTTTTCTTGCCGAAGAATGATCTTGCTGCGATTCCCACCTCTCTGCTCGCCGCCATCTGCCTGACTTTGCTGATTCTGCTGGGCATTCTGATGACTTTTCTGGTATCCGCCCTGCTTTCTTCTACTATATTAAAAGGAGTTCCGTCTTCCTTTACCCTGGAACTTCCGCCCTATCGCAGGCCTAAACTTGGGAATATCCTGCTTCACTCTTTGAAGGACAAAATCATTTACCTGCTGGGCAGGGCTCTGGCCACTTCCGTTCCTGCCGGTCTGCTGCTCTGGCTGATGGCCAATCTGCATATAAACAGCAGCTCGCTTCTTACCTGGTGCGCCGACTTCTTAAATCCTTTTGCCGGACTGCTGGGGCTGGACGGGGTAATCCTGCTGGCATTCATCCTGGGACTCCCTGCCAACGAAATCGTACTTCCTATTATTCTCATGGCTTACTCCAGTCAGGGAAGTCTGCAGGCGCTTTCAGATTATGATACGATCAGGGAGCTGCTACTGGACAATGGCTGGACCTGGGCTACTGCTGTCAGCACTTGTATTTTTTCTTTGATGCACTGGCCCTGCGCTACTACTTTACTGACGATTCGAAAAGAGACCGGAGGACTTAAGTGGACCTTGCTGGCGGTGGTGATTCCGGCGGTGTGCGGGTGCTTTCTGTGTATGGGGTTTACGGCGGTGGTGAAAATGGTGGCAGGGTAAAAGCCCTGCTGTACTCAACCGCAATCCTCAAATTGGCTTAAAATTATCCTATCGTAAAAAGGCGCTTGTCCTAATCAACTGAGCAGGACAAGCGCCTCTATCTATGCGGATAACAGGATTTGAACCTGCACGGTCGCCCACTGGAACCTAAATCCAGCGCGTCTGCCAATTCCGCCATATCCGCTTATATCATGCCTGCCGCTGTGCGACAGGCACTTTATGATTATAACCTTACATACCGGGCTTTGTCAAGCAACATTTCTTTCTTATGCTTCTTCAGCCGCTTTCAATTCCGCTTCCTGCGCTTCTCCCTGATGTTCCCCGATATGACTGATGACTCCTCTGTAAATCTTCCTCAGGAAGAAAGCACTCATAGTCACGCTCATCAGCTCTGCAATAGGGAAAGACCACCAGATCATATTTACATTGCCGGACAGTGACAGCAGATATGCTACCGGCAGCAATACACACAGCTGACGTGCCACGGAGACAATCATACTATAGATACCGTTACCCAATGCCTGGAACACACTTCCCACTACAATACAGAATCCTGCAAATACAAAGCTTAAGCAAATCGTTCTAAGTGCCGGTACACCGATTTCCAAAAGCTCCGGTGTTGCATTAAAGAATCCGATCAATTGTGCCGGGAATATTTCCATAATTGCCAGACCCACAAGCATGATACACACTCCGTACTTTATGGCTGTCTTCATCGTATTTACCACACGGTCACGCTTACCTGCACCATAGTTATAAGCAATAATTGGCACCATACCATTATTCAGACCGAATACCGGCATGAAGATAAAGCTCTGCAGCTTAAAGTAAACGCCAAATACCGTCTGCGCAGCCCCGAAGGAAGCCAGGATCAGGTTCATACCGTAAGTCATGACAGAACCGATAGCCTGTACTACGATAGAAGGTGCACCCACTTTATAAATGTTCAGAATCAGGTGACCATTTGGTCTAAAATTCTTGAAGCTGATATGAAGTTCTTTGTTGCATTTAAAATTAAAGAAAATAGCCAGACACGCTGCAATCATCTGCCCGATTACAGTAGCAGCCGCCGCACCTGCTACTCCCATCTTGGGAAGACCAAAATATCCGAATATCAAAATAGGATCCAGAATCAGATTGACAACTGCTCCCGTTCCCTGTGTAATCATGGTATAAAAAGTCTTACCGGTAGACTGAAGCAATCTTTCAAAGCAGGTCTGCATGAAGATACCGATACCTGCCGTACAGCAAATGGTAAGATAGGTCACCCCATATTCCCGCACCTCCGGAATCGTAGTCTGGCTTGCAAAAAAGGGACGGCTCACAACAATTCCGATGAATGCAAATAAGATATAGCTCAACAATTCAATAAAGATACCATTGGTTGCTACCTTGTTAGCCTTCTCAAAATTCTTTTCTCCCAGTGTCTTTGATAAAAATGCATTAATTCCTACTGCCGTACCTACTGCCACCGCTATCATCAACGTCTGAATCGGGAACGCCAACGAAACTGCACGAAGTGCATACTCGCTGATCTGTGATACGAATATACTGTCCACGATATTATAAAGTGCCTGTACCAGCATAGATACCATCATTGGCAAAGACATGGACAATAAAAGCTTATTGATTGTCATGACGCCCATTTTGTTTTCCTGTTTCAAATTATCGCCCTGTTGTACTTTACTTTCCTGTTGCATAATTTTTCCTCTCTCGCATATCTACTTAACAAACATTAAATAGAATATCATTTATACTGCATGATTTCAAGTACGACTGAAAGAATTTATATAGAACAGTAACAGAACAGTTGGTATCAAAAATTCAGCTCATATAATCCCCTTTTGATAATTGCATGCTCCATGCAGCATTCTCATATTTTCCCTGGGGATCCTCATTTAAAACAAAGGCACCTACGATCATATCTTTTTCAATACATATAAACTGACATCCCTTTCGGGTCATTTCTCTTACGGAACTTTCGGAAGGATAATCTTTATAGCGCCATTTTGGGTAGTTTATGTTTTCACATAGGTGTTTGACTACACGATCATAAAATATACTGGCAGCAGCGATATCTTCTGCCTTGCAGGTTCTAATTACCATAATAACATTACTCCTTTTTCAACTTCATTCACGCCTTGAAAAGCTAACCAAAGTAAACGTATTTTTTGAACCTTAGAAAACGAAAAAACCTTGAAATTCAAGGGTTTTCGCAATGAGACATCGGGGATTCGAACCCCGGACAACTTGATTAAAAGTCAAGTGCTCTACCGACTGAGCTAATATCCCATAAATTATTAAATTTTACAACTTTGAACAGGGCTAGCTGGATTCGAACCAGCGAGTGCAGCAGTCAAAGTGCTGTGCCTTACCGCTTGGCGATAGCCCTATAATAATGACACCAAGCGTGTCATAACGACACTAAAGGAAGCACATAAGGGTGGATAAAGGGATTCGAACCCTTGGCCTCCAGAGCCACAATCTGGCGCGCTAACCAACTGCGCTATACCCACCACAATTGGAACGTACTCTGTTCCTATATTAAGAGATATCACAAAAGGATAATCTCAAATGTGCTCGAAGGGATTCGAACCCCCGACCCACGGCTTAGAAGGCCGATGCTCTATCCAGCTGAGCTACAGACACATATTTAATTTCGTATCGCCCTTGGCAATACAAGAGCGGGTGATGGGAATCGAACCCACGTATCCAGCTTGGAAGGCTGGTGTTCTACCATTGATCTACACCCGCCTAATATGAACTCAATCAATTATCTTTGACAT
>JAZQAT010000020.1:0-34316 GCA_045545375.1 Acetatifactor sp.
TGATTGATTTCAGGCACATCCGTAAGTACAAGGCAGAAGACGGTCAGGAGGGCGGCAAAAAGAATTGCCGCGGAAAAGATGGAAACGATATTGTAATTAAAGTTCCCGAGGGAACCGTTATCAAGGAAGCGGAAAGCGGGCAGGTAATTACGGATATGTCGGGAGACAACAAGCGTTGTATCCTTTTAAAAGGTGGTAAGGGCGGCAACGGTAACCAGCACTATGCTACCAGTACCATGCAGGTTCCGAAATATGCACAGCCCGGTCAGCCGGCTCAGGAATTGGAATTGATTCTGGAGCTGAAAGTCATTGCTGATGTAGGACTGGTAGGATTTCCTAATGTAGGAAAATCCACTTTCCTTTCCAGAGTGACAAATGCGCGTCCAAAGATTGCCAATTATCATTTTACCACTTTAAATCCCAACTTGGGTGTAGTGGATCTGGAGGGCACGAAAGGATTTGTTATAGCTGATATTCCCGGACTGATTGAAGGTGCTTCCGAGGGTATAGGCCTCGGACATGAGTTCCTGCGTCATATTGAACGTACCAAAGTCATCATTCATATCGTGGATGCAGCCGGTACAGAAGGCAGAGATCCGATAACAGACATCTATGCCATCAATAAAGAATTGGAAGCTTATAATCCTGATATTGCAAAGCGTCCACAGGTTATCGCAGCTAATAAAATAGATGCGATTTACGATGCAGAAAATGACCCGGTGAGCGCAATCAAAGCGGAATTTGAGCCTCAGGGAATCGATGTCTATCCGATTTCTGCAGTCAGTGGTCAGGGCGTGAAAGAGCTTTTATATCGTGTGAATCAGATGCTTGAGGAAATCAACGAAGAGCCTACCGTTTTCGCTCAGGAATACTTCCCGGAATATGCAAAGGGATATTCAGACGAGCCTTATACTGTGGTATATGACGAAGAAGAGGATGAATACGTAGTGGAAGGCCCCCGCATAGAGAAAATGCTGGGTTATACCAATCTGGAAAGTGAGAAAGGCTTTACTTTCTTCCAGAATTTCCTTAAGGATACCGGAATTTTGGCAGAGCTTGAAGAACTCGGTATTCAGGAAGGCGATACTGTACGTATGTACGGTTTATCTTTTGACTATTATAAATAATGATGATACCAGGCAGATAGCTGTTTAAACTACAAATATAGCCTAAACAGAGCTATTCTGCCGGAAAGGAACAAGAAAAATGACCAGTAAGCAAAGAGCATATTTAATGAGCCTTGCCAGCACTCTTAGCCCCATTTTTCAGGTGGGGAAATCCAGCCTTACACCGGAGCTTACAGAAGCCATCGGAGAAGCTTTTAATACAAGAGAATTGATTAAGATTGCTGTTTTAAAGAATTGTTTCGATGATCCCAGAGAGATTGCAGAAATGGTTGCAGGCAGAACTCATTCTCAGGTAGTACAGGTAATTGGTAAAAAAATCGTACTGTATAAGGAAAATAAGGATAATAAGAAAATTATCCTTCCATAATAACAGCTAGTAGGAGATCGCGATGGAAACTTCTGATGCTTCAAACAGCACAAAGAAAAAAATAGGAATTATGGGTGGTACTTTTAATCCCATTCACGCAGGGCATCTTATGCTTGCGCAGTGGGCTATGGAAGATGCAGAGTTGGATAGAATATTGTTCATACCTGCAGGATGCCCTTATATGAAAGACAAGAACCATGTGTTGGACGGCAAAAATCGTCTCAAAATGGTAGAATTGGCTATAGAAGGAAATCCTTATTTTGCTGCTTCCGGAATGGAAATTGTCAGGGAAGGATATACTTATACTTGCGATACTCTCGAACAATTACAGGCAGAAAATAAGAATGCTTCTCTTTACTTTATTATGGGAGCTGATTGCTTGTATTCTATTGAGAAGTGGAAGGATCCTGAACGCATCTTCAAGGCATGTACTGTTATCGCAGCTGCCAGAAATGCATCGCCGATTGAAAAGATGGAAAAGAAATGTCTGGAACTGAAAGAAAAGTTTGGGGCCGTGATTCGTTTGCTGCAGTTTCCTGCCATAGAACTTTCTTCTACTAATATAAGGGAGCGAGTAGCTAATCAGCAAAGTATCCGATATATGGTTCCGGATAATGTCAGAGCATATATCTGTGACAATCATTTATATCAGATATCATGATAATGTGCACCAACAGAAAAGAGGACTGATATGAAGAACACCGATATGAGAAAAATCAGAAAAGCTATGGAGAAAGCTCAGGATGCCAAAAGATATGAGCATACATTGGGAGTCGCCTATACTGCCACTGCACTTGCTATGCGATATGGCGCTCCGTTAAAGGATGCCGAAATGGCAGGACTGCTTCATGACTGTGCAAAATGCCTTACTGATGAGAAACGCCTTGCAATCTGTGAGAAGCACAATATCAGCATGAATGAAATTGAACGTAGAAATCCTTTTTTGCTTCATGCTAAAGTGGGCAGTTATCTGGCTATGGACGAATTCCATGTGACGAATTCTGATGTCATAAATGCTATCCTGAATCATACCACAGGTCGTCCCGGTATGTCGCTTCTGGAAAAAATCATTTTTGTTGCAGATTATATCGAGCCCAACAGAAAACAAGCACCGAATCTTTCAGAAGTAAGAAAGATGGCATTTATCGATCTTGACAAGACTTTGGTGCTCATTTTGAAAGATATTTTAGAGTATCTGGAAAGTACAGAAGGGGAAATTGATCCCATGACACGTAAGACATATGATTATTATACAGGAAAAGGAGAAGGAAATGAGTAAATCAGCAGACATGGCCAAGCTTGCTATAGAGGCATTGGAAGATAAAAAAGCAGAAGATATTAAAGTAATTGATATCAGTGAAGTGTCAGTGATTGCTGACTATTTTATTATTGCAGGCGGTACCAATCGCAGCCAGATTCAGGCACTTAGCGATAATGTAGAAGAGAAGCTGGGAAGAGCAGGATATCCGTCCAAACAGGTAGAAGGATATGATACAGCCAATTGGATTCTGATGGATTTCCAGGATGTCATCGTGCATATTTTTGATAAGGAAAATCGCTTGCTGTATGATCTGGAAAGAATCTGGAGAGATGGAAAACAGATTGATCCGAAAGCGATTTAGTAAAATATCTAATTCCATACATGGAATAGCAAGATATGGCATTAAAGAAAAGCCTGCGAACAATTACGTTCTGCAGGCTTTTTCTAAATTCGGAAGTGCACTAATTAATCATCATTACCGTCTGAGAGACGCATATAAAAAGTAATCAGATACAATCCGCACAGTCCTACGATGGTATAAATAATTCTTGAAAGCCATGACATTTCACCAAAGATGAAAGCTACCAG
The DNA here is from genome assembly GCA_045545375.1 of Acetatifactor sp. Taxonomy (GTDB): domain Bacteria; phylum Bacillota; class Clostridia; order Lachnospirales; family Lachnospiraceae; genus Acetatifactor. The sequence goes on from JAZQAT010000020.1 coordinate 3,344, forward strand.
ATCGAAACGGAAGATGCCGATCAGACCCCAGTTGATTGCACCTATGATGGCTATGGTCAAAGCTGTACAATTAAGAAATTTGTTACCCATGATTAACCTCCATTCATTCCGCTGCATAGTGCAGCTTACTGTTCAATCATAGGTTTCCCCGAATAATCCTGTAATATACATTATCTTAAGACTTTTGCTAAAATTTTTAAAATGAAAAATCTCAGTGATAGATTCTATAAATACCGAACACTTTTCCAAGAATCTCACAGTCATCCACAATAATGGGATCCATATAGTCATTTTCCGGTTGGAGACGAATATGATCTTTTTCACGATAAAATCGTTTGACAGTGGCAGAATCATCAATCAGCGCAACGACAATATCACCGTTATTGGCAGTGGAGCATTGGTTTACAAATACCCTGTCTCCATTCAGGATGCCGGCATTTACCATGGAATCACCGCGAACATTCAGAATAAAAGATTCTCCCTTAGGAACCATCTCCGCGGGTACAGGGAAATATTCTTCAATATTCTCCTCAGCAAGGATGGGCTGCCCTGCTGCCACATTGCCAATAACAGGAAGGCTTACCATCTCTGTGCGCACCATCTGAAAACTGTCATCACAGATTTCAATGGCTCTGGGCTTTGTAGGATCCCTGCGTATATATCCATTCTTTTCAAGAGTCTCAAGATGTGAGTGTACGGAAGAGGTGGACTTCAAATGAACGGTCTCGCAAATCTCGCGGACTGTGGGAGGATATCCTTTCTTTAAAATTTCATTCTTTATATAATCCAGAATCTCCTGCTGCTTGGCAGTAATCTTACCATATCCCATAAAAAACCTCCATATGTAAAAAGTGATTTAACTAAGAAAAGTATAGCATAGATTCTCGAGAAAAGCAAACATATATTCCAAAAATATGTTCGATTTTTTTGAAAATACTATTGACAAACGAATGTATGTTCGGTAAAATATAGTCAGAACAAATGTTCTGGAATAAATTAGTAATTTACAATTATTGCATATGTTGAGAGGGTATACTTATGAGATGTCAGGTAAGCAAAGAATTTATCGAAAGTCAACTGAGAAGAGGTTGCTTAAGCGAAAGAGATTATAGAAATTACAAGTGGCGAATCAGAAGACAGCGAGAGATTCGTAATCGTATTTTACTGCTGGCATTTACTGTATGTCTGGTACTTGTGATGGCTGTTTCTTATTATTCTATCACATCATATGCAGAATCAGAGATTGGTACTGTTTCATTTAAGTATTATACTGATATACAGGTAGAATATGGAGACTCTTTATGGTCTATAGCACGGGAATATTGCGACAGTCATTACGACAATATATTTGATTACATGAATGAAGTAAGAAGTATCAATCATATTACAGGTGATACTATCAGAGAAGGACAGATGCTTATTGTGCCTTATTATTCTAATGAATATAAGTAGGCTAAGAATGATTAAAATGAGAATTAATTAAAACACCCTGTCCAATCACCTTTGCTTGGTTAAATCCAGATAGGGTGTTTCATATCAATTTTCTCGCAGTCGTACCTTGTTCGCAGCACTGCGTCTACGCTCATCAGCCTGAGCTGCGTAGTGTTTTCTGGTGGTATTAACGTCTTTATGTCCCAGTACATCGGCTACCAGATAGATATCGTTTGTTTCTCGGTATAGAGAAGTTCCGTAAGTACTGCGAAGCTTATGAGGAGTGATTTTTTTCAGCGTAGTTACGCGGGAAGCATATTTTTTAACCAGATTCTCGACAGACCGGACAGAAATACGCTTGTTCTGCAAAGAGAGGAATAGTGCATTTTCATGGCCTTCGCATGGAACTATGTGATCTCTGTCTTCCAGGTAATCAATGAGAGCAGTTTCCACTTCTTCACCAAAGTAGATAACAGCCTCATATCCACCTTTTCGGCGTATTTTTATTCCGTCAACATCAAAATCAATATCCTTGATGTCCAGCCCCACACATTCAGAGACTCGGATTCCTGTTCCAAGAAGTAAAGTGAGCAATGCTACATCTCTGATTTTAGTTTTTTTGTGATATTCCAATTCTTTCTTTGTGAGCTTTGTCCCTTCCTCTACCTGGTCAAGAAGAATGGCTACTTCATTGGGCTCCAGGCGAATGATTTCTTTCTCATGCTTCTTGGGGAGTGGCACCAGGGCTGCGGGATTCTTCTCAATCATTTCGTTCTGGTAGAAATAGTTATAGAAGCTGCGTAAAGATGCCAGCTTTCTGGATTTGCCACGTTCATCATTGGTTACATCTTTGCCATCCTTTTGGTAGAGTGTTACATACTCCAGGTATTCGATGATATCCATCCTTGTCAACTGGTCTAACAAAGACAGTGGATAATCTTTTATCTCCATTTTCGCACATATGCTGTTCTTCTCATGAAGGAATTCAAAGAAGAGCCTGATATCATAGGCATATGCCAGTCTTGTTCTTGCCGAAGTATATTCTTCAATACCTCTGAAGAACGTACGGCAGAACACGGGAAGAGAATCCAGGACATTGCGGAGTTTGATGACATTTTGTTTGTTTTGTTCATCATGATAGTTATCATTTTTCTTAATTGTTGCCAAAGTACTCTGACCATCCTTTCAAATTACCGTTTTGGATTGCGGTAAACATACGCTCCTTGACACCGGGGTTTTCTAGATTTAATTGTCGCAAAAGATTCTTGATATATTCCCGTTTGGTGTAACCGTCAGCCGGACAAGGGCTTTTTACTACCGGTACCTGATACTTATTGACAAAACCAATGACATCTACTTCATTCATATACATTAATGGACGGATTACAGTCAACCCCATTCTGTCCAAATAAGTGACGGGAGAGAAGGTGTGGAAGCGTCCCTCAAAAATAAGAGACATTAACATTGTTTCCACTACATCATCCTTATGATGAGCATATGCTACCTTGTTGCAGCCTGCTGCTTTAATTGCATCATTCAGCGCACCCTTTCGCATTTTTGCACACAGGGAACAGGGATTGCTTTCTTTACGTTCCTCAAATATGATGTGGGCTATGTCGGTATGTACGATGGTATATTCCACATCAAGCGCCTCACAGAGTGCCTTGATTTTCTCCAGATTCAGATTTTCAAATCCCAAATCCACTGTTACAGCATGGATGTCAAAATACTTTGGATAGAATCGCCGCAATCCGTGTAATGCATACAGCAAGGTAAGACTGTCCTTGCCACCGGAGATACCGATTGCAATTTTATCACCTTCCTCAATCATATGATAATCGTCCACAGCTTTGCGGACATAACTTAATACCTGTTGTAACTTCATTCGTATACCACCTTGTTTTATTAGTTATTCATATCTGTGATATTTTACAATTATGCTGACCAGACTATTTTATCCTTTTTTGGGGCAAGATACAATAGGAAAATGAATATTCTTATGAGGATCGGGAAATGATTGTAACCATAAGAAATCAGTAAAGAGTACAGGCATACAAAAGAAATATACTGTACTCAAAGGAGGTATAAATGGATTTTAAAGACAGTGTGACAAAGGATAATTTGATGAGAGCTTTTGCCGGAGAAAGTCAGGCTAGAAATCGTTACACTTTTGCGGCCGCTGCGGCTAAAAAGAACGGGTTGTATGTAATCAATGCAGTATTTGGATTTACCGCAGACCAGGAGAAAGAGCATGCTGAAATATTTTATAATCACCTGAAAGAACTTGCAGGAGAAAATATCTTTATTGATGGCGCTTATCCTGTAGATATTTCCGACAGTGTGGAAGAATTACTAAAAAAGGCTCAGCACAACGAGTACGAAGAACATGATGATGTCTATAAGAATTTTGCGGAGAAAGCACAAGAAGAAGGGTTTGCCAAAGTTGCGGCATCTTTTCGAATGATTGCAGAGATTGAGAAGATTCACGGTGATAGATTTGGTTGTTTTGCCAAGCTGATGGAGGAGGGAAAGCTCTTTGTTTCAGATACGGAAGTGGAGTGGATGTGTTTAAACTGCGGCTATGTCTATAAAGGTACAGGGGCTCCTGCAATTTGCCCTGTTTGCAGCCACGATCAAGGATATTTTATCAGATATGAATTAATATCAACTGATCGTATAAGCGGAATTTGAGAAAGTTACAGGAAAGGAGTCTATGATTTAGAAAAATTTCAGCTTTCTTTAGGCAACCTTTACTTGTTATATTCTCCAAGAGAGTGTATGATATAGTTATCAAGTTACTAAAGGAAAGGGAGTTCTATGAAATTCAAGCTTAATAACAAGTACATTCGATGGGGATTGACTGCGTTCCTGGTAATAGCATCCGGTATATGTTTCTATTATTTAATTTTCCATGTTTCAAATCTTCGGGCAAATCTCGCTTCGGTGATAGAGATTTTGATGCCTATTATGTTTGGGCTTGGAACGGCGTATCTTCTTACGCCGGTACTTAATTTCGTTGAGCGAAAGATATTATTTGTATTATGTAACAAAATCAGAATCAAGGAGTCTGTAAGGAGAAATAAAATTATTAGGGGAACAGGGATTCTTATTACAGCATTTTTATTCTTCTTTCTGATATATATTTTGATTGCTATGCTACTGTCTCAAATTGTTCCCAGTATACAGAACATTGTTGTCAATTTCGATACGTATCTGAATAATATTACGGTTTGGCTAAATGAACTTTTGGCTAATAATGCTGATATTAAGGACTACGTTACAAAAAACATTGATAGATATTCCAACGAGCTTGAATTATGGATGAATGAAACATTATTGTCCGCAACAAGTGAAGTAATCAAGACGGTATCATTGAGTGTACTCAGCACTTTGGGTGTATTGTGGGACTTTATTATAGGATTTATTATTTCCATTTACGTGCTTTCAAGCAAGGAAATATTTGCTGGTCAGGCGAAGAAAATTATATACGCAGTATTCCATCGAGATACAGCTAATGTAGTCATCAATAATTTCCGGTTCACACATAAGACTTTCATTGGTTTTGTGGGCGGAAAGATACTGGATTCCATTATTATAGGTATTCTGTGCTTTATTGGCACTGCTTTAATGAAGACGCCTTACGCAGCACTTGTCAGCGTAGTAATCGGAGTGACCAATATTATTCCTTTCTTTGGTCCTTTCCTTGGTGCTATTCCTACTACCATATTGATATTCGTGGTAGACCCGGCACATCCGCTGAATTGCGTATATTTTGTCATATTTATACTTGTGCTGCAGCAGTTTGACGGAAATATCCTGGGACCTAAGATTCTTGGAAATTCTACAGGTATTACCGGATTCTGGGTGATTTTCTCAATTACTTTGTTCGGTGGCCTGTTCGGCGTATTGGGAATGATAATAGGCGTACCTTTATTTGCGGTTCTGTATGCAATGATCAAATCTTTTATAAGCGCATCGCTACGCAAGAAAAATATGCCGGAAGGAACCGGCAGTTATATTAATGTGGGTGCTGTAGATCAAAGCGGTTTCCATGATTATGATGAAAATGGTGATTATCATGCCTGCATTGGCAAGCGTTTCTACAGCAGTGAAGAGGATTTTAGAATTGACGTTGGAATCTCTTCAAATACAGACAGTACAAATGAAGATATAGGGAAAAATGAAGCATCTGTTCAAGAAAATATAGCCAAAGAGAATACGAGTAAGGAATAAATTAAAACTAAAAAGATTGAGAGGACATACAAATGAGATTTGTAATCCAACGCGTTCAGCACGCAAGTGTGACAGTGGAAGAGAAGAGAATCGGTAATATAGGTCACGGATTCCTGGTACTGATTGGCGTAAGTCAATCAGATACAAAGGAAATTGCTGACAAAATGATTAAGAAGCTGATTGGTCTGCGTATTTTTCAAGATGAAAATGGCAAGACGAATCTGGATTTAAAAAGTGTAAACGGATCTTTATTATTGGTATCACAATTTACTTTATATGCTGATTGCAAAAAAGGAAACAGACCGTCCTTTATCAATGCCGGTGGACCTGTTCTGGCTGAAGCGTTATACGAATATATTATAGAAAAGTGCAGACAGGAAATATCCGTAGTTGAACACGGTTCTTTTGGAGCAGATATGAAGGTAGAATTATTAAATGATGGGCCTTTTACAGTGATTCTTGATTCTGATAATTTATAGTTCAGAAATTTACACATTATTTGTCGTAATATGTCAAAATAGGCATTTATTTTTGACTGATTTTATGATAAATTATGATTAGATTCAACAATTGACGAATCAATATCATTGAAGAGGAGAGTAAAATTATGCCAAATCTAACTATTTTATTCACAGCTGTACCTGTTATTGCCCTGATTGCATTGATACTGATCATTTTCCTGACCGGCTATGTAAAGGCGTCACCGGATACTGCAATTATTATTTCGGGTCTTAGAAAGACTCCAAAGGTATTGATAGGAAAGGCAGGGATAAAAATTCCTTTTCTGGAAAGAAAGGATGAACTGAACCTGCAGCTCATTCCCATTGATGTTAAGACATCCAACGCTGTGCCTACAGCAGATTACATAAACATTAATGTGGATGCTACTGTCAATGTAAAAATCAGTGATAACGAGGAACGTTTGAAACTGGCAGCACAGAACTTTTTGAATAAAAATTCTGATTATATCGGAAGAGTTGCCAGAGAGGTTCTGGAAGGTAATGTCCGCGAAATTGTAGGTAAGATGGCCCTTGAAGAGATGGTTTCCGATCGCCAGAAATTTGCGCTTTTGGTAAAAGAAAATGCTGAGCCTGACCTTGCTGCCATGGGACTTGATATTATCAGCTTTAATGTACAGAACTTTGTAGACGGGAATGGAGTTATTGAGAATCTGGGTGTTGACAATATCGTAAAAATCCAGAAAAATGCTGCAATTTCCCGTGCAGAAAGTGAGAAAGAAATTGCAAAAGCCCAGGCTAATGCGAAACGAGAAGCTAATGAAGCTGAAGTCAATGCTGCTTCTGAAATTGCCAAGAAACAGAATGAACTAGATATTCAGAAGGCAGAACTTAAAAAGGCTGCTGATGTGAAACGAGCAGAAGCCGATGCAGCTTATAAGATACAGGAAGAGGAACAGCGTAAAACGGTCGAAATCACCACTGCAAATGCTAACATTGCCAAGCAGGAAAAGGAAATACTGTTAAAGCAGAAAGAGGCTGAGGTAATGGAACAGGCTCTGGATGCACAGATTAAGAAGAAAGCCGAAGCTGAAAAGTTTGCAAAACAGCAGGAAGCTGATGCACAGCTTTATGAGCGCCAGCGTGAGGCTGAAGCAAGAAAGTTTGAAACCGAAAAAGAGGCTGATGCTATGAAAGCCAAAGCCGAGGCACAAAAATATACCATGGAACAGGAAGCTGAAGGTATCAGAACCAAGGGTCTTGCCGAAGCGGAAGCTATCAAAGCAAAAGCTATTGCAGAAGCTGAAGGTATCGAAAAGAAAGCTGAAGCTATGGCTAAAATGGGCGAAGCCGCTGTCCTTGAAATGTACTTTAAAGCGCTTCCTGAAGTTGTTAAAAATGCTGCGACACCTCTTAGCAATGTTGACCGAATCACCATGTATGGTGACGGAAACTCTGCTAAACTGATGAAAGACATCATGAGTACAGTTACTCAGGTTACTGATGGCCTGAAGGAATCTACCGGCGTAGATTTATCAGCTGTATTGTCCGGATTCCTTGGCGGAAAAGTTGCCGCCGGAAGTTCCAATGAGGAAACAAACGTATAAATTATGAATCAGCACCGCTAACTATTCGTTAAAGTTGTCTTTTGCGCATAGTTGGATGTGCCTGTAACTACTGCTTCTAACATAAACAGCTGCCAAAATAAAGGGTATCATGGTTAACATGTATTCCGGGAATTTCGGCAGCTGTTAAAATAGCTGTTATAGTTTCTGCACTGTAATAATTACGGAACCAACACCAGTGGATTTTCCGCATTATTCATCATGTCATGGATACCTTTGATGGTCTTTAATGCCATATCATACACGACCTTTCTGGTATAAAAGGCAGTATGGGGTGTCAGTATCACATTTGGGAATGAACGCAATATTGCCATGTTGCGATTGACGATTGGATCACCCATCCTGTTCGCATAGTATAATCCCTCCTCGTGTTCCAATACATCCAGGGCTGCATGGCCTATTTTACCGGATTCCACAGCATCGATTAGTGCTTCTGTGTTAATCAGTGCACCGCGTGCAGTATTGATGATGATGACACTGTCTTTCATCTGCCGGAAAGCGTCTGCGTTTAGCATATGATGATTATCGGCAGTGGCGGGTGCATGCAGAGTTATGATATCGCTTTGTGCATACAATTCTTCCAGGTCCACATACTCGGTTATACCTGAAAGTTCCGGATTGGGATACAAATCGTAGGAAATAATGCGGCATCCAAAGGAAGAAAGGTGTTTTATGACAGTCTTGCCAATCTGACCGGTGCCGATGACTCCTACGGTACAGTCACAGAGATCTTTGCCCATTTTTCCTTTCAGAGTGTAGTCCTGAATGGCGGATCTGTCCAAAATATGACAAATGTTACGGCAACACATGAGCATCATCATGATAGCATAATCTGCTACGGTTTCAGGCGCGTAAGACACATGGCAGACACCCATTCCAAGTTTTTGGGCGTGAGCCAGGTCGATATGATCGTAACCGATGGAACGAGTTGCAACATAGCGTATACCTACATTATAAAACAAATCAAGCATGTGCTCACTCATGTCGCAGGGAGTGATGCTGATTGCATCGTAACCCCGGGCAAGCTCCACGTTTTCCGGACTTGGGTAAGCTGTTGTGTAGGAATATTCTGCACCATATTCTGCGCAGATCGTATCATAAAATTCTTTTTCGTCGAATTCCCGCAGACAATAAGCAAATATCTTCATATTGATTCTCTCCTGTAAATTATTAATGGACTAAATAACAGATTTGGTAAAAAAGTAAGCTGCCAGCTGCGCTCTTGAGCTGAACTCCTCCGTGGCCAGCATTGCTTTCACTTCTTCCCGACTATAAAACCGAGCCTCAATCTGTTCATTGTCAGAGGAGTGATCCTCAAAGTTGCCTTCTGCTTTCACAAAGGCAATGTAAGTTTTAATATCGGAAATTGCCACCGCAGAATAAGAAGGCGGTAAAATATCAAGAAATTCTTTTACTTTAAGCCCAGTCTCCTCGTAAAGCTCACGTTTGATGCACTCTTCTATACTCTCCTGCTCTTCCAGCATTCCGGCACACAGATTATAGATGAATTTATTCACGCCCATACGGAATTCTTTTAACAGAAGAAGCTTATCTTCTTTTGTAGCAATGATAGAGACACCGCTGGGGTTCTTTCCAATATCTGATATAGTTTTCAGATCCTTGCGGCTGACAATTTCATATTTTTTCTCTTTTCCTGCTTTATTCTCATAAGTAAGCTCGTAATTTTTAAGATAAGAGCCATCTTTGACCTTTTCCATTTTGATTAACTGCATATGATTGTTTCCATTTCTTCCGCAAGAGCGGTATATTCTCTGGCGCTTCTGCACCCCGGTTTATAATTGATGACGGGCTTACTATTATCTTGAGCCCATTCTACAGTGCTGTCAACATGTATCAGAGAAGAAAAAACATGGATATCCTCCAGTGCTTCCAGGGACTCTCTTGTCTGCTTAAAGTAATTCTTCCGTTCATCAACCTTGGTGATAACGATACCCAGGAGGGAAAGTTCCGGTGCCATTTCCCGGGTGGTCTGTAGAAATTCAAACATATTGGCCAGACCAAACAATCCCCAGGGACTGGCTTCGACGGGGATTACCAGATAATCGGAGGCACAAAGAAGATTCATGACCCAGCCGCCCAGAGTGGGAGGCGCATCCATCAGGATATAATCATAATTACCACTTTCTTTTATTGTCTTTAAAAGTTTGCGCAGAATAAATTCACGCTGCCATTTGGTAAAGAGCTCGTATTCTATGGAACTCATCAGTGTGGAGGATGGAATCAGATCCACATTTTCATAAGGGGTGGATACGATATAATCTTTCAAATCTTTCTGCTCTTTGATGGCCTGGTAAAGGTTGCGGCTGCTTTTGGCATACTCCAGCACTTTATCTTCATCCAAAAAAGAAAGAGAAAGATTCAACTGCATATCTCCATCCAGCATCAGTACATTCTTACCGGCCTTGGCGAGAGCAGCGCCTACATTGGAACAGGTAGTGGATTTTCCGCTGCCGCCTTTATTGTTGGCAAAGCAGATAACGGTTGTGTGTTTCATAGCTTGACCTCTTTTCTGAATTGTTCTGCCAGCGTCTTGTTGACTTTTTTACGGGTGATTTCCATCAGCCCCAGTGGGGTGATATCTATAACATTGGTGGTAATCTTGTCTTGTCTTACTAATTGCTTCATGTATTCCAGAAGCTGTTCTTTATAAGCTTCATCCTCCATGTTGATAAAATCCACTAGGATGATGCCTGAAAGATTTCGCAGTCTGATTTGATGGGTGATTTCCCGGGCTGCTTCCAGGTTAATCTGATAAAAAGCTTCCGCAGATGCCTTCCTGAGGTCGTATTTGCCCGAATTCACATCGAAAACAGTGAGTGCCTCTGTGGTATCCATAATGAGATAAGCCCCGGATTTGAGCCAAATACGGCGTGATAAGGCATCCCCCATTTTGGAATCCAGTCCATATAACTTAGATAAAGGATAAGCCGTATCTTCATACTTCCTGAAAGGAATGTCTCTATCTGAAAAATAAGCAGCCAAATCCTCGTGTAAATCAGCAATATCCGTGACAGCTTCTTCATAATCCCGGGAAGAAATCTGTTCCAGGCAGGATTCCCAGACAGACTTTGCAGGGGAAAGACAGGTAAAACAAGTGCTATGGAGCGCCTTGGTAAAAAGGCCCGTAAATTGTTCCAGCAGCCCATGGAGTTCCTTTATAAGAGAAGTCTCATCCGCTAAGGAAGCTTCCGTCCTGATGACAGCTCCATAAGGAGGAAACCCACTTATATCAGGGATAGGCCAGTGAAGCCTATTGTCTGTCAGATTATTATACAGTAATATGGAGCGGAGTTTTTCACGCTCCTCTTCCGCTAATTTTGCAGAAATTCCGGTCCGCTCCGAACCTGTATTGAATACTGCATATCTGCCGGTTACAGTAATTACAGTAGTAGCTGCGGCTTGTTTTGTTTTTAAAGCATCCCGTTCGATCTGCAACAATAGTTCGTCCCCTTCCAGAATCCGTCCATCAAAAGGGCGGTTTGTAAGGAATGGATGCTTACATTTAGAAAAAGGAAGATAAACCAGTTCTCTGTCTGCTATTTCAACAAAACAGGCATCTATATTTTTCTGGAATTTCTTTACTTTCCCAAGATAAACCGCACCGACTTTACTTGCATGTGCATCCGGTACTACAACCTGTAAAAGCCTGTTTTCTCGTATCAGGAAAGCAAGCTGTTTCTCCTGCCAATTGGTCAAAAGCAGTTTCCCCTGTTTCGTGCTGCGCTGCTTTGCATCTTCACCGTGGTCAGGCTTGGAAAATATAGCCCTGCTCATGACGGAGAAGCGTCCCGGGCGCCGGTCTGCGGAATGTCACTTCCAATTTCATCCAGCGGAACCAGTTTTGATTCCTGTTCGTTGCCGATATTGGTATACACATCTTCCCTGGTAATCAAAAGTGCATTTTCTTTCAATTCTTCACCATTTGCAGCCAGGAAGGATTCGATGACCTTACCGGGCTTCAAATTGCCTGCGCTGGAGGCGTCTACCAGCATGTATATAGCCGGAGCTGCGCTACAGTTCCCGGAAGCACTGTCGGGTGCTGCCTGACAGTCAGGTATTTCATTCACGATACGCATCTCATAGATACCGGGGCGGATATCTACTTCTTTCACTCCGTTCTTTGTTTCCTTTGAAATCATGATATGCTCATTGGCAAGAAATTCATGCAGCTTTGCTGAAAAATCAAATTCCGGTTCTCTTCCATCACGGAAGCGTACAGTATAACCAGCTGCTGCCACACTTGCCATGGCATTTCCTGCATGATCCGGAAGTGATTTGACAGAAATGACCTCAATCCCGGGGGCGCTGACGCGATTCAGTCTGTTCATCATATCCAGACTGCCGGTAACGGAGTGGCATTCAATATCCATATATTCGCCGTTGCTTTCCAGACCTACGCCAAGAGGCGCCGCAAAGGACATGATCTGGTGCGGGCTGAAGCCTGTGGTATATGCAATATCTATCTCAGCCCTGCGCATAGCTTTCTGGAAAAATCGCATTACATCCAGATGACCGATAAAACGGATAGGACCGTATTTTTTAAATTTAATTCGTACTTTCATCGGTTGACTCCTCTCTTGGCTCAAAGCAGATGCCGCCGCCAAAACGATTGGCACCGCAGCCCTGACACTGTTTCTTACAGTTGGGAGAGGTCTCTTCCTTCAGTGCCTTCAGCCATTCTCTCTTTAAAAACTCTTTCGTTACACCACAGTCGATGAAATCCCAGGGAAAGATTTCATCCAGGCTGCGTTCTCTTGTGTTGTAGAAATCAATCGTCAGACCGCATTCTTCAAAAGCCTCCAGCCATCTGTCGTTATGGAAATACTCGCTCCAAGCATCATAGAAACAGCCCTTTTCATACACTTTTAAAAGTACTTCTGACAGTCTTCTGTCACCTCTTGCCAGAACACCTTCCAGTACACTGGCATCTGCTTCATGCCAGTTGTATTTGATGCTCTTCTGGTTAAGCTGTTCGGTAATCGCCTTCTTGGTCTGGTAGGCCTTGTCCAGGAATTCTTCCTTCGTACACTGTCTGGCCCACTGGAATGGGGTAAACGGCTTAGGAATAAAGAAAGAGGTACTGGTGACGATCTGCACCTTACCGTTCTTACGTTCTTCTTTGGGCACGGTATCAAAGAATGTGGCTGCAATCTTATTGGAAAGCTCTGCAATGCCCCTGATATCTTCTTCTGTCTCTGTAGGCAGACCTAACATAAAATATAGCTTTACTCTGGTCCAGCCGCCCTTAAAAGCAAGCTCAGAGCCTTTTAAGATAACTTCTTCAGTCAAACCCTTGTTGATAACATCTCGCAGTCTCTGACTTCCGGCTTCCGGTGCAAATGTTAGACTGGATTTACGTACATCCTGAACCTTGCTCATTACATCGAGAGAGAATGCATCGATTCTTAAGGAAGGCAAAGAGATATTAATATGCTTCTTGCTGCACTCCTCAATCAGGAAATCGATCAACTCAGGAAGCCGGCTGTAATCACTGGAACTTAAAGAGCTTAAGGAAATCTCTTCATGACCTGTATTTTTCAGCATTTCCAGTGCATATTTTTTCAAGACATCCACATCACGTTCTCTCACAGGTCTGTATAGCTGCCCCGCCTGGCAGAAGCGGCAGCCGCGGATGCAGCCCCTTTGAATCTCCATAACAACGCGGTCCTGTGTCACTTTGATATAAGGCACAACCGGTTTCATGGGATAATAGGTGTTGCTTACGTCCATAACAATTTCCTTTTGGATAGTAGCCGGAATGCCTTCTTCCGTAGGCGTAAAGGCTGCTATAGTGCCATCTTCCTTGTACGTAACCTCATAAAACTGCGGAACATAAATTCCCGGAAGCTTGGCTGCACGGCGTAAAAATTCCTTTCTGCCCGTGTTTGCTTCCTTACACTGCTTATAGAGCGTTATCAGGGGTTCATACTGAGTCTCTCCTTCGCCAATATAGAACATGTCAAAGAAATCTGCAATCGGTTCCGGATTATAAGTGCAGGGACCGCCGCCGATGACTATTGGCATGTCCTCTCCTCTTTCACTGGCAAGCAGGGGAATCTGCGCAAGATCCAGTACCTGCAGGATATTGGTATAACACATCTCATATTGGATGGTAATACCCAGAAAATCAAAATCTTTGATGGGATCCTGGGATTCCAGCGCAAACAGCGGAATCTTCTCCCGACGCATAATAGCGTCCAGATCCAGCCATGGCGAATAGACACGTTCGCACCATACATCCTTCATGGAATTGAACATATCGTAAAGAATCTGTATGCCCAGATGGGACATGCCGATTTCATAAACATCCGGGAAGCACATGGCAAACCGGACATTGACATCTTTTGTTTTGATGACGGAGTTTACTTCACTGCCAATATAACGCGCGGGCTTTTCTACTGTCAGTAAAATGTCGTCGCTTAATGCTAATTTTCTCATAAATACACCTTTATTCTTTAAACTGTTTGTTGTATCACGCTATTGTATATTGCAAATAAACACTTTTTGCACTCGGAATTAAACCATATATGTTGCAAAAAGTGATGTAATGTAAGCATAAATTTATTAATATACCACCCTAATTTATGAAATCCCAATTTGGAACTTCATTTTTGCTTAACTTACGACATTTTATTTTTTGCAGCAATGTAACACAATGCAACACAATATATCATACAATAGCATATATTAACACATTTTTAATGTATTGTTAAGTGCCCAAATTATGTATGTTATAATCCAATTTCCTTCAGTGCCTGATCCAAATCCCTGATAATATCATCCGAATCTTCCAGTCCCACACTGAAACGGATAAAGCCTTTCTGGAATCTCTCCGGATAAAGATGTATCCGCTCATCATAGCTTGGTTGTGGAAAAATAAGGCTCTCATCATGTCCCAGTGAAACAGCAAAGGTTACCACTTATATGTACCAGTTTAGTACCTGGTGTGATTGCTTTCTTCACCGCCTCCAGATCCGTCATATCTACCATAACCGTTTCTACTTTGAATTTTCGGTTGAAAAGTTCATGGAACATTCTGTATACAGCCATATAACTGACATTTGGATACACCACCCTATCTCCTGTTTCCAGAAGTGTCCAGAATAAGGCATGAAGTGCCGCAACTCCGCTTGCCAATACGATAGCAGCATCCGCATCATGCAATACTGCTATTTTTTCCTCTAGCCAGTGCTGATTAGGATTTCCATTCCTTGCGTACATCAGAAGATCTGTGGAAGAATAATTGACCTTGGACAAATCATCCGGTAATTTGAAACTGTTTGCCATATGCAGCGGACGCCGGATAGCACCTGTCTCCATATCATACTCTGTCCCAGTATGGATTGCCTGGGTCGTGATATCATAACCTTTATACTTATTTTCTTTCTTTGCCATATTCATATCCTCATCTTTCAAATTCTTTTTCTATTTATATGCGTCAGGTCTTTCACCACCTCTCCGGCTATGATAAGACCTGCTACACCGGGGACGAAGGCTACACTTCCCGGATGATTTTGGATGCAAGAATCGTTGTAAAACGGATCAAGTTGATCTGAACCATCTTCATAAAGCGGTAAACGGTATCTTTGGCAAAACCAGTGGTTACATGCTATTATTTTACCAGTTTTTATTGAATTTTCAAGGTGCATAGGCACTTTTTAAAGTGCGAAGTTTGAGTTTATTATTCTTTTTATCTTTCTATCGTCCATTTGTATCCTTGTCTCTCATAAAAATCATTGCGGCAATAGTGCCGACAACCGGAAGAATACAATGCCAATGGTACAATAATAATTCTTTCATCTCATTCACATCATCAATAAAAACAACTAATTTTCTTTTAAAGAAAACCTCTGGAATTAATCCGGAGCACCCCGGGTGTCATCCCAAATCTCTTGGAGAACTTCTTGGCAAAGGATGTGGCATCCTCGTATCCTACGCTTTTCACCACCTGCTTCACCGTCATATCCGTCTCCCGAAGAAGCCTTGCTGCCTCCTCCAAACGCTTTTGCAGCAGATAATCGATAGAATTTTCTCCTATATTTTCCTTAAAAAGTTTGCTTAAGTAGGAATCCCTGATTCCGAACTGCTCAGCCATATAGCTTAAGCTCATCTGAGGCAGCTGATAATTGGCATCAATAAATTCCTTGATTTTCTGCATCTTGTCACTCATCCCTTTCCTGCCGGGAGCACTGTTGTCTTCCAGAAGCATCCCGATACAGCTGCGGAAGGACACAAAGAAGTCACCTACCTCTTTACAATCCCGCATCACTTCAAGCTGCGCTGCTACTGCCGGTTTCATGCCTGTTGTCTCCTTACCGTCGGTCCGATAAATCTCTTGCTCCGCATTCAGGCAGATCATCAAATCCTCAAAAATGTTTGTTCCCTTACAATACAGCTCCAACTTGTTTAGTGCCTCAACAGTATAATAATTCCCTTTTCTCAGACGATAGGGAGAAATCTCCTTGTCCAGCATAATCTGCTGTGAAATTTCCCTGAGATCATCCACACCATTTTCCACATTCTCCATCATCTGGATCAGCAGCAGATTTTCCTCGTCCATCAACTGTCTTTCCTGCTCCACGTACCGTTCTCTCGTCCAGACACCGATCAACAGAAAGCATGGAACCATAATCACCAGAAGACCAAACACGATATATCGATAAAATACACTTCTCTTTCTACCGTCCTTCACATTCATCATTTCCTTCCCCGCCAAAAGAGGCTTTAGAATCCTCTAAAGCCTCAATGCACTGTCGCATATAAAGTACAATCCAGCAATATTTACCTTGCGATATAGCGATCATATGCTGCCTGCTGAATCTTTACTGCATCCTCGATACCGCGCTGACTCAGTCCTTCCAGATAGGTATCCCAGGTTGCATCAATATCAAGCTCACCGAGAATCATCTTGGATTCCATCTCATCTGTATATGAATCAATATCTGTCAGGAGAAGAGCCAGTTCATCAGTTTCCTCCTGAGTCTTGGTTACACAGGTAGGATAACCACACTTATAATATTCTGAATGTGCATCTGCAGTACAATGTGACAGCCAGGCATCAGCGCTGCCTTCCTCAAGCTGCTGAGCCCAGTTACGATAGAACGGTACTGAACTTACATGAGGAATTCTTTCTGCATACAGGAATGCAAAGTAATCGTTGTATTCAGCAGGGAAGGTGGATGCCTCGCCATTCTTATCCGCTACGGTAAAGTCTTCTTTACCGCCCTCATAGCCCCATTCAGGATACTTCTCATCTTCGCCAAACTGCGGGCCGGCCATAATTGCCAGGAAGCCTTCCTCTGACATCATCCAGTCGGCAATTGCCACAACACGGTCAGTATTCTCACAGTCAGACATTACACTTATCATACTGATGGTTTTGATATCACTTGCAGGCCACATCTTTGTATCATTTACAGATGAGGTCAGTACAGGCATACCTTCATACATCTTATATACACCATTTTCCACATCCTCTGCCGGTTTGTTCCATTCACTTGTCCAGTTACCGAATGCGCCGTACAGATACTGGGAATCCTTGGCATTAAACTGATCACTTGTCTGGGTAAAGAACTCAGAATCTAATAACCCTTCCTCATACAACATATTCATATACTTCAGCACTTCTTTGTAATTATCAGTTCCTCTTGTATAGAATACCTGACCGTCATCTCCAACCTGCCAACGCTTGTCTACCAGTCCAAATGCAGAACGCATCACCGTCAGAACATTAATAGCGGTGGCCTGTTTATAAAATCCACCCAAGGGAATTTCGTTGGTGGTATCACCGTCACCATCCATATCCCGCTCTTTTACACCCTTTAAGTAGGTATAGAATTCGTCTGTGGTCTCAGGCAGCTTTCCCAGAATCTCTTTCGCCCAGTCTGCATTGATAAAGAAACGGCAACCATCCAATTCACGTAATTCATTATCTACACCTCTGATACAATAGATCTCACCGTTTTCAGCAGTCATAGCACTTTGGGCTGCAGGTACATCTTCCCAAACCTGCCAGATATACGGTGTGACTTCTGCGGAGATATAATCCGTCAAGTCAGCCAGGAAGCCCTGTTCACCATATGTTACAGTATCAATGCTACCGATAATGAAGTCAGGCAGATCCTTTGACGCAAAACGAAGCGCAATTTTCTCGCCCCATACAGAGTCTTCAATCATTTCAATCTGCAGATCTACATTGAACTTTTCTTCAATTTGTTTCACAAAATAATACTCGTTCCAATCTTTTTCACCTGACGAATAACGTGTAATTACTTTTAAAGTAACCTTTTCGCTGAAATCATTGCCTTCCTCAGTTGTCTCAGAAGCTTCAGCGCTTTTACTTACCTCTGTGCTCTGAACGGAGCTATCTGCTGGATTCTGATCAGCGCTTCCGCAGCCACTCAGGGTACCTGCCAACATGCACATTGTCAGTACACCGGCAAAAAGTTTTGTGACCATTTTCTTTTTCAGCTTGTTCACCAGTCCCAGACTGTTTATGGTCAGATAAGTAGGAATCAATCCAACGCCAAACCACATGGGAATGGCAATGAACCAGTTGAAAATTTTCCGTCCATACAAGTCCTGCCTTGACAAAGCATAGCCCGCCAGAACAGTAGCAGCCACATTACATATATACGACTTTCCTGACTTATTCTTCCTCCGACAAGAGCGGCCGGATATTGTCAATGTCATCCTCCATTTTGGGTTTCATGGATCCAAAGGATCAAATATTTTCTTCTTTGCAGGCTGTACTTCGATAATCCTTTGGATTCAGATTCGTAATTTTCTTAAACGCCTTATAGAAACTGGCAGTATTGTTAAAGCCACACTCCAAGGCAATCTCCAGCACAGTCTTGTCACTACTTTTCAGTAAATGAATTGCTGACTGAACCCGCTTGTGCATGATATACCCTGCAAAGCCCATGCCCATATATTTGGTAAAATATCTGGAAAATCCAGTGGTTGACATATTTACAAGATTTGCCACTTCCTTCTGGGAAATATCGGTCTGATAGTGCTCATCAATATATTCCAGAACTCGATATATATCACTGCTCATCTTAACAATGCTTTTTTCTGTTATATCAAAGTGACGCATCATAAGAGCAAGTAATTCCACCAACTTGGCTCCGATAACAATTTGGGAATACAGATGTTTTTTTTGTGCTTCATCATCCATTTCCTGAAAAAGCTTAATAATCTCATCATTTCCTGAAATGACATTATTTTGCGCTATATTTTTCCCGTACAATAGTCCCCGAAACTGATTCATAAAAAGCTGCGGTTCGAATTCCACTATGATTAGCTCAATGCCGGTTGACATGGACACTTCCTTAAAAACACGTTTCATATGGTTGTTGAGAATCACCACGTCCCCTTCTTTGACTGACACCAGACGTTCTTCTATTTGCCAGAGTGCGGAACCTTTTTTTATCATGCAAAGCTTAATATTATGAGAAATAAATATGTTTCTGGAAAAACTTTGAAAGCTCAATCTAATTTTGCTTACATGAATGCTTTTGTTTTCTAAATCGAACATACTAACTTCTCCTTTGCTCTTTCTAAATTTATCATTTGGTCATATAATTTATATATTCAATCAGATTCTTATTTTCAGACTTCTCGCCTGCCAGCCATGTAAGAATATCTTCCGTGGTCGCCAATTCCGGAAGCTCATATCCCAAGTACTGTCCGAAAACACGCTCCATAAATCCCACATTATTTGCTTCATCCAGGCATTTCGTTACCTTTAGTTTATCTACAATATTATCATATTCCACGTCAGAAAGCGATATATTCTTTTTTATTGCTTCACTGCAAATGTAGGCCACAGCTTCGGCGCTCTTAGCCATGTCACGCTTTATTCTGACACAAGCCGTCAAATTATGGTCTACAGAAAGACAACGACCGGCAATCATAATATTCTCTACATTTTTCGGCAAAAGTATTTCCATCGGTATTGGTACAGACATCAATACGCCCCATAAACCGGAGGCAACCATCCAGTCGCACAGTTCCTCATTTTCAAAGGCAATATCCTTTCCGTGATTATCCACGTTAGAATATGCATACCTGCAATGTAACATACAGAAGCTTCTCCTGTGGCATCAATCACTTTTTTGCTTCTACATGAATTTCTTTTCCATTCTGGAAGTGTCTGAGTCCGAGCATCCATAACAAGTGCTGCTCCAAGCCCCTGATTAAAAAGAAAAAGAAGCCGCAATCTGCAACTTCTCACAGGGACTTCCGATCCGGGATTGTAAGGATATAGTCAATGTCATCTTCCATTTTGGGTTTCATGAATCCATTCCTCCAATTGTTCATAATAATCATTTTCTATCATGGTAAAAACTTCTGAGGTGCTGACTCCCAGAAAAGGACTATCATTTTTATCCATCAAAATAAAAAGCAACAAGAGAACAAGTGCTGTAAGCAGACGAAGCACGAACATATTGCGTCCCGGCGGATTTGAAGACATATCATCATATAAGCCTTCATAACTGTCACCGATGACTGATCCAAAGTCTTTTGAACTCTCTCTATAGCCGGAATCGCCATGAAGATAATCGCCTGTTCTGCCGTATAAAAGCCGTTCTCTTGCAATCAAATCTAACTGATCCCTACTGTGCTGGGAACGGATCTGACGGATCAGCTGAAGTTTTTGTTCTGTTGATATATTTCCCATAGGTTCATTACTTTCTCTATATTATTACCACATTGTATGCATTTAGGAAATAGGAGTAGAACCAAACATTTAAAAACAATCATTTCCGCCTGGCGAGAGAATTTGAGAAAGTAGTTTTGTTATTATCAAATAACATAATAATTTCCACCTATCGAACAATGACCGATTTGGTCAATATTGACTAAATCGGTCATTACTTCGTATAAACATATTGCTGCATGATTTTATCTTATCAGCGATTGGCCAGTTCCGTGGTAATTTCTTCCCAGGTAACATCTTTCTCAGCCATCAGTACCATCATATGATACAGGAAATCACTGATTTCGTATTTCACTTCATTCGGATTAGGATTCTTGGCAGCAATCACGATTTCAGTGGCCTCTTCTCCCAGCTTCTTTAATATCTTATCAATACCCTTATCAAACAGATAATTTGTATAAGATCCTTCCTTAGGATGAATCTTGCGATCCTTTATAACATCAAATACTTCCTCAAATACCCTTAATGGATTGGCAGCTTCTTCATAATCTTTCTGTACGATTTCGTTAAAGAAGCAGCTTCTTGCACCGGTATGACAGGCGGCACCGACCTGAGATACTTTTGCAAGGATAGTATCCATGTCACAGTCGGCAGACAAGGATTTTACATACTGATAATGACCGCTAGTCTCGCCTTTAAGCCACAATTGCTGCCTGCTTCGGCTATAATAAGTCATTTTACCGGTTCGCAGAGTCGCTTCATATGCTTCTTCATTCATATAAGCCATCATCAGTACTTCTGAGGTCTTATAATCCTGGACAATTACCGGTACCATTCCGTCACTGTTCAGTTTGAACTCAGACCAACGATAGGCAGGTGTCAGCGTTTCTACTGAAACACCGTTTTCCATGCACAGATCTTTCAGATTCAGGATATCTTTTACATTATCATTGATAGTATTGCCGGTAATGCCGCACACCTGCTCATATGCAAATATTTCCAGAAGCTTATTCAGAGAAATGTTCCTGATCTGTACATAAAAAGGAAGTTCTGTTACCTGAATCGTCTCACGAATCCGGTGTGGATTCATAAGAATCAGGGAAGATATATATTGGTCAATCAGGTCTTTCTTCTCTGCGAGGACTGCAGGATCAGAAAAGGACACAAGCAACTTATCTTTTCCGAATTTCAAAGATACTTCCTGCGTGATTTCGATATTGGAAGGCTTCTCGTAATCGAGAACGGCTTTCTTACAGCCCGTATAAAGGATTTTCTTGATATCTTCCATCCTTTTTACATTGCCTGCACCAATGACATCTACTTCCACTGCAGCACAGATTTCTTTCATAATATCAAGAGCTTCTTCGTGAAGAGCGTCTGCAGTTGATACAGTATAGCTCAACTGCTCATCAGACCCATCAGGACTTTCACCTTCAGCTGCTGCAATATCTGACATATCAAACACAATCATTTCATCCGCATTATTTTCGCTGTAATATCTTGCAAGCCTCACAGGGTCAGTTTCAAGCACGCTCTTATCCTGAAGACTGCGTACCGCACGGCCACGATAAAGATATATACAGGGCACAAATTTCCTGTTCATTTGTTATTTCCTTTCATAGGTAAAGTCATTATAAGGGGCTTATGTAATCAAAGTGTTCCTTTCGTACTTAATACACCCGTAATCCGCTCATCCATACCGGTAGCCTGATCCAAAGCTTTGGCAAAAGCCTTAAACATAGCCTCGATCATATGATGCGCATTATTACCGGACAACATCCTGATGTGGAGATTCATACCGGCACTATAAGATACTGCGTAAAAGAACTCTTTGACAAGCTCCGTATCCAATCCTCCCACTCTTTCTACCGGAAATTCACAGTCAAATACAAAATAAGGTCTTCCGCACAAATCCACTGCACAAAGAGACAGAGAATCATCCATAGGCAGAACAAAATATCCATACCTGCGAATCCCTTTCTTATCCCCAATCGCCTTACTGATGGCCTGTCCTAATACAATCCCGGCATCTTCCACCGTATGGTGCCCGTCCACATGTAAATCACCATCAATCTTACACTCCAGATCAAAGAATCCATGCTTCGCAAACCCCTCTAGCATATGATCAAAGAAACCAATGCCTGTGTTGATATTTGCCTTTCCGGTTCCATCAATATTCAAAGACATCTTAATATCAGTCTCTTTCGTTTTCCTTTCCACTAAAACTTCACGTGCCATAAACTTTCCCTCCGCAGATCACTCTTTTTCAAATCTCACCTTAATACTATTGGCATGTGCAGTAAGTCCTTCGCTTTCTGCAAAGAGCTCAATCTCCTTATGAATCTCTTCCAAAGCTTCCCTTGAGTAGGAAATAATGCTGCTCTTCTTAATAAAGTCATCTACATTTACCGGTGAGAAGAACTTTGCAGTACCATTGGTAGGCAGAATGTGATTAGGTCCTGCAAAATAATCGCCCAAAGGCTCAGAAGCATATTCTCCAAGGAAAATCGCGCCTGCATTTCTAATTTTTGTCATAATATCGAAAGGATTTCGGGTCAGAATTTCAAGGTGCTCGGACGCAATTTCATTCGCAGTTTCGATAGCTTGGTTCATATCTTCAGCAAGCAGTATGTAGCCGTAATTATCCAGTGACTTCTGAATGATAGCACTTCTGGAAAGTTCAGCCGTGAAGATATCTATCTGTTCAGATACCTTTTGCGCCAGTTCTTCAGAAGTAGTGATCAGGATGGCGCTGGCCAGTTCATCATGCTCTGCCTGAGATAAAAGGTCTGCAGCCACGTATCTGGGATTGGCTGTCTCATCAGCCAGTACCAGGATCTCACTGGGTCCTGCAATGGAATCAATGCTGACATAGCCGTATACAGCTTTCTTTGCCAGTGCTACGAAAATATTGCCCGGGCCGGTGATTTTGTCAACCTTGGGAATAGACTCCGTTCCAAAAGCCATAGCCGCAATTGCCTGGGCTCCGCCCACTTTATAGATAACATCTACACCGGCAATATCTGCAGCTACCAGAGTCCCGGGATTTACTTTGCCGTTTGCTCCGGGAGGTGTTGTCATAATAATCTTATTTACACCTGCAACCTTGGCAGGAACTACATTCATCAGCACGCTGGACGGATAAGCAGCTTTACCGCCGGGAACATATACGCCTGCTTTTTCAATAGGCGTAATTTTCATGCCCAGAATGGTACCGTCCTCTCTGGAGGTGAACCAGCTGTTACAAAGCTGTTTTTCATGGAAAGAACGAATGTTGGCAGCGCTGTGACGGATGACTTCTACCAGCTTTTCATCCATTGAGTTGTAGGCTTCCTCAATCTCGTCCCTGGTTACCACGATATTTTCTGCATTTAACGTAAACTTATCGAATTTTAAAGTATACTCAAAAAGTGCGTTATCACCGTTTTGCTTCACATTTTCGATGATTTCATTGACAGTAGACTCATACTGTCCATAATTGTTAGGACTTCTTTTTAACAGGTCATTCAGAACGTCTTTGCGAGTGTCCTGCGACAGTGAAATGATTCTCATAAGTTGCTACCTCTTTTCTATCTGTTTCTATTTCTGTTTCTGTTCCAGTCGGCTGCGGATATCCGTGATCAACTTCCTGATACGTTCAGTCTCCATCTGCATGCTGACGGGATTGACAATCATTCTCGCAGAAAGAGGACATACCTCCTCTAACACTTCCAGTCCGTTTTCACGAAGGGTTGAACCGGTTTCCACGATATCTACGATAACATCAGACAATTCTACAAGAGGTCCTAATTCTACGGAACCATTCAGCTTTATGATATCTACAGTCTGATGCTTTTTATTATAGAAATAGTCTTTGGCGATATTAGGATACTTGCTTGCAACGCGAATCCTCTCATGATGCTTTAAAAGTTCACGGGCAGAAGCCGGTCCGCATACGCACATTCTGCATTTTCCAAAGCCAAGATCCAGCACTTCATATACATTGCGATTTTCTTCTATGATGGTGTCTCTTCCTACCACGCCGATATCAGCAACTCCATACTCCACATAAGTAGGTACATCAGGTCCTTTTGACAGGAAAAAACGAAGCTTTAAGTCTTCATTTACAAAAATCAGTTTTCTGGAATTCTTGTCCTTCATCTCTTCACAGGTGATACCTATTTCTTCTAAAAGTTCCAGTGTTTTATTGGCAAGTCTGCCCTTTCCTAAGGCAAACGTTAAATATCTATCTTCACTCATTTTGTCCGTTTCCTTTCCGAACCAGTTCTACAGCAATGCCCTGACGGCGAAGCTCCATGGCCTGAGCCAGCTTTTCAGAAAAGTCTGATTCCGTGTAATGAATTTTCCTTTTTTCACCAGCAAGAGGTATATCCACTTTTTGTCTCGAAAGTGCTTCCAATAAGTCATCGATCACAATGACAAATCCGACAGCAGGTGCATCTTTTCCAAATTGATTCAGCAGGTTATTGTAGCGTCCGCCCTTTACAAGTGCGTTCCCGATTCCATAAGTATAAGCCTTGAAAATAATCCCGGTATAATAATGGTATTTGCTCAGCATGCCAAGATCAAAAGACACATATTGATCTACACCGTAAAGCTTCAGCACTTCTCTTAACTGCTCCAGACGCTCAATTGCATGGATAGACCTTTCGTTCGTAACCAGTTTCTTAGCCTCGGAAAGAGAGTTCATACAACCAAAAATATCGGCTACTTTTAATAAGATCTCACGATACGGCTCTTTTACATTTCGTTCAGAAAGCAGTTCCTGTGCTGCAAAATAATTCTTACCGGATATGTATTCTCTCAGTTCATTTTCTGTGTCTTCGTCCAGTCCGGCTTCCTCACAAAGTCCTTTAAAATACTCTACTTGTCCGATGCTTACCTGGAATTTCTCAAGTCCTGTACTCTTAAGAGATTCTATCACCATACTGATCAACTCTGCGTCAGCTTCCACGGAACCGTCATTAATCAGTTCTGCCCCCATCTGCGTAACTTCTTTCAGCTTTCCCTGCAGATTGGAAGTATTGGTAAACGTATTTCCTACATAACAGAATCTTAAAGGATAATGATCCTCCATAAAATACTTGGCTGCACATCTCGCAATAGACGGCGTGAAATCCGGTCTGAGTACAAGTGTATTTCCTTCTTTGTCAAAGAACTTATAAAGCTCCTTACTGGGTGTTGTCCCCACTTCCTTAGAAAATACATCGAAAAATTCAAAAGTAGGAGTCTGAATCGCTTCATACCCAAAGCTTCCTATCACACTCTGAAGCCTATCTTGCACCAAAAGCTTCCGTTCAAACTCTTTCCCATAAATATCTCTCACTCCCTCAGGAGTATGCAGCAACTTCTTACTCATCCTTATATTATACCTCCATCTGATAATCCCATTTATCCCCGGGATCATCACATAATCCTCAAGCGATTTTCCAAATCCCACAACGCTTTAACACATTAACGTGCTACCATGCTACCTTACAAAAGCCTTAAACAAGTATACCCAACACACCAGCATATGTCAAGCAAAATCTGTTAAAAAGCCAATAATATTATATCATTCTTATCGCTTTCTGTGTAATTATTTTTTCACCACATCATAATTCTTTCCCGGTTCTCTTTTCTTGCCCGATACAGGAACGTTGCTGCTCTGAGACAACCTGTCTTGCAATAAATCTGGATGTATGTTATATTTATTTTTTGAGGAAGCGGCGTTGCCCTATCCGATTTCGGCAAGAATATTTGAGTGTTCTTGTACTTTAAGGAGAGGAAGAAATGATTATGAGTGAAAAAAGTTACAGGTTGTAACCGGAGGAACCTCCGGAATGGGACTTGAGACAGCTAAGGTACTGGGAGAATAGAGTATGCTGTAAGCATTGCTCCTATTGGAAATGTTGTGAATGCAGCCGGCGTAGACTACGGCGCAGTTCCACGTGATATGCTTCTTAAGATCAACATGCTGGGAACCCACTATGTTTTGGAAGCATTCCTTCCTTATCTGGATAACTCCAATGTGGTAAATTATTCCTCTGTTACCGGTTATTTCTATCAGCCCAAGAAGGAAGAAATGGAATTGTGGATGAACCCGGATGCTGATGATTTTATCGAAAAAGTTTCTGAAATAATTCCCGTCCCCACGGATCCCAGAATGGTTGCACTTGGTCCGGATTACACAGCATACGCTGATCTGATCAAACACCTGCTGACTCCCGGCCACGAATATCTCACCGGCTGTGATATCATCATGGATGGCGGAAGAACTGCACTTGGAATGTATCCTCAGTTTAAGTAGGACTCTTTGTATAAGAGAATTGAAATATCAAACTAACAGCCCTGATACTAGTACATCGTTTTCGAAATATCAGGGCTGCTTTTCTGTATCTATTTTTGTTCAAAATTCACACCCTGTCATCCAGGTCCTTCTGCAGCATATCCAGATAAGGCACCAGAACCCCATGTTTCTTCGGCAGCACATACTCCGGATTCAACTCCTCATACCGAAAGCTTTTCCTTCCGCCTTCCCGGGCTCTGTCCCAGAAAAACCGAAGCATTTCATAGGGAAGATAATAAAGTACATCCTTATGAGTATAAAATATCAGAAAAAAAGCAACTCCGCCCTGGTTCTCGAATTTTCCCATGAAATCCACCTGATGTTCATGAATATTCTGAAGCGCAAAGGTATCGGATGCACATTCTTTGGCATCAAAACATACCGGGAGCCCCTGTACGGCTCCAATATAGTCTACGGTACTCTTCTGTTCAAAATAGGCAAGTGTAATATGCCTGTGCTCTTTGTCCATTTTTACAGGTGTAATAGGGGTAGGTACCTTTTGAATCAAAGCAAGGCCGTTTTCCGCATATTTTTCGTTGGTGCGGTTGATCATATCTTCCAGGGTGGAACCTCTCAGTCCCCGTGAATTCCAGGTAGCCATTATGATTCCTCCAGATGACAGTCTGCCAGTATTCCGGAAAATATCCCGGGAAGAGGTGCAATGATTTCTTTGCCGCTCAGTCCCGCTAAAGCACCTTCCGTCTCAGGAAATTCCAGACGGTATGCGTGAAGCAGTTGTGCAGACAGACCATATCTTTCCTTAAAAATTTCGTTCACGTTTCGTTTGCCGTATTTGTAGTCCCCAACCAGAGAATGCCCGATTGATCCAAGATGGGCACGAATCTGGTGTGTTTTACCGGTAATCAGCTCCACTTCCAGGTATGTAAGTGTGCCTGCTGCCGCATAAGAACCTTGTCCCAGCGGACAATATCCGGTTTTGATTGGGTCTGCATCGGGATATTGACTTAAGTGTATGTCTGATGCAGAAAAAACCTGTACTTTATTATTTTTTTCGTTCTTTATCAGATAGCCGTCTACCTGTGCATTTTGGGTAACGGATCCATTCACGATGGTCCGATAAAATTTCCTGACAAGACGGTCGTGTATGATGCGTGACAACGCCTGGCTTCCGGCTAAAGATTTACCGCACAGAACAAGACCGCTGGTATTACGATCCAGGCGGTTACATACAGATGGCTTAAACGAATGAAGCTCCGCTGCAGTCAAACTTTCGGAAGCAAGCAGATAGCCAATCATCCACTCATTCAGGCTAAGGTCGCTGTCATTTGCTTTCTGTGTCAGGATACCTGCAGGCTTATCAAGAATCAGCACATGTGTATCCTCATATATGACCTTTATCCCTTTCAGGCGCTTATAAGCGTTCTGATATTGATCTATCAGTGAATTTGACGCAGCAACATGGTTCACCTGCGAATTTGGTAAAGCAGCAAACTTTTGAAAGGTCTCATCAGCAAAGAAAATCTTTACTTCGTCTCCTTCTTTTAACATTTCTTTTCCTTCGGCTTTTTTCCCATTTAAAGTAATGTTCTTTTTACGCAGCATCTTATATAAAAAGCTGGTCTGTGCCTGAGGCAGATATTTATGAAGAAATTTATCGAATCTCTGCCCTGCCTGATTGGGACCGATGATAATAGATTGCATTGTATTACCTCACTATAGAGAAACACTTTTCAGCGTATTCATTATGCTTTGATTCAGGGTTTCTTCTGTATCAAGTTCCTTTAATTGTTCCAGACGATCCGTATATTTTTTCAGATTGCTGAATATCTTTACGGAAGTGCCTTTCATATTATCTTTCTTCAGAATCTGGTCTATGTGACTGTAAAAAGCCTTTTCGTCAAACTTACTGTCCTGGGTATATCCGATTATGGTATTACCCTTAACGGCCAGATGCCCTACGTTATAGTTTTTCTCATAAGAAGTAAGGACAAGGTCGTAAAGAACGGAAAGTCCATCTGCATACTTTTCAATTGTCTGTGCAGTATCTGCGGACAGGCTTCTGTAACGCAGATACATAATCATCTGTACCGTACTTTTGCTGGCAGGCAGACATCCTAATACAGCCACGATAGTTAACAGATTCATTTTTGTTCCTGAAGTAATCCAGCCAACTGCAAACAGACTGAAAGAAATCCCAAAATAAATTACAGTGCGCATCACTTCATATTTCTTCTGTGTATTCAGATAGTTTTTCGTTCCTTTGAAAGAATCGTTAAAAAACATTCTGCTAATCTTCATGGTAAAATCATTCCCTTTCCTTTAAGTATTCCATGACATTTAATATCACCTGATGAGGCACATACTTGGTCAACAGCAGGAATGCCTGAATGGGCATGCTGCAGACGGACATGGTTCGCTTATAATAAGAATCTCGGAGGGCCTGTTCTACGACACGACCGGCATCGACCATGGTATATTTCTTAAGTGCAAGCGTTTTCCCATTCTTTTCAGCGGTTTCAAAGAATGGAGTATCTACAGGTCCGGGACAAACGCTGGTCACATAGATATCCTTCTTTTTAAGCTCCTCACCAAGCGCCCTGGAAAAACTTAAAACATAGGCCTTTGTAGCTGCGTAAACTGCAAAATATGGCTGCGGCAGGAATGCAGCGCTGGAGGCCAGCTGTATAATACGGCTTCCTTTAGCCATATAAGGCAGGCATCTATAAGTGATATGGGTCAATGCTTCACAATTCAAGCGAATCATACCAAGCTGTCCGTCAGGGCAGTTCTCCTCAGAATGGAAATCAGGGTTTTCGGATGGTCCAAAAGCTCCCATCAAACCATAGCCTGCACAATTTATCAGCATTCTGATACAGACATTCCGGTCCTCCAAGGTATCTGTCAGACGTTCCAGCTGTGCCTCTTTGGTAATGTCCATGGCTAAGATCCGTGTTTTATGCTGCAGATCTGCAGCAACTTCAGTCAGCTGCTTTTTTCTTCTTGAAATCAGCCATATCTCATCTATATTGGTAAAATACGGATCCAGCTGCATGGCAAACTCTCTGCCAATGCCGGAGGAGGCACCTGTGATCAGAATAATGTTTTTGCGCATAGTACTGTCCTTTCCTATTTCTTTTTATGAATATTTCTGATGGTACTCTTTTTTTTGCCGCCTGACTGCTTAACGGGAGACTGCTTCGCAGCAGTTTTGGGCTTAGTGTTTTGCTTACCTGAAGCAGTCTGACTGCCCGTACGTTCCGCTGCCGGTTTTCTGGGTCTGATCAGGCATTTCTTATCGAAACCGATCAGGTCGGTCCGTCCTGCTGTTGACAATGCCTCGTAGACCAGATCGTAGTTTTTGGGGTTGCGATACTGGATCAGGGCACGCTGCATGGCCTTTTCGTGAGGATTGCGGCAGACGTAGACAGGCTTCATGTCTCTGGGGTCAAGACCTGTGTAGTACATGACAGTGGATATCGTAGAGGGGGTTGGATAGAAATCCTGCACCTGCTCCGGCATATATCCTAAGTCACGAAGATATTCCGCCAGTTCAATTGCTTCTTTTAAAGTGGAACCGGGATGGGAAGACATCAGGTAAGGCACCAGGAATTGATTCTTACCAAGCTTCTGGTTCAGCTTTTTATATTTGGCCACAAATTGTTCATATACTGAATTGGCTGGTTTTCCCATGCGTGTCAGAACGGCGTCGGAAATATGCTCCGGTGCCACCTTTAATTGACCGCTGATATGATGCTCTACCATCTCTTTTAAGAAGGTGTCGTCAGGGTCTGCAAGCAGGTAATCAAAGCGAATTCCCGAACGGATAAATACTTTCTTCACCCCGGGAAGCTCCCGTAATTTCCGTAAAAGTGCAAGATAATCGGTGTGGTCAGCCTTCATATTTTTGCATGGTTTCGGGAACAGGCATTGCCTGTTCTTACATACACCGTGTGTCAGCTGCTTCTCGCAGGAAGGGTGGCGGAAATTGGCTGTAGGACCGCCTACATCGTGGATGTAGCCTTTAAAATCAGGATCCTTCGTCAGAAGCTTTGCTTCCTCCAGAATGGATTCATGACTTCGCACCTGAATCGTTCTGCCCTGATGGAAGGTCAATGCGCAGAAACTACAGCCTCCAAAACAGCCACGATTACTGATCAGAGAAAATTTAATTTCAGCAATTGCCGGAACACCACCTTTTTCCTCATAGGAAGGGTGATAGGTACGCATATAAGTCGGAGGCCAAGCGGTCTTA
>JAZQAT010000021.1:0-16863 GCA_045545375.1 Acetatifactor sp.
CCTAATTTCGATCATCTGTTAGTGCTGAGCACCACTCCTGAGAAGGCTCCCGATGAAGGCGAATATGTTACCATGACTTTTGAAAAAGGTGTTCCTACTTCCGTAAACGGTGAGAAGATGAAAGTATCTGATATCATCCACAAGCTCAACGAGCTGGGCGGCAAGCATGGTATCGGTATCATCGATATCGTAGAGAACCGTGTTGTAGGTATGAAGTCCCGTGGCGTATATGAGACTCCCGGCGGAACTATCCTGATGGAAGCTCATCAGCAGCTGGAAGAGCTGATTCTTGACCGTGATACTTACGCTATGAAGAAAGAAATGGGCAGCCGCTTCGCAAGCCTCGTATATGAAGGCAAGTGGTTCACTCCTCTTCGTGAAGCAGAGCAGGCATTTATTGAGAAGACTCAGAAATATGTAACCGGTGAAGTGAAATTCAAGCTTTACAAGGGTAACATCATCAAAGCCGGAACTACTTCTCCTTATTCTCTGTACAATGAGAGCATCGCTTCCTTCACCACTGGTGACCTGTACGATCATCACGATGCAGAAGGTTTCATCAATCTGTTCGGTCTCTCCTGCAAGGTACGTGCCATGAAGATGCAGGAAACCGGTGAACTGGAGAAATAAGTATGACTATAGGTACCGTTATCCTTCTCTATCTTATCGTAGTGAATTTAGCGGGCTTCATCCAAATGGGTGTAGATAAAAGAAAGGCCATCCGGAATGCCTGGCGCATTCCGGAGGCCCGTCTTTTTTTATGTGCTCTTTTAGGAGGAAGTCTTGGTTCCATCCTTGGTATGTATACTTTTCGTCATAAGACAAAGCACTGGTACTTTGTCTGGGGTATGCCTGCCATCCTTATCCTGCAGCTCATTGCTACGGGATTTGGTATTCACCTGTTCTTACAGCGTTGACTACAAAACGCCTGCCGTCTGTGGAGCATGTTGAAAGTGTGATGACTTTATCGTCCTTATCCACACTTACTCCGGCATCTATCCAAGAATGTCTCTTCATGCTCTGCACAAGCTGACCAAATTCCTCTGACGGTTCATAATAAATAGTATAAATCTCATCATCCTCTGCAATATCGCTGTATGCAAAAATCTGATACTCGTAAGCCGTATCCTCTGTATAAATCATGAAATAGGGGGCTTTCTCATAGCCGCCTTCTTCCTTATAGTTCTTCAGCTTACCGAACATGCTTCCGTCTTTCATATTATGTCCATAGATGATTGTGTGGCTGTCCTGGAAATCACCGGTATTCAATGTTTCCATAAAAATACTGCCGGAATTGTTCGCCATCCCAGACCAGGTATGACGTAAATACTCATTGTTAGTACTTCCCTTCATAACCGGATAACTGATGTCCAGATTCAGGAATTTGATCCAGCCAACTACATCCTCATTCTGCTTACGCAGTTGGGAAATCGCATTACATACTGATTCACTTTCCTTCTTGGCCTGGGCTCTTGCCCGGGCAAGTTCCTCTGCCAATTTCTGAGCTTCCTCATCCTCCTCATTCATTGTCTCCTGCATAGACGTTTCTCCTGAACTTTCCTCCCGGGAAGCAGGCTCCGAACTTTCCTTTTCGCTTTCTGTATCATTGTCGGCTATTACAAAAATCTCTTCCCTCAGCTTGTCATATTCCATCCGGCTATCACGATATTCTTTCAAGGTGCTGCCGATGTTCCATAAAGACAAAATGATCAAGCAGATACAGACAATCAGAACAAGTATACTTCCTATCTTCTTCATATCTACCATCCTTTCCTTACACATAACATATTATAACAGACTGTTTTGAAAATTCCTATAGAAAAATAGAAATACGGCAAATATACACCTCAGGCTCTTTTCAGTTCTTAATTCTTATTTTATACAGCTACGATAACACCGCCATCATTCGCATACATACTACTGATACCAGCAGTATCCAAGATAATGGTTTCCTTGAAACTAGTCTTGGCCAAAATCATATCTTTTAAAGCTTCAGCACGCTTCGGGGCATTACAATGTGTAATCATCAGCCTCTTGCTCGCAGCATCCTTGACCTCCAAAGCCACCAGTCCTGCAATCTTGCCTAATGCTTTCTTCATACCGATGGACTGTCCCCTCTGGACAATGGTACCCTTATCGGCTCCCATGACAGGTTTAATATTCAAAGTAGAAGCCACCAGTGCTTTTACACCGGTCAAGCGACCGTTTTTCCGCAGCGTCTCCAGGTTATCAAGTACGAAATACGTATTCATAGCATCTCTGAAAGCCTCTATTTTCTCTACAATAGTCTCAAAAGGAAGCCCTTCTTCTTCCAAATCCATAAGTTTCAGTGCAATCTGTGCTTCCCCACAGCTTGCAGATTCGGAATCCACTACATGAATCTGCTTCTCTCCATAGGTCTCTTCGAACAGATTCTTACCGAGTACGGCGCTGTTATAGCTGCCGCTCAGATGAGAAGACAAGGTCACTACATATACATGATCTACAGGTGCGTTATAAGCATCTACATATCTCTCCGGCGAAGGGCAAGAGGACTTGGGGCAATGAGGATACTCTGCAACCTTCTGCAAAAACTCTGCCTGGTTGAAATTTTCATCGTCCGGAATCCGGTACTCTCCAACTTCCAGACTCAAAGGCACCCGCTCAAATCTCCCGCTCTGTAATAATTCCTCCGGAAGCTCACAACAGCTGTCCACAACAATTTTATAGCTCATGTTTCTCTCTCCAATTTATAATCTTTCTCCGAACCGCTACATGTGGTTTTTATTACTACATATAATAACACATCACACCGTTCGCGTAAAGGTTATTTTATTATTTTACGTAATTTTATCGATTTTCATGTACATACAGTAAAATTTCAGTTATACTGAAAGAAAGGCTGCGCGCCATTTTCTATAAAGGAGAATTCCTATGCTTGCACTACACATTACATCCATGAAGCAATTTATGAACCAGCTTCTCGTTTCTGATGCCTTTGACATCTTCCTTCTTGAGGAAGCAGTCATCACTACTGCCAATACCTTCACGCTGGACGGTTATGTGAATCGGGAATTTTATTCGCCGGAGGACTTAAATTCCGGTCAGATTCCGGATTATGAATACAGTCCCTGGAGCATAATGAAAGGGCTGTGTTTCCAGTTGATCAAAGGAAAACGCACACCCCTTTCGTTTCGATTTATCTTTCACTTAAAACCCGAACAGACACAGAAGCTGCTGGAGAAAGCGAATTGCAGCGTGGATCCCTCCTCCATTAAGGCACTGGTGCTGACCATCCGCTATGACGGTACCAAGGCTGTACTCACTACAGGCTGTGCTTACCATACTTTTGTCATGTCCAAGGAAGCGGAACAAATCTGGGATAAGACACTCGTCAGCTATCTGTCCGGCAAGAATATTCCCTATGAAGCGCTCTGATTTTTAGCCGGATTCGGTGTGCTGTTGCGCTGTTCTTGCGGTACCGCCTGCTGAATCATACTATAATAATCATTCCTGAGGATATAGGAACTGAAATTGTATCTGTCCTTGACTTCCTGCTTCCTGTCTTCCAGATAGGCTTCTTTGGATGCATCATCCCATTCTTCAGGATTCTTCCAGACTGTTTCCTTGGTCTTGCAGTCATAGATTACCTTGTCTGTAATGAAGCTTCTATCATTGAAAATGACCATGCCTTCTTCCTCAGAAAAAATATCCCGGCCGGCATACAATCTGGAATCAAATTCAAATCCAAAGAGATTCAAAAGTGTGGGCAGGATATCCACAGAGCAGCATACTTTATCTATGACCTGTGGGCTCTCTTCCAGCTTCACGTTCCAGATGATCAGGCTATTACGGTACATATCCCTGTTCTCTCCCAGTTGCTTGCCGGCCAGTTCCTCATACTGTTCCTGAGACATACCATAGGGGTAGTGGTCCGCACTGAGACAAATGATCGTGTTTTCCAGCTTCCCGGCAGCCTCCAGCTGTTCCAGAAGATACTGTAACGCCTTATCCAGCTCTATCTGGCAGGCAATATAGGCCTTGGCATTCTCAGACATTTCCAGTCCTTCCACTGCCTGTCTGTTCTTCAATGCCATGGAATTCCCCCTGAAAGTGTAATTCATATGCCCGGACACTGTCAGATAATACACATGAAACCGATCCCGGTTCACATATTCTGAAATTGTCCCCTGCACCATCTCAAGGTCGGAAGCCGGCCAGGTATCGGGATTTTCCATAGGGAAAATATATTCTCCCCACTCCGTCTGGCTCAAACCTCCCAGACGGGCTGCTTTAAACACATAGCCCAGATTATTGTGGGTTATATGCCTGTCATAATAGGATAAACTGTTATTATGGTAAGCCATACTGCTTACGCCCTCGGACGCAAAATAACCCGGAAGCGCATACACCATGATATTATCGCCACTTTTTCGCATACTGTATTGTCCGTCAGGAATCAGCCCCGTACAATTTACATACTCCCCGTCACTGGTGCTGGTCTGCCAGAGTGGTACATAGTAATTTTTAAAATCAAATCCTGAATGAATCAGTCTATACAGTGTGGGTGTCAGATCCTCCCGCACTGCATAAGGAGAAAATCCTTCTGCCGTAATATAAATCAGGTTGTGTTCGGCAAATATACCCGTATATTCATTCTTCGCAGTTGGTGTCAGACTCTCCAGATAATCTGCAAGCCAGGCGGTTTCCTGGCCATTAGCCAGGGATTTGAGCATTGCAAAGTCAATAGTGAACCGGTTCGGAGAAGTATCTGCCGGGGAAACCTCTGTTTCAGCACTTTCTGCTTCACTTCCCTCTGTCAGCCGAGTTTCCCCTGCATCTTCAGATTCCGTCTCTGAAATTTCACCGTCCACGCCCAGTTCGCTGTCATGCCCTATTGCCGGCTCTGTCTTTTTATTCTCAACAGCTCCCTCCACTGCCGACAGCGCCTTTTTTCCAAGCTTCTGCAGGCTGAGCATCGTATCACGCTGTGCGAGCGTCAATACTCCCATCTCTTCCGCTACCGTCAGCGGGTCGTAGAATTCACTGTAAATTTCATAGTAATCCGCTTTAATGTACTTGCCGATGGAAATGACCATAATAGCCAGGATGCCTCCCACACCGACACTCAGCATCACTCTCATCTTTCCCAGATGATCCAGGGAAGGATAGCAAAGCTTCCCTTTCCGAAGCAGTATCCCGGCGGATACCAAAGGAAGAGCCATCAATGCCAGGAATGGCAGAGCACTAAGAATTCCGACAAGAGTCTCTCTCCAGTAATTGGTCAATGCATCCTGTCCGCCTCTCACGACAGCCTCCCACAGAAGCGGCTGCTTAAAGATTCCCTTATAAACCAGTTGAGCTGCAAACAGGAGATATTCTGCAATCGTGAAAGTCCAGAATGTTCTTCCTTTCCTTTTTTTCCTGACGCGTCCTACCACCAGTGTTTCCAGTGATGCCAAAATCATTATCATTGCCAAAGCAAAAACAGGGCTGCCGGCCGTGAAGCCGTAGCAACCCAAATGATACACAATTTCCAGATATAGCAGGATTCCTGCCGATACACCCAATAATCTCATTTTACTCACCCTTATCTTTTGCAAACACTCCGGCGCTATTTCTTCATCTTCGGGTTGAAGATCAGACTTGCCAGATATCCAAAGATCAATGCCGCTGAAGTACCTACTGCCCCTGCCTTAAAGCCGCCTGTAAACAATCCCAGTATCCCCTGCTCATCAACAGCTTCCTTTACCCCTTTCATCAATGTATTGCCAAAGCCCAGCAAAGGAACGCTGGCCCCTGCCCCGGCAAATTCCTGAAAAGGTTCGTACCAGCCCAGCGCACTGATTATGGCTCCCGTTACTACCAATAATACCATAATACGCCCGGGCATCATTTTTGTTTCATCCATTAAAATTTGTACCAAAGCACAAATTGCTCCCCCCACCCAAAATGCATTCACATAATCCATTCTATGGCTCCTTTCCTGTTTTTCCAAAAACTTTCAGCCATAGTATCTGCATTTGGGTAGTTTTATATACGCTTTACGCTTTTTTCCGGTGCAGCCACTCATCCGGCAGCTGTACCAGAATGACAGCAGCAAAAACGATCGCGCAGCCCAGAATCTGTTTGCCTGTAAGAGTCTGGTCCTCTTTCAGGAATCCGATTTCATAGGCTATCCATCCGGACACTGCCGCAACCACAGATTCCAAACTCATAATCAGGGCAGCTACCGTCGGATTGACACCCTTCTGTCCTACGATCTGAAGTGTATAAGCTACCCCACAGCTCATCACCCCGGCATATAGTAAAGCTGCCATTCCCTCCGTAATCTGGCTGACAGCAGGCTGTTCCCGGATAAAAGCACCGGCGGTGCAGACGACTCCGCACACAAGGAACTGAATACAGGATACCACGGTGCCATCTGTATCCTCCGCAAAATGATCCACCACCATAATATGTACAGCAAACACCAGCGCGCACAGAAAGACCATGATATCCCCGCTGTTCAGCACCAGACTCTCGGTCATACACAGCAGATACATTCCAACAGCGGCCATCACTGCCGCTATCCATACCACCGAAGCTACTTTCTTTTTCAAAAAAACACCTGCCAGAGGTACAAAAATAATATAAAGCGTGGTAATGAAGCCCGCTTTTCCCACTGTAGTGTATTTGATACCGAACTGCTGCAGTGTGCTGGCTGCCGTGAGAGCCAGGCCGCAACAGATCCCTGCCTGCAGATTCCGTTTCCAATGAGCTTTGGTAAATTTTCCTTTCGCCAGCTTTCCGGTCAGCAAAAGGTAAACCACCAGTGACAATGCACCAATTAAAGATCGTACTCCGTTAAACGTAAAGGGCTGCATATATTCCATGCCTTTACTCTGGGACACGAACGCCATACCCCAGATGCAGGCTGTTAAAAACAGCAGAAAAGAACTTCCTGCGGATGACTTCTTCATCAGTAAAATCTCCTTGCGATCTCCATGACCACATCCCTTAACACTTTGCCGCTGCAGTCTATGGTCACATGAGCGTATTTTTCATAAAGAGGCGTCCGCTCCTTGTACAGGTCCCTCAACGTCTGCCCGGGCATGAGCGTTACTCCTCTGGCATTCAGATCCCCCAGTCTATCTGCTACTTCCTCATAGGGAAGCTTCAAATAGACCACCTGACCAATCAAACGCAGATGCTCCATGGCTTCCTTTCCATAAATGACGCTTCCACCGGTAGCAATGACACTTCCCTCCAGTGCCAAAGAAGCGTTCACCTCATTCTCAATCTTCCAGAAACCTTCCACACCGTGCTCTTCAATCAGTTCGTGAAGCAGCTTGCCGTATTTTTCCTGAATAACCAGATCTGAATCCACGAACCGGCAGCCCAGGTGCTTGGCAAGGACTACCCCTACGGTACTCTTGCCCGCTCCGGGCATTCCGATCAGCACGATATTTTCCCTGCGCTTCATCTTACTTGTCTCCCAGATAAGCAATGACTTCTACTTCACACAGTACATTCTTGGGAAGTGTCTTCACCGCAACACAGCTTCTGGCCGGCTTCTCTGTAAAATACTGTGCATAGATTTCATTAAAGGTAGCAAAATCTGCCATATCAGCCAGGAAACATGTGGTCTTTACCACGCTGGCGTAATCGCAGCCTGCTTCTACAAGGATAGCTCCGATATTCTTCATTACCTGAGTCGTCTGTGCTACAATATCTGTGCCTTCAATCTCTCCGGTAGCCGGGTTAATAGCAATCTGTCCTGAAGCAAATAACATCTTATCCACAATAATTCCCTGAGAATAGGGACCAATAGCTGCAGGTGCCTTATCTGTTACAATTTTTTTCATCATAGTATCTCTCTCCTTTATCTGTTAGAAATGTTTTATCTTGACATATCCACTTCCGGCTCGTCAAATTCTGCCGTAACATAGAAGCCTCTTGCATTTTCTACAATGTCGGTCACTATGCCTTCTTTCGACTTAAGCCTATACCGGAAAGGAATATTCGGCGACATGGCAAGAGACGGGTCTATGGTATAATAATAGTTACTGGGAAGCACACCTTCTGTCACAGTAATCTTCTGCCCTACTTCCAGAAGTCCCTGACGCTCCATCTTAAACTCCATTCTACGCATTTTCATCACTTCCTTCGCCAAAATATCTTATATTATACTATTCCCGTCTAAAATTGACAAGAGGTTCTTGGCGAATGGCGCTCTGACATCACTCTACCCTTTCAATCACTACCGCGTGCGCAATTCCCGGCACACTTTGACCCTCATTAAAACTGGTTTTGCTCAGTAATGCACCGGTAGGCAGGAAAAGTACTTTCTTCCAGTTTCCCTCTTCGATCTGTTTCAGGATATAAGCCGATAAAGTGACTGCGCTGCAGCCACAACCGCTGCCGCCGGCATGGGTATCCTGTGTCTCAGCGTCAAAAATCTCTATTCCACAGTCCATGTGACGATCTGCGATATCGTATCCTTTTTCCCGCAGAAGGTCAAGAAGGACAGTCTGACCCACACTTCCCAGGTCACCGGTAATAATCTTGTCATAAGCTTCCGGCACACATTGAAAATCATCAAAATGTCGGGCTATCGTATCTGCAGCGGCCGGTGCCATGCATGCCCCCATGTTCATGGAGTCCTTCAATCCGTAATCTATGATCTTGCCCGTAGTAACAGCACTGATGCGGGCGCGTGGCTTATTCCCGGGCTGCTTTCCCAGAATAAAAGCACCGCTTCCCGTTACTGTCCAGGTAGCGGAAAGAGGACGTTGGTTGCCGTATTCCAGCGGATAGCGGAATTCCTTTTCTGCGCTGCCGAAGTGACTGGAGGTGACACAGGCTACGATATCCGCATAGCCTGCTGCCACGGCCATGGCTCCCAGGGAAATGCTTTCTCCGCAGGTGGAACAGGCGCCATATACCCCAAAAAGAGGGATTTCATAAGAAGAAAGACCAAAGGAAGTGGCTATGGACTGCCCCAGCAGATCGCCTGCAAACAGATACCTGACATCCTCCGGTTTTAAGCCCGCTTTCTCAAGAGCCATATAAACTGCATCTTTCTGCAGATTGCTCTCTGCTTCCTCCCATGTCTTACAGCCGAATAAATCATCATCTCCTGCCATATCAAACAGATTTCCCAATGGACCTTCCCCTTCTTTTTTGCCTACTATACTGGCACTGCTTCTGATATATACCGGTTCCTCCAGATAAATACTTGACTTTCCTGCCTGTCTGTTCATGTTAATCTCCTTTCATACGCTGCTGAGCCAGACTGCATCAGTAATCCACCTGTGTGGTTACTTCGTGCCCGATGCTGCTTTGCACTTTTTCACTATCATAATAACCGTATGACCGGAAAATATACTGCTTCCTGTGTCAGAATAAACAAAGGGTTCCGGCTGCCGTAATTGCTTTACTCCTACGTCCGGCAAAAGGACTAAAACCAAAAAACGATTTGTATTTTATATACAAACCGTTTTTGCCCATAACATATTATTTATTCCTCATTTGTTTCTTCAACTACATAAACCAGACTTGTCACCGTATACAGAACCTTACCGTCATATTCCACTCTGGACCAGCCGGATGCCTCATCATAGCCGGTTCTATGAGCTGTCTGTCCATATTCCAGCTGACAATGAATGGAAGCATTTTCCTGGGCCGAACTGGGTTCCAGTCTCAGATTTGCTGCAATTTTGGCTGATATGGTATCATCGCAATCAGTGAAAGTAATTACTCTGCCTGTACTTGTAGTAACCGTGTCGTCCTCCGAAGGCGTATTTTCCGGCTGACTGCCGGCAGAAGTATTGCTTTCTGAAGTTCCTGCATTTTCCGTTGACAGTTCCGTGGTCAGAAGCCTGCTTGCCGCATAGAGCACCTGCCCGTTATACTCCAGCCTGGACCAGCCGGCGGCATCATTGACACCGGTTCTTCTTGCAGTCTGTCCGTTCTTTAACTGTGTCACAACGGTATCAGCTCTTTCGGTACTGGGTTCGGATCGTAAGTTAGTCACTTCCTTGGCTGTTACCGTTTCATCCACTTCCTGGAAAGTCAAGCCCAGAACGGAATCATCGTTCTCCCGGTCTGCACCTCCCTGCCCATCGTCCTGAATACTATTTTCCGGTGACGCATTTTCTCCTTCACCGGACTGATTCTCGTTTTCAGCACCTTCAGAAGAGGACGCCTCTGCTTCTTTCAAAGTATCATTGAACGTTTCCTGGGTAGCCTGACCGATTCCCTGACTTGGCTTACTGTCATCCGGATGGAACAGTTTCCAGATCATGGCGCAAAGCACAACAATAATCACGAGCAATACAATTCCGCCTATTACCATAGCAGCACTGCTCTGTCCGTCTTCCTCCAGATACCCGTAGTCCTCTCTGTCATATTTTCCGCTCTTCATATGTGTACCTCTTATGCCTCATATCTGGCAGCCTGCTCCCTGATCAGCTCGATATCATCAAAGTAATTGATCCTCATGGCACTCTTTACCTCAGAGAGTGTCTGAGCAGCTGTCTCTCTTGCAACCTCACTGCCCTTTTTCAGCACTTCATAAACTGCAGGAATATCTTTCTCCAGCTCCTTACGTCGATTGCGGATAGGCTCCAGAGTCTCCTGCATAACATTATTCAGGAATTTCTTTACTTTTACATCTCCAAGACCGCCTCTGGTATAATGAGCTTTCAATTCTTCCAGATTAGCATAATCAGGTAAATATCTTCCAAAATGCTCGTCCTTACAGAACGCATCCAGATAAGTAAATACGGTATTGCCCTCCAGATGTCCCGGGTCACTTACAAGCAGATGCAAAGGATCGGTATA
This sequence comes from Acetatifactor sp., assembly GCA_045545375.1. Classification (GTDB taxonomy): domain Bacteria; phylum Bacillota; class Clostridia; order Lachnospirales; family Lachnospiraceae; genus Acetatifactor. The sequence goes on from JAZQAT010000021.1 coordinate 10,807, forward strand.
CATACTCATGATCTTGGTACGTACTTCATCGGCACTGTCCGCAAGATAGATGCAGTTGCCCAGAGATTTGCTCATTTTGGCCTTACCATCCACGCCGGGCAGTCTCTGGCATGCTTCATTTTCAGGAAGCAGAGCCTTCGGCTCTACCAGAACGGGGGCATATACGCTATTGAATTTATGCACGATTTCTCTTGTCTGCTCGATCATAGGTAGCTGGTCTCCGCCAACGGGAACCGTTGTAGCCTTGAATGCGGTGATATCGGCTGCCTGGCTGATAGGATAGGTAAAGAAGCCTACAGGGATGCTGGCTTCAAAATTCCTCATCTGAATCTCGCTCTTAACAGTAGGATTACGCTGCAATCTGGAAACGGTTACCAGATCCATATAATAGAAAGTCAACTCACACAGCTCGGAAATCTGAGACTGAATGAACAGGGTGGATTTGGCAGGATCCAGTCCGCAGGACATATAATCCAGTGCCACCTCGATAATGTTCTGACGCACCTTTTCAGGGTTCTCAATATTATCGGTAAGCGCCTGTGCATCTGCAATCATGATAAAGGTCTTCTTATATTCGCCGGAATTCTGCAGTTCCACACGTCTGCGAAGGCTTCCTACATAGTGCCCTACGTGCAGTCTGCCGGTGGGTCTGTCACCGGTTAAAATAATCTTATCCATTGATTTACTCCTCCAAAAAGTATTCTTCTGCTTATCATACCATTTTTCTGTGAGTTTTGCAATCAGGCAGCTCTCTGATATTCTCTAATTTTTAATAAAACGTTCAGACGCGCCATTCATAAAAACGGCAGACGCTGTTCTTACGCTCCAACGTCTGCCATAAAAAGTGTACAAATTAAATTCTGCCCAATCGTTTCATAAGCGGAATGGGATCATTGGCTGTAATCAGTGCTGCGCCCTTGCGGATACAGAAATCTACATCCTCATCATTGTCTGCACAATACATATGGATAGGTAATCCTTTTTCCAGGTAAATCGGTGCAACTTCGGATCTCAGGACCTTCATGGAATAGAAATAACAGTTGTCAAAGAATCCATACTTTTTCAGAAGCTCCACGGTTATGTCAACTGTCTCTTCCGTATATTCTTTGATTTCCACACCGAGGATAAAATCCGGGCGCTTTTCGACACAGAGTTTTAAAGTCTCTTCCAGGGTAGGAACTGTTCTACCAGTATGTTTTTTCCGTCTTGATTCATCCTATTTTCCCTCCTGTTTAGAATAATAAGTTCTCGGAATCAGACAAATTCATCCTTAATCTTTTCATAAAGATTTTGGAAATAATGATCAAAACCACTGTCATTTGGATGAAGCCGCAGATCGCCGAAATAATTTTCGTCCTGCGGAACCAATCCAAAACCATTGATACAGGTAATATTTTTATAATCCTTTACAATGTCTTCAATATCTTCCTTCACTTTACAGAAGGCTCCAAGCGCTTTATCCTCCATGTAATCCTTACGCCAGATCGGTGTAATTGCCAAAATTTCAGCGTTTGGATAATTCCTGCTTAAAGCATCATAAAAAGCATGGCATCTGTCCTTAAAATCTTCTTCGCCCGTTTTGCTCCAGTCATTGGTCCCGTAAGCTACAGAAATATAATCAGGCTCAAAATCATCGCGTGCTTCGGCCAGCGCAGGGAAAAATATCTCTCCGCCGATTCCTTTATTGATTTCTTCTGCGTCAAATGCTTGTGCCAGTCTGGCTGCATAACGCCTGCAAGGTCTCAGGGCATCATATCCCTGAGTAATGGAATCTCCGAACACAATCATCTTCTTCGCAGGCCTGATTGGCTTTATAAAGGCGCCGTCATCAAGAGAAATCTCCCTAATCTCCACTGCAACGGACCATGGCAGGTATATACATACCTTCTTGATTCCTTCGCCCAGAGCAAATGTTTTAGAAAATTCACCGAGAGGAAGCTGGATCTGGGTGTAATCCTGAGGCAATTTTACGTCAGAATAGTTGTCCAGATTCCCCACCGTTTTACCGTCTGCCGTGACATCGAAAGAAAAATACTTACGGGATGATCCCAAAGTAACATTTACTTTCAAAAAAAGAGACCGGCTATCCGTTTCAAAATATATTTTCATACCTGCAGCAGCAAAAGTCTTTTTATAAAAATCTGCATTGGCTTTTCTGTAAATTTCTTCTTGTTCTTCTGTAAATCTGTGCGGACAGACACCATTTTCTGTCTCCACAGTTCTCACAGCACCAAGACATATGTTTCGAATCTGTTCCAAATTAAGCTTCATGGTTCAAACCTCCGGAGAATGCTCTCTTTCCTTATTGCATATTATAGGAAACGAATCACAGCATGTCAATTTCACCTGTTCACAAATACAATTCGCTCCGTTATTGATTATTTCCCTGATTCTATTGCTCACTATCTGCGCCTTTTGGTTTAACAGTACCGGTTATTTTACTGCTTTGATTTTCATAGTGAGTGCAATACGTTTCTTGGCAACGTCCACTTCCAACACCTGAACCTCTACAATATCCCCCACACTGACAGCTTCCAATGGATGCTTAATAAAGCGGTTCGTAATCTGGGAAATATGTACCAGACCGTCCTGGTGAACACCGATATCCACAAACACACCAAAGTCGATGACATTTCGAACAGTGCCTTTCAGGATCATACCGGGTTTCAAATCCTTCATTTCCAATACATCACTGCGAAGAATAGGCTTAGGCATATCATCTCTGGGGTCACGTGCAGGCTTTTCCAGTTCCTTCAGGATATCGGTAAGAGTAATTTCACCGATGCCCAGTTCCTCTGCCAGTTCTTTCTTATTCCTGATGCGCTTTTCCAGACTAGTCATGGCAGCTGTCTGTGCGCTGTCAGATACATTTGCCTGCACACTGCCGATGTCACCCGCTGCTGTTCTTCCCTGATTTTTATTTTTCCCCTTGTCTGCTGCAGTATCTTCTACTACAAAGCTGCCCATGGCTGCTGCCAATGCCTTACCCATAGCAGTATTGCTATTGCGTACCTGGATAGTCTTTTTCTGGCGGCCATCGTTTCTTCGATTATTGGCAAATGCTTTTTCTGCAGCAGCTTTCTTCTGGAATGCTTTGATATCTTCCATAGTCAGACCCAACTTGTCCAAAAGCTTCATAGCTGCTTCATAAGACTCAGGATGCACACTTGTGGCATCCAAAGGATTCTCACCGTCCGGAATTCTCATGAAACCGGCACACTGTTCGAAGGCTTTGGGACCCAGCTTAGATACTTTCAAAAGCTGCTTACGATTGGTAAATCTGCCATTCGTTTCACGATACTCTACGATATTCTTAGCAATGGTCTTATTGATACCGGAAATGTACTCGAGCAGGGAAGCGGATGCCGTATTCAGATCCACGCCTACCTTATTTACGCTATCCTCTACCACACCATTCAGCGCCTCGCTCAGCTTCTTCTGGTTCATATCATGCTGATACTGGCCCACACCGATGGACTTTGGATCAATTTTTACAAGCTCCGCCAAAGGATCCTGGAGACGGCGGGCAATGGAAGCCGCGCTTCTTTGTCCCACGTCAAACTGCGGAAATTCCTCTGTGGCCAACTTACTTGCAGAATAAACAGATGCACCTGCCTCGTTTACAATGATATACTGCACCGGTCTGTCCAGTTCTTTTAACAGATCTACAATAACCTGCTCCGACTCTCTGGAAGCAGTTCCGTTCCCTACGGAAATCAGGTCTACATGATACTTCTTAATCAGCTTCTTAAGCTCTGCTTTCGATTCTTCCACTTTATTCTGAGGCGCCGTAGGATAAATAACCTTCGTATCCAGCACCTTACCGGTAGGATCCACAATCGCCAGCTTACAACCGGTACGAAAAGCAGGGTCCCAACCTAACACTACTTTTCCTGTAATAGGGGGCTGCAGCAGAAGCTGCTCCAGATTTTTGCCGAATACCTGAATAGCACCATCCTCAGCCTTCTCAGTCAAGTCATTACGAATCTCTCTCTCAATGGCAGGCGCGATCAGGCGTTCATAGCTGTCACTGATCACATCTTCCAGCACAGGTGTTGTCAGCGCATTATCTTTTGTAATTATCATTTTTGCAAGATAACGCAGAATTCTCTCCTCAGGTGCTTTGATTTTCACCGACAGGATTTTTTCAGCCTCACCACGGTTCAGAGCCAGCACGCGATGTCCTGCTATTTTCTTAACAGGTTCCTCAAAATGATAATACATCTCGTACACTGACTGAGCCTTCTCATCCTTAGCCTCGCTGACTACCACGCCTTCCTCCACAGTGACATTGCGGATATAAAGACGATAATCCGCTTCATCAGAGATACTTTCCGCAATGATATCCTTTGCACCCTGAATTGCTTCAGCAGCACCAGCGACACCTTTCTCTTCGGATACATACTTCTGTGCTTCTTCTTCCAGCGCACCTGTGATCTCCTGTGCCAGAATTACCTGAGCCAGACCATCCAGTCCCTTTTCCTTCGCCACAGAAGCACGTGTCTTACGCTTAGGACGATAAGGACGATACAAGTCCTCAACCACCACCTGGGTCTCGGCCGCAAGAATCTTCTCTTTCAATTCCTCAGTCAGCTTCCCCTGCTCCTCTATACTTGCGATTACCTGCTCCTTCTTCTCCTCCAGATTGCGCAGATACACCAGCCGTTCATGCAGATTACGCAGCTGCTCGTCATTCAGTGAACCTGTGACCTCCTTACGATATCGGGAAATAAACGGTATGGTGTTACCCTCATCAATCAGTTTGACAGCAGCTTCCACCTGCCATTTTTCCACCTGCAGTTCTTCCTTGATCTTCAAAATAATATCCATAAACTCTTTCCTTTCCAGCCAGCCCATTATCTATGACTTCCCCATAACTTGGCCGGCCTTGCCCGGGCATCCTCCCAGCCCTCGCATCTTCCCATTATACTGTAAACCCACCCCCATTTTCAAGTAAAATACAATCTTACATTTTATACTTTTTTTATGAAGATTAATTTGCTTATCTCAGGGAAAAATGTTATGATAAAAGACAAAGCATTGATGCAAAGAAAGGATAACTCTATGGATCACCGCCGTTGGACTGACTGGGACGCCAGATGCCCCCACAAAGAGGATTCCACAAATAATCCTTACTATAACCAGCCTACACACAGCCCCTACAGAGGGCAGGGCTTTGCCATAGCTTCAGTATGCTGCGGCATTTCGTCCATGCTCTTTACCTGTATGCTCTTTGTTCCGATTGTACTGGCAGCCTTCGGCTTCCTGTTTGCTGCACTGGCTTACCGTAAAGGTCGCAGAAGAAATCATCTTGTCACCAACGGTATGCTTACTTCCTTTGTGGGCATCATCTCGGCAATCATTATGATATTCCAGATCTTTGCCACACCGGCAGACGACAGTCAGACCAATGCATATCAGCAGATGCTGCAGCAATACATGGAGCAGATGCAATAATTTTACGAATCGAGGATTTTTATGAACGAGTATAAAAAAAGATGGCAACTGAAAAATTTGGCAAAGGATCGCCTTGCAGGTAACTACTCCGAGGCTGTACTGCTGACTCTGATATACGGTGTATTTGCAATTGCAAGCAGTGTTTTAAACACAGTCCTGATGTGCTCTGCTGAAGGCGAAAGTGCCTTGATGCGGGTTCTTTTCATGGAGATCAACCCTTCCAGATATTTTCTCAGTCTGGGTGTTTCTTTCCTGACCAGCATCCTGTTTGGCCTTCTGCAGGCCGGTATAGCTTTCTACTATTTGAATATGGCCTGCAAGCAGGCATATTCCTTAAAGGATCTCTTCATTGCTTTTCGGGAGAAGCCCGGAAAATACCTGTTGATCTCTCTGGTAATCGCTGTCGTACAGTTCTTCTTTGCACTGCCCGGTTATGCCTGTGACTATTTTTATTTGATCAATCCTACCGACCAGTGGATGCTTCTCTCTTATATTTGTCAGATAGTAGGTCAGATCGTCACCATTCCTATCGTACTGGCATTGGCACAGTCCTACAGGCTCCTGTTAGACTATCCTTCTCTCTCAGCAAGGGAAGCTATG
>JAZQAT010000022.1:0-25474 GCA_045545375.1 Acetatifactor sp.
CATATGGAATATAATTGGAGGAAGCGATTATGGATAGCAGAAAACGTATGGGGAAAGATAAGAATGGAGTGATATTCCCTGTTGCTCCAAATCTTTCCGAAATGAGTGATAGTTATTTGGATTTTATAGAAGCAATCAAAAAAGAAATTGAGAACCAGAGATTAAAGGTTGTACTGAATGCAAACTCCAGTATGACCTGTCTCTATTGGAATATTGGTAAAGCTATTCTGCAAAAGCAAGAGGAAGAAGGCTGGGGCGCTAAAGTCATTGACCGCATGGCGAAAGACCTGAAAGATGCGTTTCCGGATATGTCCGGTTTTCTCCAAGAAATATCAAGTATATGAGAAAATTCGCAGAGTGCTGGCCTGATTTTGAAATTGTGCAGCAGGTTGTTGCACAAATTCCGTGGCGAACCAATATGAAGTTGATGGATAAATTGAACACGCAGGAAGAAAGACTCTGGTATGCGCATAAAACGATTGAAAATGGTTGGAGCAGTAATGTTCTTGACTTCCAGATCCAGAGCAGATTGATTGAGCGAACTGGGAAAAGTGTAAATAACTTCCCTGTTGCCTTGCCGCCTGCGGATTCCGATATGGCGAATCAGATTTTCAAAGATCCGTATCTGTTTGATTTTCTTGGTACTGATATGCCAAGGCGAGAGGTTGAGATTGAACGTAAGCTGACAGAGCATATCCAGAACTTCCTTTTAGAGTTGGGACAGGGTTTTGCGTTCGTGGGCAGACAGGTACATCTGGAAGTAGGCGGAGATGATTTTTACATTGATTTGTTGTTCTATCATCTGAAGCTTCGTTGCTATGTGGTAATTGAATTGAAAGCCTGTGATTTTGAGCCTGGATTTATCAGTCAGCTTAATATGTACCAGAATGTTGTGAATGATATTTTGCGCCATCCGAATGACAATCCGACCATTGGATTACTTTTGGTCAAAGGTAAAAATCAGACGGTGGTTGAGTATTCTCTTGCTGGATACCAGAATCCGATTGGTGTGGCAGAATGGAAAAATCAGATAGTAAAAGCACTGCCGGAAGAACTGAAAAGCAGCTTACCATCTATCGAAGAAATTGAAAAAGAATTGGAATAAATTGTGCAACAGGCTGTTGCACAATTACATATCACCCTATAGATGGAGGTGGATAGAAATTGAAAACAAGAAGATGTTACATATATACACGAGTATCTACCTCGATGCAGGTGGATGGATATAGTCTGGATGCACAGAAAGATAAGCTGAAAAAATATGCTGAATTTCAGGATATGGTAGTTGCCGGTGAATACTCTGATGAAGGAAAATCCGGTAAGAATATCGAAGGGCGTCCGCAGTTTCTGCAAATGCTGAAAGACATTGAATCGGGAAAAGATAAAGTTGGTTTGTTCTTGTATTCAAACTTTCCCGTTTTGGCAGAAATGCAGCGGATGTACTTAGTTCCCTACAGCGTATGCAGGATTTCGGTGTAAATCTGATCTGCGTGGAAGATGGTATTGACAGTTCAAAAGACAGTGGAAAATTGATGATTTCTGTTTTATCTGCGGTTGCAGAGATTGAGCGTGAAAATATCCTTGTTCAGACAATGGAAGGCCGCAGACAGAAAGCTCGTGAAGGCAAATGGAATGGTGGTTTTGCTCCTTATGGATATAAGCTGGTAGATGGCTATTTATATATCGCAGAGGATGAAGTAGATGTGATTCGCATTATCTTTGATAAATATGTGAATACAACCATGGGAGCATCTGCGGTTGCAACGTATTTGAATGAGCATGGCTATGTAAAGAAAAAGCGTCAGAATAATACGCTGGATATGTTTTCAGCACATTTTATCAAGTCAATTTTAGACAATCCGATTTATTGCGGAAAACTCGCTTATGGCCGCCGTAAGAATGAAAAGATTGCAGGAACCCGTAATCAGTATCATATTGTGAAACAGGATGATTACCCGGTTTATGATGGAGTCCATGAAGCAATTGTTTCGGAAGAAGTATGGCAGATAGCACAAAGGAAACGTCAGGAAACAGGTGTAAAAAGCGAGAAAATTTATAATCAGGAACATGAAAACATCCTTTCCAGCATCCTTCGTTGTCCTGTGTGTGGGGCTGCGATGTATGGCAATGTAAATCGTAAGAAGAAAAAAGACGGAACCTTATATAAGGATTATTACTATTATCATTGCAAACACCGTACTACGGTAAATGGTCATAAATGCGGATACAGACGACAGTGGAAACAGGAAATGGTGGATGCTGCGGTAGAAGAAGTAATCAGAAAACTGGTTACAAACCCGAAGTTTGAACAGGCAATCCGTCAGAAGATTGGTTCCAGAATTGATACCGAAGAATTGGAAACCGAACTGGAACAGCTTCGTAAGAAACTTCGTCAGTTAAATGGTGCGAAGTCGAAGTTGGGACAACAGATGGACAGTCTGGATGTAACAGACAAGCATTATGACCGTAAGTATCAGGATATGGAAGAACGCTTGTATAAACTGTATGATGATATTGATTCTGTGGAAGAAGAAATTGAGGAAGTGGAAACCAGAATCTATAATGTGCGTCAGCAGAAAATTTCCGGTGACAACATCTATCAATTTCTTCTGTATTTTGATAAACTGTATGATAAGTTCACGGATGCTGAAAAGAAAGAGTTTCTTAACAGCTTCATTGAGCGAGTTGATATATACGAGCAAGAGCAGCCGGATGGCCGTTTCTTGAAGCACATTAAATTCAGATTTCCTGTCTACTTTAATGGAAAGGAGATAGAGGAAATGAGTTGGGACAACGAAACAACAGTCGAGACTGTATGCTTGCTATCGAAGTCTGGTAAGAAGAAAAACTTTGAATACCGGGAAGAGGCAATCCCGGATTGCGACTGTATTTATGGGTAAAGTGGAATTTGTTTTATGAAATGAGGCTGTAAAATGAATGATATTAAAAAGGATCCTTTTGAAGAATATATCAGACAAGTAGAACCCGGTAAAAAGGAACTTGGTTATGCTTGGTATACAGCAATCGGGTTACAGGACGTTGACGGATTAAAGACCTCGGATTATTTAAAAAAGACTGCACAGGATAATATTGACGGTAAGATCTCAATTCAGGAAGCAAACAAACTGATCGAAAGTTATTATGAAGAATCTTTTGGATCGTGTTGAGGATGGATGTATGGAGGCGGACATTGTCTCTGCACGTATTGCAGCTATATTATCTGAGAATGCATTTACGTTTTCGGTGCCACAGTATGTAGGGATTCATAAAAGATTGTTCGAGGGAATATACGGTCACGCTGGAAAGATAAGGGATTATAATATTTCCAAAAAAGAATGGGTATTAGATGGAGAATCTGTACACTATGGAAATGCTTTGGAATTAAGAGAGTTGCTTGAATATGATATTCGAACAGAGAAAGAATATGAGTATTCTCATGAAGGATTATCGGAAATCATTTCACATTTGGCAAAGGGCCTGTTTTTGAAGCGGAGTTTCTCGATGATCCGAAAAACGGAGAGTCAAAAACAAATAAACCACCTGCTATGCGGGTGGTTGAGATTGCTTTAGCTTACAATAAAAAACCTCCAGTGGTACAATAATGTTGGTTCGCCAACCGCATTAAAATACCAAGAAAACTCGTGGTGTGTAGTAGAAGTAGTTGAAGTAGTCGAAAGAGATGGAGTATTATTGTTCATGCTATAAAAAATGAAGGAGCATGAGCAATGAAAGTAGTAGAACTAAAGACAACAGGTGGCAAGGTCAGATACTATCGTGCCAGTGATACAGGAGAACCTGTGGAACCGGTGATGAAGTACCTGAAATTCAAAGACAATGCCGGATATGCAAGGAATACGCTTCGGATGCATTGTATCCACCTGATGCACTACTTCTCCTATCTGGGAGAAGCGGGGAAGGATTTCAGTCAGGTGAGCATTGATGACCTGGCGGGATTCCTGGCATGGCTGAAGAATCCGGACATTTTGAAGAAAGTAATACCAATCCGATTTGAGCCGAAACATCAGCCCCAGACGATCAACGCCATGATGGACACAGTGATCATGTTTTATGATTATCTGATGCGGCATGAGGAAATGGAGAACCGGTTGTCTGGGAAACTGGTAAAGTTCGTAAAGGATCCCGGCAGGAATTACAGGAGTTTCCTGCATGGCATAGCAGAAAACCGTATGGTAAAGAGTCATATCCTGAAATTGCCGGTGCCGAGGATGAAGATTCACACCATCAGCAGGGAAGAAGCCACAGTACTGCTGGACTCCTGCACAAACATGCGTGATTATTTTCTGCTGTACCTGCTTTTTGAGACAGGTATGAGGATCAGAAAGCAAAAGGGTAACTGGCAGATTTCAGCGGATATCCGACAGAACGGTTGAAAAATGAGATGAAATACTTCCTGCTCTATTCCATGAAAAATGGTTTGATGTCAGCACAAAATATCGTGATCCATTACAGGGGAACGATCCGGGATATCGGGGAATGGCTGTCAGGTTGTTCTCCTGCCCAAAGTCTGTCAGGTCTGGACCCGGGTATCGATGACGGTCATGTGGTCAGATGCCCGGAACGGGAACGTCTCTATGGTATCCTGAAGAGAGATGCGGTGGAATTTATCACGGATCATTATGATGAGCGTGAAGAAATGGAAAAAGATGTGTGGAGGGCTCGCGACTGGTAATGAAAAGGAGTTGGTCGCACTGCATGGAAATGTTGATGTATCTGCGTTACTTTTTCAGGACTTTCTATGAAAATGGCTATGGGGATGGTTTTTGGAAGAGCTGACCAGAAAAGATATGGAAAAATATCTGGTTTGGGTAGCCGGTGATTACGAAAAGCGCAATGCCACGTTCCGGAGCAAAGCAGTATCTTTCCTGCGGCAGTATCTGGATTATATCCAGCTGGCGGAATACCCGCAGGCACCCCGCAAAGATGTGAGCCACCTGATATTTGATGACGATATACCCAGGCGGGAGCGGTTGGAAGATACCCTGGCGAAGGTAAAACATGTGCCGGAGCCGGTAAAGGAACAGTTGGATGCAGCTATCGGTGAGATCGAGCCGCCGGAAATGATGCCGGTATATGTGCTGTTAAGAGAAAGCGGCTGGCGTGGCACAGATGTGCTGAACCTGAGATATGACAGCTGTCTGGAATACCTCTGGAATGAACAGGATAAAGAATATGTGCCATATCTGTGCGGCGAGATCACCAAAACAAACATCCCTCTTCTGAAGATTCCTATCCGTAAGGAAGTTGCAGACATGGTAAAGCAGCTCAGTGAAGATGCAGCGTCGCGTAGTACGCAGGAGAATAATCCTGACAAATATCTGTTCAACACCTATGAAGGCCGCTGCAAAGGTCTTCCCATCAGCAAGCCGGGGAAACTACAGTTGTCAATCTGTTGATGCGATTTTATGATATTGATAGCGGAGATATTTTCATTAACGGACAAAATATCAGGGATATTACAAGAAATGATTTGCGTAAAAATGTGGCCATTGTTTTACAGGATACGGTACTGTTTTCCGATACGATTCGTAATAACTTGCTATATGCTAATGAATCAGCCACACAGTCCCAACTGGATGAAGCCGTTCAAATGAGTCATTGCTCAGAAATGCTTAGAAGACTGCCGCAGGGATACGATACCTGACAGGGGCAGGCGCCAATATCAGCCAGGGCCAAAGACAGCTTCTTGCCATTGCACGGGCTTTTGTTGCTGATCCTAAGATACTGATTCTGGATGAGGCTACTTCAAATGTGGATACCCGTACAGAAAAAGCGATTCAGGATGCCATGCAGCTTGTTATGCAAAATCGTACCAGTATTGTGATTGCACATCGCCTCTCAACGATTCGGGATGCCGATATGATTGTAGTTATGGATCAAGGTAAAATTGTGGAAAGTGGTAATCATGAGGCGCTGCTTGCGCAGAAAGGGAAGTACTACGACTTGTATATGACTCAGTATGCAGGATTTGCAACGTAATAAGAAAAAGAGTTGATTGCTGATAGTAAACGCAGTTTAAATGTGGTAAAATAGGAAAATAATAGAGACAAAGTGGTTTACTAACGTTCAGGAGGAACAAAAGAACAATGAATCTGATAGACATAATTGATCATAGCAATTGCCCTTGTGGAAAAGAGCACAAGGTGTCGATAGACAGAATCATCATAGAAAAGGGAGCAATCAGCAAATTGCCGGAATGCATAAGAAACTATGGAAAAAAGCCGTTTATTCTGGCTGACGTGAATACCTATGAGGCTGCCGGAAAAGCGGTATGTCAGCTTCTGGACCGAAGCGGTATCGCGTATGAAAAGTACATATTTAAGGAAGACAGACTTGAGCCGGATGAGAAAGCAGTAGGAGCTGCAATTATGCACTTTGATAACACCTGCGATCTCGTTATTTCAGTGGGTTCCGGTGTCATGAATGATATCGGCAAGATTTTGAGCAATATTTCCCAAAATCCTTACATCATTGTTGCTACTGCACCATCTATGGACGGATATGCTTCCGCTACCTCTTCTATGTCCATGGATGGACTGAAGGTTTCCCTTCCAAGTAAATCTGCAAATGTGATCATAGGAGATGTCGATATCCTGAAACGTGCACCGGAAAAAATGCTTCTGGCCGGATTGGGGGATATGCTGGCAAAATATGTGAGCATCTGTGAATGGAGAATTGCTCACATGATTACAGGAGAGTATTATTGTGAAAATGTGGCGAAGCTTGTGAGAGAAGCACTGAAGAAGTGCGCAGATAATGCGCAGAATCTGTTGAAGCGGGACGAGAAAGCGGTGGAAGCCGTATTTGAAGGGCTTGTAATCGGAGGGATTGCAATGGCTTATGCCGGAGTATCCAGACCGGCATCCGGCGTGGAGCATTATTTTTCCCATATCTGGGACATGCGTGGGCTGGAATTTGGAGAAAGCGTGGAATTGCACGGAATACAATGTGCCGTTGGGACATATTTGACAATCAGGCTGTATGAACAGATAAAGAATAGGAAACCTGACAGAGAAAAGGCAATTAAACATGCAGAGGCGTTCCGCTACAATGACTGGTGCAGAGCCCTTAAGATATTCCTTGGAAAGGGTGCAGATACGATGATCGCCCTTGAAGAGAAGGAGCACAAGTATAGCGTGACAGAACATGCAAAGCGAATCGAGCGCATTATTGAAAATTGGGATAGAATTCTGGAGATCATAGAGCAGGAACTGCCGCAGCAAGCAGAAGTTGACAGGCTGTATTCAATGGTTGGAATGCCAACGTCTCCGGAAGAAATTAACATTGACAGCGCTATCGTTCCAATGACATTTGCTGCAACGAAGGACATCCGTGATAAATATGTTCTGTCGCGTCTTGCATGGGATTTGGGCGTGCTGGATGAATTATGCGGATGGTGATTCTGCAAATACCGGGTCAGGAACCATTTTCGTGTACCGGAAGAGAAATAAGCAGCAAATAACAAATTGTACTCACAGGGGGTTGTCTGCTTTGGACAGGCCCCTGAATTCGCTGGGTGTAAGTCCCACCTCTTTCTGAAACACCATACTGAAATACTGAGAAGTATCAAAGCCTACTTTCTGGGCAATGGCAGAGATGCTCTCATTAGTAGTTTGCAGAAGGTCCTTGGCCTTATTAATCCGGCAGGTGGTAATATAACCGGAGAGATTCATGCCGGTGACCTGCTTAAAGACTCGTGACACGTAGGCGCTGTTATAGTTGACGATATCCGACAGTGCAGTTAGCGTCAGGTTGCAGGATAAGTGGTCATGGATATAATCCTTAATGGAAAGCACAATCTTCTGGTTGCTGTCCAGCTGGCTGTCGTTGTCCAGGGCAAATATGATTCCCGTCAGCTTTTCCAAATACTCGAAAGCTGCCTGCCAGTTCTCGAAATCATGAATAAAATACAGCGGATATAATCCGATCTGTGGGGCTATGCTTTCCACCAGATGATACTTGTTGATATAGGAAATCAGCAAGGAGGAAATCTTCTGATAGATTCCAATCATGGGAAGATGATGCATACTATCTATTTTTTTGCAGGAAAATTTAAGCTGTTTCAGGATATTGGTAAACTGCCTGTGCTCACCGCGGTTTAGGCACAGTGACATCTCGTTCAGTCTGGTATTCCAATTGTTGAAAAAGTTGATGTCAATGGTTTGTGCGTCCATATAGTCTGTGGGACTTTCCTTATATACCACCCCATAGGACTGGGAAGTACTGGACGGCGGTGACAACAGCGCAGACTGATTCATGAGCAAAAAGGTATCGTGTACATCTTTCCATGCAACCTCCTTATGATAAAGCAACAGCATAATCTCAAAGGAGGAATTTCTTTTGTAGAATGAAATAATATCATCAAAACATTCTTTGATATACAGAAGCGGAGACTGGCTGTTTCGTTCTGTAAATTCTGCGGAAGGCTGCAGAAACCACACCATAGTGGACTCATCATAATCCAGCATGGCGTAATGAAATTTATGATATATAACCTGCTCCATGGCCTGTATGGATATTGAGATTATATCGCAGAACTGATCGTAGTAAGAATCTGCCGCAGGTGCACTGATTTTCCCATATAATAAAATGACCGGCTGATTCGTCCGAAGGGGAAAGGTGCTGTCGGGATTGACTGTATGGTCATCCGATTCTTTTAAGGTTTCTCCCTTAAAAAGCCTGCGCAGATGTTCTCGCTGGAAAAGGTGGTTTACAATCTTTTCTTTGCAAGATGCCTGAATGGATATTTCCAGTTGCTTTTGTTCTTTGTCAATGGCCTCGATGGCATCGGTAACCACCCTGATGATTTCTTCATCAGATTCTGTCTTCAGGAGATAATCAATCTGCTTATGCCTGTTGGCGTAGTATATGTAGTCAAAATGATTATAACCTGTTAAAAAGATAATGCGGCAGCCCGGCCAGTCAGCCAGGATATTCTCTGATACCTTTAGCCCGTCCATTCCCGGCATCTTGATATCCAGTAAGACAATATCGATTTTGACATTCCTCAGAATCTGCAGAGCATCCTTGCCATTATAAGCGGTATAGATACTCAAATCCAGCTGTTGCTGGCTTTCGAACAGAGATGCCAGCCAGTTTACAATATGATGTTCATCGTCTACTATCAGCAATCGCTTCATGTAAATTCTCCTTCTCTTCGTTTGCCAAGAATATGGTTACTTTGAGTCCGCCAAGTTCAGAGCGTGCTACCTTAAGGGCACTTTCATTTTTATAAAAAGACTGAATCCGTTTATGGATATTCGTCAATCCGGTAATTTCTTCCGCGTCCAGGAAGGAAACCGGCTGATTCAATTTCTCATCCATTTTCTGCAATTGTTCATCCGACAAATCCTCTCCATTATCTTCGATAATGATGAATAGTCCTTCTTCCATAGAATGAAAGCTGACGCGCAGCAGACCATCACTGTATTTGTTCTCCAAACCGTAGTTATAGGCGTTTTCAATGATGGGCTGCAGAATCAGGCGGGGAACATTTCTGCAGGAATCCGCATCGGGAAGCTCGCCGAATTCCGTGCGGATTCGGTTCTCAAAACGCATGGACTGGATGTTGGAATAAATCTTTGCATGCTGATATTCATCCTTCAAAAAGACAAAATCACTCTGATTCCTTGTTATGTATCGGAAGTAAATTCCCAGCTCTTTGGATACCTGAAGGGTCTCTTCCTGCATATTCTGCTGAATCATTCGCTGCAGCATGAAGAAACTGTTATACAGGAAATGAGGATTAATCTGGGCCTGAAGCTGCTTGAATTCTGCCTTCTGGCGCAGCAGTTTCTGATTGTAAACTTCGTCTAACAGGTTTTCCAGATTGGCGGCCATATCATTAAAGCCTTTGTAGAGATAGCTGAACTCTGTCTGAGCGGTATCCTGTATACGTACACTTAAGTTGCCGGTCTCGGCTTCCTGAAAGGCCTGGACCAGATTGACCAGGGGTTTGTGAATCAGTTTTACTACTCCGATAAAGAAAAGCAATACACACAGGAAGATGATGATGATGAAAAATATTGCGTAGCTATTGAGCCAGTATATGGGGCGTAGGAATTCCGTGCTTGGGACTACCTGAATGAAGGAGCCGTCGATATTTTCAAAATCTGCCTGGAAAGCAAAATACTTTTCCCCCTCCAGTGTGAAATGAGCGATTCCACTCTCGTAGGAAGCTTCCAAAACACAATTCTGCAGTGATTCCTTCCCCATATTATCCAGAATATATTCCCCATCATGAAACTGAAAAAGATACCAGGAATTGTCGTAGGGCTTCTCGTACTCAAAATCCTTAATCAGCTGTTCGGGGGAAAATATTACCTCTACGATACTCTCCGGATTCCAGTTGGAGGATTTAATCATCATGACCAGTTTGTTTTTATGAAAAATAATCTGGTAGGGCAGTGTGGTATCTAAGCCTGACAGTAACTGAAAATCTTCTTCTGTTATGGTTTCGTAGCTGGTGTCGTCAGTTGCGTGATAGACATGGTTCATGGCACGAATGTATATTTTTATATCTTCAATCAGTTCACTGCTTCTTTGCACATTGCGCATATAGCTCCTGAGCTGGTTGATTGTATCAGCAGTCTCATAGGCGCTCAGGGTCTGGGATAAATAGGAAAGCGTCTTTAAGTCCGAACGAGACAGCAAAGAGAAAGCAAGAGTGTAAATCTGGTCAATATCATCGTCCAGGGAACTTACATATTTCTGGGTTCTCATGTGACGATTCCGTACAGCCTCTTTTGTAAATTCCTTATTATTCCAAATTAGAAGACTGTTGCACAGAAGAAACAAGGGCAGAAGAGTACTCAGGAAAAGAAAGACTATTTTTTTGAGAATCATACTATTTTTCATAACAATTAAAGCTGCTCCCTTCCTATATGGTACAATTATAATATCAGAACTTTTGCCTTAGGGCAATAAATGAGATGGCAAAAAGTATAGAAAATTATTCGGTTTTAAGCAAAACAGTATTCATTTTATACAAATGTAAAAAAATTATACAACTAGGGGGTCTTCCGATTTGTTAGAATAAACTGGATGGAAGATCTCCCGGAGCTCGCAGCTCTTGCGGAGGTGATTGCAACCCATGCCACCAATCACAGCTTCCACAAGTATTAAATAATACGCAAAAAAAGAGAGGAGGAACTTCAATGAGTGAAGAAAAATTGCAGGAAGAACTGCAGGAAGAAGATAATGCGTTGAAAAAGCAAAAATTTCTGATAATTCTCATTACTGCACTCTGCGCCTGCCTGGGAGTGGCCGCATTGCTGATTACGATGTTTGGCAGTCAGCATGTCACTTCGGATAACGGGGTGCCTTGTGCGGAAAAACGCTGTAACGGTTTCTACATAAACGGTATTTGTTCTAAAGATGATACCCACTTTGAACCGGCAGTGGAAAACGATGGATATTATGAGATTACCAACGCAGGTCAATTCCTTTGGTTTGGGGAAAAGGTGAATGCCGGGGACAACAAAATCAAAGGTAGATTAATGAACGATATTGATCTGGAAAAGTATGTGTGGACGCCGATTGGCAGCAGTACCAGTCCATTTGGCGGCACCTTTGACGGCGGTGGATATACCATTAATAACCTGAATGTACAGGCAGTAGAAGCCTATGAGGGCTTGTTTGGTTATGTTACCGGTATTGTGAGAAACTTTACCGTTTATGGTGACATCACAGCGTCAACACAGCCGAATGATAACAACGGAGGTCTGGGTGTGGTTGGTTATGCATCCGACGCCACAATCGGCAAAATTGAATCCTATGTAAATATTACCGCAGGTTCTGAGGTTACCGATGTAGGCTATGTGGGCGGTATTGTGGGCGATATGAGCGCCTCAACCGTTTCACAGAGTATCTGGTACGGAACCATCGACATGGGCGAGGCGACAGTTGCTGCAGTGGGTGGTATTGCAGGTCACGTAGGAGATGAAGAAACCGCCAGCATTACAGACTGTGCGAGCTACGGAAGCTTAAATAGCAGCATGACCGGTACCCCTATCCTGGGCGGTATCGTCGGCTATGTAAATAACGATGATGTCGTGCTTTACAACTGTATTTTTGCAGGTGAAATTGTACTTAGAAAGGGCGCCAGGGATACCAATGTTTCTGCCATTGGTAAGCTGGATGCCATTAGTACCGCGACAAATGGTCTTTACTATCTACAGGGCTCTGCACCAAAAACGCAGACAGGTAATGCAAGCCTGGATGAGGGCGTGCTTACGGCTGTGACGGCAGAGGACCTTAAATCCGGTAAGGCTGCATGGCTTTTAAACGGTATGGCTAACGGCGGTTTGTGGAAGCAGACCATCGGCACAGATGCATACCCGAATTTTAAGGGAGAAGCAGTCAATATTGGCTCCGGCGATACAGATCCGGGAGCAGTAATCACCGGCGATAAGGATGGCGACATCCCTGTCTACAACAATGGTGTTTATGAAATTTATAACGAAAAACAGCTCTTCTGGTTTGCGGAAAAGGTAAATAGCGGAGATAAGGCCATCAATGGTAAATTGATGAATGATATCGATTTGAAGAAGCAGGAGTGGACCGCTATTGGTAATCCAAACAATCCATACGGCGGCATTTTTGACGGTGGTGGATTTGCTATCAAAAACCTGAACGTGGTGGCGGATGCGTCCAATGAAGGTTTCTTCGGCTATGTTTCCGGCGGTACAGTGAAGAACTTTACTGTTTACGGCGATATTGTAGCAGCTAAGACACAGACCACAGGCGAATACAGCGGTCTGGGTGTGATTGGTTATGCAACAAAAGCAACCATCACGGAAATCCAGTCTTGTGTGAATATTTCTTCCAATAAGGATGTTACCTACTTCCGATATGTAGGTGGTATTGTGGGCTATCAGAAATCCACCAATATTTCCAAGTGTATCTGGTGGGGCAATATTAATATGGGTGCAACCAAGACGGACCAGATAGGCGGTATTTCGGGCTACAACTATGGCGATGGCGATGGCTCTATTACAGACTGTGCAAGCTACGGAACTATGGGAAGCAGTATTTCCGGCAATGTCAGCTTGAACGGTATCATCGGTTATATCAATAATCCTAATGTGACAATTAAGGATTGTATCTTTGCCGGCCGCTTCGAGCTTAGCGAGAGCACGAAAGATAAAAACGTTTTCGCTGTTGGCTACTTGAAGAATGTGAAAGAATTAAGTAACGTTTACTATGAAAAGGATTCTGCTCCTAAAGCAAGGGGCGGAGAAGCAGTTCTGGCGGAGAATGCCATCGTTACTGTAACTGCTAATGAACTCAAGAACAACGCAGCAGTGAAGCTCTTAAACGGCAATAGAACCGAGGCTGTCTGGGAACAGTACAAAAACCCGGCATATCCGGCCTTTGCAGGAATGACACCGCCTAAAGGATATCCGGTACACCCGGCAAGCCAGGTAAGCTCTGCAACGGTGGTTTGTGAAATTACCAACGCAGATCAGCTCTTTGAATTTGCGAAGAGAGTAAATTCCGGAGAAAAGAATATCAGCGGTAAGCTGATGAACAACATTTATCTGGATTGGCGCGAATGGACTCCTATCGGTAACAAAGAAAATCCTTTCACGGGAACCTTTGATGGCGGCGGGTACTTCATCTGGGATTTGAACGTAGAGGCTGAAACAGCTTATGAGGGTCTGTTTGGTTATGTTTCCGGCGGTACAGTGAAGAATTTTACCGTTTACGGTATGATAGACGTTACCAAAACCCAGGAAGAAGGCGAATTCAGCGGATTGGGTGTAGTTGGCTACGCAGATAAAGCAACTATCAGTGAAATTTATTCCTGTGTGAACATTTATGCGGATGAGGATGTTACCTACTTCCGATATGTGGGTGGTATTGTCGGTGGTCAGAATGCCTCCGCTATTTCCAAGTGTATTTGGTGGGGCAGCATTGATATGGATACCACCAAGACAGACCAGATAGGCGGTATTGTAGGCTATGGCGGTGGCGGTGAATCCTCCATTACAGACTGTGCAAGCTACGGAACATTCAAGAGCAACAGAAGCGGCGCTCCTGGTATAGGCGGTATTCTTGGTTATGTAAACAATGAGAATATGACCATATCAGACTGTCTTTTTGCCGGTCGTTTCGAGTTTGGTGAGAACACGAAGAACAGCTCTTCTTATGCAATTGGCTATATGAAGAATGTGAAAGAAGTAAGCAATGTTTACTATGAAAAAGATGTTGCGCCTAAGGCAAATGGCGGAGCAGCAACCTTGTCAGATGATGCGCTTAAGGAATTGGATGAATGGCAGATCAGAACCGGTGAGGTTGCAAGCTATCTGAACCACGACAGAAGTAATGCTGTTTGGGAGCAGCTTACGGGTGCCCTGTTCCCTACCATTATAGGCATGAAAACTCCGGAAGGATATCCGGTACGTGTTGTAGTGGTTAAGGATTATGAGATTTACAATGCAGACCAGCTTTTCGAATTTGCGCAGAAGGTAAATAATGGTGAAAAGGACATTAATGCTAAGCTGATGAATGATATCGACCTGAATAACAGGGAATGGACTCCTATCGGCAGCAAATCCAAGCCTTTTGCGGGTACCTTTGACGGTAACGGAAAAACCATTAAGAACCTGAAGGTAGAGACATCAACAGCACATGAAGGTCTGATAGGATATGTTTCCGGCGGAACCGTGAAGGACTTTACCGTTTACGGTACCATTACGGCGGCACATACACCGGATAAGGGCGACAATCCTGCTCTTGGTGTGATTGGTTATGCTAAGAACACTGCCATCAGCGGAATTGAATCCTATGTAAAGATTAATTTCAGTGAAAAATGTACAAATTATAAATATGTAGGCGGTATCGTAGGTGTATTGGATGCCTCCACCGTTTCAAAATGTATCCTATATGGCGAAATCGACTTTGGTAAAGCTTCTGCAGATGAAGCAGGCGGTATTGCAGGTTATGGCACCGGCAGCGGAAGTTCTTCCATTACGGATTGTGCAAGCTACGCAACATTCAAGAGCAATTTAGCGGGCAAACCGGTTATAAGAGGTATCATCAGCTACATCAATAACCCTGCCTTCGTCATGGAGAGATGCCTTTTTGCAGGAGAATTTGAGCTTGGTGAGAATACAACGGGAAATAGTAGCCTTATGGAAATCGGCCGTATCAGGAACGCAGATAAAATAAGCAGGGTTTACTATTTGAATATCTCTGCACCTAATGCAGTAGTCTTAGAAAATAATGCTTCTGATTTTGCTGATCAGGTTACTGCTGTAACTGACAAGCAGCTGAAATCCGGCGAGGTGGTATGGCTTCTGAACGGTTCCAAGGAGCCTGGAGCATGGAAGCAGAGCGGAAACGATGAGCTCCCGAATTTCAAGGGCAAGGACGTTCCTACAGAAGGATATGCAGTAGAGGTGACTTCCAAATATGAAGCGGCAGTGCTCAAAAATGGTGTTTATGAGATTTCCAATGCAAGTCAGTTCTTCTGGTTTGCGGAACAGGTAAATGCCGGAGAAAATAACATCAATGGTAAGTTGATGGCTGATATCGACCTGGATAACCAGTTATGGACTCCTATCGGCAACGAACCAGTTTCTTACACGGGTACTTTTGACGGTAATGGAAAAGCTATTACAAACCTGAAGGTAGAGACGTCAGCAAATCGTGCAGGTCTGTTCGGTACAGTTGAGGGCGGAACAGTGAAGAACTTTACCATTGCCGGTGATATTAAAATCACTGCCAATAATGATAATGGCAATCTAGGTAATCTTGGTGTGATAGGTTGTGCTGCCAAGAACGCAACCATCAGTGGAATTGAGTCTTCTGTAAATATTACTGTTGGCGAAAGTGCTACAGCATACCTATATGTTGGCGGTATCGTGGGCAACCTTGACAGTGGTTTACTTGAACAATGTATCTGGTATGGCTCTATTGATGAAGGAACCTGTAACATCAATCGATTTGCAGGTATCGCGGGCCGTATGGGTGCTGCAATTATCAATAACTGTGCAAGCTACGGAACCTTAAAGAGCAGTAATACTTCAGGAGATATACAAGGTGTTGTTGGCTGGGTAAATAATGCGGATGCATCTATAAGCAACTGTCTGTTTGCAGGTACTATGGAGTATGATACAACCTCAAAAATGCAAGTTACTGCAATCGCTGATGTGGGTGATAATTGTGACAAAACTAAATTAAGCAATCTTTACTATCTGAATACCTATGCGAAAGGATTAGATAATGCTAAATATTCTGATAAGGCGGCTGCGGTAACAGATACGCAGCTGAAATCCGGCGAGGCAGCATGGCTTTTGAACGGTAAAACCAGCGAAGGTAATCCGGTTTGGAGACAGGACGAGAACGCAATCCTCCCAACCTTTGAAGGGGCGATTGTTACTTCTGACAGATTTGATAGCAGCGACTCAAGCGGCGGCAGCGACTCAAGTGACAGCAGCGACTCAAGTGATGGCAGTGACTCAAGTGATGGCAGCGACTCAAGTGACAGCAGTGACTCAAGTGATGATGTGTTCTCCAGTGATTTTGATGACAACGGTTTTGCAACACTCTATGAACCGGCAGTGCTCAACGGAGACGTTTATGAAATATACAACGCAGGTCAGCTCTTCTGGTTCGCAGCAAAGGTCAATGCCGGAGATAACGACATCAATGGTAAGCTGATGAATGACATCAACCTGGATAACAGGGAGTGGACTCCTATCGGCCACGGAGAGGTTTCTTACACGGGTACCTTTGATGGTGACGGAAAAGCCATTAGTGGACTGAATTTGGAGACGACAGCTGAAAATAACTATGAAGGTCTGTTCGGTTCAGTTGATGGCGGAACCGTGAAGAACTTTACCATTGCCGGTGCTATTAAAATTACCGCCGATAACGGCAGCGAGGGCAGACTTGGTGTAATCGGTAAAGCCAATGCTGCAACTATCAGCGGAATCGAGTCTTCTGTAAGTATTACGGTTGCAGATACTGTTACGAAATACAAATATGTAGGCGGTATTGTGGGCGACCTTGGTTCTGACAGTACAGTTGAAAAATGTGTTTGGTATGGCACCATCAATGCAGGCAAGTGTACAGCTGGCTACTTTGCTGGTATTGTGGGTCGTATGGGACCTTCAACCATAACAAACTGCGCAAGCTATGGAACCCTGACGAGTAGTGAAGGAGCCAAAGGAAACGTGCATGGTATTGTTGGCTGGGCAAATCATAATGATTTAGTGATAAATAACTGTCTGTTTGCAGGTACGATGGATAACCCTGAGACTGCAAAGGTTAGTGCAATTGGTAATATTGGTGATAATGTACAAACACCATATTCTAAGTTAAGTGGTCTTTACTATAAGGAAGACTCTGCAACCAATGCAATATTGAAAAATAGTGGTACGGCACCTGAGGAGCTTGCTCAGAAGGTTACTTCTGTGAAAGCCGAAGCACTTTCCAACGGTGAGGCAGTATCGCTTCTGAATGAAGGAAACAGTGAGAAGGTTTGGAAACTGGATACCTTCACAATTGGCGGTACAAAAGTGCAGCTTCCTGGCTTTGAAGGCGAAGAGGTTGTTGTCGGTAAATGTGCGGAAGCGGGATGTACAGGAATCTACAGCGATAATGGTTTCTGTAGTGCAGATGCTGCACACTATGAAGCTGCAAAGCTCAATGGTGACATTTATGAAATCTCCAACGCAGGTCAGCTCTTCTGGTTCGCAGCAAAGGTCAATGCCGGAGATAGCGATATCAATGGTATGCTGATGAAGGACATCAATCTGGAAGATAAGGCATGGACGCCTATCGGCATAAGCAATGCTGTTAATATTACAAGTACAGTTGATAACATGGATACTACAACACAAGCTTATAGAGGTATCTTTGATGGTAACGAAAAAACCATCAGCGGACTGAATTTGAAGACGACAGCTGAAAATGGTAATGAAGGTCTGTTCGGTTTGGTTATCGGCGGTACGGTAAAGAACTTTACTGTGCAGGGAGAAATCCAAGTTGTCAATGATAATGCGGACAATGGCAGACTTGGTGTGATTGGTTATGCCGATTATGCAACCATCAGCGGAATCGAGTCTTCTGTAAATATTACTGTTGCAGATAATGTTACGAAATACAAATATGTAGGCGGTATTGTGGGCGACCTTGGTACTAACAGTACAGCTGAAAAATGTGTTTGGTATGGCACCATTAACGCAGGTAAGTGTACAACTGGTTACTTTGCCGGTATTGTGGGCCGTATGGGACCTTCAACTATAACAAATTGTGCAAGCTATGGAACCCTGAAGAGTGTTGCAGGAGCCAAAGCAAATATGCATGGTATTGTTGGCTGGGCAAATCATAATGATTTAATTATAAATAACTGTCTGTTTGCAGGTACGATGGATAACCCTGCGACTGCAAAGGTTAGTGCTATTGGTAATATTGGTAATAATGTAAAAACGCCATATTCTAAGTTGAGTGGTCTTTACTATAAGGAAGGCTCTGCAGCCAATGCAACATTGAAAAATAGTGGTACGGCACCTGATGAGCTTGCCCAGAAGGTTACTGCTGTGAAAGCCGAGGCACTTTCCAATGGTGAGGCAGTATTGCTTTTGAACGGAGGAAATAGTGAGGCAGTTTGGAAACTGGACACTTTCACTATCGGTACCACTGAAACAAAGCTTCCCGGCTTTGAAGGCGAAACGGTTGCTTCCGGTACAAAATGTGCGGAAGAGGGATGTACAGGATTCTATGACGAAAATGGTTTCTGTAGTGCAGATCCTACACACTATGAAGCTGTTACGGTTTCCGTAGCCGGCGTTTATGAAATCTCCAACGGAGGTCAGCTCTTCTCGTTTGCGCAACAGGTCAATGCCGGAAATAGCGGAGATGAAAGAATCAACGTCACGCTGATAAAGGACATCAACCTGGATAATAAGGCATGGACATCCATCGGCAGTGAATCCAAGCCTTTCAAGGGTGTCTTTGATGGTAACGGAAAAACCATCAGCGAACTGAAAATGATGACAACAGATGCAGCGTATGAAGGTTTGTTCGGTTATGTACTCAATAGTACGGTAAAGGACTTTACTGTAAACGGAGAAATCACGGTTGCCGTATCACAAAGTCAAAGTGCGGGTAATCTGGGTGTGATTGGTTATGCCGGAGAAGGTACAAATATCCAAAAGATCACGTCTTCTATAAAGGTTACTGTTGACGAGACAGTGCAGAATGGAGCATACCAATATGTTGGCGGTATTGTGGGCAATTTTGCCAGTGGTTTACTTGAACAATGTATTTGGGATGGTTCTATCGAAACAGGAAGCTGGACGATTAATCGATTTGCCGGTATTGCAGGTCGTATGGGAGCCAATGCATCCATAACAAATTGTGCAAGCTATGGAACCCTGAAGAGTAGTAATACCAAAAACCTTCAAGGTATTGCCGGCTGGGCAAGTAATCCTCAGGGCATACGCAACAGTCTGTTTGCAGGTACGATGACGTATGAAGGCACAGAAAACGCGAATTTTTATGCAATTGCCAGCGTGGGTGATAGCTGTACAGCTGATAAATTAACCAGCCTTTACTATGTGAATACGACCGGATATGTGGCAGGATACCCTGTTAATGGTACTATGTTTGCAGGTGCTACGGCTGTAACCTCCGATGAAGCTTCCAGCCGTACGATGGTATGGAAGCTGAATGGAAATAAGAAAGGCAATTGGAAATATAATACTACCAACAAGCGTCCTGAATTTGTTGGTGAAGAGATTACAACGGAGCCAAAACAATGAAAAAAATATGTAAAAGCTTTTTACGGTTTTTGATGCCGTTACTGCTTTCCCTTGCACTTCTTGCAGGCTGCGCGGCAGTTCCAAATGAGCAGACAGGGGATAATGCGGAAGCACCTTTTCAGGTTGCTGCGAATCTTAAGGATTATGTTATTGTATATCCTGCCACCGGAGTAAACGAGGAGAAGGCTTTAGCAGAGACTCTGGCAACAGCCATTGAGACGACATGTGGCTTTAGCCTTCCGGTGCAGCCGGATGCAGAGGCAAAGCAAAATAAGAAGATGATTTGCATCGGCCTGACCGTTCACAATTCCTTTGATGTTGCAGAGAAGCTTTTGGAGCCCGGCTTTCAATTTGACAAGCATGCCTACCATTGGACTGAAAAAGAAGGAAAAGTTTCTCTGATAGGAGAGTCAGCGGCAGGTTATCTTGCAGGCATAGATGCCATGTGCGCATCCCTTGAGAGTTCCGGCGCAGAGGCCTTTGACGTATCCACACCCTTAGAGGGCGTGGATACGGAGCACAGACTTCGTATCATGAGCTACAATATTTACTACAAGGACCCGACCACGGAACGGATGGGACGTCTAGTGGAAATGATTCGGAAGTATGACCCTGATATCATAGGCTTGCAGGAAATTCAGGATGGGACGAAGGAATATTTCATATCGGCGCTGGAGGATTACGAGTTCCTTGGCCGCTCAAGAAGTGAAAAATATGGGGAATACAGCCCTATTATGTATAAAAAGGATAAATTTACCTTGATAGAGAGCGGGACCAGATGGTTATCTGACACCCCTACAGTTCCGGATAGCAAGTATGAGGAATCCTCTGTACCACGTATATTTACCTATGCTGTTTTGGAAAGAAACTCTGATGGCGTCCGCTTTGTACACATCAATACCCATATAGATTTGACCCAGGAGTCACGTGTTCTCCAGCTTGCATCTCTGGAAAAGCAGATAGCAGAGATTGGACTGGACCAATATTCTATCATACTTACGGGTGACATGAACTCACAGCCTACGGACGAAGAGAATCAGATAATAAAAGATATAGGTTTTGACAATTCCAGAGATATTGCTTTGGAGGTGGAAGGAGAACTTACCTACTATCCAAAAATGAGAACCATCGACTATTGCTTTGTCAGCAAGGATGACTTTGAGGTTTTAAATCATACGGCAGACTCCTACAGATTTAACGAATCATTGTATGACCCTTCCGACCATGGTCCGGTTATCGCAGATTTATTGTTTAAGGAGAACTGACAAACGTATCCATTTTATACAAATGTAAAAATATTGAACAAACGCAGAGAATTCCGATGTGTTATAATAAAGACATCAAAATAAAAGGAGGAAATTTTATGAAGAAAAGAATTATTGCATTGCTGCTCGGCTGCTGTATGGCTGCTACGTTATTCGGCTGCAGCAACCCGGCAAAGAACAGCTCTACAGATGCAAAAACAGGAAGTGTGTCAAATACTGATGCAGCAGATTCCACAGGTACAGCAGATTCCACAGGTACAGAAGTTGTGAAAATCACCACAGCCGGTTCCGAGAAAGCTTCTGTAATCTATCCGGAGGGGGACAGCCTGACTGACAATGTTTGGATCAGGGACTTCAAGGATAAGCTCAATATTGAACTCACATATGAGTGGGTCAGTGATGATTATTCTACGAAGCTGAATTTGGCAATCGCTTCCGGTGCTGTCCCGGATGTGTTCACCGTATCAGAATCACAGCTGAAAGAATTGGTTGAGGCAAACCTGCTTTGGGATCTGACGGAAGTCTTTGATCAGTATGCTTCTGACACCATGAAGGACTTAAGAAGCCGGAACGAAGATGTTTTTCAGACTGCTGTATTTGATGATGCGTTATATGGAATTCCAGAGCTTCATAATGGTGATATTTCCCAGATTAATTATGTCTGGATCCGTAATGACTGGAAAGAAGAACTGGGAATTGCTGACCCTCAGACTATGGAGGATGTAGTTAATATCTGCAAGGCATTTAAAGAGAACTATGGCGACTATGCATTCTGCTCCGATCGCAAACTGACGAGTCTGCTGAAGATGGCACCTGCATGGCAGGCATACCCGGGAATGTGGGTAACAGGAGAGGACGGCAGCATCGTATATGGTTCTGTTCAGGATGAAATGAAGGATGCCCTTGCAACATGGGCTGATTGGTATCAGCAGGGTATTATTAATGACGATTTTGCCATAGCAGATTCCAACAAAATAACGGAAAGAGCCGTATCCGGAGAGCTCGGTGTCATGGTTTGGCCTAGCTACTGGGGATATTCACCGGGACCTAATGTTGTAAAGAATCTGGGCGCAGATGCAATTTTCTATCCTTATGCAATTCCTTCCGCTACAGGAGAGGAAGTACTGGAACCTATTACTTTCACTAACAGTAAGTATACAGTAGTAAGTAAAAAGTGTGAGCATCCTGAAGCAGCGATCAAGATGTTAAGCTACTATGAATACATGCTGACAGATGCTTTCGCTGACGGCGTGCCTTACGAGGAAATTTTGAGTCA
The DNA here is from genome assembly GCA_045545375.1 of Acetatifactor sp. Taxonomy (GTDB): domain Bacteria; phylum Bacillota; class Clostridia; order Lachnospirales; family Lachnospiraceae; genus Acetatifactor. Next base: position 22,335 of record JAZQAT010000022.1, read on the forward strand.
TACTGCTAATAATGTGATGCATGCTGTTCCTTTCCGTATTCTGGATACCAATAAGGAAATTGACCAGTTTAAGGCAGTATCTTCCGCTGTGGCAACAGGTGATACCTCTAGTTTAACAGCTTCCTTCCATTGGGAAGTATATAATGCTACTTCAGATTGGCTGGAAGAACAGGAAGCGGATGCAGGTCTTGGTGCTTATCTGCAGCAGGGTGCCGGTGAAAAGTCCGCTTATGGTGTAGCTTCCAAGAGGGTGGATGCGGATAAGATCCTGAAATCAGGACTTTGGGGTTCTGCACCGGATGAACTGTCCAATTACGGTTCTACTTTGGATGATCTTTTAAGAGAAGGTTTTACCAAGATTATCATGGGTGAAGAAAGCATTGATTATTTTGATACCCTGGTAGAAAAATGGAAAACTGCCGGTGGAGAAACCGTTACGAAAGCTGTAAATGACATGTACGGAAATAAGTAACAAAATGCAGAATTTGAAAAGGGGGTGCGGAAAGCAACCCCTTTTCATAAAGAAAGGCAAGAGATTATGATTAATAAATTAAAAAAACAGTGGCAGTATCATGTCATGCTGGTTCCCGGAATCATTCTCCTTTTAATCTTCAGCTATTACCCGCTGTACGGTCTGGTAATAGCTTTCCAGGACTATAATCCGGGACTTGGATTTCACTCCAGATGGGTTGGTTTGGATAATTTTAAATATGTTTTCAGTCAGCCTAATTTTGTCAGAACTATTGGAAATACGTTATACATAGCTATTTTTAAGATTATCGGAGGCATTATCGTGCCTGTTACTTTTGCACTCCTTTTAAATGAGGTAGCCCATGACAAGCTGAAAAGAGTTTTCCAAACACTTGTCTATCTGCCTCACTTTATGTCCTGGGTCATTTTAACAGGTGTATTGACTGACATCCTGGGAAGCGATGGTCTTGTCAATGAAGTAATTAACAGACTGGGCTTTGAGAGCGTGAATTTCCTGGGAAGTGTGAAGATTTTCCCATGGACCGTCATCATCAGTGATATCTGGAAAGATTTTGGATTCGGAACTATTATTTATCTGGCTGCTTTGACCAGTATTGACCCTGGCCTTTATGAATCGGCTATGATAGACGGAGCGGGAAGATGGAAGCAGACCCTTTATATTACCCTCCCTATGCTGGCACCAACCATCATATTGAAATCTGTACTTTCCCTGGGCGGCGTCTTGGATGCAGGATTTGACCAGGTTTATAATATGTATGCCCCTATTGTGTATGAGAGCGGAGATATCATTGATACGTATGTATATCGACTGGGTATTCAGCAGGCACAATATTCTGTAGGTACGGCGGTAGGCCTGTTTAAATCGCTGGTTTCCAGTATATTGGTAGGACTTTCCTACATCCTTGCAGATAAACTGGCGGGATATCGTATTTTCTAGAAGGAGGGTAAGACATGAAGTATAAAAGTTTTGGAAGAACATGCTTTAACATCTTTAATTATGCGATACTGATAATCACTTGTCTGCTTTGTTTATTGCCTTTTGTTCATCTGCTGGCACTGTCATTCAGTTCCAGTACGGCAGTGTCTGCGGGAGCCGTTGGTCTGTGGCCGGTGGATTTTAATACAAAATCCTATGAGTTTGCCATACAGGGCGGAAAGTTTTTCAAGGCGCTGTTTGTCTCTTTAAAAAGAGTTGCATTGGGTGTACCAATTAGCTTGTTCCTGATCGTGATCACAGCTTATCCGCTATCCAAGTCAAAAGAGAAGATAGCCGGAAGAAACTTGTATATGCTGTTTTTTGCCATTCCCATGTTTATCAGCGGCGGTATGATCCCAAGATACCTGGTAGTGTCAAAGTTGGGACTGCTAAATTCTATATGGTCGCTTGTTTTGCCCGGTGCGCTTTCCGTCTACAATATGGTAATCATGATGAACTTCATGAGAGGACTTCCGGAAGAGATTGAGGAGGCTGCCTTTATCGATGGCGCAGGACCTTTCAAGGCGCTTATTTTGGTACAGCTTCCGTTGTTAAAACCGGGTCTTGCCACAATCGGGCTATTCTCTATTGTCGGCCACTGGAATTCCTGGTTTGACGGTGTGATTTATATGAATGAGACTGCAAAATACCCATTACAGAGTTATCTTCATACTTTGCTTCGAAGCTTTGATGAAATGATGCAGCTTTCAAGCGGAGACTATATACAGCTGCTGTCTATGATGAATGCCAGAACGGGACGATCTGCCCAGCTGTTTCTGGCTGCGTTGCCTATTATGATTGTGTATCCTTTCCTGCAGAAATATTTTACGAAAGGACTGGTGCTCGGCAGCGTTAAGGGATAGGAGAGATTTTTTAACAGGTAAAGAAGGTGTTGTATATGAGATGTGATGGTAAAACAATTGAACAGAAAATAGACTTTGAAAAAGCCCCTGTGTGCAGGAAAGAATCCATTGTGCAGGGTGCTAAATACAGATTCAGTATATTGACGCCTGCTTTGATCCGCCTGGAGTATAACGAAGAAGGGGTGTTCGAAGACAGGGCGACCCAGGCAGTTCTGAACAGGGATTTCCCACCGGTACGATATCGGGTGTGGGAGAATGAGACCCAGCTTTTTATCGAAACAGAAGAATTGAAGCTGACCTATGATAAGAAGATGTTTTCAGCGGAAGGCTTAATAATCACAGTAAAGTCATTGGAGGGAGCAGTGTGGCATTATGGTCAGGAACTCCATGATTTAAAAGGAACATATCGCACTCTGGATGGTTTTGACGGCAGCGTAAAGATGAAAACAAAGGAACCAATCGAATTGGGACATGGTGTTTTATCAAGAGAAGGCTTTTCTGTGATTGATGACAGCAAATCCATGGCGCTGACAAAGGAGGACTGGGTGGAGCCTAGAAAGGAGAATTTGGATATCTATTTCTTCGGATACGGGCATCGCTATTTGAAATGTCTGAATGATTTTTATCATTTATGCGGCGCTACGCCATTATTGCCAAGGTATGTCTTTGGAAACTGGTGGAGCAGATATTATCGTTATACGGAACAGACCTACAAAGCGCTTATGAACCGTTTTGAGGAGGAAAAACTGCCCTTTACAGTGGCGGTAATTGATATGGACTGGCATCTGGTGCAAGAGGTGGACACAAAG
>JAZQAT010000023.1:0-16998 GCA_045545375.1 Acetatifactor sp.
AATCTTATGAAATATATTTTTATGCATGAAAGGATAATTAATAATGAAAAAAGCACTTATAACAGGTATAACAGGACAGGATGGTTCTTTCTTAGCAGAATTCTTAATAGAAAAAGGATATGAAGTACATGGTATCACCAGACGTGCTTCTATTTCCAACACTGCAAGAATCGATCACCTCATTGCAAAAAATGCAATTACGCTTCATGATGGAGATTTATCCGACACATCTTCCATTACGAATATTATTGCAAAGGTTCAACCGGATGAAATTTACAATCTGGCAGCACAGTCTCATGTACAGGTATCTTTTGATGCACCGGAGTATACCGGTGATGTAGATGCCATTGGTGTATTGAGAATTCTGGAAGCAGTAAGAATGCTGGGACTGGAGAAGAAGACTAAGATTTATCAGGCTTCTACTTCTGAGCTGTATGGTAAGGTTGAGGAAGTTCCACAGAGAGAGACAACCCCTTTCCATCCTTATAGTCCTTATGCTGTTGCAAAACAGTATGGTTTCTGGATTATCAAGGAATATCGTGAGGCATATGGAATGTTTGCTGTAAATGGTATTCTGTTTAACCATGAATCGGAGAGACGTGGTGAGACCTTTGTTACCAGAAAGATTACACTTGCAGCCGGAAGAATTGCAGAAGGCTTACAGGATCATCTGGAACTGGGTAATATGGATTCTCTTCGTGACTGGGGATATGCAAAAGATTACGTAGAGTGCATGTGGATGATTCTGCAGCATGATACACCGGAAGATTTTGTTATCGCAACCGGCGAGCAGCATACAGTAAGAGACTTTACGGAAAGAGCATTTAAGGCTAATGGAATTGAACTTAGATGGGAAGGTACAGGCGTAGATGAGAAGGGCTATGATGTGGCAACCGGTAAGATGTTGGTATGTGTAAATCCTGCATGGTTCCGTCCTACTGATGTAGATAATCTTTGGGGAGATCCTACTAAGGCTAAAACGGTACTTGGCTGGAATCCTCAGAAGACAACTTATGCAGAATTGGTAGAAATTATGGCAAAGCATGACCGTGAACTTGCTAAGAGAGAAGCTGCAATGAAAGCTGCAATGGAATAAAGCGGAAGAAAATAGTGCAAAATATCTATTAGGCGAAAAGGAATTCTGTACAGAATTCCTTTTCTGATAAGAGGTTGAATTATGAAAAGAGGATTAGTAATCGGTGCTGCCGGTTTTGTGGGTAATTACCTGATCCAAGAAATGATCGCAAATGATATGGAAGCATATGCAACAAAGCTTCCGCATGAGAAATTTGAATGCGAGAATGCATCTGTCTATGATTTGGATATTATGGATAAGGAGGCTGTCGCTGCTCTATTGTTTGACATTCGGCCGGATTATATCTTTCATTTAGCAGCGCAAAGTTCCGTTGGTCTTGCCTGGAAGAACCCTGGTTTGACTGTAGATGTGAACATTAAGGGCAGTCTGAATGTAATGGATGCAATTCGTGAACTTTATTATAAACCTCGTGTTCTGCTGATCGGTTCCGGGGAAGAATATGGTCATATTCAGCCTGGTGAAACTCCTATTGTGGAATCGAATTTGTTGAGACCGGGGAATATTTATGCTGCAACAAAAGCATGCCAGAATATGATAGGAAGTATTTATTCTAAGGCATATGACATGGAACTGATGATGGTCAGGGCTTTTAACCATATTGGTCCCGCACAGGCACCCATGTTTGTAGTCTCTGATTTCTGTAAGCAGGTAGCAGAAATTGAAAAAGGCCTGAGAGAACCTTTGATGAAAGTAGGAAATCTGGCGGCTATGCGAGACTTTACAGATGTCAGAGATGTTGTGAAGGCATATGTAAAGCTGATTACCATGGGTAAAAATGGTGAAACATACAATGTGGGAAGCGGAAATGCCAGGACGATACAAGACATACTGGATCTTATCATTTCAAAATCAAATGTTGAGATTAAGGTGGAAATTGATCCTAACAAGCTCAGACCGGTAGATGTACCTATTATTGAAGCGGATATTACGAAAATAAACACATTGACCGGATGGAAGCCGCAAATACCGTTGGAGCAGACTATTCAGGAAACACTGGATTACTGGCGGTCGCATGTATAGGAGGTAGGCTATGATTAAGAGAGATAATTTGTTCTCGGCAGGTGGTATGACACAGTCGGAAAGATATCTTCATACCCCGGGAAAATTTGCTAAGCAGAATCTCCTTTACGTACAGGAAGTTGGTCGATTAAAAAGTTTGAAGCCACATAGATGTGTACGTGACAACTTGGAGTCTTATCTATTTTTAGTTGTTTTGGAAGGGAAAGGAAGCCTGGATATTGAAGGTCAGCATTATGAAATTAAAGCCGGAGACTGCGCTTTGATTGACTGTGTTCGGCATTATGAGCATATCAGTGATGAATTGGATGCATGGAAATTGGCTTGGGTACATTTTAATGGCTTTACTGCAAAAGGATATTATGAACTTTTCATGAAGCATAATGGTGACAAGAATATTTTTACTGTCAGTGAGACAAAACAGTGGGATACTGCCATAGGTGAGCTGATGGAAAGGCAAAAGGATAAAAAATTGCAGGCAGAGCTTGAATGCGGGGAATTATTGCTCAGTCTGCTGAATCAGATTATTGACAATGTGTCCAATGCATCTATAATAGAAGGAGAACGAGAGCAACAGATTGCAAATGAGCTGCGGGAACAGTTGAATGAGCAGTATGCAGACAAGGATATCTTGAATGCGCTTGTAGAGTATTTTAAAGAAGATATTAATGTTCTTGAGGATATATTTTTCAGGCGATTTGGTATCGGCATTGAGGAATATATTAGCAACAGGCGCTTTAATGCAGCCAAAGAGATGCTCCGTTTCAGTATCAAATCGGTTGAAGACGTAGCAGAAGAGTCTGGCATAGGCGATACGACTGTGATGCAGAATATGTTCCGGGAAAACGAAGGTATGTCTGCAGAAGGGTATCGTATGAAGTGGGCTCAGTGGATCAGGTAAGATTGGAGGAAAAGAAGTATGAATATTATTTTGCTGTCAGGTGGAAGTGGAAAGCGTTTATGGCCATTATCCAATGATATCAGAAGTAAGCAGTTTATTAAGCTATTTAAAGATGATGCAGGTGAGTATGAATCTATGGTACAGCGTGTGTATCGCCAGATTACAACTGTAGATTCAGATGCGAAGGTAACAATTGCTACCAGTAAGTCACAGGTAAGTGCTATTCGCAATCAGCTGGGAAATAAAGTATCTGTGTGTGTAGAACCTTGCAGAAGGGATACTTTTCCTGCAATTGCATTGGCAGCAGCATATCTTCATGATGAAATAGGTGTGGGCACAGAAGAATGCGTAGTGGTATGTCCTGTTGATCCTTATGTAACAAATGAATATTATGAAGCTGTCAAGAAGTTGGAAGCACTGGTAAATAAAAATGTGGCAAACATTACCTTGATGGGTATTGAGCCTACTTACCCCAGTGAGAAGTACGGATATATTATTCCGGAGTCTGCTGAAGGAGTAAGTATTGTTAAGGAATTTAAAGAAAAGCCGGATACAGAAACTGCTGAAAAGTACATTGCCCAGGGGGCTTTGTGGAATGCAGGAGTGTTTGCATTTAAGCTTGGTTATCTTTTGGACAAGGCTCATAGCATGATTGATTTTGCAGACTATCGTGAGTTATTTGAGAAATATAGCCAGTTGGAGAAAATCAGCTTTGATTATGCTGTAGTAGAGAAAGAACCGAGTATTCAGGTGATGCGTTTCGCCGGAGACTGGAAAGATGTTGGAACTTGGAACATGATGGCAGAAGTTATGGCTGATGTTACCAAAGGAAATGTAACCATTGATGATACATGTAGTAATACCAATGTGGTAAATGAACTGGATATTCCTATACTCTGTATGGGCTGTAAGGATATGGTAATTGCAGCTAGTTGTGATGGTATTTTAGTGGCAGATAAAGAGCGCAGTGGATATATGAAGCCTTACGTTGAAAAGATAAGCGAAGGCGTCAGATTTGCAGAGAAATCCTGGGGAACTTATACGGTTATTGATGCTCAGCCTAAGTCAATGACAGTTAAGGTTTCCTTACATACAGGAAATATGATGAAGTACCATAGCCACGAACGTCGAGATGAAGTATGGACGGTAATAGAAGGAACCGGAAGAACGATTGTAGATGGTATGGAGCAGATAGTAAGACCGGGAGATGTAGTGACAATTGCAGCCGGATGCAAGCATACATTGATTGCTGATACAGATCTGAACGTAATAGAGGTACAGATAGGGGAAGAGATTAGCCAGGCAGATAAGACTGTATTTCCCATGGATGAATAATATGTGAGGTAGTAAGATATGGAACCGATGCTTTTACAACCGGAAGGTAAAGATTACTTATGGGGTGGAAATCGACTGAAAACAGAATATAGTAAGAAAGTTGATTTAACACCTCTGGCTGAGACATGGGAGTGCTCAGTGCATCCGGATGGACCAAGCATAATTGTAAATGGAATGTATGCAGGCAGGACGCTTGCTGAGGTACTGAAAGAACATCCGGAATATCTGGGAACTAAACTGGATAAAGAAAACGGTTTTCCTATTCTGGTGAAATTCATTGATGCAGCAAAAGACTTATCTGTCCAAGTACATCCCAGTGATGAGTATGCGAGAAAATATGAGAATCAGAACGGCAAAACGGAGATGTGGTATGTGATGGACGCGGAACCGGGGGCAAGCTTAGTCTGTGGATTCGCGCATAATGTAACTGAAGATCAGTTACGCCGGGCGGTTGAAAGCGGAAAGCTTTCAAAGCATCTTCAGAAAGTTCCGGTTAATAAAGGTGATGTCTTCTTCATTCCGGCTGGAACGATTCATGCAATCGGTGCAGGTGCATTAATTGCGGAGATCCAGGAAAATTCAAATGTCACCTACAGAGTGTATGACTATGACAGAGTCGATAAAAACGGTAAGAAGAGAGAGTTGCATTTTGATAAGGCTGTTCAGGTGCTGGATATGAAAGCGGGAGTCAGCGTTAGACAAAAGCCCCACATGGTTCATTATTATCCGGGATGCTCACGGGAATTATTATGCAGATGCAAGTATTTTGAGACGGAACGTATTCAGGTAAGTAAAGGCTTCTCGTTCTCTGTTCTTGATACTTCGTTTCAGGTGTTATTGTGCCTGGATGGCGAAGGCGGCCTTGAAATGAATGATGGTCAGCAGCGCCCGCTTAGATTTTCTAAGGGCGATTGCATTTTCCTTCCTGCAGGTATGGGAAGAGGACATGTGATTGGAGAGGCAGTATTGTTGAAGGTGAGATGCTAGTGCAGCCCATGGGTGCGTGGATGCTCATAGCATAAAGTTGTAAAAATAGAATCATCGGTAAATCTTAAAAGTATTTGAAGATTTACCGATGAATTTTATTTTTGCGCTGTAAGGCTATTTACTACAACACAGCTTTCAACGCGTCTGTAAGCTGGTCAAGACGGCTCTGAGCATCCTCTAAGTTGCGCCCCTTAGTACCCATATAGAACTTTATTTTCGGTTCTGTTCCGGAAGGGCGTGCACAGCACCATGCATCATCTGGCAGTTCGAAATAAAGAACATTGGATTTCGGCAGTCCTGTAGTGGTTTCTTCACCGGTTTCCATGTCGATGATCCGGTCAGTCTGATAATCCCTGAATTTCAGTACCTTTGATGTACCAAATGCTTTGGGGGGATTCTCACGCAGCTTATTCATGATTTCAGCAATCTGTCTGGAACCATCGATTCCTTTCAGGGTGATGGTATATTGGCTCTCTTTATAGTAACCATATTTTTCATACATGGATAACATCATATCCCATAATGTCATATTATGTTTCTTACAGTATGCGGCAACTTCACACAAACACATAACGGCTACACATGCGTCTTTGTCTCTTGCATGGGTTCCGGCCAGACAGCCGTAGCTTTCTTCCAGACCGAAGACGTAGTTATTGGAGTTGGCCTGTTCAAAGAATTTAATCTGTTCCCCTATATATTTGAAACCTGTCAGTACTTCAATCAGTTTCACATTGTAAAATTCACTGATAGGCTTCGTCATATTGGTGGTGACGATAGTAGTTACCAATGCAGGATTTACAGGCATGGTACCGGTTGATGTTCTTTCTCGTAAAATATATTCGGCAATCAGCATACCGGACATATTCCCGGTAAAGGAAACGTATTCTCCAGTTTTAGTATCTTTACAGTAAACACCCAGACGGTCTGCATCGGGATCTGTTGCCAGAACGATATCAGCATCTTTCTCTTTTGCCAGACGAAGAGCATAAGTAAATGCCTTGGGATCTTCTGGATTGGGATATTCCAGAGTGGTAAAACAGGGATCTGGATTTTCCTGTTCCGGTACTACGTATACGTGCTTGAAGCCCAATTCGGACAGTACACGCCTTACAGGAAGATTGCCGGTTCCGCATAGGGGGGTATATACGATTTTAATATCTTCCGCCATTTCTTTGATGATATCCGGGTGGATGATCTGCTTTTTTAACTCTTCCATGTAAGCATCATCAATTTCCCTGCCAATTACCTGATACAAACCGGCTTTCACAGCTTCAGCCTTGCCCATGGTTTTCACACAATGATAATCTTCGATAGTCTGAACCTCTGTAATGATTTGTTTGTCCCTGGGGGCTGTAATCTGGGCACCGTCCTCCCAGTATACCTTATAACCGTTATATTCCGGAGGATTGTGGCTTGCAGTAATTACTATGCCGGCAGTACATCCCAACTTCCGCAGGGCGAAAGAAAGTTCAGGTGTAGGTTTTAAGGAATCAAATACATAGGATTTGATCCCGTTAGCTGCCAGACACAGACCTGCCTCGTCTGCAAATTCCGGAGACATCCGTCTGGAATCGTATGCAATGGCAACACCTTTTTCCTGAGTTCCCTGTTTTAAAATATAGTTAGCAAGTCCCTGGGTAGCTTTACGAACAGTATAAATATTCATACGGTTCGTACCGGCGCCGATAACACCGCGCAGACCACCGGTACCAAATTCCAGTTCTCTGTAAAATCTATCTTCGATTTCACTTTCATTATCACGAATTGCAAGAAGTTCGTTTTTGGTATCCTGGTCGAAATAATCATCTTCGAGCCAGAAGTTGAATTGATCCATATAACTCATTATATGTGTCCTCCTGTTTTATGTTTATAATCTACTGCTGATTGAATCATATACCATCAAAGGAATCGTTTTGGTATGTGTACTGATGAATGTATTATAGCATTGGTTGGGGTTATTTGCAAATATAGCTTATGGATCGCCTCAGAAATTTTCAATTACCTTAGGATACTTTTTCTCTTTAATCTGCTGAATAGCTCCCTCCACAGATTTGTTCCATTTTAATTCCGCAAAGCCTGTTCATTATTGTAAAAATCAGGGGAAATGGCCGCATTATGAGCCTCCTCGATTAGTCTGGCTACTTCCTCACAATCTATCCGTAACGTTGCTTCCAACAGTCTATTCGAACGTTCAATGACCTTTATCAACTCCTGTCTGTTTCCGTTTTTAACTGCCCTGAAAAATTCACCTCGTACCTCTTCATTTGGAATATATACAGATTGAGATAACTCATCATATGCCAGATAGCCCAGATGCACTAACAAAGTCAATATATCATCTTTGCTCTTGAAAGAGGTCATATCATTTTGAAAGGTTCCGGTATCTATTACGACACAGTCACCACACAACATGGTAACGATAGCCTCTTTCAGGCCATCCATATTAATATCAATGTATACTTGTAATGCTTCGTATGTCTCCGTACTCGTCCAGAAGCTCTTAAGCCGAAGGCTCATCATACTATCTACAACAGACTTTGGATTGTAAATATGAAGATTGTCTCCAAGATGATATCCGTCATACCAGTGCTGCACTTCAGCAAAATTCTTCCCATACTGATCGCAAAGTGTTATGACTTCATCCTCAGTAAATCCCACATATTCTGCCAGATGATCAGGATTCGTCATAGAAAATTCATCAAAAATGTTCAATGCGGAATGTGTTCCATACTTCTTTATTGGTAGAATACCTGTCATATAAGCCACTTTTACATAAGTTCTGTCTTTAAACAAATCCCGCAAGAAATCCAAATACGCTCTCTGTGCAGAGATGTTGTCCTTGGCTTCTCTGAAAACGCAATCCCACTCATCCACAATAAATACGAAGCCATTATGTGGATTCGTGCCTGCATAAATGGAGGAAAGCGCATCGGGTAAGCTATGTTCTTCTTCTTGGACAAAATCTTTGTAGATAGTTTTTATTTCTGCAAGAACACGCTCTTCTATATAATGTACCAATTCCTCTATATTACCGGCTTTCCTTAAAAACTGCTGCACATTTAAAAATATGACATCATACCGGTTTAAGTGTTGTTTGTAAGATGCTTTTTGAGCAATTTTCAAATTCTTAAAAAGTTCTTCCGAATTACATTCTTTACTGTAGTAAGCAGACAGCATGTTTGCAGCCATTGACTTACCAAAGCGCCTTGGACGGCTAACACAGATAAAACGTTTACTTTTATCTATTCTTCTGTTGACAAAATCAATCAATCCACTTTTGTCAATATAGATATCATCATTTAAGCAAAGGCGAAATGCATCATTTCCAGGATTTAAATAAATTCCCATATACATGTTCCTCCATAAAATTGCTGTGTTCAAATACACTTCTCTTCCTATTATACATGATTTTGACCAGATGAAAAGTCCTATTTTATGCACCCCCTCTTGACGCAATCCCAGATTATGGTACAATTTACTTTAATATCAAAGAAATACTGCGAAAATAGCAAAGGATTTAACTCATGGATAAAAATCAATTACAATTCATATTTACCCCCACGGGAGTACTTGCGGAGTGCCCGAAAGATTCAGCTTCCGAATCGGATGTTCAGTGGAAGGAGCAGTTTGACACCAACTGTTATGAGGCTATCTATCAGTACGGAATGACAGGTGTAGAAGCTGATACAATATCTGCATTATTTCTGAAAAGACTGGTTAAGGTATTTCTGGAAAAGCTTACGGATCTTCCGGAGCTGGAAATGGTGCGGGAGCATGCCGTCGCAAGGTTGTCGCAGGAAGATATGGAGAGGCTGCTTTTGGCACTCCCTTTTGCAGTAGGTTCGGAATATGTGACAGTGCAATGGTTAGAGCATATTTTTGCGGAGTTAAATCGGATTTATCAGAGGGAAATGTCTGCCTACGAAGGTACGGTTGCTTTGTATCTGGCGGAAAAGAATCAGCAGCTGCACGTGCCGGAACGCATTTTCTTTCATTTGGTTGAGAACAAAGAGGAGGACTATCCCTTTGCATTTATGGCCACCTATGCAACCAGGCGGCCGGACGGGAAAGTCGCGCACATGCCTTTAAAATATGCTTTGACAGAATATCAGGGGCAAAGGGAGAAACTGTTAAATCTATTATCCTGTCTGAACAAGGCTGCTGAAATTTCTGGCCTCATAGCAGGATTTATGCAAAGTGGAGAGATGTTTCATCCACTGCGCCTGACATCCAAAGAAGCCTATGAATTTTTGAAACAGGTGGAAGATATCGAGGCTGTCGGAATTTTATGTCGGATTCCGAACTGGTGGAGGAAGAGAGCTTCCACAGTATCCATGAATATTCAGTTGGGGGAAAAGAAGCCATCCATGCTGGGCTTCGATACTCTTGTTTCTTTGCAGCCGCAGCTTATGGTAGATGGTGTGGTTCTGAATTCTGCTGATATCAAAAAACTTCTGGCACAGACAGAAGGTCTGGCTTATTTAAAAGGAAAATGGGTGGAGGTAGACCATAACAGGCTGAAAGCACTCTTAGAACAGCTGAAGGACCATGAGGGAGAAATATCCCTGATGGAGGCTCTGCGCATGGAGCTTGGAACCGGGAAGGAGACGGCCGATGTGGGACCGTTGATCACCAATGGAAAATGGTTGGGAGAATTGCTTCAGAATCTGCGGCAGCCACAGAAGATAAGACAAGCTGTATTGCCTAAGACATTTCATGCTGCCCTGCGGACTTATCAGAGGAGTGGCTATACCTGGCTGAACTATATGGATCAGCTGGGATTCGGGGCATGTCTTGCGGATGATATGGGATTGGGCAAGACAGTACAGGTACTGGCATATCTGGAGAAAACACGTACTGCCAAAAGAGACGCGCGCTGTCTGCTGGTAGTTCCGGCTTCCCTGTTGGGGAACTGGCAGAAGGAGGCAGAAAAGTTTGCCCCCTCACTCAATTACCATATCCTCCATGGCAAAAGCTCTGCCCTGCTTGGTCAAGAGCTGGAGGAGACAGATGCTTTTCTGGTGGTCACTACTTATGGTATGGCTTCGAGAATCCAGAAGCTGCAGGAAATCAACTGGGATTGTGTCATTTTAGATGAGGCCCAGGCGATTAAAAATCCGCTGACAAAGCAGACAAAAGAGATTAAAAAGCTTAAGACACGCATGCGGATTGCCATGACGGGTACTCCCATTGAAAACGATCTGACCAATCTCTGGTCCCTGTTTGATTTCCTGAACAAGGGACTTATGGGTACTTCCAGGGAATTTAAGGAATATTGCAAGAATCTGGAGGAGCATCCGGAAGGCTATAGTAAGCTTAAAATGATGATCAGCCCTTTTATGCTTCGCCGTCTGAAGACGGACAAAAGCATTATTGCGGATTTGCCTGATAAGATTGAAATGCTGGATTATGCAGCTTTGTCCAAGAAACAAATTGTTTTATATCGAAAAACAGTGTCTGATATGGAAGAAAAGCTGTTGTCGGCAGAACCCGGCATACAAAGAAAGGGCATTGTTCTTTCCACAATCATGAAGCTGAAGCAGATCTGCAATCATCCGGATCAATACATGGGACAGGAAACCTATGCAGAAGAGGATAGCGGAAAATTTGCTATGCTTCGCGAAATCTGTGAGACGATTTATGAAAAACGTGAAAGGGTATTGATTTTTACCCAGTTTAAAGAAATAACAGAATATTTGGCAGAATTCCTGGAAAGCATCTTTCATACAAAGGGCTTTGTGCTTCATGGCGGGACACCGGTCAAGGAACGAACCGGGATCGTAGAAGCGTTCCAGGGTGAAAAATACATTCCATTCATAGTCCTGTCGGTAAAAGCCGGCGGTACGGGCTTAAATCTGACCAAAGCCAATCATGTCATTCATTTTGACCGCTGGTGGAATCCGGCGGTGGAAAATCAGGCGACGGATCGGGCGTTCCGAATTGGTCAGGACAAAAATGTAATGGTACATAAATTGGTATGTAAAAGTACCATTGAGGAAAAGATTGACGCTGTCATTAACGGGAAAAAGGAACTGGCTGAAAATGTTATCGGTTCCGGTGGTGAAAACTGGATCACGGAATTGAACAATGAAGAGCTGCTGAAGCTGCTTCGCCTGGAATAACAGACCATAGAACATTCAGAAGAGAGGAAGCATATGAGCCGATATTGGGAAACGGGGTATTATAGCCAGCCCACGGAAAAGGAAATCAAAAGCAGGGCAAATGCTACGAAAAAAAAGGAATCCGCAAAAGGAAAAATGCTTGCCCCGGTAACAGTAACCGGAAGGAACATTGTAAAAAGCTGGTGGGGGAAAGCATGGTGTAATAATCTGGAGCGCTATGCAGATTACGACAGCCGTCTTGATCGTGGAAAGCGATATGTTCGTTCCAATGCCATTGTTGACCTTCAAATTGAAAGAGGGCGAATTTTTGCACGAGTACAGGGGACAAGGAAAATCCCCTATAAGGTAGAGATCCGGATAAGTCCCCTTTCTGAGGAACGTTGCCAGAATATAATTGAGAGATGTTCTACTAAACTGGAAAATGTGGAACGGTTAATACAAGGTGATTTTCCGGAGGATATGAAGCTTCTTTTTGAGGGAAATGACGGATTGTTTCCGGAGCCAAAGGAGATCAGCTTTCAATGCAGCTGTCCCGATTGGGCATTGATGTGCAAGCATGTGGCAGCCGCTCTTTATGGGGTGGGAGTACGACTGGATGAGCAGCCGTTGCTCTTCTTTGAACTGCGTGGCATTGATTTCAACCGATTTATCGATGTGACGCTGGCAAATAAAGTAGAGAGCATGCTCAAATATGCAGAACAGCCTAAAAGTACCCGCGTAATTGAGGATAGTGAAATAGATCTGACGAAGCTGTTTGGGGTTTTATAACGAAAGGAGAGTACACTGTATGTCACACATAATGTTGCCTGTGGGAATCGACAGTTTCGAAAAGCTGCGCACGAATCAGTGTTACTATATTGATAAAACCGGACTGATTTGTTTTATTCGTACTGCCACCATAAAGGAGACACCATGTTAACCCGCACCCGAATCAGAAGCCTCACCCACGCCTCATTCTACGCAAGAGGTCTGGATCTATATCTTACAAACAAAGTAAAAGACTTAAAAATAGAAGAAAGTTCCTTTGTAGATCACGTTGGCACCCGGGTAAAGGGCAGTGGTACCAAGATGTACGATGTCAGCTTTAGTTATGATACCGCCACGGATACTGTTTCCGGCTGCAGCTGTAACTGTCCTGCATTTGCCAGCTATGACGGCTTATGCAACCATCTTGTTGCCTCTCTTTTAAAGTACACTGACAGGAAGCTGTCAGAAGCCGGACAACAGGATCCGGTCTCCGTACCGGGCAGGCAGACGGAACTGTGGGAAAGCGCCGGAAATAGTGGCAGCGCTCCCCCCACCACCCCTGTCATGAAAATGCTCTTAGACAGGCAGCAGACTGTACGGATTGCCCCGTTGATCCAGAATCATGTCTTCGGTCTGGTGCGTCTGGAACCGGCCCTCGTTTGCCGGAAAGGAAGAGCCTTTGCCGAATTCCGGGTGGGCACTACACAGACCTATGTGGTGAAAGACATTTTTGAGTTTGTGAAAAGGATACAGCAGGGAGCGGAATATCAGTACGGTAAAAAGCTGGAATTTGTGCATCTGCCGGAAGCGTTTGATGCGAATTATCGGCCCTTGGTGCAGTTCGCCGGAGACTGGGTCCGGGAAAATGAGCGCAGGTATGTGCAGTCCTCCTATTATGGATACCATTCTTATTCACAGGCAAAGCTGCGCAGCATTCCCTTGTCCGGCAGTGAATTGGACAATTTCCTGGAAGCCGTGGGTAGTCTGCCTGTTCAGGTGACTGCTGATGGCGAGGAACTGGGTCAGTGCTGGCTGAGAGAGACAGCCCCTTTGCAGAAGCTGTGGATTAAGGGGCAAGATGGCGGCATTGAGGTAGTTGAAGAAAAATTATGCCGATGCAAAGGTATCAGATACCAGTATTCTTTTACGAACAGCTGGATTTATAAGGAGCCATTGGAGGAGCTGAAGCAGATACAGGATTTTCAGGCATGCATGGATACGCTTGGAGATGGGAAGGTATTTATTCAGAAAGAAGATGTGCCTGTATTCTGCCGTGATTTTCTGCCTGCTCTGGAGAAGCATTATCTCTGTGAACGGAAGGACTTTTCTGAACTTGATTTTGATATTAAACCGGCTGTCTTCGAGATTTATCTTGATGCCCCTCAGGAGGATATGATCTCCTGCCGGGTGATTGCGGTATACGGAGAGCAGCGTTATAATGTATATGGTGATAAAGAAGACATGGGCCAGCGTGACCTGCAGCGCGAGATTTTGACAGGGCAGGCAGTAGCTTCTTATTGTAATGCGTATGATGAGAGTACCATGTCCATGGTGATCCTGGATTCGGAGGAAATGATGTATGATTTCCTGACAGAAGGCATCCCACGGATTCAGGAACTGGGACAGGTGTTCATATCAGATGCTTTGAAGCGGATCAAGGTAAATACTTCACCCCGCATCAGTGTGGGCATTTCGTTAGATGGAGAGTTGCTTCAGCTTTCTCTTGTTTCGGAGGATATGTCCCGGGAGCAGCTTCTGGAGATCCTGAATAAATACGACAAGAAGAAAAAATATTATCGCCTGAAGAACGGAGAGTTCATCAATGTGGCGGGAGATGGTCTGGAGACGCTGTGGGAACTGAAAACCGGAATGGGACTTTCCGATAAGCAGATGGCTCAGGATACCATTGAACTGCCTAAGTACAGGGCACTTTTCCTGGACAGCGGGTTGAAGAGCCAGGAATCCATCCAGGCGGAGAAGGACCGTGCTTTCCGTGCGCTGGTACGGAATATGAAGACGGTGGAGGATAATGATTTTGAAGTACCTGAGTCTATGCAGGGGGTGCTCAGGGAGTATCAGAAGAAGGGATTTCTGTGGCTGAAGACATTGCAGAACAATGGCTTTGGCGGTATCCTGGCGGATGATATGGGACTTGGTAAGACGCTGCAGGTCATTGCCTTTCTTTGCTCGGAGTATGATGAAGGCCCAATCGCCGAGAAACGCTGCCTGATCGTAACCCCCGCATCCCTGGTATACAACTGGTACAATGAGATCCGGAGATTTGCCCCTGAACTGCCTGCGGTCATGATCCTCGGCAATGCACAGGAGCGGACGCAGCTCATCACAGAGGCTCCTCAAAGGGCAATATTGATTACGTCATATGATCTTTTGAAAAGAGATATAGAGCACTATGAAAAGCTGCGTTTCTTTTATCAGGTGATAGATGAAGCCCAGTTCATCAAGAACCACAGCACCCAGGCAGCCAGAGCGGTAAAAGAGATCAAATCCTCCTGCAGGCTGGCGCTCACAGGTACGCCGGTGGAGAACAGACTCAGTGAGTTATGGAGCATTTTTGATTATCTGATGCCGGGTTTCCTGTTCGGTTATCAGAGATTCCGTGAGGAACTGGAAAGTCCTATTGTTTACCAGCAGGATAAAGAAGCTATGGAACGGCTGCAGCGGATGATCCGTCCTTTCGTGCTTCGCAGGCTGAAAAAGGATGTACTGAAAGACCTGCCGGATAAGCTGGAGGAAGAGATGTATGTCTGCCTGGAGGGTGAGCAGTTAAAGCTCTACGATGCCCATGTGAAGCGGCTGGCGCTGATGCTGGATAAGCAGTCCGATGAAGAATTCAGAACCGGTAAGATTCAGATTCTGTCCGAACTAACCAGGCTCAGGCAGCTTTGCTGTGACCCGGCTCTCTTGTATGAAGGATATCAGGACGGCTCGGCTAAGGTAGATATGTGCCTGGAACTGGTGCGCAATGCAGTGGGGAGCGGACATAAGATCCTGCTGTTTTCCCAGTTTACTTCCATGTTGGAGATTTTATGCGAGAAACTGGAGAATGCAGGGATTACTTTTTATACGCTGACAGGTTCCACCAGTAAGGAGAAACGTCGGGAATTGGTGGAGAAGTTCAACCAGGACGATACTTCGGTATTCTGTATTTCCCTGAAAGCAGGAGGTACAGGCTTAAATCTGACGGCGGCAGACATTGTCATTCACTATGACCCCTGGTGGAATCTGGCAGTGCAGAACCAGGCTACCGACCGTGCCCACCGCATCGGTCAGCTCAATACGGTGACGGTATATAAGCTGGTGACCAAGGGGACTATAGAAGAGAATATCATGCGTCTTCAGGATAAGAAACGGGAGCTGGCCGACCAGGTCTTGGGCGGTGAAGGCGTGGGAAGCGGAAGCTTTACGAAAGAAGAACTGAAAGAAATCATTGGATATCACAAGTAATGTGAAAGGAATTTAAAATGAAGAAACCAGCAAAAATGAAAGAACACAGACCGGACAAGGGAAAAGAATGGATCGAAGTCCTGGCTGTGTTTGCTTTGGGCTTTGTGCTGATGTTTGGGATTCTGATAAGATCGGGAACTTTAAAATCAGGCTATCACTTCATGGATGATCATGAGTTGATTCGGATGGAATATACATTGGAAAATTCGGATCAATCTGTTCCGAGCCTGATGCACGCAATGATAAATAATGATTTCCATTGGAGGTTCCGGCCTTTTTACTGGGTGGAGCGTGTGGGTTGTACTGCAATTTTCGGAAGTGATCTTTACCTTTGGAATATTTATACCGGTATCAAAGGCGTGCTTGCTTTTGCCCTTCTTGTATTGACAGCCGGAAAGCTGAAATTCGGCAGGATCATCAGTCTGCTGTTTGCCTCCGTTATCATGTTCGGACCCCAGTTTACGCCATGGTATCGCAGCGCCAATCAGGAAAATACCGGTCTGCTTTTGTGCGCACTGGTATTGTGGCTCATCAGCGTGCAGTATCATAAGGGAAAATATAATGGAAAATTGAGGAATGCAGCTATCGTTCTATCCATTATTTTGTGTGGACTGGTGAAAGAAAGCTTTACTTTGTGTATGCCTGCTTTTATAGCATTCAAATTCTGGCTGGAATATACGGAGACACCCGGAGATAAGTTCTTAAAATGTCTGCGTAGAAACTGGTGGGTCTACGCAAGTGTGGCAGCTGCATTCCTTTGTAATGTGGCTTGGATCATGTTCCGCGTGGGTGTGGATAATGTTTCGTATGCGGGATTTCAGGAGGGAACCAGACTTTCGGAATACCTTGACGGAATCTGGTATAGTCTGACAGTATTCTTGAAGCAGTATTCTATTACCGGAATTGTCTTGCTTGCGTTATTGATCTTCGGATGTTTTTTCATCGAGAAAAATATGAGAAAGAAATATGCAGGATTTGCATTGATCGGCTGTTATGTGATGGGAATACAGCTGGTAGCACATGCAAAGAGCCTGATGTGGGAAAGATATCTCATCCCATTTATTATCGGATATGCCATGGTATTCATTTTGCTGGGATATAAAATCGTAAAGAAGAGTCTTCTTGACGTAATCTATGTGGGGGTTCTGGTTGTGCTGTTGGCAGTAGAAGCGCCGGTAGCATATGAGAAAGCACAGGGTTATGCATATACCGGTCAAATGGTCAATAGCTTTTTGAAATTTGTCCAGGTATATACAGAAGAAGATGATGTGATCATCGGCGCATTTGCAGATGCAGAGTTGAATCTGGCCACAGCCTGCTGGCTGGAG
>JAZQAT010000024.1:0-8699 GCA_045545375.1 Acetatifactor sp.
TGTCTTCCTAAGACCGCTTGGCCTCCGACTTGGTTCGTGCCGGTGATATTCTGGTAGGTAAGGTTACTCCTAAGGGAGAGACCGAACTGACTGCCGAAGAGAGACTGCTGCGTGCAATCTTCGGCGAGAAAGCAAGAGAAGTACGAGATACTTCCCTGAAAGTACCTCATGGTGAATACGGTATTGTAGTAGATGCCAAAGTATTTACCAGAGAGAATTGTGACGAATTATCTCCTGGTGTAAATCAGGCAGTTCGTATTTATATTGCACAGAAGAGAAAGATTTCCGTAGGTGACAAGATGGCTGGTCGTCATGGTAACAAGGGTGTCGTTTCCCGCGTACTGCCTGTTGAAGATATGCCTTATCTGCCTAACGGACGTCCTCTTGATATCGTGCTGAACCCTCTGGGTGTGCCTTCCCGTATGAACATCGGACAGGTATTGGAGATTCACCTTTCCCTGGCTGCCAAGGCTCTGGGCTTCAATGTGGCTACTCCCGTATTTGACGGTGCCAACGAGAATGATATTATGGATACTCTGGATCTGGCTAATGATTATGTTAATCTGGAGTGGGAAGAGTTCGAATCAAAACACAAAGCGGAACTGCTTCCTGAAGTAATGGATTATCTGTATGAGAACAGAGAACACAGAAAGCTCTGGAAGGGCGTGCCTATTTCACGTGACGGTAAAGTGCGCCTGCGTGACGGCCGTACAGGTGAATACTTTGACAGCCCTGTAACAATCGGACACATGCACTACTTGAAGCTGCATCATCTGGTAGACGATAAGATTCATGCACGTTCCACAGGACCGTACTCCCTGGTTACCCAGCAGCCTCTGGGTGGTAAGGCACAGTTCGGTGGACAGCGTTTCGGAGAAATGGAAGTTTGGGCACTGGAAGCTTACGGTGCATCCTACACACTGCAGGAGATTCTGACAGTGAAGTCCGATGACGTTGTAGGACGTGTAAAGACTTACGAAGCAATTATTAAGGGAGATAACATTCCTGCTCCCGGTATTCCTGAGTCCTTTAAGGTTCTGCTTAAGGAACTGCAGGCACTTGGTCTGGATGTGCGCGTACTTCGTGAAGACCAGACTGAAGTAGAAATTATGGAAAATATCGATTACGGTGATACCGATTACCGTTTTGAAATGGAAGGCGATAATAAGTATAACGATATGGATAGTGAATCTCTTGGTGAGATGGGTTATCAGAAGCAGGAGTTCGATGAAGAAAGCGGAGAACTGGTAAATGCGGAAGATGACGATCTGGATATCGATGATTTTGATGATGCCTTCGATGGTGAAGACGAAGAATTCTAGTATGGAAGGGAGTGCCATATATGTCAGAAACAATGAGTGAAAACTACCAGCCTATGACATTTGATGCCATTAAGATTGGTTTAGCTTCACCGGACAAAATCCGTGAGTGGTCTCATGGCGAGGTGTTAAAGCCTGAGACCATCAACTACAGAACCTTAAAGCCCGAGAGGGATGGTCTGTATTGTGAGAAAATCTTTGGACCCAGTAAGGACTGGGAATGTCATTGCGGTAAATACAAGAAAATCAGATACAAAGGCGTAGTCTGCGATCGCTGTGGTGTAGAAGTAACCAAATCCAGCGTTCGTAGAGAGCGTATGGGTCATATCGAACTGGCTGCTCCGGTTTCCCACATCTGGTATTTTAAGGGAATTCCAAGCCGTATGGGACTGATTCTGGATCTGTCTCCCAGAGTACTGGAGAAGGTTCTGTACTTTGCTTCCTATATTGTGCTGGATGCCGGTGAGACCAATCTGGAATACAAGCAGATTCTGTCTGAGAAAGAGTATCAGGATGCCAGAGAGACATGGGGCAATAAGTTCCGTGTAGGTATGGGTGCAGAGTCCATTAAGGAACTTCTGGAAGCCATCGACCTGGAGAAAGAGTCAGAAGAGCTTAAGAGCGGACTCAAAGATTCTTCCGGCCAGAAACGTGCCCGTATCATTAAGAGACTGGAAGTAGTGGAAGCTTTCCGTGAGTCAGGCAACAGACCTGAGTGGATGGTAATGGATGTAATCCCTGTTATTCCTCCCGATCTGCGTCCTATGGTTCAGCTGGATGGCGGTCGTTTCGCTACCTCCGACCTCAATGATTTATACAGAAGGATCATCAACAGAAATAACCGTCTGAAGAGATTGTTAGAGCTTGGTGCTCCTGATATCATCGTTCGTAACGAGAAGAGAATGCTGCAGGAAGCTGTAGACTCTCTGATTGATAACGGAAGAAGAGGACGTCCTGTAACCGGCCCCGGCAACAGAGCACTGAAGTCTCTGTCTGATATGCTGAAAGGTAAATCCGGACGTTTCCGTCAGAACCTGTTAGGTAAGCGTGTAGACTACTCCGGACGTTCTGTTATTGTAGTAGGGCCGGAACTGAAGATTTACCAGTGTGGTCTGCCGAAAGAAATGGCAATCGAGCTGTTCAAGCCTTTCGTAATGAAAGAACTGGTATCCAAGGGTATCAGCCAGAACATCAAGAATGCCAAGAAACTGGTAGAGAGACTTGATACTCAGGTATGGGATGTACTGGAAGAGGTTATCAAAGAACATCCTGTTATGCTGAACCGAGCTCCTACACTGCACAGACTGGGTATTCAGGCATTTGAGCCTATTCTGGTAGAAGGTAAAGCAATCAAGCTGCATCCCCTGGTATGTACTGCGTTCAACGCGGACTTCGATGGTGACCAGATGGCTGTACACCTTCCCCTGTCCGTAGAGGCACAGGCAGAATGTCGTTTCCTGCTTTTGTCTCCGAACAACCTGTTAAAGCCTTCCGATGGTGGTCCCGTAGCCGTTCCTTCACAGGATATGGTACTTGGTATCTACTATTTGACCCAGGAAAGACCCGGTGCAGTAGGTGAAGGCAAGTTCTTCAAGAGTGTGAACGAAGCTATTCTGGCTTACGAGAACGGTGCATGTACTCTGCATTCCAGAATCAAGGTACGTGTAAGCAAGAAGAATGCCGACGGTGAAGTGATCACCGGTACCGTAGAGTCCACTCTGGGACGTTTCATCTTCAACGAGATCCTGCCTCAGGATCTGGGATTTGTAGACAGAAGCACTCCTGAGAACTTCTTAAAGCCGGAAGTAGACTTCCACGTAGGCAAGAAGGGATTGAAGCAGATCCTTGAAAAGGTAATTAACACTCATGGAGCATCCAAGACTGCAGAAGTTCTGGATGATGTCAAGGCTATCGGTTATAAGTATTCTACCAGAGCAGCCATGACTGTATCCATTTCCGATATGACTGTGCCTGAGAAGAAGCCGGAACTGCTGGCTGCTGCACAGGCAACTGTAGATAAGATTTCCGCTAACTTCCGTCGTGGTCTCATCACAGAGGAAGAAAGATATCGTGCGGTTGTAGAGACCTGGAATGAGACCGATAAGGAGCTGACAGATGTACTGCTTGCAGGACTGGATAAGTACAACAACATCTTCATGATGGCTGACTCCGGTGCGCGTGGTTCCAACCAGCAGATCAAGCAGCTGGCAGGTATGCGTGGTCTGATGGCAGATACAACCGGTAGAACCATTGAGCTGCCTATCAAGTCCAATTTCCGTGAAGGTCTGGACGTACTGGAATACTTCATGTCCGCACACGGTGCACGTAAAGGTCTGTCCGATACAGCACTGCGTACAGCTGACTCAGGTTATCTGACCAGACGAATGGTTGATGTATCCCAGGAGCTGATCATCCGCGAAGTAGACTGTTGTGAAGGCAGAGCCGAAGTACCCGGAATGGTAGTTAAGGCATTCATGGATGGTAAGGAGACGATCGAGGGTCTGAAAGACCGTATCACAGGAAGATATTCCTGCGAGGATATCAAAGACCGCGACGGTAACGTAATTGTTAAGAGAAATCATATGATTACGCCCAGCCGTGCGGCTAAGGTTCTGAGCTTAGGAGTGGATGAGAACGGTGAGCCTTTAGAGGCAGTAAAGATCCGTACTATCCTGACCTGCCGTTCCCATATCGGTATCTGTGCTAAATGTTATGGTGCCAACATGGCAACAGGTGAAGCTGTACAGGTAGGGGAAGCAGTAGGTATCATTGCTGCTCAGTCTATCGGTGAGCCCGGTACCCAGCTGACCATGCGTACTTTCCATACCGGTGGTGTAGCGGGTGACGATATTACACAGGGTCTTCCCCGTGTAGAAGAATTGTTTGAAGCAAGGAAACCGAAAGGACTTGCAATTATCGCAGAATTTGCGGGTAAAGCGGAAATCCGCGATACTAAGAAGAAACGTGAAGTAGTTATCACCAACGATGAGACCGGTGAATCCAAGGCATACCTGATTCCTTATGGTTCCCGTATCAAGGTGCTTGACGGACAGATGCTGGAGGCCGGTGACGAACTGACTGAAGGTAGTGTCAACCCTCACGACCTCTTAAAGATCAAAGGTATCCGTGCCGTTCAGGACTATATGCTCCGCGAAGTTCAGAGAGTATATCGTCTGCAGGGTGTAGATATTGCGGATAAACACATTGAAGTGATTGTTCGTCAGATGCTGAAGAAGATCCGCATCGAGAACAATGGTGATACTGAATTCCTTCCCGGTACACTCGTAGATGTCCTTGACTTCGAAGAGATGAACGAGCAGCTGGTTGCAGAAGGCAAACAGCCGGCAGAAGGTAAGCAGGTAATGCTTGGTATCACTAAAGCCGCTTTGGCTACTAATCCCTTCCTGTCTGCGGCTTCCTTCCAGGAGACCACAAAGGTTCTGACAGAAGCTGCTATCAAGGGTAAGGTAGATCCTCTGGTAGGTCTGAAGGAGAATGTAATCATCGGTAAGCTGATTCCTGCAGGTACCGGTATGAAGAGATATCGTACCACCAGACTGAGCACTGATGCGGTAGAGACCATTTCCTTTGATGAGGATGGTTTTGGCGATGAGGTGCTGGATTTTGGCGAGAGCAGCGATATCGAAGAGATTATTTCTGAGGATGCGCCTGCAGCTGTAGATTATGCAGAAGAGAATGGGGCGTTCGATACAGAAGAAGCTGATGAGGTAGAAGCAGTTGAAGAGATTGTAGAGGCCGAATAAGTTGGCTGAATAGATAGCAGTAATGCTGATGACAAGAGCAAGTTCCGATTTCAGGAACTTGCTTTTTGTCATATATGAAAGCGAATGCCGTACGGTCAAGTGGCAAAGGTCTGTTGCTTATGACAGGAACAATGCAAAGCCATTGTATTATGAAGATTATCCTGGAAGTATTGTGGATGTTTCACAGCTGCAATACACGTTGGAA
This sequence comes from Acetatifactor sp., assembly GCA_045545375.1. Lineage (GTDB taxonomy): Bacteria > Bacillota > Clostridia > Lachnospirales > Lachnospiraceae > Acetatifactor. Next base: position 5,289 of record JAZQAT010000024.1, read on the forward strand.
AAGCAGGCGGTTAGTATGAGCATCTGTATGAGTAAAGTTAAGATATATGTCAATATGCCTCAAAAACAATGGCACACTAAAATAAAATATGTCCATTTACAAAAAAGTGACTATATGTGTAAAATAAAATTGTTCGTACGAGCAGACCGGAAAATTATGAAGGAGGATTTCTAATGAAAAACAAGATATTGGCAGCATTGCTTACATTACTCACGTTTATAATGATGTTCAGTTCTGTTCTTACCGTGGGGGCATCAGAAGTTACCGAATCAAAGGTAATAGACTATGCCTCTGCTGAAGAAGGCGAATTGTTGTACACTGTAGATTTCAGTGGTAAGGATGGTGTGTTTGCACCTGTGCCCGTTGGCGCTGCAGCCAAGCACTTTGATTACATTGTAAGCGAAGCAGGCAATGAACTTACAGTAAAGGGAAGAGCAGATGGATTGGATAAAACTGCCTGCTATTGGGGCGGAACATTTGCCGGATTAGAGGCAAATAAGGAAACCTTCTATACCATGGTGTATAAGGTAAAAGCCAATGGTACTGTAGGCAAAAACAACAGCGTAGGTATTGGCGGATGGATTCTGGATGCCAAAGTTGAAAACTACCAGTTCTACAATAACTACAGTAACCACAATACAATTACAGCTGAAGGTTCTATTGATGATAGACGAAGTGCAATCTCTGTGGCAGATCAGAAGCAGGCTGAATATGTAATGTGGAACACTATCGGCGAATATGCAATTGATGTTGGATTAACATTGAAACCAGGAGAATGGCTATCGATGATAACCCCGATGCAATGGGCTTTATGGTTTACTCTTTCTACAATGCGGTTGATACTACGATCAAGGACGTTGCGCTTTATAAGGGTGCCATATACGAGAGTGAAGCAGCGGAAGATACTCAGGAGTCCGTAGAGGAATCCACCGAAGAGTCTGCCGAGGAATCTACCGGAGAATCTGCCCGGGAGTCAGCGGCGGAGCCGGCTGATGCACCGGTTGATACCGAGCCCGGTGGTGATGAAACACAGGGAAATCCCACTGTGATCGTGGTAGTGATTATTGTTATTGTTGCCGTTGTTGCAGTGGTTGCTGGCATCATCAGAAAGGGTAAAAATAAGAAATAGTACACTTTAATCTTTCATAATAACAGAATTGAAAAACAGCTGTAAATCCTTAGTTTATAGGCATTTACAGCTGTTTTTTCAGCAACTTCCTCTTTGCACATATGATAACGGGGCCTCCAATCACAGATGGATACTTAAATTTTCTACTGTTCAAATACTTTGAAATGGGGTATAATGTACGAAAAGAGCAGATTGAATGATAAAAAACAGAAGGAGTGGCAACATGAAGGTATTGGTAACAGGTGTAAAGGGCCAGTTGGGTTACGATGTAGTAAATGAACTGGTAAAGAGAGGGGTGGAAGCTGTAGGTGTGGACATCGATGAGATGGATATCACCGATGCAGTCAGCGTAGATAAAGCGATTAAGCAAGCTTCTCCCGATGCAGTGATTCATTGCGCAGCATATACTGCAGTGGATGCTGCAGAGGACAATGTGGAGTTGTGCAGAAAAGTGAATGCAGACGGAACTGCCAACATTGCAAAGGTATGTAAAGAACTGGACATCAAAATGATGTATATCAGTACTGACTACGTATTTGACGGACAGGGTGAGAGACCCTGGGAGCCTGATGATGAAAGGCATCCTTTGAACGTATACGGACAGACGAAATATGAAGGAGAAGTAGCTGTTACGGATGCACTGGACAAGTATTTTATCGTTCGTATCGCTTGGGTATTCGGTGTAAATGGAAAGAATTTCATTAAGGCTATTTTGAACAAGGCCAAAACTGTTGATACGCTTACTGTGGTCAATGACCAGTATGGTTCTCCCACTTATACCTTTGACTTGGCAAGACTTCTTGTGGATATGATTCAGTCAGACAAGTATGGTTTCTATCATGCTACTAACGAAGGAATTTGTACCTGGTATGAATTTGCCTGTGAAATCATTCGACAGGCCGGTTTGAGTACCAAAGTTCTTCCCGTTTCAGCTGACCGGTATCCGGCGAAAGCAAAGAGACCGGCCAACAGCCGCATGAGTAAAGAGAAGCTGACAGAAAACGGCTTTGTGAAGCTGCCTGCATGGCAGGACGCTGTAAAGCGATATCTGGAGATTATTCTTTAAATTAAAGCGTGTCGAGCTTTGCATGAGATTAAGTATCTATTTCATTAATATAAAAATCTATAGGTAAGGAAGGGCTTTTTGATGGATTATTTAAGAGAATTGAATCCTATTTCTATATTATTTCGTATTGTTCTTGCAATTTTATTGGGCGGAATCCTGGGAATGGAACGAGGAAGAAAGAATCGTCCTGCCGGGTTTCGTACATACATCCTTGTGTGTCTGGGGGCGGCATTGGTCATGATGACCAACCAGTATGTCTGTGATACATATCACACAGGAGACCCAGTCCGTCTGGGTGCACAGGTTATCAGCGGTATCGGTTTTCTGGGAGCCGGTACGATCATTCTGACAGGAAGAAATCAGATTAAAGGTCTTACGACAGCAGCATGCCTGTGGACGGCAGCGTGCATCGGTCTGGCTATTGGTATTGGTTTCTATGAAGGTGCAGTGTGCGGAGGTCTTGCGATTGTATTTACCATATCCGGCCTGCAGAAAGTAGATGTCTGGATGAGAAAACGATCCAAATACCTGGACTTATATATTGAGTATAACGGGGGAAAGGGTGCATTCAGTGATTTCCTGCAGTTTGCAAGGGAGCATCAGTTTGAGGTGGCCAATATTCAGGTCAGCCAGGAGGAGGTTTTCCACAAAGAGAAAGGCAAACAGCGATGCGTCAGCTATACCTTATCGGTAGTCAGTGAAGTGAAGCGTACCCATGCTGAGATGATCGATATTCTGAGTCAGGCAAAAGGGATTCAGTACATAGAAGAATTGTAGTAACGAAGCAGCGGAAAGCACCGTGAGGTGCGGTTTTGCGAATGGCATCTGAACTGTTGCGAATTGAACAATTCCATGCAATTTTTTTTGAAAAACCTATTGACAACACATCCGCAAACAAGTATACTAAACAAGTGTGTCAGCACGTGCTTTTGTGTTGCGTAAGATGCACAACGTATACTGTTTGCGGATTTTTTTTATTTCCGTGAATAAAATGGTAAAATTTATCAATACTAAGAAAGAGGTGAAACAGAATGCCAACATTTAACCAGTTAGTAAGAAAAGGACGTCAGACAACAGTTAAGAAGTCTACTGCACCTGCTCTGCAGAAAGGATATAACTCCCTGCACAAGAAGGCTACAGATGCTTCCGCTCCTCAGAAGAGAGGTGTATGTACCGCTGTTAAGACTGCTACTCCTAAGAAGCCTAACTCCGCACT
>JAZQAT010000025.1:0-22688 GCA_045545375.1 Acetatifactor sp.
GGGAACATCACGGGTAATTTCCTCGGGTCCCAGCTTGGTGTCACGTGCTTCTGCCTCATATTCCTCAATATGAACGGATGTATACACATCGTCCATAACCAAGTCGGATCGTAGCCATGTCGTTCTGTGAGCCAAGCAGTTGTCAGGAGCTTTTGTCTTCCTAAGACCGCTTGGCCTCCGACTTGGGAACATCACGGGTAATTTCCTCGGGTCCCAGCTTGGTGTCACGTGCTTCTGCCTCATATTCCTCAATATGAACGGATGTATACACATCGTCCATAACCAGTCTTTCGCTTAACAGGACAGCATCCTCGTAGTTATAACCTTCCCAGGTCATGAAACCGATCAGCGGATTCTTACCAAGAGCCAGTTCTCCTTCATTGGTAGAAGGACCGTCAGCAATTACCTGACCCGCTGCAACACGGTCGCCCTTGAATACGATAGGCTTCTGGTTGTAGCAGTTGGACTGGTTGCTTCGTGCAAATTTGGTCAGATGGAACTCAGCCTTCTCACCGTCATCGTAAGTCATTCTGATGGTATTGGAAGATACATAATCTACAACACCGTTCTTCTTAGCTACTACGCAGACACCGGAGTCAACAGCAGTCTTCACTTCCATACCGGTACCGACAACAGGTGCTTCGGTAGTCAGAAGAGGCACAGCCTGACGCTGCATGTTGGATCCCATCAGCGCACGGTTCGCATCGTCGTTCTCCAGGAAAGGAATCAATGCTGTAGCCACGGAGAATACCATCTTAGGAGATACATCCATGTAATCGAACATGGTTCTTGGATATTCCTGAGTCTCCTCACGATAACGACCTGATACTGTCTTACGGACAAAATGTCCTTCTGCATCCAGTGCTTCGTTCGCCTGTGCTACATGGTAATTATCTTCCTCGTCAGCAGTCATATATACTACCTGCTCTGTAACGCGAGGGTTAGCAGGGTCAGATTTATCAATCACACGGTAAGGCGCCTCTACAAAACCATACTCATTGATACGTGCATAGCTTGCCAAAGAGTTGATCAGACCGATGTTAGGACCTTCGGGAGTCTCGATAGGACACATTCTTCCGTAGTGAGAATAATGTACATCTCGAACCTCGAATCCGGCTCTGTCTCGTGACAGACCACCGGGACCCAGTGCAGACAGACGTCTCTTATGGGTCAGCTCACCCAGAGGGTTATTCTGATCCATGAACTGAGACAACTGTGAGGAACCGAAGAATTCCTTTACTGCTGCGGTTACCGGCTTGATATTGATCAGAGACTGAGGTGAAATATCCTCAGCATCGTGTGTAGTCATACGCTCACGTACCACTCTTTCCATTCTGGAAAGACCGATACGGTACTGATTCTGCAGCAGTTCGCCTACTGCACGGATACGTCTGTTGCCCAGATGGTCGATATCGTCATCGTTGCCCAGACCGTACTCCAGATGCATATTATAGTTAATGGAAGCAAGGATATCTTCCTTGGTAATATGTTTTGGAACCAGTTCATATACATTTTTCTTGATAGCTTCTGCAAGCTTCTCCGGATCATCACTATACTCATCCAGAATAGATTTCAGCACAGGATAGTATACCAGTTCATGGATGCCCAGTTCCTTCGGATTGCAGTCCACATAATGTGTCAGGTCTACCATTAAGCTGGACAGTACCTTAACATTTCTCTCTTCTGTCTCAATATATACAAAAGGAACAGCTGCATTCTGAATCTCATCAGCCAGCTCTACAGTTACTTTCGTACCTGCAGCTGCCAGAATCTCGCCTGTGGAAGGATCCACTACATCAGCAGCCAATACCTGATTTCTGATTCTGTTACGAAGCATCAGCTTCTTATTAAATTTATATCTACCGACTTTGGCCAAATCATATCTACGGGGATCGAAGAACATGGCGTTGATCAGAGACTCTGCACTCTCAACACTTAAAGGCTCACCGGGACGAATCTTTTTATATAACTCTAACAGACCCTCCTGATAATTCTCAGCAGTGTCTTTGGAAAAGCTTGCTTCGATCTTCGGTTCGTCACCGAACAACTCGCGGATCTCGTCATTGGTACCAATACCCAGTGCACGAATCAGCACAGTAATAGGTACCTTACGGGTCCTGTCCACACGTACATAAAATACATCGTTAGAATCTGTCTCGTACTCCAGCCATGCACCACGGTTAGGAATTACAGTACAGGAGAACAGTCTCTTACCGATCTTATCATGACCGATTCCATAGTAAATACCAGGAGAACGTACCAACTGGCTAACGATTACACGCTCTGCACCGTTGATAACGAAAGTTCCTGTCTCAGTCATCAGAGGGAGGTCACCCATGAAAATTTCATGTTCGCTGATTTCTTCCTTCTCCTTATTATAAAGACGAACCTTTACTTTCAAGGGAGCGGCATAAGTGGCGTCTCTCTCTTTACATTCCTCAATTGTATATTTGGCATCTTTTCTGCACAATTCGAAGCCAACAAAATCCAGACTCAGGGAACCACTGTAGTCTGCGATAGGAGAGATATCATCGAAAACTTCCTTCAAGCCTTCGTCTAAAAACCACTGATAGGAGTCTTTCTGGACTTCAATCAGGTTGGGCATCTCTAAAACCTCTTTTTGTCTTGAATAACTCATACGCATGTTCTTGCAATTCGCAATTGGACGTATTCTGTTCTTTTCCATTGACATTTCACCCCGTTCTTTCAGATTTGAAACCTATGTGCGTCGGTACTTCATTCTTATTATGTCTACGAATAGCATACCTTGCCACAATAGTGCACTATCCATACTAGCACAAAATTCCAACGTGGTCAAGCATTTTTTCAAAAAAGTTTGAGAATCCAAACACTGAGCACCTCGTGGCAATCGTGCCAAAGGCGCGGATCCCTTTTCACTTGCATCCGCCGCCCCAGTCCCCCACCCATCCACGCGCCCTTCGCTGCAACACAAAAAGGCTGCCGTACCTTTGTACGACAGCCCCGAAATCTCAATATGGGAATTGACTTATTTAAGGGTAACCTTAGCGCCAACTTCTTCCAGTTTCTTCTTGATTTCTTCAGCTTCTTCCTTAGAAGCAGCTTCCTTCAGGGTCTTAGGAGCGTTGTCTACAACGTCCTTAGCTTCCTTCAGGCCAAGTCCGGTTACTTCACGAACAACCTTGATAACCTTAACCTTCTCGGAACCGATCTCGGTCAGTTCTACGTCGAACTCGGTCTTCTCTTCAACTTCTGCTGCAGGGCCAGCTGCTGCTACAACAACACCTGCTGCTGCAGATACGCCGAACTCTTCTTCACAAGCTTTTACTAATTCATTTAACTCTAATACGGATAACTCTTTGATAGCATCGATAAATTCCTGAGTGCTTAATTTAGCCATTTTAATTTTCCTCCATTTAAAATATATTGTTATGTGTCGGATTATAAATCCAATTTACAAATTGACGACTTTGCCATACTGCAAGTCTTCTCTGTCATGCTTTCGATAAGCAATTATGCCTCTGCAGGTGCTTCTGCTGCAGGAGCGCCGTCCTTCTCTGCGATCTGATTCAGAACGCGAGCCAGGTTTGCAATAGGAGACTGCATGCTTCCCAGCAATCTTCCAAGCAGTACCTCTCTGGAAGGGATGTCTGCGATTTTAGCCATTCCGGCTGCATCGTATACAGTACCTTCTACTACACCGGCTTTGATTTGAAGCTTGTCAGCTTTCTTAGCGAACTCGGCCAGTACTCTTGCAGGTGCAGTTGCATCTGTGTCAGAGTAAGCCATAGCGCTGGGTCCCTCAAGGTAAGGTGCAAGACCTTCAAAATCAGTACCCTTGAACGCAAAGTTCATCATGGTGTTCTTGTAAACCTTGTAGCCAACTCCTGCTTCACGTAAATTCTTACGCAGCTGAGTATCCTGCTCTACGGTAAGTCCACGGTAATCTACCAGAACTACAGACTGAGCATCTTTAATATTAGCAGAAATCTCTTCTACAACCGGTTTCTTTAACTCGATCTTTGCCATTTTTCTACCTCCTTATAGATTTTAATGCCGAAAGGAGTTCAAACGAAAAGCCTGGCTTTTCGTTGCGAAATTCCCGCAGGAAATTTCAATTATAATGAAAAATCCCTCTGAAGACACAGAGAGATCAATAATCACAGTGAACTCATCTCCTCGGTAGGATTTACCTTTGTACCTACTGTCTTCGGCGTGGTTTCATAACCTTGTTGATAATATCATAAGGGGCTGGCACATGTCAACCCCTTATTTTATTTTTTCAGTAAAATCAGATTTAGAACTTAGCTACACTTACTTTTACGCCAGGTCCCATGGTGCTGGTCAGAGTGATGCTCTTCAGATACTGACCCTTTAATGCACTGGGCTTAGCCTTCATGATAGCTTCCATCAGAGCGTTGAAGTTCTCCTGCAGAGCTTCTTCTGTGAAAGATGCTTTTCCAACAGGAACATGAACAATGTTGTTCTTGTCAAGTCTGTACTCGATCTTACCGGCTTTGATATCATTGATAGCCTTGGTAACATCCATGGTTACGGTACCGGCCTTAGGGTTAGGCATTAAGCCTTTAGGTCCCAGTACTTTACCAAGACGACCAACTACACCCATCATATCAGGAGTAGCTACTACTACGTCAAAATCAAGCCAGCCTTCTTTCTGGATCTTAGGGATCAGCTCCTCGCCGCCTACATAATCAGCGCCTGCAGCTTCTGCCTCGCTCAGCTTATCGCCTTTTGCGAATACCAGAACTTTTACAGTCTTACCGGTTCCGTTAGGAAGAACAACTGCACCACGGATCTGCTGTTCAGCATGACGTCCGTCACAACCTGTTCTCATGTGTGCTTCGATGGTCTCATCAAACTTTGCTACTGCGGTCTTTTTAGCCAGAGCGATTGCATCGTTCGGCTCATAGAAAACTGCGCGGTCAACTAACTTTGCAGCTTCAACATATTTCTTACCATGCTTCATTATTATACCTCCTAGGTTCCAACGACAATTTAAAATTGTCTCCCAATCAATTGATTAATTAGTCTTCTACAACAATACCCATACTTCTTGCAGTACCTGCGATCATGCTCATAGCTGCTTCCAGGCTTGCTGCATTCAGATCCGGCATCTTCAGTTCTGCGATTTCCTGTAACTTAGCCTTGGAAATGGTAGCTACCTTGGTCTTGTTAGGTACTCCTGAACCAGACTTCAGGTTGCAGGCTTTCTTTAACAGTACTGCTGCAGGCGGGGTCTTGGTAATGAAGCTAAAGCTTCTGTCTGCATATACAGTAATTACAACGGGGATGATTACATCGCCCTTATCTGCTGTTCTTGCGTTGAACTGCTTTGTGAACTCAACGATGTTAACACCATGCTGTCCAAGTGCGGGACCAACTGGTGGAGCCGGTGTAGCTTTGCCGGCAGGAATCTGTAACTTGATATATCCTGTAACTTTCTTTGCCATTGTGGCACCTCCTATAATGTGGTAAATCGGCGCAGGTCCTGATGCTGCCAACCTGCTCCCACTGGAATGCTTACGCATCCTTTCTTGTTGCCTATATTTAACCCCTTTTCAGGTTCAACCCCTGCGGGGATAAATACCTTTGCTTATAAAGCTTTTATTAAAGTTTTCTCACTTCCGCGAAACTGATTTCAACAGGAGTCTCTCTGCCGAACAGTTCTACATTGATGGTAGCTGTCTGCTTGCCATAATCGAGTTTGGAAACCACACCAACGGTATCTTTCCATACCCCGGCAACAACGGCAATGCTGTCTCCTTCTGCAAAATCAATGGAAACATTCTCAGCTTGGATGCCGAGAGGCTTCATCTCTGCTTCTGTGAGGGGTACCGGTTTGCTTCCCGGTCCTACGAATCCGGTAACACCACGAGTGTTGCGCACAACATACCAGGTGTCATCGTTCATCTCCATATTCAGGAGTACATATCCCGGAAACATCTTCTTCTGAACAGTCTTCTTGGCACCGTTCTTAATCTCCACTACTTCCTGCAGCGGAACACGGACCTCCAGAATCTGCTCTGCAAGGTGCTTGTTGTTCTCGATTGTCTTCTCGATATTGGCTTTGACCTTGTTCTCATATCCGGAATACGTATGCACTACATACCATTTTGCCTCTGCCATACAATCCACCCTCGCTCTAAATTGATGTTAAGAAATTCACACCATACTGAATGATTACGTCCAATACGGCAATGATAAGTCCTACAACAACGGAAATTGCCACAACCACAACGGATTGCTTCAGAGTAGTCTGCTTGTCAGGCCATGAAATTTTCTTGAATTCAGCCTTAACACCTTTAAAAAACTGATTCTTGGGCTTGGCTTTCTTTTCTGTGGAATCTCCCATAGTTTACTCCTTCACTTACTAGAACGACGGATTATTTGGTTTCTTTGTGAGCGGTATGTCTCTTACAGAACTTACAATACTTCTTGGTTTCCATTCTATCAGGATGAGTCTTCTTATCCTTGGTAGTATTGTAGTTACGCTGTTTGCATTCTGTGCAAGCTAATGTAATTCTTGTACGCATATTTCCACCTCCGTGCAATATCTGATCTTACTGATTTTACGCATAAAAAAAAGACCTAAATCTCATCTCGCCTAACTACTATAGCATAAAACTTACGTCTCGTCAATGATTTTTTATAAATCAGTCACATTTTTCGTTATAGTTCAGCCATAGCCCGTATGACGGGCGAATCATGCTTGCATGAATGAGCACGTTGTACGGGCTATGAGCAGAGCGCCTGCTTATGAGCAAAGATAGCTGCGAAGCAGCGGAATGCGCCCACATCACAGCATTCTTCACCCACTGCGCAATACAGGTTTTCGTACTTCTCACAGCCGCATTTGGTAATCGCATTCCCCAGAGCCACTGCGTGGGGAGAAATTGGCCAGCTGTTCTTCCGCCATATTCAGTGCAGCCGCTATAACCTTATCCATATCATAATATTTGTACTGCCCCAGGCGTCCGCCGAAAAGCACGCTCTGTTCACCTGCAGCCAGTTCCCGGTACTTTCCGTAAAGCGTCGTATTGCGCTCATCATTGATGGGATAATAAGGTTCGTCCCCTTTATGCCATTCTGCAGGATATTCTCTGGTAATCACCGTCGCAGGCTGCTTACCGAACTCAAAGTGCTTATGCTCGATGATTCTGGTATAGGGTACCTGACGCTCTGTGTAATTTACCACAGCATTGCCCTGGTAGTTATCGCAGTCTGCAAGTGTTTCTTCCTCGAAACGAAGAGAACGATACTGCAGTTCTCCCAGGCAATAATCAAAGTATTCGTCAATCATACCCGTATAGAGCACTTTATCAAACACATCCGCTCCCGATCCTTTAGCTGCATTTTCCGCAAGGAAATCCTTATAGGTAATTCCCAGGCGCACATTGATACCATCAAGCAGCTTTTCAATGATCTGCGTATAGCCCCCCACAGGAATGCCCTGATAGCGATCTGTAAAATAGTTATTGTCATAGGTAAAGCGTACCGGCAATCTTTTTATAATGAAAGAAGGCAGTTCTGCGCAGTCACGGCCCCACTGTTTTTCGGTGTAGCCCTTTACCAGCTTCTCATAGACATCACGACCGACCAGAGAAAGAGCCTGCTCTTCCAGATTACGAGGTTCCTCCACTTTGCTTTCCTTCTTCTGCTGCTCAATGATAGCTTTGGCTTCAGCAGGGGTACGGATGCCCCACATCTTACTGAAGGTATTCATATTAAAAGGCATATTATACAACTCATCTTTATAGACCGCCACAGGAGAGTTGATATAATTATTGAACTCAGCAAACTGATTGACATATTCCCAGATTTTCTTGTCTGAGGTATGGAAAATATGGGCACCGAATTTATGAACCTGGATGCCATCCTGCTCTTTTGTGTAAATATTTCCGGCAATATGGTCGCGCTTATCTATAACCATACACTCCTTGCCTGCTTTTTTCATTTCATAAGCAAATACCGATCCAAACAGACCGGTACCTACTATAAGATAATCATATCTCTTCATTATTTACTTCTTTTCCTTATTAATTATTTACAATGCTTATTTGCTTCTCTTACCCTTGGCTTTGTACTTGTCGATCTGAACAAAGTCGTCCATCAGCTCCAGAATCTTGTCTCTGCCGTTCTGATTCAGCTTTACATAGTACTGCATAACTCTGTTTTCCAGGAGCTGTGCACCAAGAGAAGTGTCTCTCTCCAAAGATGAGAAATCTACGGGGTTCAGGCTCAGCTTGTCACACATTCTGATAACAGTGCCATATGCCATACCTTCGATACCACGCTCCAATGCGGTTACCAGTGTGGAATAAGGAATGTTCATCTCCATTGCAAACTGGCGTACGCTGCGATACTGCCTCAGAATTTCTTTCTTTAAAATCTCCGCTTTAGTCATTAATTTTCCCTCCGATTGGTCTGTAAAATGTTCTGATAGGAATAATATACGATATACCGTGTGTTTTTTCAAGTCCAATTCTGAAAATAATTAAGATTTTTTTATATTTTCTTCATTCTACCCCATATTTTTGTATAATTTCCAGGTTTTCACTCTGAGAAAGGTCATGCGGCGTCACGATGAAGCCACCGTCACTATCCAGGTCATACCCAAAATGCTCATAGGCGTACCAGACCAAATGGGCACATTGTGTTCCGGAAATCGTCTCACTTCCATTCCTCCATAGGCCCGCTGTCAATCGATAAGGCACCCCTGCCAGATTGGCTTGTGCATATTCCGCCACTGCTGCCCGTTCCTCTTTAGAAACGTCTTTCAACCGAAGTACCATGAAAGAAGGATACCGTTCCCACCTTTTCAAAGATGTCACCATCGATGGACTTCCAAGCACCTGCGCCTCCAACACCAGCCCTGCTTCTTCATCTATAACAATGGCCGCATGCCCGTTGCGCCAACCCAAAAAGTGGGAGCAAAAGGTAATCAGAATATCTCCTTTTTCCACATAGGGAATGCTCATACCGGCCACAGGATTTCCCGCCTCATCCGCCACATATTCTTCTTTGGAAACAATGGTATTTGGCTCACATCTTACCTGTATCGGGGCAAAATACGTTTCCTGTAAATCCAGGATCTCTTCTTTTTTTCCCTGCTCTACAAGCGCATTTAGTGCCACAGCAGCAAGTCCCGTCTGACTCTGCAGCACCTCGAAATCTGTTTCTGTCCAGACTTCTTTCTCCAGGATTGCTTCTATATTTATCTGTTCTTCTTTCACAGCAATATGTGCTGTCTGTTCACACCGATAGCACCATATAGCTACTATTACTAACAACGCCGCACAGGTCAGAATCAAACCTTTCAAAGCCCCGCCTGTCACCCCTCCCGCTGTGATCGTACTGCCTCTTTTCCTGTTTTTTCTACGCCACATTTTTCACCATATTTCCTGCGTAACAGTTCTGCTGATTTTCTCTAATAAGTATGCCCCGACTGCTTGCCTGCATACCTGACTTCTGCTATGATGATGGAAATAATTTGAACGCGTGGAGATTTTGTGCTTATTTTTTATCGTTATCATGTATCACGATAAGTTTCCCGCAGCTTACTTGGTGACATACCGTATTTTCTGCCAAATAGTCTGCTGAAATAAAGCTGATCCTCATATCCCACCGCATGGGCACACTCTTTTATTGACATATTTGAATGCAGCAGATAGTCCCTTGCCTTATCCAATCGCAGCTTCTGCTGGTAACCGGACGGAGAACAGCCGATCAATTCCGTGAACAGATGGCCAAAACGACTTCTGCTCAGATGAAGATCTAAGGAAAGTGCTGCGAAATCCAGCTTTTCTGTAAAATGATCACAAATATATTCTGCCATGGTATAGATTTCACTGAAACTTCCTGTCACTTCCTCCTGGCGCGACAGGAAAAGCTGGGTCAAAAGCTGCAGCAGCAACGTATTTTCTTCCTGGACATGAGTGGCTCTGGAAAGCATATGGGTTCGTATTATCTGATAGAATACACTTTCAAACTGACTTCTGGCATTGACACGGATGATTCCGCTTTCAGACAGCCCCAATGACTCCAGGACTTCTTCCACTGCCGTTCCCGTAAAATGAATCCAATAGATCAAACTGTCCTTCTGTTCGGGAACGATATAGTGCTGCTTATCCCCGCGTTTATAAAAAGCACATTCTCCCGGACAGAGTACTTTCATTTCACCTGCCATTTCCAGTTCCATTGCACCATTCTGCACATAAAGAAGATGGTAATCATTACGTCCATTGGAACGGATCACAGCATAAGCAAAGTCACGAATCTCTTCATATCCGCAACTATTGACCTGAAGGTAGGAAACTGCCTGCAAATCCGTTTTTCTTCCTGCTTCATAAGTAATCATATCACACCTGCTTTCTTGTCTTGTCTCAAAAAAGTTAATATGATAATAACGCTTTTCCTCTTTTTCTACAATAGTTAGGTTTCTAATGCAGCAAAATCGTCCATATATTCAGCCCGTTTGTTCATTGAAAATACCAAGCCTGAAAATTAATATAAAAGTATAAGCAGACTTTATTCTAAATACATAGAGAAAGGGCGCAAAGTATGAGAGAAAAAATTTTACTGAATTCAAATTGGCGTTTTCACTTAGGAGACATAGAAACAGTCGAACCACTTGACAAGGGACCTGTCTATATGCAGGCAAAATCCCAGGAGAAACGTTTCGGACCGGCAGCCAGGGAATACAAAGACAAGGTGAATGATTTCTCACAGCAAGGGGATCTGACTTCTCTGGTGTGGGAAAATGTTACGCTGCCTCACGATTATATCATCAGGCAGAATTCCTCACCGGATACCAATTTTTCGCTGGGAGGCTTTCATTATCAGAATGCGTGGTATCGCTATCACTTTCGGCTTGAGGAAACTGACCGTAATAAGAGGATTGCGATTTATTTTGAGGGGATTGCCGTACAGGCCGTCGTATATCTGAACGGTTGTCTGTTGGAACGCAATCACTGCGGTTACACTTCTTTCGAGGTAGATATCACAGACTATCTGGATTTCGAAAATGACAATGTGCTGGCCGTCTATGTGGATGCCACCAGCAGACATGAAGGTTGGTGGTATGAAGGCGCCGGCATCTACCGTCCTGTCTGGATGATAAAGACCGAGAAAGTATCGGTAGATTTATACGGCGTCTATGTAAATCCCTGCAAAAAAGACGAACATCTGTGGGAAGTTCCCATAGAAATCACCGTCAGAAACGATGCCGCCCTAAAGCAGCAGATTGCCGTATGCACTTGTCTGCTGCAGCCGGACGGGACGCAGGTTGCCCAGGTCGAATCAACGTTTGAGACGGAAGGGAAATCTAAGCAGACTATTCATTTACTTACCTGCATCCGCGATCCGAAGCTGTGGGACATCAAAACACCCGGCAACAGATATACTGTCGTGACAAAGCTTTATCAGAACGGGGAAGAAATCGATTGTGTCAGCGACAAATTCGGTTTCCGCACTATCCGCTTCGATGCTGACGAAGGATTTTTCCTGAATGAAGAGCATGTAGTTCTAAAGGGTGTGAACTGTCATCAGGACTACGGCCTGACAGGTAAAGCAGTCCCCGACAGAGTACAGCGTTATAAATTAAGACTCATGAAAGAAATGGGAGCAAATGCGTTCCGCTGTTCTCACTATCCCCACAGTGAGGTAACCATGGAAGCACTGGATGAAATGGGCTTTCTGGTGCTTGCCGAAACCAGACGGTTCGGTTCTACCCGGGAAAGCCTGGAACAGCTTGAAATGTTAATAAAACGTGACCGCAATCACCCCAGCGTCATACTTTGGTCCATCGGGAATGAGGAACCCGGTGTATTGACGGAATCCGGGCTTCGCATTACGCAAACCATGAAAGCAGCCGTAAAACGTCTGGATACTTCAAGGCCGGTACTGGCAGCCCTGTGCCATGATCCAATCAATGCACCTGCAGTAGAGCCTTTGGAAGTTCTGGGTGTCAATTATAAAATGCATATGCTGGATGATATCCACAAAAAGTATCCTACTTTACCCATAGCATCCACGGAATGCTGTGCTACAGGCACTACCAGAGGCTGGTATCTTCCGGATGATCCGGTTAAAGGATATCTCTCAGCCTATGATAAGGATACGAACACTGCATTCCTTGCAAGAGAAAAAACATGGAAATTTCTGATGGCAAGGCCCTGGATCATGGGATGCTTTCAGTGGGATGGCATTGAACATCGGGGAGAAGCCACTTACCCCAGACTATGTTCCCAGTCCGGTGCTGTCGACCTTTACCTCCAAAAGAAAGACGCTTTTTACCAGAATCAGTCCCATTGGCTGGAAACACCTATGATTCATGTTATGCCCCACTGGAATTTTCAGGGACTGGAAGGAGAAAGTATACGCGTAGTAACTTATACCAACTGCGAGGAAGCTGAACTCTTCTTAAACGGCAGGAGTCTGGGCAGGAAACAGTTGGAAGCCTACGGTCATGGAGAGTGGCAGGTTGCCTACGAACCGGGTATCCTGAAAGCGGTAGGTTATATAGATGGCAAAGAAATTGTTTCCGACCGCGTAGAAACATCCGGAAAGCCCTATGCGCTGAAGCTGCGTGTGGAAGCAGGTGCACCTTCTCCGGACGGAAGCGTTCTGGCTGATGGCAAAGACGTAGCAGTTCTTACCTGCTATGTAGTAGATGATCAGGGACGGATTGTTCCGGATGCTGAGCCTGAGATTACCTTCAGCACGAATGAGCTTGGTACTGTACTTGGCACCGGTTCTGATATCTGCGATACTACTTCTCCTGTCTTTCATACCAGAAAAATGCGGGCAGGCTTATGCTCACTGGTGGTACAGGCAGGTAAGATGCCCGGTATCCTGAAGGTATATGCCAAGGCGCAGAATCTGCGGATGGCGGTGATAGATGTTGTGCTGCAGTAAAAAGAGCCGGATTCTATTACTCTAATAGAATCCGGCTCTGTATAAATGAAATTAACTTATTTTTCCGGAATAGCCGCTTTTACATACTCCGTAGCCGTCGGTTATACAGATTTTGGCACCGCTGCGAGATCCTTAATGACCTCCCCTGCTATAATCAGCCCTACCACAGATGGCACAAAGGCATTGGATCCCGGTATGTCTCTACGCTCCGTACATTTATGTTTTGCATCGGGAGGGCAGATACAATTAGTTCTGCAGCTAATTGACATATCTTCAATAGGGCGTACCGGCTTTTCTTTTGAATAGACCACCTTGAGATGCTCAATGTTTCGTTTCTTCAGCTCCCTGCGCATTACTTTCGCCAAAGGGCAGACTGATGTCTCATAAATATCGGCGACCTCGAATCCTGTGGGATCCAGCTTATTTCCTGCTCCCATACTGCTGATTATGGGGATGCCGGCATTTTGCGCTTCCAAAACGAGCTGAATTTTGGCTGTCACAGTATCCACAGCATCTATCACATAGGAATACCGGCTGAAATCAAATTCATCCCTGGTTTCCGGAAGAAAAAAGCACTTATGTGTGTTGACAACGGCATCAGGATTAATATCCAGAATCCGCTCTTTCATTACATCCACTTTATACTTTCCTACAGTCTTTCTGGTTGCGATGATCTGACGATTGAGATTGGTCAGACACACTTTATCATCATCAATCAGATCAATGCTTCCCACTCCGCTTCTTACCAGAGCTTCTACCGCATATCCTCCGACACCACCCACACCAAAAACAGCTACTCTTGAGTTTGCCAATACTTCCATTGCCTGTTTACCCAGCAACAATTCTGTTCTTGAAAATTGATTCAACATTTCTCTTTATCCCTCTTAATCAACTACTTAACTTTTTCCATTTCAAGCTGGATTTCACTTTTCCGCCTGATATACAGACGGCAATTTTGTCACCTTCCTGAATTAATTGATATTCCTGCACGGCCTTTGTAAATTTACTCCATATTGGCTTTCGGAATTTCTTGATCAGGCTTCTCTCAATTTCCTTCGTTTTTTCTTCTATACCGGACTGCGTCTGAATGATCTGACTTAACTGCAGCCGTAAAAAGGCCCGATACCCGCCTGTGATATTTGCCGCATCATATCCGGCCTCTTCCAGGCATTCCACAATGATCTCACTTTTTTCACCGGTATAACACAAAACATATATCTCCTCCAAGAATAGAGACCGGAGGCTCCCTATAGAATATTTTCTATAAAAACCTCCGGTTAATCTTCCCTTTGTTTTCCCACCATTTTAGTAGGTTTTGCATATAATATTTTACTCTTACTATGATCAATTGTCAATAGTGGAAACTATCGCATCTATTTTTTCCTGTATCCGCTCCTTAACAAGTAATGCAATTTGCTGGGTTTTTAAATCTTTATACTCTTCATAATAAATCGGCTTCAGGAAATGTACCTGCGTAGTGACTTTTCCAAAATGCCAACTGTTAAACGGCTTATAAGAATCAATCAGGGTTACCGGCACAATCGGCGTTTTTGACTTTAATGATGCCTTAAAGCATCCGGCCTTAAACTCAGACAGAGAATTCTTTTTATCTTTCTCATATCCTCCCTCAGGGAATAAAATATAACGTCTGCCCTGCTTCACCTCTTGTGTTATTTCATTTATAATGGTAAATGCTTGCTTTACATCCTGCTTATCAAGACGTTTCCCTTTTACCATGTCTATTACTTCTCTGATAAAAATGGCATGAGATTTTGCCTGGTCCATGACTACCGTGCATGGCTTTTCATGTACGCCTACAATTCCATAGGCATCATATTTTCCCTGGTGATTGGGATACATGATGTATCCACCTTCTTCCGGGAGATTTTCTTCGCCATATACTTCCGTTTGAATGAAACCGGTTCGCTGCATTAAGTCAACTACATATCGTAAATATTTATAGCAGTCTTCTTCTGAATACATATCTGAAGCTTCCGCCATCTGACGCATTCTCCCTATTATTCCGGGGAGAATCAAAATATTTCTCACGATCACATAATAAAATCTCCACATATACTTCCGTTCTCTCTCATTCTATCTGTGTACTTTTACCGGAATAACCATTCATTCTGTAAGTTGCAGTAAAAAAGCGGAGAAAGCCTATACTTACAGGCTTTTTCCGCATTCAAACCGTCAAAGATGCAATTTTCTTACATATTCATCCTGGAAAGTCCGAGCTTCCTGGTTCCTCTCGGTATCATAAAGCCAAACATTTTTCAATAAATGTCTCTTTTATTTATCTTACCAGAACTTCTTAAAATATTCAATCCCAAAATGTAAAAAATATGGTGACTTCCCTTTCCTGGCTGCAGTTCAGTTCGCTATAACAAATGCTGCAATTGCATCCAACACCTCCCACTGCTCATCCTCAGGAGGCTCTTATTCACCGCTAAATAATGGAGTAGATAAATAGCGATCTCCTGAATATATTATTGTAAAACTTATTGCCGGCTATAGTTTTAACCTATAGCACAAAGAATTGATAAGTACGCAAAAAATCCAGGAAACAAACCTCCCTACGGAGATTGGATCCTGAATTTTGAAGGCCGAAACCCAAAATGTTTCTTAAAGCAATTGGAAAAGTAGCTCACATCCGCATAACCGCACTTCCACGCAACATACCGGATTTCTTCATTTCCCTCTTTCAAAAGCTTTATGGCATACTCCATTCGCATAGTTTGTATATAGTTTGTAAAAGTAAGCCCCGTCACTTCCTTAAATTTCCTACAGAAATAAGTCTCATTGTAGCCAAACCGCACACTAACTTCACTGGGGGTAATTTTCTCTGTAAAATGTCCGTTTACATATTCTATGATTGGTTTGAATCCCCTGTTTATTTCAGTCACTGTTTTTACAGGAGTGACACTGTACCGGTACAGCAGACCCATGATCTCGTAGATACTTACCCCTTCTGCATTCTGGTGCGGTTGGGAAGGTCCCCGTGACTGGAATTTCTATACCGGTCAACTGACCCTTGGCCTTGTGCCCCCTGAATATCGCCAAATGCGCATTCAAAATCTCTGCGATGGTGCGGATTTTGCTTTAAAACTGGGTATTACAGATGTAGTCACTCATATGGGCTTTATTCCCGAAAATCCATATGATCTTAACTTTGCCGGCTTCTGCATTGCAGTAAGAACTGTTGCTCGGCACCTGAAACAGAATGGTCAGTATCTCTTATTTGAAACCGGTCAGGAAACACCTGTGACCATGCTCCGCTGTTTTGAGACTGTAGATTGCGATAACCTGGGCATCAATCTGGATACCGCCAATCTGATCCTTTACGGCAAAGCAAACCCAGTGGATGCACTGGATGTTTTTGGAAAATATGTTCGCAACATACACGCCAAAGACGGCCGCTATCCTACAAACGGACATGATCTGGGTACAGAAACCCGTATCGGAGAAGGTAAAGTGGATTTCAAGGCATTTTTCGCCAAACTTCATGAGTTGGGATACGATTCTTACGTAACCATTGAGCGGGAAATTGACGGAGATCAGCAATTAGTGGACATTTTAGAATCCCGGGATTATTTACAGAACATTATTAACGAAGTTTATGGTTGTTAAGCAGCAGAAGGAGAGGTACATATGTTAAAAGTAGGTTTAGTCGGTGTTGGCGGTATCAGTGGTGCTCACATTCCAGCATGGGAAGTGATGGAAGATACCGAACTGGTTGCGATTTGCGATATTCGTCCGGAAAGAATGGAACCATACCCGGACAAACGTCATTATATTGATTTTGATGAAATGCTCCAAAATGAAGAACTGGATATTTTAGACATCTGTCTGCCCACTTACCTTCATGCAGTCTTTGCCATCAAAGCCATGGAGAGAGGTATCCACGTAATCTGCGAGAAGCCCATTTCGTTAAAAGAAGAAGACGTAGAAAGAATATATGCAACAGCCCGGAAAATGAATGTAAAATTCATGGTTGCCCAGGTACTGCGCTTCTGGCCGGAATATGAATTGATCAAAGAATTGTATGACAGCCAAAAATACGGAAAACTTTTGTCCGGCTATATGAGTCGTCTCAGTCATCGACCTGCGTGGAGTTGGGATGGCTGGATGCAGGATGAAATCCGCAGCGGTCTTGTGCCTTATGATCTGCACGTACATGATCTGGACTTTATGGTATATGCCTTTGGCAATCCCGAGAATGTACAGAGCCACCGGTCAAAACGTCCTGAACAGGACTATATCAGCGCCACATATGAATATCCGGATTTCTTTATCACTACAGAGGCTTCCTGGTATGCTGCTCCACTGCCATTTGGTGCAGGTTTCCGCTTCCAGTTTGAGGAGGCACTTATCACCTATACTGACGGTAAATGTATGATTTATCAGAATGATGGTACAATTGTGGATTTATCAACCAAAGCTGAAGGTGATACCGGCGCTATTAACCTGCCTAAGAGCAATGCTTACGCCAATGAGATCCGTTATTTTACGGATTGTGTCATTGCGGATACATTCCCGGAGAAGGTTAAGCCGGAAGAACTAAAAACGGTAATCGACATTTTAAATCATTTACAATAATTTTTATATTCAAAACCCGCACACGACAGCTGTCAAGCAAATCTCAGAGGCTAACTTGAACTAAACAAACCGATGGTATAGACTAATCTCAGTCAAAGCCATCGGTTTTCTTTATCCCAAAATCCGGGATACTATGTCAAATATGGCGGTGGCAGTGAAATACCTACAATATATCTGTATCAAAATTGTAGATAAATTTATTAGCTGTCTTTTTAATTTCTTCGACATAATCATCGCTCGCTTTATCATACACACCAATCGTATAAATTCCGGCGTTCACCGCTGTTTTTACAGCCTCCAGATTATCATCAAAGAAATATGAATCCTCAAGCTTCCCACCTGCTCGTTCAACAGCCGCATGATATATTTCAGGCTCTCCCTTGGTCATATCGAAATCTTCACATGACCAGACATTATCAAACAAATCAAATACACCATAACGCATTAATACTGCCGCAACCATTTTAAAGGGACTTGCAGTAAGTACATTTAAAGAATGACCCTTTTTTCGCAGTTTATTCAAGTACTCAACTACGCCCGGCTTCAGCTCTATCTCGTCCCGATATATCGGATACAAATACTCGTGCATGGCGGTTACCAAAGCGTCTGCTGTATAAGGCAGCCCAAACTCTTCGATATAATATTTTGCAGTGCCTTTATATCCGAGAGGGGTAATAATCTTAATCATATCCGCCGAATAAGCAATCTCATGTTTATTTAATATTTCAAGCATTCCTTCTGTAAAAAAGGGCATGGAATCCCCAAGTGTTCCATCAAAATCAAATATATATGTACTCATAATTCCTCCATATAATGAAATAGTTTTTCGGGATATTATTGAAATCTTATTTTCTAAACCATACGTCGTATGGTTTCCACCAAATTGCGAGTCTTTTTTGCACGCTCCTGTGCATCATCATAGTTTTTTGCTGACAGGGCGATGGTCAGGGTGTCGATTATGCTTAGGTGGGCAATTCTCGAGGAAATCGCTTCCATTGGATAATCAATCTCATCAGAATATATTTCAATCGAGTAATCCGCGTTCTGAGTGATTTCGCTGCCGGGATAGCTTGTGATGCAGAGAGTCATAGCACCACCCGCTTTGGCCAACTGTAATGCTTCGATGGTTGCAACTGTTCTGCCGGTGTGGGAGACTCCGATTGCAACGTCCCCTTCCTTGATATTAAGGGTGGACACCTTCATGGACGGCACATCGTTCACACAAATGGCGATCTTGCCGATTTGCATCAGACGGTACTGAAATTCGCCTGCGATTCCCGCGGAGGTTCCGATTGCATATATATAGATTACATTGGCGTTGTCCAGCAGGTCTACGGCCTTCTGAAGAACATCACGATTCATTCTTTCGGCAGTATCATGCAGAGTCTTCACATTAGAGGAAAATATCTTGTCAAGGATCGCTCCTGCATCATCTTCCGGATCGATGTAAGGGGCATAATTTAGCCTTTTGTTTCTGGAGACCTCCATGGCAAGGGCAATCTTCAGGTCGGAATATCCCTTAAACCCCAGGGACTTGCAGCAACGGATAATGGCAGATTTGGCAACTCTGGCATTTTCTGCAAAGTTGTCTATGGGCATGTGAATGACCTTGTTGCTGTTCTGCAGAATATAGTCCGCTACAATCTGCTCGGTGGCAGTTAAAGATGCGTAATTATTCTTGATAGTGAGTAAACACATTTTTTCGTCCATTTCTAACTCCTTGTATTGACAGTTACGAGTAACCATGCCACCATAGAACATAGTTCCAAATTTATTAATTATATTGAAACATAAGTATAATAACATATATGTGTGACTATGTCAACACAGAGAATGGTAGTGTCAGCACGGTTATGAGAAGGGTAGTGTCAGCACGGTTCAAGATAACTCTTCCCTAACAATCCACCTTGTTTGGGTATATAATAGATTCCGTTATCGTATCTCTCTAAATAACCATTTGCCACCAATCTTTTCTCTAAAAAGGCGATTGCATTCAGGTCGGCATTCTCGCTTACCCAGTGGTTCAGCCGGTATACACAATACGAATGTCTGAGAAAATCCAAACGTTGGGATTTCTTCCGTCATCACTTCGCCTAGTCAAATCTCAACCGCTGGGCGGCAGATGGGCTGGATCTCAATGTAATGCTTCCTTATCTTATGAGATATATGTGACATCAGAGTGTGCGTGAGACGCTTTACTACTTTCATTTTGTCCCTGAATTCTTTCCCACATACAAGGGTATGACAAGCTCCCTTGAGGATATGATCCCGGAGGTGGTCTATAAAGAATAAGAAAGATGCCTCCAAAAACAGTGCTGTATTCTGGCGAATGACAAAAGATTACGTGGATCATAGGCTGCCGAAAATCAGAAAGTTCAGCCTGAATACGGTAAAAGCTTACCATGACAGCCTGAACAAGTACATTGATAACCCACTGCTTTAATTCTATAATAATCACATTGCTTTGATTACTCTCGTCATATTCATTCAGTGCATTAATTATTACCCTTTCCAATACACCCTTTTCATGCGCCGGAATGATTAAAAGATATGTATATACGCTCTTCGCCTGTCCAAACGAATCCTGAATAGTATTATCCTTCCACATCCACGATCAGATCATAAATCTCCTGCACATCCTTTTGCTCATAGGTATAACGTTGTACCAGCGAATCCATGTCAATGTTCTCCTTGATGATTTCCGAATAAGCCTGGTACTCATCCATCCCATCCTATACGGGCAACCTTGTCCCTGCTTTTTACGCTCAATATTGACGATGAAACTGTCCTCAAAGTAGATCCTCGCCAGGCCTTTGATATTACTGCCCTCTCTTTCAAAAGGTGTTACAGATACAGAGAATTCCGGTGCATCCCTAAATTCCTGATGCTCTCGCTCTTGATCCTGATCCTGTTTCTGCAGGTTCTCGTATGCCTCCAGAATCTTACCATACAGTTCCTCGCGAAATTCCTTCGTAATAGGGTACTACATTTCACCTGAAGTACCAACATAATATTTGAAATCTCCGGTAAACTGAAATTTTCTGTTGCTTAATAATCAAGCAATCCGCCATAATCGTTCCAATCACCAAACATTTTCCTGCTTCTGACTGCTCAATTAATTTTTCCAAGCATATATCAAAAACAGCTCTATCCTTCTTCTTATCACGCTGAATAGAATCAATTCTTACTCTCTGATATAATTTGGGGAAAGTCTTGAAATTTTCCCACGCAACCGGATTATCATTAAATGCCTAATATATCTCTGAATCAATCATAAATCCTTCACATTTAAATATCCCGGAGTATGATACTCCGGGATAAAATCAGTTTTCTATAATCTATTTGAAGAAGGGCCTTTATCCTTCGATGGCAATATACTTTTTGTCCTCTATCTGAGCTTTCCTTTCTTCTGGTTTTGGAATGGACAATCTCAAGACACCGCTTTCATATTTAGCATGAATATCTTCCTGCTTGATATCCTCGCCCACATAGAAAGATCTGCTCATACTGCCTGCATAACGTTCACGACGAACAAATTTTCCTGTCTTTTCTTCCTTCTCCTCTTTGTCCAGACCTTTCGTTGCACTAATCAACAGATATCCGTTTTTCAGTTCCAAAGAAAGCTCTTCTTTTTTGAATCCCGGAAGATCAATGTCTACTTCATAGCGATCTTCCTGTTCTTTCACATCTGTTTTCATCATGTTTGCTGCATGGCGTCCATACAGTTTTTTCTGTGCCTTCTTCATTTCTCGATCATCGAATACCGGAAAATCAAAGAAATCATCAAAGAATTCGTCAAATAAATTTTCTCCAAAAATACTAGGTGTTAACATAATCATCGCTCCTTTTTCAAAATAGTTTTTTGAAACTGGGGATGTTTAGGAAGAATCATGAACTTGTGGTTCTTTCTTTCTCCTGTTTCTAATTATGTTATACCACCATTGTTAGCACTCGTCAATAGCGAGTGCTAATTTTTCTGTGAACTTTTTGTGTCTTTATAAAATCCTACGTTCTTTTGTTAGCTTCAATAATGTTCACATTTACCTCGCTAAACTTCAAATCGCCTGTTACTTTCAAACACACTGGAAGCCTGAAAGTTCACACTCACCTTACAGAAACCCTTCATATAGGTTTATCTTTCATCTTTGTTCCACTCGTTCAGCAATTTGATAATCTCCTGATATTTCTTCGATTTCATCATCGGATTACGTTTCAACTGGCTCAATGCATATGTATACTGTTTGTTGGATTTCTCCATAAATTTTATGTGACGCTGCTCCAGTTTCTTTAACCATTCTTCACGTTCAGGTAAACCGTCAAATTCCGGAAGCTGCATATGCTCCCTGATTTTATTGATACGTTCTTCGTTTCTTTCACGCAGACGATTCACTCTGTCTTCCATTTTTTCATGAAGATTCTCGCTCAACACCCTTAGCTCATTCATATCTGGCACTGGCGTAAACGCAACAATTGCATCGATCCTACGCTCAATACGTTTCATGGTTTCGTTATTCTCAGCCAATGTTTCCAAAAGATCTCGCAGTTCCATCGCTTCGTTAAATGAAATCGTCGTATCGTATGTAAATAAAATAATCAATAATATAGAACATATTTCACATACTGCTCGAGGTATCCTCATAAGTACATCTGCAATTGGCACATGAATAATCTGGACCAATACTACAGATAAGATTCCCCAAAATATCGATACGAACAGACATATGTATCCCTTATAGTTCAAAGGCAATTCACTATAATCCCAGTATTTCACCTGAAATAGTTTTTCCATAACCGGACCAATGACCAGTTCAAATATTGTCGCAGTGAGTGATCCGACAACAAACACTGCTAACCCTTGAGCCCTGATCGGAACTGTCGTTATTAATATACTAATCGCTACAAATCCGTAGATTGGTAGGAATGGTCCATGTAAAAAACCACGATTTATAAATTTCCATTTCCTATTTCTATAAAATCCCTTCATCGAAACGAAACAGCATTCCCAAATCCATCCGATAAATGCGTAGCAAAAGAAAAATAAAATCCATTGCGATATAGAATAACTCATCATTTTTCGACTTTCACTTCCTTTTCCAGATATAGAAAATAAGTATACTAAACTTAAAATAAGATTCAATGGAAGATTTATGATTTATATGTGAATTTTTTATAAA
>JAZQAT010000026.1:0-12861 GCA_045545375.1 Acetatifactor sp.
GATAAGGGGTTGTGCGTACTCCTCTTCATCATTGCCTTTGAATTAATGACTTGTAAATACTATATTCTTTTGGAGTGGATTTGTCAAGCTTTTTTAGGTAAATGCGCTGAAAACGCATTTTCCCCGTTGTTTTACCCCGGAGAATCCATTATAATAATAACAGGAAAGGACGGTAGCAGAATGGCAAGAACAGTTGGCATCGGGATACAGGATTTTACAACGATTATAGAGAATGATTATTTTTATGTGGATAAGACAGCTTTTATTAAGGAATGGTGGGAGAGCGGTGACAGTGTGACTCTGATCACAAGACCCCGCCGTTTCGGAAAGACGCTGACCATGAGCATGGTGGAACGGTTTTTCTCTGTAAAGTACGCCGGACAAGGGAATCTGTTTGTAGCGCTGTCCATCTGGCAAGAGGAAAAATACCGTAAGATGCAGGGCACATATCCGGTCATAAGTCTTTCCTTTGCCAACGTGAAGGAGAGAGATTATAAGACGGCCTGTTATCGAATTCGTCAACTTTTAATGAAATTGTATGAGCAGAATTCTTTTCTGATTGACGGTGAAGTGCTTTCCTGTGCAGAGAAGGCATACTTTGGACGCATGACAGCTGGCATGAGTGAGGAGGATGCTCCCATGGCGTTATACCAGCTCTGTGATTTCCTGAGCCGGTATTATGGGAAGAAAGTGATCGTCCTGCTGGACGAGTACGATACGCCTATGCAAGAGGCATATGTAGATGGATACTGGGAAGAGCTTGTAGCGTTTACGAGAAGTCTTTTCAATTCTACCTTTAAGACAAATCCTTGGTTGGAACGGGCGATTATGACAGGGATTACAAGAGTCAGCAAGGAGTCTATCTTTTCTGATTTGAATAATCTTGAGGTTGTGACGACCACGTCCGAAAAATATATGGATATTCTGGGATTTACAGAAGCGGAAGTTTTTTTCGCATTGGATGAATTTGGATTATCAATGCAGAAACAGGAGGTAAAGGACTGGTATGATGGTTTTACCTTTGGAAAAAAGGCAGATATTTATAACCCATGGTCTATTCTGAATTATCTTGACAAGAAAAAATTTACCACTTACTGGGCTAATACCAGCTCCAACAGTCTGGTGGGAAAGCTGATCCGCGAGGGGAGTCCTGAGATCAAGACAATTATGGAGGATCTGTTGAAGGGAAAGTCATTCCGAACCCAGATAGATGAGCAGATTGTTTTTAGCCAGCTGGGACAGCGGCAGAGCTCCATTTGGAGTCTTTTGCTGGCAAGCGGTTATTTGAAGGTAGAAAAGTATGAGCAGGATCCTGACAGAGGACGGGAAGAATATGAACTGACACTGACCAATAAGGAGGTCAGGCTTATGTTCGAGGATATGATAAGGGACTGGTTCGCGGAATTCACTCCCGCGTACAATGAATTTATCAAGGCGCTGCTGCTGGGAAATGTCAAGGCTATGAACACATACATGAACCGGGTGGCTCTGAGTACCTTCAGTTATTTTGATACCGGAAAGCTTCCTTCTATATCGGAACCGGAGCGCTTCTATCATGGTTTTGTGCTGGGACTACTGGTGGAATTAGCTGGCAGATACGCGGTGAGTTCTAACCGGGAAAGCGGCTTCGGAAGATATGATGTGATACTGGAACCACTGAAAGAACAGGATTATGCTTATATCCTGGAATTCAAGGTACATGACCCTGAGGATGAGGAGACTCTTAAGGACACGGTTACTGCAGCTCTTACGCAGATAGAGGAGATGCAGTATGCGGCTTCTTTGGAAACTAATGGTATTGCAGCAGAGAGAATACGAAAATACGGTTTTGCCTTTGAAGGTAAGAAGGTTTTGATTGGATAGAGGTAATGTGAACACTTTATAAATATATATCTTAAGCGGACAAAAACTCTTGGCAGAACCGCAATGCGGCATACGGTTGCGTTGCGGTTTTGACCCAAAGTTTTTATCCGGTTTAGCCGGAAGTTCCCGGCAAATGGCGTAATCTGAACCGAACCACCGTGCCTGTTTCAGCTTCTGTTCCAAAGAATTGCTATATGGGCAATCTGTAATATCTACACTCCAAAGCATTTTTAACCCGATATTTCCCATGTAATATTCTTACCATCAGAACAAGCCACAACACTCCCCTGTTCATCCGTCCGATATATCTGAATCCCCTGCATCTGAAAGCTTTCCACCGTTTCTGTGTGGGGATGACCGTAAGAATTATCCTTTCCACAGCTGATCACCGTCCACACAGGATTCACTGCCGACAGAAGCGCTTCACTTGAAGAGGTACTGCTTCCGTGGTGTCCGGCTTTATATACGTCTGCCTGCAAAGAGATACCATTGTCAGCGCAATATTCCAGAATATCACTTTCCGCCTTTTCTTCTGCATCTCCCGTAAAAAGGAATCCGGTATCTCCGTACTGTACCAGAAGCGCAATAGATGAGTTATTGGGATCATCATACTGCTTAACCGGCCCAAGGATCGTACAAACTGCTTCCCCAAGAGTAAAGCTGCTGCCGACTGTATATGATGCATCATCAGCAGCACCGTCTGAACCTTCTGCCATCGCAACGATTTCCTGCTTCATTCCCCGATAACCAAGTGCCTCCATCATCCGCCTGTAGGTACTGTTATCCCTCTCATAATCAGGCATCAGCACATGATCAATGTCAAACTTAGTGATGATGACGTCTGCCGAACCGATGTGATCCGAGTCCGGATGCGTCAGTATCAGATAATCCAGGTTCTCCACACCTTGCTTCATCAGATAATACTGGATAGCAGTACCCTTATCATCCTCTCCGGCATCAATCAGCATGGCCTGGTCCCCGCATTTGATCAGCGTAGCATCTCCCTGCCCTACATCTATAAAATGTACCTCAAAAAGCTGTGCATAGTCCTCTTCAAACTGTGCATCTTCTGTAGTCTGTTCCCATGCACCATCAAAATCAGGGAAAGAAATCCCTTCCAGCCGTGCTTCCATAAGGCGCATGGCTTCACCGGCTTTACTGTCCGGATTTTCCACCCCATAAGCCATGTACGGAATCAGGAATAAAAGCGCCAATAAAGCCCAAATGCCTCGTCCGTAACCCTGCCTGCTGTGGCGTCCCCCGCCCCTCTGCCTGCTACCGTTTCGTTCCCCTGTTTTCTTAGAATTACTTCTGCTATGATATCTTTTATTTCCGCTCATCTTCTATCCTTCCCTGCTGTCATGTCTAAAAGCCATTTTGCCACAGCATGCAATGTGTGAAGAAGAAAGTGGCTGCAAAAACAGCCCCTTCTGAGAAAAATGTGCCGGCTGCTGCCACTAATGCACTTTTCTATATTGATAAGGCGAAATCCCTTTCTCCCGCTTAAACATCGCCGAAAACTGCGCCGAGTTGGAAAAACCACACCTGTAAGCAATCTCCGTACAGCTTAATGTTTTATTTAATAGCATCTGCTCTATATCAGGTGCCACATTTTGTCCGTCCCGGAGAGACATTAGCTTCCAGCGAAATGCAGACGTTTCCCGGCGGAAAAGGGCTGAATCAGTCTGTTGCCCTGGGAAGAGCCGGTGCTACCGTAATTCACGGTGGTTTCATCGGAAATAATGACAAGTGGCTTGCAGATATCCTGGAAGCATCCAAAGTAGATATCCGCCACCTTCAGACAGTATCCATGCCATCCGGTCACGCAATCATTCAGGTTGACACAAACGGGCAGAACTGCATCCTGCTTTTTGCGGATGCCAATCACTGCTTTACTTTAGAATATGTAGAAAAGGCTCTTGCCGATGCCGAGAGCGGAGATATCCTGCTATTGCAGAACGAAATCAACAATCTGGAAATTGTTTTTGAAATCGCTCACGCAAAAGGTATGCAGATAGCTTTTAATCCCTCGCCTTTTCACAAAAGCTTGCTGGAGCTGCCCCTTTCTTATGTGGACTGGTGGCTTTGCAATGAAATCGAAGGGAATGAACTCACCGGCAAAGAAGATCCTATGGATATCGTTACGGATCTCTGCCAGCGTTTTCCTAAGAGAAATGTCCTTTTGACACTGGGAAAAGAAGGTTCTTCACTGGCATCCTCCATTGCAGTTTCCAAAGAAGGTACTTTTTATCCTATTTTAAACATTCTTTATATACACGAAGTACGTTTCCCGAAAAAATCTTATCCACCTGCCCGGCAGTAAATCCTCCCTTTAGCAGACCATCGTAAAGCTTCTCCATGCTCTGTGCTCCCGCAAGTTCTTCGTGTCCCTCGATACCGTCAAAATCACTGCCCAGACCGAGTACCTCTTCACCGCCTACATTGACGATATACTTTGCCTGCCGCACAATATCCTCTACAGTTCCCGGATTAGGAACACCAACAGGCTTCTGAATCAGAAAATCCGGGCAATAATTCAGCCCCATGCATCCGCCTCTTTCTGCCAGCTTACGGATCATATCGTCTGTCATATCCCGAACGCATGGACAGATTCCTCTGGCATTGGAATGACTTGCTACAAAAGGTTTCTTTGTGCATGCCAGCACATCATAGAAACCTGCATCAGACAGATGTGACACATCCGGGATCATACCAAGCACTTCCATCTCCTCCACAAACCTGCGTCCTGAATCCGTCAGCCCGTTTACGGTATCCGGTGTATTCAGATACTCACGTTCCAACACCGGATTCCCCATAATGCTTTCTTCTTTTCTTCCATCCAGATTAGGATATCCCAACTCATTTGGATAATTCCAGGTCAGAGTCATCATTCTGACGCCCTTTTCATACAAAATATGTAATTTGGAAAGCTCGCCCTTACACACGCCGCCTTCTTCCACGGTAAGCATGGCTGACATCTTCCCCTGACTGCTGTTCCTTTCAATATCCTCAAACCGATACACCGGTGCAATCAGATCCTGATTCTTAGCCAGCTCTTCTTCATATACTGCATGCAAGGCCAGCACACGCTCCCACGGATCCTCACACTTTCCCATATTCACAAACAATGCAAAATTCTGCAACAGATATCCACCATCACACATGCTTAAAAGATCAATATGCCCGATATTCTTGCGAAGATTACATTCTCTTCCCCGCATTCTCTCCCCAAAGATCCCGGCAATTGTGTCACAATGCATATCCACTACATTTATTCTGCCAGCCAATCGATTATTCATACCAAATTCTCCTGCTTGCATACCTTTGCTCCACTGCCAATTTTTTGTCAGAGCTCCCCTTCACGCAATAAATCCCCCAGGGAAACACTGTCGAGATAGCCATTAATCATGGTATTGAGCCCATCCCAAATGGGCAATGTTCTGCACTCTCCAGCGCGCGCGCATGGCTCATTGTCACATTCCAGGCAGGCTACAGGAGCCAGCGTTCCTTCTGTCAATCGAAGCAAATCCCCGATTCTATACTCCTCGGGTGCACGGTTCAGGCGATATCCTCCGCCCTTCCCATGAACTCCTTCTACGTAATCTGCCTTAGAGAGAATGGTCATAATATTTTCCAGATATTTCTGAGAGATATTCTGCCGTGCAGCGATATCCTTAAGAGGTGTATATCCACCAGTATTGTGCTCTGCAAGATCGATCATCACTCGCAGTGCATACCTGCCTCTAGACGAAATTAACATGCCCTACCTCTCATTTATTTTACAGCATCAAAACCATGCTGTAAATCTTCTATTATATCCTCAATATGCTCCGTACCGATGGACAAACGTACTGTGGTAGGCTTAATGCCTGCAGCCAGAAGTTCTTCCTCGTTCATCTGAGAGTGGGTGGTAGATGCCGGATGAATAACCAGAGATTTTACATCTGCCACATTTGCGAGCAGTGAAAACAGTTCCAGACTCTCTGTAAACTTTCTGGCAGTCTGTGCATCACCCTTGATTTCAAAGGTAAAGATAGATGCTGCTCCATTGGGGAAATACTTATCATACAGTTCTTTCTGCCTGCCTTCTGACAGTGAAGGATGGTTGACCTTTTCCACCTGAGGATGGTTCTTCAAAAATTCTACTACCTTCAGTGCATTCTCAGTATGGCGCTCCAGACGAAGAGACAATGTTTCAAGTCCCTGTAACAGCAGGAAAGAGTTGAACGGAGAAATCGTTGCTCCCTGATCTCTCATCAGTGTGGTACGAAGTTTCAGTATATATGCCAGATTACCGCAAGCCTCAGTAAATACCACTCCATGATAGGAAGGATTAGGCTGTGACAGTCCCGGGAACTTATCATTCTGTGCCCAGTCAAATTTACCGGAATCGACAACTACACCGCCCATTACGGTACCATGACCGCCAATAAATTTAGTAGCAGAATGCACTACGATATCTGCACCGTGCTCGATGGGTCTTAACAGATAGGGTGTAGCAAAAGTACTGTCCACGATCAGAGGAATTCCATTCTTGTGGGCAATTTCAGATACCGCTTCAATATCCAGAATATCCGAATTGGGATTTCCGAGAGTCTCTGCATATATAAGCTTTGTATTCGGCTGGATAGCGGCCTCGAAATTAGCAGGATCCGACGCATCTACAAAAGTAACAGATAAGCCCTGATCATGCAGGGTATTTGCAAACAGATTATATGTACCGCCATAAAGATTGGACGCAGAAACAATATGATCACCTGCTACGGCAATATTTTGTACTGCATATGTAATTGCAGCGGAACCGGATGCCGTAGCCAGCGCTCCAACACCACCCTCTAAAGCTGCAATTCTTTTCTCAAAGACATCTGAGGTGGGGTTCATCAGACGGGTATAGATGTTACCGTTTTCTGACAGTCCAAAACGTCCTGCAGCCTGGGCTGAATCTTTAAATACATATGAAGTCGTTGCGTAAATAGGCACTGCACGGGCATCTGTAGCAGGGTCAGGATTCTCCTGTCCTACATGAATCTGGAGTGTCTCAAATCGATAATTTTTATTGCTCATAATCTTAATACCTTCTTGTATATATTACCCACCTTTTTTGTAGGTTAATAGGATATTACCACTATTTACCTACCATGTCAATAGGCAAATAGCAAAAGTCTGCAACACCTTAGCCTTGGTGATGCAGACTCTTTATTATATCAATCTTTCTTTTTCTAATTCGGTATACGCTGCCTCGTTAGTGTTTCTGACCTTTCACTGCAAAATCCACTCCTGTATCAGAAGGTTCGTCCTCATCAAAAACATAATCCTTGCCGGGCAGAACTGCATTCAGGATGATACCAACCAGGGCACCAACTGCCAGTCCGGAGAAACTGATATTCATGTCGCCGATGCTAAAGCCAACAGAGCCGGCAGAGCTGTAATTGATACCAATGGACAGTACCAGAATCAGTGCTGCAATGATGACGTTGCGGCTCTTGGAAAAGTCTACCTTAGTCTCAACCACATTGCGTACACCCACTGCAGAGATCATACCGTAAAGCACCAGAGATACACCACCACAGGTAGCAGTCGGCATACATCCGATGATAGCTGCAAACTTAGGTGAAAAAGAGAACAGAATAGCAAATACGGCAGCAATTCTGATTACGAGAGGGTCAAATACCTTGGTAAGAGAAAGTACACCGGTGTTCTCACCATAAGTGGTATTGGCAGGTGCTCCGAACAAAGAAGCCAGGATGGTAGCCAGACCATCACCTAACAGGGTACGATGCAGCCCCGGATCCTTGAAGTAATTAATACCAACAGTAGAAGAAATTGCGGAGATGTCACCAATATGCTCTACCATGGTAGCCAATGCAATGGGCATTATGGTAATTACAGAAGTAATCAGCAGAGAAGCATCTCCTCCCACCATGACAGAAAATGCAGTTTCATTCCACCGAATAGGAAAACCAAGCCAATCAGCTTCTGCCACTGCAGTAAAGTCTACTCTTCCCATCACAGCAGCCAGTACATAGGAACCGATCACACCGATAATAATAGGTACAATCTTCACCATGCCTTTTCCCCAGATATTGCAGACAACTACCAGAGCAATTGCAACTACAGCAATGAGCCAATCGGAAGCGCAGTTATCAATAGCAGACTTTGAAAGAGTCAGACCAATAGAAATAATGATAGGTCCCGTTACAATGGGTGGGAAGAATCGCATTACTTTTCCGGTTCCAAAGATTTTAATAAGCAATGACATCACCAGATAAAGAAGTCCGGCACAAGCTACACCAAAGCAGGCATAAGGAAGCAGTTCTTTATTAGCCATCTGATTGCCGGCAGCATCCGTCAACATAGGAGCGATAGCGGCATACCCACCAAGAAATGCAAAAGAAGATCCAAGGAAAGCAGGAACCTTACCTTTACTGATAAAATGGAACAGTAAAGTGCCGACACCCGCAAACAACAGCGTGGTGGATACATCCAGACCGGTCAGCATGGGTACCAGGATCGTAGCACCGAACATGGCGAACATATGCTGTAAACCCAGCAGCAAAACTCTGGGTGTTCCCAGTTCTTTAGCATCATAGACGGGCTTGTCGCCAAGCACTACCTTAGCTTTTGTTAATTTCTCACTCATGAATTTTTCCTCCTGTTGTGAAAGTATTAAATTTTTATGAAATCTTTTTTTCTATAATACCTTCCCCACAAAGATCAGTCAAGTACAACTGCATGCTGTTTTAAAAAATCTTTCCACAGGGGAATATACTGTGCCATCAGATGCACACCATCCGTTGTATAATACGGTTCCATACCTCCTGTCTCATCACAGAAGACGGGATTCACGTCCAGATAATACACTTTTACATTGTCCGCCAGAGCAGCAATTCCGGCATTTCTCTCCTCGATTCCTTCATTACTGATATAATCCCCTTGGCTGGAGCGTTCTGTGGTCACTTTCATGATTCCCTGCAGATAAATAATGGCATCTGGCTGCAATTCCTGCAGATGTACAATGGCTTCTTTATACCGGGTAAGGAATCCTTCCAGATCCCCCCTTCCCATTTCATTGATCCCCACCATTAGATAGATTTTTCCAAACTGTCGCTCACTTAAAGCCTGTTCAATGGTAATCTTCTCTTTGCTGTCAGCCACCGGCACAATAGCAGAATCAAACAGTTTAAATACAGTAAGACCGGTCGATGCATAGAAAGCGGCTGTGTTTTCCAATCCGCCATATTCAAACATCCCCACTGTTCGGGAATCTCCGATAAACACTGCATCGCTGAAATACTCATCTTCCACGGTGGTGTAAACTACTTCCGTAGGATCACGATAGGTCACTTTACTGTCCTCACCGCTATCCTCTCTACCGTTTTCAGAAGTGCCCCCCACTGAATCTTCTTTTCGAACTTCATCCAAAACCTTTCCGCTCTCCTCGTTATCCTCTGCAACATCGGCCAAAGCTTCCTCTGCCTCTTCTGTATCCAAATCTCCCGATAGGAAAGTACCTCTATTTGCTCCTGCTGCCAAGAGCCACATCCTCATCCCATGAGCCGGCTCTATTGCCCCTTCCCAGGAATCCGTCATCGTTAGAACGCCTACGCCGCACATCAGCAAAAGAATCAAAAAAGACCATTTCTTCCAAATTTTCAAACAACTCACCTCATCCATGGATATTTTTGCCCATCCGGGTCTTTACTGTTAAAATCTAAAATACATAAAGGTATTTTCCCCGGCAATAATGAGCTGCACCACACACACCCAGAAAAGGATCGCCAATAAAATCTGCCCCAGTATATTCTCCTTTATTTTGTAAAAAATCTTTTTCACCAAAGGTGTAGATGCCACAAAGCAAATCAGAAATAATCCAAAATAATCGGAAAATGCCCGCTGCCAATCTCCGGCACTGACATTGATGCCCTCATTCAGACCAAACATTCTTCCCAGATAAATCTGAAGCCTGCTGATATCTGAAATGGCAAAGCACATCCAGGTAACAGGGATCACTGCCCACAGATACAGTCTGGGAAGAATCTGCATCCTTCTGAACACCCGAAAGCGGTCCAAGAGCCGCTCCACCACAATAAAGCACCACAAAAGCATTCCCCAAACCAGGAAATTAGGTGTACCACCATGCCATATACCGGTCAAAATCCAGACCACCAGAAGATTTAACACAGTCCTAAGATCCCCTTTACGGTTTCCGCCCAGCGGAATATACACATACTTCCTGAACCATCTTCCAAGTGTCATATGCCATCTGCGGTAAAAATCACGTACTCCTCTTGCCATATAAGGTTCGTTAAAATTCTGAGGTAGTTCAAACCCTAACATCCTCCCCAAACCGACTGCCATCAGAGAATATCCGTAAAAATCAAAATAAATTTTCATAGAATAAGCTACAGCCCCCATCCAGGCCAGTGGTGTAGAGATACTCTCAAATCCTGTTGTCTGCACCTGCTGCCACAAAATGCCTATCCGGTCTGCCAGCAATACCTTGGAAGCAAGCCCCATAGTAAATACTTTCAGCCCGTCCTGAATCTTTCCGGCTGTCACTTTCCTGTCATCCAGGTCTGCTGCTACTTCCTCATAATTTACAATCGGACCGGATATCAGCTGCGGAAACATGGCTATGTATGTGGAAAGCTTCAGGAACGAAGTCTCTCTCCGAATCGATCCCTGATACACATCCGCCAGATAAGACAAAATCTGAAATGTGTAAAAACTAATGCCCAACGGAAGCCCCAATTCATTAGGAGCTCCCTTGAACAGAATCAGTACTCCCACATTTCCTGCCACGGCCCATATAAATAATCCTCTTCTATTGCGATACTGTGTCCTGCTCTCTTTTTTCCTGCCCCCCAGCCTAAGTCCGATCACATAATTCACAAACAGGGAAATCACCAGCAAAAGAAGATACTTTGGCTCACCAAGGGCATAAAAAATAAGGCTTCCTAAAAGAAGTGTCACATTTTTATATGCTTTGGGGGTTATTCCGTAGAGAATCATGAATATGGGAAGGAAATACAGCAAGAACTCTATACTACTGAAAACCAAGTTCAATCACACTCTCAATTCTTATTTTGAAACCTCTGTTCCACATATTTAGTGTAGCTTGATTTTCGCTGTAATACAAGTTAATTTTTCTTAAGTTTACATTACTATTTATTACAAATCTGCATTTTTCTGTAACATTTGATCCGGTTCCGGCTCAGCCATAGCCTGATTATCGATGAACGGCAGCATTTCCCCTTGTATTTTGCGGAAATATACAGTAAACTTAAAAATAAAAAGACACGAAAGCGAGCCTGCAAATGAAAGAACAACTTTATACCATTCCTTTAAATGATGCCATAAACGCTCAGGATGAATGTCCCTTTTGCTTTATCGAGCGCAACATTGAACAGGATCTGTTAGATTTTGTATTAGGGTCCGGCTCCTCTTATATGGAAGCCGACATTCGCGAAATGACCGACAAGGCAGGCTTCTGCCGCATGCATTTTCAGAAAATGTTCGACTACGGGAACACCCTGGGTAATGCATGGATTCTGAAGACCCACTATATCAAAATGATCGGTGAGATGAAGAGTCAGTTCGCCTCCTTCCATCCCGGCAAATCCAGTCTTAAGGATAAATTCCGCAAAACTGCACAAAGCGGCAATGCCATCGGTATGTGGATTGAACAGAAAGAAGAATCCTGCTACATCTGCAACCAGTATAAGGACACCTATGCCCGTTA
The DNA here is from genome assembly GCA_045545375.1 of Acetatifactor sp. Lineage (GTDB taxonomy): Bacteria > Bacillota > Clostridia > Lachnospirales > Lachnospiraceae > Acetatifactor. The sequence goes on from JAZQAT010000026.1 coordinate 11,606, forward strand.
TCTGGATACTTTCTTCTATATGTACAAAAGAGACGAGGAGTTTAGGGAAAAAGTCAAGAACAGCAAAGGCTTCTGTCTTCCTCATTTCAAAGATCTCTGTGAAGCCGCTGATGTGAAACTTGCCGACAAAGATAAAGAGACCTTTTACGGTATCGTACTTCCCCTGATGGAAGAAAATATGAAGCGTATTGCCGAAGACGTGGCCTGGTTAGTAGAGAAATTCGATTACCGTAATAAGGACGCCGACTGGAAAAATTCCAAGGATGCCATTCAGAGAGGTATGCAGAAGCTGAAAGGCGGATATCCTGCCGATCAGCCCTACAAAATGTCCAAGTAAATACCGGATAATTGAGTATCCCAGTACAGTTGCCTACCGATAGACAATGCGTTTCATCATATTCAGATAACTGCAGATTTCATTATACAGCATCTCCGGCTGGAAAGAATGGTCTTCAAACTTCTCGATCATCAGCCCCTTGATGGTAAGCTCCATCATTTTGTATAATCTGGGACCATCCACTCCCTGGGGCAGTCCAGACATATCGATCTGGCTGTACCAGCGCGCACAGGAGTCCAGCCAGAGATTCCTTTTTTCCTCCACGGCCAGAAGCACCTCGCTCACATCCTCCGTCATGGCTCGGTTCAAAAACTGCTGCATATAAGGATATGCACGCATAGCATGCATCTTTCCCTGCTCCATCTGTTTCATCAGTTCAAACAGTTCAGTGGTCAGGGGATTGATACAGGCTTTTAATTCCAGTGTCATGAATCTCACGCTGTAATCATATACAAAAGTATACAAACCCAGTTTGCTCCCAAAATAGTGAAAGAGAAGCCCTTTGCTGATATCTGCTTCTTTTACGATCTCATCCGTACTGGCATGACGGTAGCCCTGCATGCCGAATACTTTAATAGCAGCGTTGATCATTCTATCCTGCTTTTCTTTTTTCAGGTCAAAAAATTTACCGTTCATGATATCCTCCTGTAGTAATTTTGACTTAGAGACGTTCAGCCGCGCCATTCGCAAAGCCGCGGCTGCGGCAATTTTGACTTAGTGACGTTCAGCCGCGCCATTCGCAAAGCCGCGGCTGCGCCGCTCTCCGCCGCTTCGCGGCAATTTTGACTTAGTGACGTTCAGCCGCGCCATTCGCAAAGCCGCGGCTGCGCCGCTCTCCGCCGCTTCGCGGCTATCTTTGCTCATAGAATGGCGCTCCGCTCATAGCCTGGATAACGTGCTCATTCATGCAAGCATGATT
>JAZQAT010000027.1:0-16410 GCA_045545375.1 Acetatifactor sp.
ATCTCAAAGATCCTTGGTACAAAAGCAGAAAGGGAAGCTGCATTACATGCGGATGCGGACATTTATATCATCAATCGTGAGAATGTAGCATGGCTTGTGGAGAATTACAGGTGGGATTTTGATACCGTGGTAATTGATGAACTCTCATCCTTTAAATCAAACAAAGCCCAGAGGTTCAAGGCCATGAAGCGTGTGCGTCCGAAGATTCGTAGAATCGTGGGACTGACAGGAACTCCGGCACCCAACGGACTGCTTGATCTTTGGCCGCAGATGAATCTGCTGGATATGGGACAGAGGCTTGGGAGATTTATCGGAGCATACCGGGAACAGTATTTTCTCCCGGATAAACGTAACAGGGACATCATTTATTCCTATCGGTTGAAGCCGGGAGCAGAGGAGAAGATATATCAGCTGATATCCGATATCTGCATTTCCATGAAAGCGGTGGATTATCTGCAAATGCCGGAATATATCACTGCGAATGTGGAAGTGGAAATGAATGAGAAAGAACAGAAGTTGTATGACCAGTTGGAGAAAGAAATGGTACTAACTGTGGGAGAGGAGGAGCTGGATGCAGTTAACGCTGCGGCTCTTTCCAATAAGCTGCTGCAGATGGCAAACGGTGCAGTGTATGGAGAAGATAAAAAGGTGGTTCAGATACACGACAGGAAATTGTATGCGCTGGAAGATTTGGTCGAGGCAGCAAACGGAAAGCCGGTGTTGGTAGCCTATTGGTTCAAACATGACAGGGATAGAATCTTAAAAAGGTTTGAGGCCAGAGATATTGATACGGTAAAGGATATTACTGACTGGAACGAAGGAAGAATTCCCGTAGCACTGATACATCCTGCATCTGCCGGACACGGGCTGAATTTGCAGGATGGCGGCTCCACCATTATATGGTTTGGCCTTACCTGGTCGTTGGAATTATACCAGCAGCTGAATGCCAGACTGTGGAGGCAGGGGCAGAAGAACACTGTGGTGATTGAACATATCATAACGAAAGGTACCATAGATGAGGATGTGATTCGTTCTCTGGAAAGAAAGGATGCCGGACAGTCAGCATTGATGGAATCGGTAAAAGCAAGGATTGGAGGTAGGGTTCATGACGGCAGAGATTATGATGAAAGAATATAGCAGCATGAAGAAGGAACTCTCCATTCTTGAATATCAGCTGCAGCAGTTTAAAGGCGTGGATGAGAATGATATTATTATGTCGATGCAGTTCTCCCATCAGGAAGGGGACAGGGTGCAGACCAGCACTCTGTCAGATAAAACAGCATCCATTGCCATGAACTATAGAAGAATCATGAAACAGGAAAATGATGAGTGGTTCGATTTCCTTTGGAACAGATATCAATTCCTGAAGGAAGAACTGGAGTTTTTTGAACATAGCGTGGAACACCTGAATGGACAGCTTCCGGGCGTGATCATGGATCTATTGAATAAGGATCTGACCTGGGAGACCATAGCAGGGAAATACCATGTCAGCACCACCATGATATCAAAATATAAAAAGGCTGCTATACAAGAGTTGAATTTCTATTATGAACTTCGGGACAGACAGGCAGAAGCATTTATGCTAAGTTAGGAGGGCAAGCGATGTGTAAGCGTGGAGACATATATTATGTGGATTTTGGAAGTAACCATAAATCCTATAAGCAGAGTGGAATAAGACCGGCAGTTATCGTATCCAATAACAAGAACAATGTGAATGCTCCGGTGGTAACAGTTGTTCCGTTGACGGCAAGGGTGTGGAAGAAAAAATATCTTCCGACCCATGTGCAGATATCTACAAAGTGCAGTGTAGGTCTGGATAAGCCGTCAATGGTTCTGGCAGAGCAGGTGGAAACCTTGGATAAGGAAAGGCTGGGAGAAAGAATCGGGAAGATTACTGATGAGGAAACGATGAATGCAATTACCGTAGCATTGCAGATACAGATCGGAGCATTTCAGGAATATAATTAATGATGATGGCAGCTGACAGGTGTTGGCTGCTTTTTCTGTACTTATATACAATAGAAGGGAAATGTTGCCGTTGTTTTTACTATGGTTAAATAGTGGTTGCGTAAGAGTGTCATAAGTGTTTGATGACGAAGGAAGATTTCTGTGGTAATGTTAAGGTGCAGAAAAAGGAAGAACCCAGGGAGGTTAAGCAGATGCCAATGAGACCAAAGAAACCTTGTAAGCATCCGGGGTGTCCAAAGCTGACGGATGGATTTTACTGTGAAGAACATGAAGCGGTGCATCGTGGTGACAGACCAAGCTGTGGAGAACGAGGTTACAACAGCAGATGGCAGAAAGCAAGGAAACGATTCCTGCAGTTACATCCTTTGTGTGTCAGGTGCCAGAAAGAAGGACAGCTTGTGAAAGCAACTGTTGTGGATCACATTAAACCTCATCGGGGAGATCCAATCCTGTTTTGGAATGAAAGTAACTGGCAGCCGCTTTGTAAGCCGTGCCATGATAGGAAGACTTTTCAGGAAGATGTGAACCCTGAGTACCGTTTCTGATACGGTGGGGGTATCCAAATCTCTGGAAAGAGTCCAAAGGAAGACCGGTGCCCCCTCAAACGCGAATTTTCGCAGAATTAAACAGGGGGGATAGCCAGGCGGTGCGATATTTGTCGCAGAATGTGCTGAAATGCAAAGAAAAATCGTCACAGGGTTTCGATAAAAAGTATAGAAAAACAGTATTTTTAATGGGTAAAAAAGTGCAAAAAGAGGTGCTTTTTTATCCATTTTTTATGCCCGTTTGGATTGGAAGGATGTGAAAAGAAATGACGGAGCTGCAGGAAAAGCAGATACGAAAGCTGCGGGAGCAGGGAATCGGTTATCGTTCCATTGCCTTGACAGTTGGGCTGTCCCGCGATATTGTAAGGAACTTCTGCAAGAGCAGGGGACTTTCTGGATACGGCTCGGCACTGACGAAGAACGTACAGGAGCAGGTCATGCTTGGAAAGGCGTGTCTGTACTGTGGGAAAGAAATCAAACAGCCGAATACCGGAAGACCAAAGAAGTTCTGCTCGGATAGATGCAGACGGGAATGGTGGAAAGGACATGCGGATCGGATCAACAGAAAAGAGAGTGCCATGTACCAGGTGGTATGTGAGCGTTGTGGTACAGAGTTCTTAAGCTATGGGAACAGGAAAAGGAAATATTGCAGTCATAACTGCTATATCAAAGCAAGATTTTGGGAGGTGGAAGATGAAGACAGCAAAATTAGCGGTTCTGCCGATTAAGGATTTGAATCCGGCAGAATACAATCCCCGCAAAAAGCTAAAGCCGGGGGATAAGGAGTATGAGAAGATTAAGAATTCCATTGAGGAGTTTGGATTTGCTGATCCTGTGGTAGTCAATTCTGATATGACAATCATTGGTGGGCACCAGAGAGTGACGGTAGCAGCAGCTATCGGCTATACAGAAGTACCCTGTGCGATTGTGGAAGTAAGCAAGACGCAGGAGAAGGCTTTGAACATCGCCTTGAATAAAATTTCCGGTGAATGGAATCAGGAACTGTTGGCAGATTTGATCAAGGATCTGCAGGATTCGGAATTTGATGTAGGGTTTACTGGTTTTGAGCCGCCGGAAATAGAGCAACTTTTCAACAAAGTCCACGATAAGAAAATCCAGGAAGATGATTTTGATGTGGATGCAGAATTGAAGAAACCAACGGTGGCCCAGACAGGTGATGTGTGGCTGCTGGGTAGACACCGGGTTATTTGTGGAGATTCCATCTTGCCGGAAACTTACGATATTTTGTTGGAAGGGCGAAAGGTAAATATGGTTCTGACAGATCCGCCCTACAATGTGGATGTGGAGGAGACTGCCGGAAAGATTCAGAATGACAATATGCCAGATCAGGACTTTTACAGATTCCTCTTTGCTGCCTTTGTGAATATGGAGCAGAACATGGAAGAAGATGCTTCTATTTATGTATTCCATGCGGACACGGAAGGATTGAACTTCAGAAAAGCATTTGTGGATGCCGGATTTAAGTTATCAGGATGCTGCATTTGGAAAAAGAATGCACTGGTGCTTGGACGCAGTCCATATCAGTGGCAGCACGAGCCTTGTCTCTTTGGATGGAAAAAGGGAGGCAGACACCAGTGGTATTCCGACAGAAAGCAGACCACCATCTGGGAATATGACCGCCCGAAGGCATCCAAGGATCATCCGACTATGAAGCCCATTGTGCTGATGGCGTATCCGATTCAGAACTCCTCCATGATGGGATGCGTGGTTCTGGACCCGTTCCTCGGCTCCGGTTCCACCCTTATGGCCTGCGAACAGACTGGCCGTATCTGTTATGGAGTGGAACTGGAGGAGAAATTTGTGGATGTGATTGTAAAGCGCTATATGGAGATGAAAGGCTCCGCAGATGACGTGTATGTGATTCGTGGGAGTGAGAAAATTTCATATCAGAAATTGCTGGAAACAAGTGAAAAATAACTTGCTATTTTCTCCGTTCAGAGTGATATATGGTATACCAAAAAAATGAATGGAGGAAATGCACATGAAGTTAGAAACAACCGCAGAAAACAGGAAGGATGTCGTAAAGGCGATGGAGGAGATTACGGGTGAAAAAGCGAAATATCAGGGACCGCCGTCCTTTGTATATCAGGTCGGAGAGTACACCATTGACAGGGATGGAAATGTGGAGCATGAATCTGAAAAAGAGATTGAGCGGATCAAAGAAAAGCTGCAGGCCAGAGGGCTGGTACCGGAGGAGAGGGAAATGCTGAGTATTGATATCCCTATGGAGGGGCATACATCTGATAGCATCAAAAACCTTATCTATATGATTCATAGCAAGCAGTATCTCCTGAAAAAAGCGGTGGGGATGCCTGCATTTATGGTGGGAATTACATTTGCAGAAGATAAGATCTGCTTTACAGGGTTTCCACTTGAGCCGGAGAGGACAACGGCATTCTGCGAACTGGCGGCTTTCATGGCGAAGGCTGCCAGGGAACAGAAAAGGGTAAATCCCAAGGAGACTATCGAGGAGAATGAAAAGTATTATATGCGGACTTGGCTGGTGAGAATCGGTCTTGGAGGCAAAGGCGGTAAAGAAGCCAGAAAAGTTTTGTTAGCAGGGCTGAAAGGACACACAGCTTTCCGCACGGAGGATGACAAAGTGAAATGGAAGGAGCAGCAAAAGGCGCGAAAGCAGAAGGAAATTTCCGGGGAATAGGCTGTTGCTGCAGGGATTGGGATATTGGTAAAGTACACAATTTCAGGGCTTGATATTCGTGTACATTATGGTAGCGAAATAACTGGATATTATGTGCTTTTAGAGCGAATATGTACCTACCAAAAGGGAAAATAAACAGCCGAAAGGAAGGTACATAGATGAACGAAAAAACAAGAATCCAGATTGAAGAAATGAAAAAGCAAACCATTGGAGTTGAGGTTGAGATGTATAACATCACCAGAGAGAAGGCGGCAAGAACCATTGCAGAATATTATCATACGGAAGGGACGGTTACCTACATTGGAGGAACTTACCGGGCATGGAGCTGCCGGGATGATAAGGGAAGAGAGTGGAAAATTACACGGGATTCCAGCATTCAGGCAGTCTGCGATGAAGAAAAGACGGAGCTTGGAACACCGATTCTTACCTACGATGACATTCCTGACCTGCAGGAGATTTTGCGGCAGTTAAGACACAAGGGTGCCAAAAACGATCCGGCTCATATGTGTGGAGTTCACATCCACATTGGCTTGAACGGACATACACCAAAGAGCCTTCGGAACCTTGCCAATATCATGGCGAGTCACGAAAACCTTTTGATTTCTGCCATGCGGATTGACCGGAGCAGAATCAGTCAGTATTGCAGGACGGTTGATCCGGATTTTCTGGAAAGGCTAAATAAAAAGAAACCAAAGACCATGGAGGAGCTTGCGGATATTTGGTATGAGCGTTACCGCTTCGAGAGCAGAGACAAGCATTACAACCGCTCCAGATACAGAATGCTAAACTACCATGCTTGCTTTACACACAAAACCATAGAATTCCGGTGTTTTCAATTTGCCAACCTGGGTGATGGCAGAAAGGGCGGATTACACGCAGGAGAATTAAAAAGTTACATCCAGCTTTGCCTGGCATTAAGCCAGATGGCAAAGACGGCAGCTTCTGCAAGCCCCGCACAGCCCCAGGTAGAGAATCCGAAATATGCAATGCGGACTTGGCTTTTACGGCTAGGATTCATCGGAGAAGAATTTGCAACCGCAAGGGATATTCTGACAAGGAACCTGGAAGGTGACACCGCTTTCCGGCACGGCAGGGTAAGCTGAAGGAGACAGCCTCCTGCCACCTTTGACCGCTTCGGCGGTCTTGAGGTGGTAGAAGGGTATCCCCTTCGGAAAGGATGGAGCAATATGGATAAATATAATTTAGCTTACGGCAGCAACTTGTCCGTGGCGCAGATGGCACAAAGATGCCCGGATGCAGTGTATGTAGGCACTGCAGAACTTAAGGATTATCAGTTACTTTTCAAAGGAAGTCAAACAGGAAGTTATTTGACGGTGGAACCAAAGATGGGGAGTTCTGTTCCGGTTTTGGTGTGGAGGATTAGCGAACGGGATGAGCGTTCTCTTGATCGCTATGAAGGCTATCCAGCATTTTACTACAAGAAAACGCTGGAAGTAGAAGTACATTCTCTTATGGATGGGAAAGCAGCAGGTAGCAGAGAGGCGCTCATTTACATTATGCATGAGGAGAGACCGCTGGGCTATCCCACCAGAAGATATTATAATGTGTGCCTTGAAGGATATCAGAGATTTGGCTTTGACACCGCAGTTCTTGAGAAGGCGCTTATAGATAGTGTGGGAGAACAGGAAGCGGAGTATTTGTACAAGGTACGTGTTTAAGTGAGGTGCAAGATATGCTTAAAGAAGGTACCATTAGCAACATGAAAAACGGGAAGGCTTCTGAAATTTGCCATTACAGGGTAGAGTGCTTGAATGAGTCGAGTGAACGTGGAATCAATGGAGGAAAGATTACTAAATTGATCCTTCAGAAGAAAGATCAAATAACCTGCAGTTACAATGCGGGGTGGGATATCAAGCCAAAAGATGAATTATCCAAAATGGCATTATGTATTTTACTGAAGGATTACAACTAAGAAGAAAAAGTGACAAAGTGTAAGTAACAGATTATGAGAAAGGATTCCTACGGGGGTCCTTTTTTGATGCCGAGGAATGGAGGTGAGGGCAGTGGCGCAAAGAGGCAGAAAACCGAAACCAACAGCAGTGAAGGTGCTGGAGGGGAATCCGGGTAAGAGAAATTTGAATACCAATGAACCGAAGCCGGAGAAGAAGGCACCACGCTGCCCTTCCTGGCTTGAGGATGAAGCGAAAAGAGAATGGAAGCGGATGAGCAAGCAGTTAGAGCAGCTTGGTATTCTGACAGAAATTGATATGGCAGCTTTTGCAGGTTATTGTCAGGCGTATGCCAGATGGAAAGAAGCCGAGGAATTCATTACACAGCATGGAACCATTGTAAAGACACCCAGTGGATACTGGCAGCAGGTTCCGCAGGTTTCCATAGCGCAGACTTATCTGAAGATCATGAATAAATTCTGTGAACAGTTTGGTTTGACCCCTTCTGCCAGAAGCCGAATCGTGGCCGATGGCGGCGAGGATAAAGAAAGCGATGAAATGGAGCTTCTTCTGATAAAAGGTGGTGGCAAGTAATGTTTGATAATGCAAAAGCGGATCACGCAGTAAATTTTATCAACTGTCTGAAGCACACGAAAGGAAAATGGAGAGGCGTACCGTTTGAGCTTCTTAGCTGGCAGGATGAGATTATTCGTACCCTTTTTGGTACGGTTAAGGAAAACGGGTACCGGCAGTACAATACCTGCTACTGCGAGATACCAAAGAAAAATGGAAAGTCAGAACTGGCAGCAGCAATTGCGCTGTATATGACCTGCGGTGACGGGGAGTGGGGAGCAGAGGTGTATGGATGTGCTTCGGACCGGCAGCAGGCTTCCATTGTATTTGATGTGGCAGTGGATATGGTAGATCAGTGTCCAGCGTTGAAGAAGAGGATTAAGCCAGTCATGTCTGTGAAGAGGCTGGTGTACAAACCAACAAATAGCTTCTACCAGGTACTGTCGGCGGAGGCCTATACCAAACACGGTCTGAATGTGCATGCGGTTATCTTTGATGAACTGCATGCACAACCAAACAGGGAATTATTTGATGTCATGACGAAGGGTTCTGGTGATGCAAGAACCCAGCCGCTGTATTTTTTGATTACGACTGCCGGAACAGATAGGAACTCCATCTGCTTTGAGCAGCACCAGAAAGCAGTGGATATTCTGGAAGGACGCAAGATTGATCCAACATTCTATCCCGTGATCTATGGGGCTGCCGATGAGGATGACTGGACCAGTGAGGCAACCTGGTATAAAGCCAATCCGTCACTGGGAGAGACCATTGATATTGAGAAGGTACGGAATGCGTATATTAGTGCCAGGGAGAATGCTGCAGAGGAGAATATCTTCCGACAGCTTCGCTTGAACCAGTGGGTAAAGCAGTCCACACGTTGGATGCAGATGGATAAGTGGGATACCTGTGCTTTTCCGGTGAGGGAAGATGAGCTGATAGGCCGTGATTGTTATGGAGGGCTTGACCTTTCAAGTACTTCTGACATCACGGCTTTTGTATTGGTGTTCCCTCCAAGGGATGAAACAGATAAATATGTGATTCTACCTTATTGCTGGATACCGGAGGATAACATGCGGCTCCGTGTGAGAAGGGATCATGTGCCCTATGATGTTTGGGCAGCGGAAGGTTACCTGCAGACTACAGAGGGAATGTGATTCACTATGGTTTTATTGAGAATTTCATTGAGGAGCTGGGAACTAAGTTTCATATTAAGGAAATTGCTTTTGACCGTTGGGGTGCCACACAGATGGTGCAGGATCTGGAAGGTATGGGATTTACAGTCGTACCTTTCGGTCAGGGGTATAAAGATATGAGTCCACCCACAAAGGAGCTGATGAAGCTGACATTGGAGCAGCGGATTGCTCATGGTGGGCATAAGGTGCTTCGTTGGATGATGGACAACGTGTATGTGAGACAGGACCCGGCAGGAAATATCAAAATGGATAAAGAAAAAAGTACAGAGAAGATTGACGCTGCTGTGGCAACAGTCATGGCACTTGACAGAGCGATTCGGAATCTGGGAAGTGAAGGCAGTGTGTATGATGACAGAGGGATTCTTGTTTTCTAAAAAGTAAGACCCTCTGGATGTCCAGAGGATCTCTAGAAAAAGCTGTGCTAATGCTTCGTAAGAAGCTAGATAATTATGTACGGGAATAAGAACTACATTTTTCTTCCAGCATTTTAAAATGACAACATCTGGCAGCCAGGGAAGAATCCGGGTTGGCAGTACACTTTTGATATAATTTTAATGCTTTACTTTGCAGTGTGCTCTGAACTTTATCGATCAGGGCTTTTTCTTTTTGGAGCAGGTAAACATAGTCCGTTTTTTCTTTTTCATTTTTGAATGAACGGAAATTGTCAACCTGATTGTATTTCAACTGCGTAAGACAGTTGTCGGGCACCGGAATCATATTGTTGATATTCAGTACGGCATACAGATATCCGGAGGTTTCATCCTGCAACTTGTGAAAATCCAGGCTGTTGGACATCTTTTGGTGTTTGGGTTTTGCGGAAGAAATGGGAACATAATAATGGAAGCTTCCAATAGAAAGAAGAACTCCAACATGAAGCTTTAAGCGTTCACCATATTCCACGTAGCCGACACTGGGGTCGAATTTGGTTAAGTAATTAATATAGTTTTTATCGACAACGTACCAATCCATTGCGCCTCCTATAAATAACGGAGATCACGCACCGCGTGCTATCCCTGTGTACAAAAAAGTGGGTGGATCGCTCCACCCACTGCTGTTAACCGATTGTTTTAATTGGACAATCTAACCGCTTTTAAACGAGCATTTTAATTGGACGCTCTAACCGCTGCACAGATATCTCTATCTGTATTTTTATTATATGCAATTTACAAGAAAAAATCAATGCCTTTAATTACTAAATTTTTATAAATTTTGCAGAGCAATATTGGGCGGGATTTGGTACGTTTTTGATATTTTATCATAGGTAACGGAAGAAGGAAAGAGAGGGATAGTACATGGGAATAAAAAGTTTATTTGGGTTCAGTCAGGCGAGGGATAAACCTGTGCGAAATTATAGCAATGGTGAGTATTCGTTCAACTTTGGACGAAGCACCAGCGGCAAGAGTGTTAATGAGATGACTGCCATGCAGACAACTGCAGTATATGCCTGTGTAAGGATATTGTCTGAAGCGGTGGCATCTCTTCCGCTTCATGTGTATCGGTATAAAGAGGATGGCAAAGAGATGGCCTGTGATCACCCACTGTACCCGCTTCTTCATGATGAACCAAATCCTGAGATGACTTCATTTGTGTTCAGGGAAACACTGATGAGTCATCTTTTAATATTTGGAAACGCCTACGCACAAATCATTCGCAACGGAAGGGGAGAAGTACTTGCCCTATATCCTCTACTACCCAATAAGGTGAGCGTGGAAAGAGATAGCAGCGGAATGCTATATTATGTGTATTCTCGGTACACGGATGAGAACCCAAATATAAAGAAGATGGGCGATATCACGTTACGACAGGAGGATGTACTTCATATTCCCGGACTTGGATTTGACGGTCTAATCGGATATTCCCCGATTGCAATGGCAAAGAATGCTGTCGGAATGACAATGGCCTGTGAGGAATACGGTGCCAGTTTCTTTGCCAACGGCGCCAATCCCGGCGGTGTCTTGGAACATCCGGGAGTACTAAAAGATCCGGCAAAGGTCAGGGATTCCTGGAATGCTGTGTATCGTGGAACCACTAATGCACACAAGATCGCCGTGCTTGAGGAAGGAATGAAATATCAGCAGATAGGGATTCCTCCGGAAGAGGCACAGTTTTTGGAAACAAGGAAATTCCAGATTAATGAGATTACAAGACTGTATCGTATACCTCCACACATGGTAGGGGATTTGGAGAAGAGCAGTTTCAGTAACATCGAGCAGCAGTCACTAGAATTTGTGAAATACACATTAGATCCGTGGGTAATCCGATGGGAGCAGGCACTAAAGAAAGCTCTGTTGCTGCCGGATGAGAAAAAAGAGTATTTTATAAAGCTGAATGTGGACGGTTTGCTCCGTGGTGATTACCAGAGCAGAATGAATGGTTATGCCGTGGGCAGGCAAAATGGCTGGTTGTCCACAAATGATATCCGAAAACTTGAGGATATGAACCCGTTATCGGAGGAAGAAGGTGGAAATCTGTATCTGATCAACGGAGCTATGACAAAATTGAAAGACGCAGGTGCTTTTGCCGGAGTTGATACGGGAAAGGTTGGACAGCAGACAATGAAAGGTTACAAGGAGGATGACGATGAAACGAAAATTTTGGAATTGGGTCAGAAATGAGGGGGAAAGGACACTGTTTCTGAACGGAGAAATCTCAGATGAAACCTGGTATGGGGATGAGGTGACTCCGAAGCTATTTAAGGATGAACTTTTATCCGGAGAAGGGGATATTACCGTATGGATAAACAGTCCCGGCGGAGATGTATTTGCAGCCGCACAGATTTATAACATGCTGATGGACTACAAAGGAAATGTTACTGTGAAGATTGATGGTCTTGCTGCATCTGCAGCATCGGTCATTGCAATGGCAGGAACAAAGGTGCAGATGAGCCCGGTAGCAATGATGATGATTCACAATCCGGCTACCATAGCCATAGGAGATACGACAGAGATGAAGAAGGCCATAGAGATGCTTGATGAAGTCAAGGAATCCATTATGAACGCCTACGAAATCAAAACCGGATTAAACCGCACGAAAATCTCGCATCTGATGGATGCAGAGTCCTGGTTTAATGCAAGGAAAGCAGTGGAGCTTGGGTTTGCGGATGAAATCCTCTATGACAAGGGTAAAGAGGAAAATACGGTATTGGAAGATAAGAAAGAAGAGAAATTGGAAGCCATCCTGTTTTCAAGGTCGGCTGTAACCAATTCCTTTTTTAATAAGCTGATTCCGGGAAAGCTGGAGAAAAAAGTAAACATTAACGAGCTTGAGAAAAGGCTCAATCTGTTAAAGCCATAAGGAGGGCGATGAGTATGAGTAAAGTATTAGAATTAATGGAAAAGAGAGCAAAAGCATGGGAAACTGCAAAGGCATTTCTGGATTCCAGAAGGGGAAATGATGGTTTGATCTCCGCAGAGGATAATGCGACCTATGAAAGAATGGAAGCAGACGTAGTGGCTCTTGGTAAGGAAATTGAGAGATTGCAGAGACAGGCTGTCATTGATGCGGAACTGGCAAAGGCTACTTCCACGCCGATTAAGGACAAGCCAGGAGTAAAACCGGGAGAAAAGGGTACAGGCCGTGCATCAGCAGAGTATCAGACGGCGTTCTGGAATGCGATGCGTAAGAAAAATTATTACGATATCAACAACTCCCTTTCCATCGGAGAAGATTCCGAAGGCGGATATTTGGTGCCGGATGAATTTGAACGAAAGCTGGTGGAAGGTCTTGAGGAGGAGAGCTTCTTCAGAACCCTTGCGACCGTTATTAAGACTTCCAGCGGTGACCGTAAGATTCCCATTGTTACGGGTAAGGGAGAAGCTGCATGGATTGATGAGAACGGACAGTTCCCTGAGTCCGATGACAGCTTTGGTCAGACATCCATAGGAGCTTATAAACTTGCTACCATGATCAAGGTGTCCGATGAACTGTTAAATGACAGCGTTTTCGATGTGCAGGCATATATCGTCAAAGAGTTTGCAAGACGTATTTCTACTAAGGAAGAGGAAGCATTCTTCGTGGGAGACGGTGCCGGTAAACCTACAGGTATTTTCAACGCTACGGGCGGTGGGGAAGTTGGTGTTACAACTACTGCAGCCAGAATCACTTTTGATGATGTTATGGACCTGTTCTATTCCTTAAAGGCTCCTTATCGTAAGAAGGCGAAGTGGATTCTGAATGATTCTACTGTCAAGGCACTTCGTAAGCTGAAGGACAGCAACGGAAATTATATCTGGCAGCCTTCCGTATCTGTGGGGGTACCGGACATGATCCTGAACCGCCCTTATTATACTTCTACTTTTGCACCGGAAGTGGCCGCTGGAAAGACACCTCTTGCATTCGGTGATTTCTCTTATTACTGGATTGCAGATCGTGAAGGCAGAAGTTTCAAGCGTCTGAACGAGCTTTATGCTACCACTGGTCAGGTTGGTTTTCTTGCAAGCCAGAGAGTGATGGTAAGCTGATTCTTTCTGAGGCCGTGAAGCTGCTTAGCATGAAATCTGCTTAAGATGAGAAGAGGTGGATAGGATGTTGGTCACACTTACAGAAGCGAAAGGCTATTTGCGTGTGGACTCGTCAGATGATGACGGGTTCATACAGCAGTTATTACAGACGGCAGAAGGTTTGGTATTGGATGTGAGCAGGCTTACGGTGGAAGAGCTGGAACAGTCACCTATGGTGACAAGGACAGCTTTGTTATATGCAGTGGCATATCTGTATGAGCAAAGAGAGAATGCAAATCATAAAGACCTTATTGAGACATTGAAATATCTGCTGTTTTCTGTCAGGAAGGAGGCCTTTTAATGATTGAGAGCTTACGTGAACGCATCCATATCCAAAAGAGTGCTGCTGAAAAAGACAAAAACGGAAACCGTATTTTGAAGTGGAGTGATTTTTATACCTGTGCTGCTTATGCCAATAATCTTTCCGGTGAAGAGTATTGGGCAGCAGCGCAGGTGAATGCTCAGACGGATATGTATTTTGTGGTACGATATTGCAGTGAACTGAAGGCGTTGGATACCGACCATTACCGTATTATTTTCCGGGATGAGATTTACAACATCACTTTTATTGATAATTTTCAGTACACAAATAAAACGTTGAAAATACGAGTAAAAAAGGCGGTGAGATAATGGCAGGAATCGATGTTGATGATCTGGCGGATGAAGTTATGAAGGGACTGCAGGAATATTCGACTCTTGCGACTGACACGATGAAGAAAGCGGTGCGAAAAGCGGGAAATACTGTGAAGAAGGAGATTAAGGAAAATGCACCTGAGAGAACAGGTAAATATAAAGATAGTTTCAAAGTTACCAGGCGAAAAGAGACAGCCAACGCACTGGAGATAACAGTACACAGCAAAGACTGGTATCAGTTGGCGCATCTTCTGGAGAAGGGGCATGCAAAAAGAGGCGGGGGACGGGTAAGTGCAATACCGCATATTGCTCCTGCCGAAGAAAAGGGTGTCAGACAGCTTACCACAGAAATTGAAAGGGGGCTCAGTCGATGATGCATAAAGAGGTGATGGAGATGGTTGATGAGATAGGATTGCCGGCAGCCTATGATCATTTTGCTGAAGGGGAATCCCCGGAGCCGCCTTTTGTGGTATATCTATATCCGAAGGCCAATCATTTTGCTGCTGACGGAAAGGTATATTTTAAAATAAACCAACTGAACATCGAACTTTACACAGACATTAAGGATGTGGAGTTGGAGCAAAAACTGGAAGCCGTGCTTGATTTGCATGGTATTTTTTATGTTAAAAGCGAAGTATGGATTGAGTCGGAACATCTGTATGAGGTGCTTTACGAAATGGAGGTATAGAGATGGCAAATAAAAAAAATAAAGTAAAGTTCAATATTTGTAATGTCCACTATGCACTGATTACAGTTGCGGAGGATGGAACGGTAGCATTTGCAACGCCTGTGCCGATGCCGGGTGCGGTATCTATCAGTATGGACCCTACGGGCGAACCTGAGTCGTTCTATGCGGACGGTGTTGAGTATTATGTGATCAACAACAATCAGGGATATGATGGCGATCTGGAGCTTGCCATGATTCCGGAGTCCTTCCGTACAGATATTCTGAAGGAGGAGGCGGATGCAAATCAGGTACTGGTGGAGAATGCTAACAGTGAAACCGGTAGCTTTGCGCTGTTGTTCGAATTTGATGGTGATATCCGAAAAATCCGTCATGTACTGTATAACTGCTCTGCATCCCGCCCAACCATTGAGTCCAAGACCAATGAAGAGGACAAAGAAGTGCAGACCGAGACCTTAACTGTTAAGGCAAGGCCGATGGCTTCTGGCTATGTAAAAGCAAAGACCGGGGATAGCACGGCGGAGGAGGTTTACAACAACTGGTATAAGTCTGTATACCAGCCGACTATCGGTGAAGAGGGTGCAGAGACTGATGAGAATGCGTAGTGGAGGACTTTGTAAATGAGTATTGTGAAAAACATTGAGATTGATGGTCAGATGGTAGCATTTAAGGCAAGTGCTGCTATTCCTCGTATTTACAGACTGAAATTCCAGAGAGACATTTACAAGGATTTGAGAGCGTTGGAAAAGAGCGTGGGTAAAGGGAAAGAAGAAAGCTCCAATCTGGATTTGTTCAGCCTGGAAATGTTTGAAAATATTGCTTTTGTGATGGCGAAGCATGCAGAGCCTTCCATACCGGATACGCCGGAGGAGTGGCTAGATGGCTTTAATACCTTTTCCATTTATCAGGTTCTGCCGCAGCTGATTGAATTGTGGGGGCTGAATGTAAAAACGGATGTTGAGGCTAAAAAAAACTTCGTCCAACAGAGCGTGAAATGACAACGCCGCTGTTTCTGCTTCGTTGCGCGCAGTTGGGGCTGTCTATGGCAGATTTGGAGATGTTGTCTATCGGGATTATTAATGATATGTATGCGGAAAGTAGAAATGATGAGAATAAGTATGCGGTGCTTGCTACGCAGGAGGATTTTGACCGGTTTTGATTGTGAGTTCAGCCTTTTTCTGGTATAATGCTGGAAAAGGGCTGATATTCAGTTTTATTTAGGTGAGATTGGTATGAGCTTGGATAAGATGTTTCGTTATAGAAAAGGGAACCTTTGATCAGAGTATAGATAAATGAACAAGGAGTAGATTCAATGGAAAAGATAAAAGGAGCAAATAGAAAACTCATTCAAAATGCTATTGACTTTGCAAGGAAATTTATGGAACTCCCAAAAGATATTGAACTTTATTTTGAAGATTATCCATCAGAACGATTTTCAAACGAAAATATTGCAGCTGTGGGAGAGAAAGACAAAATCGTCTTTAATAAACCATGGTTTTATCGCAGTAAAAATGGACATCAAGACGATATAGAGTATTATGTATTTCATGAGTTGAGACATACATATCAGCTTAATGAAATAGAACTGATGATAAATGGAAAGCAAACTCATGAATCATATAATGTAGTGAAAACATGGAAACAAGTTTTTGATAATTATATTCCAAACATTGATAAAAGAACGCAGCTATTAAACTTTAATCAAGAAGTGGAGCAAGATGCAT
>JAZQAT010000028.1:0-54334 GCA_045545375.1 Acetatifactor sp.
TCCTGCTAAAAAACACGGAACAGTCTAGAAAGGGTGATTATAAGATGAAGAAATTTTTGGCTTTAATAAGCATGATTACCTGTATCTTTGGATTAACAGCCTGCAGCGGTGATGCAGAGTACACAGAGTTTGAGCAGCAGAAGGTAGATTACGCAGAGCAGTATGCAGCTCAACAGATTGTACCTTTTATGCAGAACTTCATGGATGATGCCAATGTAGGTATCTTTGACGAGAGAACCGCTGAAGAAATCGAAACGATTTTTGAAGACAGCTATTCGATGCTGGTAGACGGTTATGCTGTGAAGAATGGTATCATTTCATTCCATTCTGCAGCAGATGAAATCGGTCAGATTATATCTGTAGGTGAAGCAGAGGCGAAAATAGATGATAATCAGATTATCGTGCTGGTACAGATAGAGGGTGAGAAGAAGAATGCTGAAGCAGAAATCATCGTGAGCAATGATATGTTCATGAAACTGGAATCTGCAGCTTTGAATCCTATCTCATCAATGGGCGAGCTGATGACGAAGGCTGCATTGAATACGCTGATCGGTATGGGTACCGTATTTGTGGTACTGATTTTGATCAGTGGAATTATTTCAGCATTCAAAGTCATTCCCAAGATTCAGGAGAAATTCAGTAAGAAAGAAGATAAGAAAGAAGATAAGAAAGAAATTGCGCCGGCACCGGTTCAGGCAGCTCCTGTTGTAGAAGAAGTTGATGAGTCCGATGATCTGGAGCTTGTTGCAGTAATTGCTGCAGCGATTGCTGCGTATGAGGGTGCATCATCTACAGATGGATTCGTGGTGAGAAGTATCCGCAAAGTAAACAGAAGCAGACGTTAATATATATTAATTATGGAGGAATGAATCATGAAGAATTATACCATTACCGTTAACGGCAACGTATATGATGTAGTAGTAGAAGAAGGCAGCACCGCCGGTGCTCCTGTAGCAGCAAAGGCTCCCGCAGCTCCCAAGGCAGCACCTAAGGCAGCTCCCGCAGCAGCTCCTGCAGCAGCTCCCAAGGCAGCTGGTGCAGCCGGCAGCGTTAAGATCGAAGCCGGTGCAGCAGGTAAAGTATTCAAAGTAGAAGCCAGTGTTGGTCAGGCAGTAAAAGCCGGTGATGCAGTAGTTATTCTGGAAGCTATGAAGATGGAGATTCCTGTAGTAGCTCCTCAGGACGGAACTGTGGCAAGCATTGATGTAGCTGTTGGTGATTCTGTTGAAGCCGGTGCTTTACTTGCAACCTTGAACTAATCCGGTACATAATCCGGACTGGTACGACTAAACACAGGAGGTCAACAAATGGAATATATCGTTACAACGCTTGACAACCTGATTCATCAGACTGCGTTTTTCAACCTTACCGTTGGAAACTATATCATGATACTGGTTGCATGTGTTTTCCTTTATCTGGCTATTGCCAAGGGGTTTGAGCCGCTTCTTTTGACCCCGATTGCATTTGGTATGCTGTTGGTAAATATTTATCCTGACATCATGCTGAGCGTAGAAGACTCTGCTAACGGAGTAGGCGGCTTGCTGTATTACTTCTATCTCTTAGACGAGTGGGCGATCCTTCCGTCCCTGATTTTCATGGGCGTAGGTGCTATGACGGACTTCGGTCCCCTGATTGCGAATCCCAAGAGCTTCCTGCTGGGTGCTGCTGCACAGTTCGGTATCTTCGCAGCGTACTTCGGAGCTATCTGGCTGGGATTCAACGACAAGGCAGCTGCAGCAATCTCCATTATCGGTGGTGCTGACGGTCCTACTTCTATCTTCCTTGCCGGTAAGCTTGGCCAGACGGCTATCTTAGGTCCTATTGCAGTGGCAGCATATTCTTATATGTCACTGGTACCTATCATTCAGCCGCCTATCATGAAGCTTCTGACAACAGAAGAAGAGCGAAAGATCAAGATGGGTCAGCTTCGTCCTGTCTCCAAACTGGAGAAGATCCTGTTCCCTATCATTGTTACAATCGTAGTATGTCTGATCCTTCCTACCACTGCTCCTCTGGTTGGTATGCTGATGCTGGGTAACCTCTTCAGAGAATCCGGTGTGGTAAGACAGCTGACAGATACCGCTTCCAATGCATTGATGTACATCGTAGTTATCCTGCTTGGTACTTCCGTAGGTGCTACCACAAGTGCAGAAGCATTCCTGAATATGGATACCATTAAGATCGTTATCCTGGGTCTGATTGCATTCATGTTCGGTACAGCAGCCGGTGTCCTCTTCGGTAAGCTGATGTGCTGGGCTACCAAGGGTAAGGTTAACCCTCTGATCGGTTCTGCAGGTGTATCCGCAGTTCCTATGGCAGCTCGTGTATCTCAGAAAGTTGGTGCCGAGGCAGATCCTACCAACTTCCTGCTGATGCATGCTATGGGCCCTAACGTAGCCGGTGTTATCGGAACCGCCGTAGCCGCAGGTACCTTCATGGCGATCTTTGGAGTGTTCTAAATTTTGTTTGAAATTATTTAGTGATATTTTATTGCCTGACTTGCGGATATAGAGGGATTTTTCGGAAGCACCTTACCCCGAAAATCCCGACTATATTCTGCAAGTCCGGGCCAAGAAAATAGGAGGAAATTATGTCAGAACAAGTAAAAAAGCCGATTAAGATTACGGAAACTATATTGCGTGACGCTCACCAGTCTCTGATTGCTACCAGAATGCCTACCAGCCTTATGCTTCCTATCGTTGATAAGATGGATCAGGTTGGTTATCATTCCGTAGAGTGCTGGGGCGGCGCTACATTTGATGCTTCCCTTCGTTTCCTGAAGGAAGATCCTTGGGACAGACTGAGAAAACTGCGTGACGGTTTCAAGAATACCAAGCTGCAGATGCTGTTCCGTGGACAGAATATTCTTGGTTACAGACCTTATGCAGATGATGTTGTTGAGTACTTCGTACAGAAGTCCATCTCCAATGGTATTGATATCATTCGTATTTTTGACTGTTTGAATGACCTTCGTAACCTGCAGGCAGCTGTTGATGCTACCAATAAGTTCAAGGTACAGGAAGGCAGAGGTCATGCACAGGTTGCTCTTTCCTACACTCTGGGTGATGCTTATACTCTGGAGTACTGGATGGATACAGCTAAGAAGATTGAAGAGATGGGTGCAGACTCTATCTGTATTAAAGATATGGCGGGCCTTCTGGTTCCTTATAAGGCAACTGAGCTGATTACAGCAATGAAGAGCGCAACCAAGCTGCCTATCCAGCTGCATACCCACTACACCTCCGGTGTGGCAAGTATGACTTACTTAAAGGCTGTAGAAGCCGGTGTTGATGTTATCGATACTGCTATGAGTCCTTTTGCAATGGGAACTTCTCAGCCTGCAACAGAGGTTATGGTTGAGACCTTCAGAGGTACACCTTATGATACCGGATTCGATCAGAATCTGCTGGCTGAAATTGCTGATTACTTCAGACCTTACAGAGACGAGTGCTTACAGAGCGGTCTGCTGAATCCTAAGGTAATGGGTGTAGATATCAAGACGCTGCTGTATCAGGTACCCGGTGGTATGCTTTCCAACATGGTAAGCCAGTTGAAAGAACAGAATGCAGAAGACAAGTATTATGATGTGCTGCAGGAGATTCCTCGTGTACGTAAAGATCTCGGTGAGCCCCCTCTTGTTACTCCTTCTTCTCAGATTGTTGGTACTCAGGCAGTATTTAACGTACTGATGGGTGAGCGTTATAAGATGGCTACCAAGGAAACCAAGGCAGTTCTGCGCGGTGAATACGGTCAGACCGTTAAACCCATGAATCAGGAAGTAATCGATAAGGTTATCCCCGGTGAAGAGAGAATTACCTGCCGTTATGCAGATCTGATTGGCAATGAGCTGGATAAGCTGGAAGGCGAGATGAAAGAATGGAAACAGCAGGATGAGGATGTATTAAGCTACGCTCTGTTCCCTCAGGTTGCTACTGACTTCTTTAAATATCGTCAGGCTCAGCAGGAGAAAGTTGATATGACTCAGGCTGATACCAAGAACGGTGCATATCCTGTATAGTCTTTTGTTTATGATACGATAAAGACAGGTCAATTAAGAGGCTGTCGCATTAGCTGAATGAATGTTCAGCTGGCGACAGCCTTATTTTTGCTCTTTGCTTGACCAAATGAAATAAAAAAGATATAATAAAAGAGTATGTGAAGACAAAGAAAAGGAGCAGACGGCGGTATGAAACAGGAAAGTGATGTTTTGGCTCGAATAGGAGAACATTATCAGAAGATGAGCAAGAATCATCGTAAGATCGCTGAATATATCCAGCAAAATTATGATGAGGCTGTGTTCATGACTGCCGCAAAGCTGGGTGAGACGCTTGGAATCAGCGAATCAACCGTGGTAAGATTTGCTTCCGGTCTTGGATACGATGGATATCCGGGTTTTCAGAAGGCCCTGGAAGAGTGTGTCCGGGGGAAATTGAGCAGTGTCCAGAAAATCAACATAAAATATGGCAGGAGCAGTCAGTCTGAGGTTTTAACATCTGTACTGACGTCCGATATGGAGAAGATTCAGGATACCATGGAGCATTTAGATCCCAATGCCTTCGAGACGGCTGTTAAGACTATTTTGAAGGCTGAGACAGTATATATAATGGGACTTAGGAGCAATGAGCCTTTAGCGGGCTTCCTTCATTTTTACCTGAATATGATCAGGGGAAACGTTGTATTGTTAAGAAGTACCAGTATCAGCGAGACCTTTGAGCAGATGATACGTATACATGAGAGAGACTGTTTTATCGGTATCAGTTTTCCGAGATATTCGATGCGGACCCTGAAGGCCATGGAGCTTGCTAACGACCGCAATGCCAATGTGATTGCTATTACGGACAGCGTGAATTCGCCGATGAATCTGTACTCTTCCTGTAATCTGTTAGCCAGAAGTGACATGGTTTCCATTGTGGACTCACTGGTGGCACCTCTTAGTCTGATCAATGCACTGGTGGTGGCTTTGTGTCTGAAATGTCCGCAGGAAGTCAAGAAGAATCTGGAGGTGCTTGAAAACACCTGGAATAATTATCAGGTATACATGAACGATGAAATAGATTATATTGATGAAGATGCTGTGCTGGGTGGAATGCCAAATGCTGAAATACCGGCAGGAATTGCTTGAACCGGAAAGGCTTAATGAATGAAGAAAGTAGTCATAATAGGTGGTGGTGCCGCCGGTATGATGGCGGCGATTGCAGCTGCTGATGCCGGAGCAGCAGTCTGCCTGATTGAAAAAAATGAAAAACTGGGCAAGAAGATTTATATTACCGGCAAGGGAAGGTGTAATGTAACCAATGCAGGAGAAATGGAGACATTGTTTGCCAATTGTGTCAGTAATCCTAAGTTCCTTTACAGCGCCTTTTACCGGTTTGATAATAGAAGTGTTATGGATTTTCTGGAAAAGGCAGGTTGTCCGCTGAAAGTGGAACGAGGGGACAGGGTATTCCCTGTATCAGACCATTCTTCAGATATTATTGCAGCACTCTCCAGAGAGCTTCGCAGGCGTGATGTGGAGATCATGTTACACAGTGAGGTGAAAGAGATCCTGATCCAAAGTAAGGTGAATGGCGTCCGGCTTTCTGACGGGAGGAATTTGGATGCAGACAGTGTCATTATTGCTACAGGAGGGCTTTCTTATCCCACTACCGGTTCTACCGGAGACGGCTATCGTTTTGCAAGAGAGACAGGTCATACATTGATAGATACTACCCCCTCACTGGTACCTTTTACCACAGAAGAAACATGGTGTCGTGACGTGATGGGGCTTGCCCTGAAAAATGTGGCTGTTCGCCTCATGCAGGGCAAAAAAGAGATATATGAAGGCTTTGGAGAGATGCTGTTTACACATTTTGGTGTCAGTGGCCCGCTGATTCTGAGTGCCAGCAGCTATTATATGAAAAACGCGGAAAAAGTCCGTAAAAAGGCTGCAAAATCCAAAGCAGGCAAAGATGTAGTAAGTGAAAGCAAAGCAGAATTATATATTGATTTAAAGCCTGCGCTTGATTTAGAACAGTTGGACAAGCGTATTTTACGAGATTTCGAGGAGAATAGGAACAAGCAGTTCAAAAACGCATTGAACGGACTTTTCCCGGTTAAGCTGATACCGATCATGATCTCTTTATCGGGAATCCATCCGGATAAGAAAGTAAATGAGATTACCAGAGAGGAGAGAAGGACATTTGCGGAACTGATCAAGAATCTGCCGCTGACTATTACCGGTGTCAGGGACTATAATGAAGCCATTATTACCAGGGGCGGAGTTTCCGTAAAAGATGTGAATCCGTCTACCATGGAGTCTAAGAAGATGCAGGGAATGTATTTTGCAGGAGAAGTATTAGATCTTGATGCTCTGACGGGAGGATTTAATCTGCAGATTGCCTGGTCGACCGGATATCTGGCCGGTGAGAGTGCAGCACGACAGGAATAAGCAGAATATCTATTATTGTCAAATCCTTTGCTGCATATAAAATGCAGTAAATTTATGATACAGGAGGTTGTACATGAGTTATAATATAGCAATTGACGGGCCGGCAGGAGCAGGTAAAAGTACAATAGCAAAGGCGCTGGCAAAGAAAATGAATCTGATCTATGTAGATACGGGAGCAATGTACCGTGCCATGGCATTGTATCTTCTCAGGAAAAAGATAAATCCCAATGATGTTCAGGCTGTAAGCACGAAATGTGAAGAAGCGGATATTACCATACGTTATGATGATGGTGTGCAGGTGGTATACCTCAATGGAGAAAATGTCAATGCTTTTTTAAGGACAGAAGAGGTCGGCAACATGGCTTCAATGACAAGTCCGCAGCCGGCTATCCGCAAGAAACTGGTAGAGCTTCAGCAGAAGCTTGCTTCCACCAGTGATTGTGTTATGGACGGTCGTGATATCGGTACCTGTGTGCTTCCTGATGCAGATGTGAAGATATACATGACTGCCAGCAGTTATGTGCGTGCAAAGCGCCGATTCGATGAATTGACTGCTAAGGGTGAAAAGTGTGATCTGGAGAAGATCAAGGCCGATATCGAGGAGAGAGATTATCGTGACATGAATCGTGAGACCTCTCCTCTGAAGCAGGCAGAGGATGCAATTTTACTGGATACGTCTGAAATGACGATTGAAGAAGTGGTAGCAGCCATGATTCGTATCTGTGATGAGAAGAAAGCAGGGGAGGAAAGCTGAGTTATGGAAATCAGGCTGGCTGAAAGTGCAGGCTTTTGTTTTGGCGTAAAACGTGCTGTAGATAAAGTGTATGAACAGATAGAAACTGGTAAAACTATATATACGTATGGCCCGATTATCCATAATGAAGAAGTGGTAAAGGATCTGGAAAAAAAGGGAGTCAGGGTCATTGAAACAAAAGAGGAACTGGAGCAGCTCACAGAGGGTACCGTAGTTATTCGTTCCCACGGGGTTTCTAAAGATATCTATGATATCCTGGAGCAAAAAGGACTTGAGTGCATTGATGCAACATGTCCCTTTGTGAAACGAATTCACAGAATTGTGGAGAAGGAAAGCCTGGACGGTAAGGAGATAATAGTGGTGGGAAATCCGTCTCATCCTGAGGTACAAGGCATTGTAGGATGGTGTCAGGGGCCCGTTATAGTGTTGGAAACCCCCGATGAAGCCTTGGAATATACCCCGAAGGAGGGCAAAAACCTCTGTATCGTAGCTCAAACGACATATAATTACAAGAAATTTCAATATATAGTTGAAATTTTTGAGAAAAAAGGTTACAATGATAGTGTTGTGAACACTATCTGTAATGCAACAGAAGAACGACAGACGCAGGCGCGGGCCATCGCGAAAGAAGCGGATGTTATGATCGTAATAGGAGGTAAGCACAGCTCCAACACGAGAAAACTGTACGAAATTTGCAGCAGGGAGTGTGCAAACACCTATTTTATACAGACACTAGATGACTTGCATTTAGAACTACCTAAAGCTGTTCGACTGGTGGGTATTACTGCTGGGGCTTCCACCCCAAACAAATTAATCGAGGAGGTTCAAAATTATGTCAGAATTAACTTTTGAACAAATGTTGGAAGAATCATTAAAGACAATACATGCAGGAGAGGTAGTCGAAGGCACAGTTATCGATGTGAAGCCCGATGAGATGGTACTTAACATCGGTTACAAGTCTGACGGTATTCTTACCAAGAGTGAATACACCAACGACAATAGTGTAGATCTTACTACTGTCGTTAAAGTCGGCGACACCATGGAAGTAAAAGTATTGAAAGTTAATGATGGAGAAGGTCAGGTGGTTCTGACCTACAAGAGACTTGCTGCTGACAGAGGCAACAAGAGAATTGAAGAAGCTTATAATAACAAGGAAGTGCTGAAAGCAACTGTTGCTCAGGTACTTGACGGTGGTTTGAGCGTAGTAGTAGAAGAAGTAAGAATCTTCATCCCTGCAAGCCTGGTATCTGATACCTATGAGAAGGATCTGACCAAGTATGCCGGACAGGAAATTGAATTCGTTATCAGCGAGTACAATCCTAAGAGAAGAAGATACATCGGTGACCGTAAGCAGCTCATCGTTGCCAAGAAGGCAGAACTGCAGAAGGAACTCTTTGAGAGGATTCATGAAGGCGATGTAGTAGAAGGTGTTGTTAAGAACGTTACCGATTTCGGTGCTTTCATCGATCTGGGCGGAGCAGACGGTCTGCTTCACATCTCCGAGATGTCCTGGGGAAGAGTAGAGCATCCTAAGAAAGTCTTCAAAGTAGGCGATGCCTTAAAGGTTCTGATCAAAGAGATCAGCGGCAGCAAGATTGCCCTGTCCTTAAAGTTTGAAGATGCTAACCCTTGGAAGGATGCTGCAGAGAAGTATGCAGTAGGCAATGTTGTAACCGGTAAGGTTGCAAGAATGACAGACTTTGGTGCATTCGTAGAGCTGGAGCCCGGCGTAGACGCTCTGCTTCATGTTTCTCAGATCGCTAAGGAGCATATCGAGAAGCCTGCTGATGTTCTGAATGTTGGTGATGAAGTTACCGCTAAGGTTGTAGACTTCAACGAAGCTGACAAAAAGATTTCCCTGAGTGTTAAGGCACTGTCTCAGGAAGCAGCAAAAGAAGAAAATGCTGATGTTGCAGATGTAGACGTTGATGCGGTAATAGCTTCTGAAGAATAATTCTACACATAATTAAATAGAATGATATATAAGAGACTTGTCAAATATGATAGGTCTCTTTTTATGGACTATTGTATTTTTATAAAAGCATCAATATACCGTTGCAAGCATAGCAAGAACATGATTTGCGTAAGCTGTAAAGGCAGCACGATCCCGTTTTAACTCATCCGTCAGTTCAAAAAACATTTCCTTGCTCTTATAATCCCTTCTAAAGAAGGGCTCACGCAAAAGTCCCCACTGGGGCAGGTACTGTGACTGCTTGCGTGTATAACAGGTAGCAGCTGTAGCAGGTATCCGGTGCTCGTTGTCCACAAAGGAAGCCACTGACTTATGTAAGGCGACATCTTCCGTAGGAAGATAATAGTAATCCTTATAATTAGAATAAAAATACTTCATCTCTTCCTCATACACAGGCACCTTCAGAGAACCGGAGTCACCATCCCCCATAAAATAGCAGCCGTTTCCGGAAGTGGAGACCGGCTTTGGCAGAGATACCGGCAGTGCAAGTGTCATCAGAAGCTCCATCCGTTTTGACCCGGATAAATCGCGATAATAGTTGGCCTGTACTTTTTTAGCAGTCACATCTTTGGTGAACAGGTCATAGTAGGAGAGTACCGGAAGAATCTCAAGCATTCCCAGCAGATCCTCCTGATTATGAAGAAGAATCTTTTTCTCAGTCATAGAAGAGGGGGACTTTACATATTCATGGTACAGACCGATCAATTCCCCACCGTCATAGATATCGTCTCTGGGAATCCCCAAAAACTGTTCCAGCGTCTTTTGCTTACAATTTGGAAGCTTTAACAGGTATTTGCAGGGCGATATTTTTTTATATAAATCAATACTTTCCAGACCATCAAAGGAAAAGCTTAGTTTATGACGGGCGCATTTATGCTGAATGAAAGGAAGATCAAAAGTAGTACCGTTAAAATGCAGAAGATACCGGTATGCTGCCGCAAAATCAAAAAATGCGGTCAAGATAGCAGGTTCTTCTTCGTATTTTTCGGCAAACCATTGTATGGTCTGCCAGGTGTCGTCTTTTTGGAAAGTACATCCGATCAGATAAAGGTAAGAAGAGGCTGAGCTGAAGCCTGTGGTCTCAATATCCAGAAAAAGAATCCGGTCTAAAGATCCCAGCTGCTCCAGAGGATATTTTAACGAAAAAGATTCCAAGCTGTTTCTTACGATTTTCATAGGAAAGCCCCTCCTGATTAATAATTATAGATTATAATATCACATTTTTAAAAAATACAGTAGTATTTTTTGAAAAATAATAGTATATTTATTTATAAGTAAAAATCTCGTTAAGGTTTGACATTTTTCGACGGGAGGAAATTGTGGCTACAGAAGTGTGGTTATAAGAAAGGAAAGGGTTAAAATATGGCGAAGTTAACATTTATGGGCGGCATCCATCCTTATGATGGAAAGGAATTGTCCAAGGACAAGCCGGTTCTGGAGATACTTCCCCAGGGAGAACTGGTATATCCTCTTTCCCAGCACATCGGTGCACCGGCCAAGCCGGTTGTAAAAAAAGGGGATCGTGTCCTGGTAGGGCAGATGATTGCAGAAAGCGGCGGATTTGTTTCAGCGCCGATTTATGCATCTGTATCCGGTACGGTAAAGACTATAGAACCAAGGCGCGTGGTGACCGGGGATATGATAAACAGTATCATCATAGAAAATGACGGCTTATATGAGGAGATAGGATTTTACCCGGTTGCTCCGGTGGAGAAGCTGACCAAGCAGGAAATTATTGATATTATAAAGGAAGCGGGTATCGTGGGTATGGGTGGCGCCGGTTTCCCCACTTTTATCAAACTTTCTCCCCAGAATCCGGACAAGATAGAGTATGTTATTGCGAACTGTGCGGAGTGTGAACCTTATCTGACAAGTGATTATCGCAGGATGATGGAGGAGCCCGAGAAGCTGATCGAGGGACTGAAAATTGTCCTGAAGCTCTTTGATCGTGCAATCGGCGTGATCGCCATTGAGGACAATAAGCCGGAATGCATAAAGCTGTTGAAATCACTGACCAAGAATGAAAAGAGGATTACAGTTAAATCTTTAAAGACAAAGTACCCCCAGGGCGCTGAGCGTACTTTGATTTACGCTGTGACAGGCCGGAAAGTCAATTCCTCAATGCTGCCTGCTGACGTAGGTTGTATCGTAAATAACGTTGATACCATTTGTGGCATTTACAGAGCAGTGGTAGAGGGCAAACCATTGATGGAGCGTATTGTGACGGTGACGGGAGATGCTGTAGCAAATCCCCGTAACTTTAAGGTACGTATCGGAACAAGTTACAGTCAGTTGGTGGAGGAAGCAGGCGGATTTAAGGAGGAGCCTGAGAAGATTATCTGCGGCGGTCCTATGATGGGTTTTGGCATGTTCGATCTGAATGTGCCCACAACCAAGACTTCCACGGCACTTTTGGCATTGACTGTAGATGAGGTATCCATGATGGAGCCCGGTCCCTGTATTAACTGCGGACGGTGTGTAGAGGTTTGCCCCGGACGAGTAGTACCCAGCAGACTGGCAGATTATGCAGAGCGATTCGATGAGGAAGCCTTTTTAAAGCATGACGGCATGGAATGCTGTGAATGCGGATGCTGCAGCTTTATCTGTCCGGCTAAGAGACCCCTTACTCAGGATATCAAGTCCATGCGTAAGATTCTCCTGGCAAAGAAAAAGAAGTAGGAGGGATGAAAAGTGAGTAAATTACTAAAAGTATCTTCCAATCCTCACATCCGGTCAAGAGTGACAACCAATGGCATCATGATGGCTGTGATCCTTGCATTGCTGCCGGCTACGGGATATGGAATCTATCATTTCGGTCCGAGAGCACTGATGCTGATCCTGGTGTCCATCGCATCTGCGGTTGGGACGGAATTCCTGTTTGGACTATATAAAAAGAAAATGACGATTACTGATCTGTCAGCTGTTGTGACAGGCCTTTTACTTGCGCTGAACCTGCCGGTCAGTGTCCCCTGGTGGGTGCCTGTAATTGGCGGTGTCTTTGCTATTTTAGTAGTAAAGATGTTATTCGGCGGGCTGGGACAGAACTTCATGAATCCGGCGCTGGCAGCCAGATGCTTTTTGCTGATTTCTTTCCCGGCACTTATGACCGATTTCTCCTATGATACTTTTACCGGGGCCACACCCTTAGCATCATTAAAGAATGGGGAGAGCGTGAATGCATTTGATATGATCATCGGTAATATTGCCGGTACCATCGGTGAGACTTCCATGATTGCCATTGTTATCGGAGCCTGTTTCCTGCTTCTTCTTGGCGTCATTGATTTGAGGATTCCGGGAAGCTACATAGTGAGTTTTGCTGTATTTGTAATCATATTTGGCGGACATGGTTTTGAACCGGCTTATTTGTCTGCACAGCTTGCAGGCGGTGGCTTGATGTTGGGAGCTTTCTTTATGGCTACAGATTATGTGACGAGGCCTATTACCGTTAAGGGGCAGTATCTTTACGGTATTTTCTTAGGAATTATGACGGGAATCTTCCGTATCTTCGGACCTGCTGCAGAAGGAGTATCCTATGCTATTATCCTGGGTAACCTTCTGGTGCCTTTGATTGAAAAGGTAACCTGGCCGGAGGCTTTTGGAAAAGGAGGTAAACGTCATGTCAAATAAATCGGATGTTCGCAATATGTTGAAAGATGCCATTGTCCTGTTTGCCATAACATTGATTGCAGGACTTGTGCTTGGCTTTGTCTATGAACTTACGAAAGAGCCTATTCGTCTCCAGAAGGAAAAAGCCATCCAGGAAGCATGCAGGGCAGTGTTTGAAGATGCGTTAAGCTTTGATGCAATAGAATATACGCCTTCTGAGACACTTGCAGGGGAACTGAAAGAAAATGGCGTGGAGATAGGAAGCGCTTATGAAGCGCTTGATGCATCCGGAAACCACATGGGATTTGTAGTGGAGACGACCACCTCGGAAGGATACGGCGGCAATATTACCTTGTACCTTGGAGTCAGGGAAGACGGAACCATTAACGGCATCTCAATCCTGGAAATCGATGAGACTCCCGGTCTGGGAATGAAAGCAGACGATGTATTGAAACCACAGTTTCGTAATAAAAAAGTAAGCAGCTTTACATACACTAAGAGCGGTTCGAAATCTGACAGTGAAATTGATGCTATCAGCGGTGCCACCGTTACCACGAAAGCTGTGACTTACGCGGTAAACGGAGGTTTAAGGGCTATTCAGGAAGAACTTGTAACGCTTGTGAGGGAAGGAGGTAACAGCAATGAATAAAGCCGGAGAGAGACTTTATAACGGTCTGATTAAAGAGAATCCTACTTTTGTACTGATGTTAGGAATGTGTCCAACCCTGGCAGTTACCACATCCGCCATGAATGGTCTGGGCATGGGCTTGACTACAGCAGCAGTACTTGCTATGAGCAACCTGATTATTTCTTTGCTGCGTAAGGTGATTCCCGGAAAAGTACGCATCCCTGCTTTTATCGTCATTATTGCTTCTTTTGTAACAGTGCTTCAGTTGTTATTGGAGGCGTACCTTCCGGATCTGAATAAGGCACTGGGAGTATACATTCCCTTGATCGTGGTAAACTGTATCATCCTTGGACGTGCAGAAAGCTATGCTTATTCCAATCCTCCGATACCTTCCCTGTTTGATGGTATCGGCATGGGTCTGGGCTTTACCTTTGCCCTGACCTGTATCGGCGCTGTGAGAGAGCTTTTAGGAGCAGGTGAAGTATTCGGTTACCGTATCATGCCGGATTCTTTTACACCGATTGGTATCTTCGTTCTGGCACCGGGGGCTTTCTTCATACTGGCAGCACTGACTGCTTTCCAGAATTATTTAAAGATCACGAGAGAGCGTGTGGGCAAGGATGCCGGCAAAATTCAGTCAGGCTGCAGTGAGGACTGCATGAACTGCGGCAATAAGGGCTGCAGCAGAAGGTTCTATGACCCTGATGCGAAGGACTATGAGTGGGAGACACTGGAGAAGCCTGCTGAAATAAAAGCGGCAGAAATAAAAGTACCTGATAAGTCTACAGATGAACCGACACCCAAAAAGATCATCGAAACAGAGGAACCCGTCATTCAGGACCTGATATTCATAGACTTAAAGAAGGAGGGCAAGTGATATGACTGACATCAAAGATTTATTTATCATATTAGTCAGTTCCTCGCTGGTCAGCAATGTAGTGCTCAGCCAATTTTTGGGACTGTGTCCTTTCCTTGGCGTATCCAAGAAAACCGGTACAGCAGCCGGTATGGGAACAGCTGTAATTTTTGTTATTACTCTTGCCAGTGCTGTGTCCGGTGTTATTTACAAATATGTGCTGCAGAGATTTCATATCGAATATCTGCAGACCATTGTGTTCATCCTGGTCATTGCGGCTCTGGTGCAGTTCGTAGAGATGTTCTTAAAGAAAGCTATGCCTGCTTTGTACGAGGCGTTGGGCGTGTATCTTCCCCTTATTACCACTAACTGTGCAGTACTTGGAGTGGCGCTGACTAACGTGCAGAAGGAATACGGTATTATCACGGGGATTGTGAATGGTTTTGCCACAGCAGTAGGCTTTACCATTTCTATCGTGATTCTGGCAGGTCTTCGTGAGAAGATGGAGCATAATGATTTCCCGGAATCCTTTAAAGGGATGCCTATGGTACTGCTGACTGCCGGTCTTATGGCTATTGCTTTCTGTGGATTCTCAGGTCTGTTATAAAAGGAGGAAAAATGATGGCAACTGGAATTCTGACTGCTGCCCTGGTGGTAGGTCTTGTGGGCATCTTCATGGGCTTATTCCTCGGCGTGGCAGGTATCAAGTTTAAAGTAGAAGTAGATGAAAAGGAAGAAGCAGTGCTGGCTGCCCTTCCGGGCAACAACTGTGGTGGCTGTGGTTACGCAGGCTGTTCCGGCCTGGCAGCTGCCATTGCAAAAGGAGAGGCTCCCGTAAATGCCTGCCCGGTAGGAGGAGAAACTGTAGGAGCAAAAATAGCAGCAATCATGGGCGTGGAAGCGGAAAGCAGCGAGCGAAAGGTGGCATTCGTACACTGTCAGGGTGACTGCGAGAAGACCCATGATGATTACGATTATTGTGGAAGCGAAGACTGTCGTATGATGAGCTTTGTACCGGGTGGCGGTCCCAAATCCTGCAACAGTGGCTGTCTGGGATATGGTACCTGTGTCAAAGCCTGTCCGTTTGATGCAATCCATGTGGTGAATGGGATTGCTGTGGTGGACAAAGAAAAGTGTAAAGCTTGCGGCAAGTGTATCGCAGTCTGCCCAAAGCACCTGATTTCTCTGATCCCTTATTCCGCAAAGCAGGTAGTGGCCTGCAGTTCCACAGACAAAGGCCCTGTTACCATGAAAGCATGCGAGACCGGTTGCATTGGCTGCGGTCTCTGTGTCAGAAACTGCCCACAGCAGGCTATAAAGGTAGAAAACTTCCATGCGGTGATCGACCATGAGCAGTGTGTTGGCTGCGGTATCTGTCAGGAAAAGTGTCCTAAGAAATCAATTGTAGTGAATGAATAAAAAATGAATTTTTTGTACAAGTGTCATAACTTGAGGACTTGCTGTATAAAATAAATATCAGGAACTTAAAATGTTTAACAGCAAAAAAGGAATCAGAGAGACATGTATAAAAAAGCCATAAGCGGGCTTCTGCTGGCACATTTTCTGTTGCTGGCAGGAGCTTTCTGTGTAACAGGAATCGATAAAAATCTGAAAGCCGCAGGCCCTCTTTATGAAGAAACAATAGATGCAGCATATACCGCTGATGACAGAAGCAGGACTATGGGAATCGTCCTAAGCAGTGCTTCCGGACAGCGGGTAGTAGACTATGGAGTACTGGAAAATCCGGAACCTGAGAATCAGGAAGAAGTGGATTGCGTTTCTGCCGAAAATGTAATTAGCGGTCAGGCGCAATCAACTGCGCTTGTTTATAATCTATGCGAGGATGACTATGATATCCTGCTTCGTATTGTGGAAGCAGAGGCAGGCGGAGAGGATGAGGATGGAAAACTCCTTGTAGCGAATGTGATTTTGAATAGGGTAAACAGTGAGGACTTTCCTGATACTGTTTCTGAGGTAGTACTTCAAAAGTCAAAAGGTGTGACGCAGTTTTCGCCGGTCTCGTCCGGAAAAATCTGGAAAGTAACAATTAGTGATGAGACTGTGGCAGCTGTGCAGAGGGCACTGGAAGGAGAAGATATCTCTCAGGGGGCTATGTATTTCGCAGCAAGAACATACGCTGACGAAGACAGAATGCGATGGTTTGACGAAAATCTGACATTTTTGTTCGCTCATGGCGGACACGAGTTCTTTCTATAAAGTTTTTTGATTTAGCTTGATAAAGTGTCTTGCATAGAAAGCAGGAATGTGGTAAAATGGGGCAAAATTGCAAAAAGATGAAGAATGGTATGAAAGGAGTAATCAAGAACGATTATGGAAGTATTATATAGAAGCACCAGAAGCAATATCGCCCCTGTAAAGGCATCAGAGGCTATCCTGAAGGGTCTGTCCGATGACGGCGGACTGTTCGTGCCTGACCATATTCCTGCCCTGGAGAAGTCATTAAAAGAGTTATCCCGGATGAGTTATCAGGAGGTTGCTTATGAGGTTATGAAGCTGTTCTTATCTGATTTTACGGAGGACGAGCTGAAGGAATGTATCCGCAAGGCATACGATGAGAAATTTGATACTGAGGTAATCGCTCCCCTGGTGGAAGCAGAAGGTGCATATTATCTGGAGTTATTCCACGGTGCAACCATTGCATTTAAGGACATGGCACTTTCTATTCTGCCTCATCTGATGATTACTTCAGCCAGAAAGAACAAGATACATAATGAGATCGTAATCCTGACCGCTACCTCCGGTGATACCGGTAAAGCTGCTTTGGCAGGGTTTGCAGGCGTAGAAGGTACTAAGATCATTGTATTCTATCCAAAGAACGGTGTCAGCCCCATTCAGGAGAAGCAGATGGTGACCCAGAAGGGTGACAACACCTTTGTCGTAGGTATCCACGGCAACTTCGATGATGCCCAGACCGGTGTAAAGAAGATCTTCTCCGATAAGGAACTGGCGAAAGAGATGAATGAGAAGGGCTTTCAGTTCTCTTCAGCCAACTCCATCAATATAGGTCGTCTGGTACCGCAGATCGTTTATTATGTATATGCTTATGCAAAGCTGTTGCAGGAAGAGAAGATTGCAGAAGGAGAAGCTATCAATGTTGTAGTGCCTACCGGTAACTTCGGCAATATTCTGGCGGCCTTTTATGCAAAGAATATGGGACTTCCTATTGCAAAGCTGATCTGCGCTTCCAATGACAATAAGGTTCTGTATGATTTCTTTGCAACAGGTACTTATGACCGCAACAGAGAGTTCGTACTGACTACCTCACCTTCCATGGACATCCTGATTTCCAGTAATCTGGAAAGACTGATTTACAGAATCGCCGGCAATGATGCGGAAAAGAATGCACAGCTGATGTCTTCATTAAGCGGACAGGGTAGGTATGAGATTACAGATGAGATGAAGGCCGGACTGGCTGACTTCTACGGCAATTATGCGAATGAGGCTGAGACAGCCGAGACCATCAAGAAGCTGTATGAGGACTGTGGATATGTTATCGATACCCATACAGCAGTAGCTGCGACCGTTTATGATAAATATGTGAAGGAGAAAGGTGATAACACCAAGACTGTGATCGCATCAACAGCAAGTCCTTTCAAGTTTACAAGAAGCGTTATGGATGCCATTGACCATAAGTATGATGCAATGGGAGATTTTGAACTGGTGGATGAACTGTCTAAGATTGCTAATGTGACGGTACCTAATGCTATTGAGGAAATCCGCAGTGCGGAAGTGATTCACAATAATATCTGTGATGCAGATAAGATGCAGCAGGTGGTGAGGGATTTCCTGAAGCTTTAAAGAATAAATATTAAAAGACCTGCAAGGTATGTTCCTAGCAGGTCTTTTTAGCAGAATAAATCTTGGACAACGGATTATCGATCCACCATTGACACATACTCTTTATCTTCCCCAACAGGCTTATATGCGGGGCGGATAATCTTACCATTATTGGCAAGCTCTTCCAATCTGTGAGCACTCCAACCGGCGATTCGAGCAATGGCGAAAATAGGAGTATATAGTTCCATTGGCAATCCCAGCATGTTGTATACAAATCCGGAATAGAAGTCCACGTTGATGCTGACACCCTTGAACATCTGTCGCTCGCTGCTGATTATCTGAGGAGCTAATTTTTCCACAAGAGAGTAGAGGGCAAATTCTTTTTCAAGACCTTTTTCTTCCGAAAGCTTTTCTACAAAGCCCTTGAAAATCACTGCTCTTGGGTCAGACTTAGAGTAGACTGCATGGCCTACACCGTATATCAGACCTGCATGGTCAAACGCATCTTTGTGCAGAAGTCTGCGCAGATAATTGGAGACTTCGTCTTCATCTGTCCAGTCGTGTACCTCCTGCTTCATATCTTCGAACATCTTGACAACCTTGATATTAGCACCGCCGTGACGGGGCCCTTTCAGGGATCCGATGGCTGCAGCAATGGTAGAGTAGGTATCGGTCATTGAAGAAGTAACAACGTGAGTAGTGAAAGAAGAGTTGTTACCGCCTCCGTGTTCCATGTGCAGAACCAGTGCAATATCCAGTATCCTGGCCTCGAGAGGTGTATATTTGCTGTCAGGGCGCAGAATATGCAGTATATTTTCCGCAGTGGAAAGCTCTGCAACCGGCTGGTGAATGAACAGACTGTTGCCGTCATGATAGTGACTGTAAGCCTGATAACCGTAAATGGAGAGCAGAGGGAATAGGCTGATCAACTGCATGCACTGTCTCAATACATTAGGGATGGAAGTATCATCTGCCCTGTCATCATAGGAATAAAGAGTAAGGACACTTCTTGCCAGGGTATTCATCATATCTTTGCTGGGAGCTTTTAAGATAATATCGCGTACAAAGCTGGTAGGTAATGTACGGTAAAAGGCAAGAAGTTCTTTAAAAGAAGAAAGCTCTTTTGCATCCGGCAGCTCACCGAACAAAAGAAGATAAGTGACCTCTTCAAAGCCGAATCTGCCATCACCGGTAAAACCATTCACCAGATCCTTTACATCATATCCTCTGTAAAATAAACGACCATGACAGGGAACGCTGACGCCGTCTACAATCTCACTTGCTCTAACGTCTGATATATGTGTAAGTCCGGCAAGTACACCTTTGCCATTTAAGTCTCTTAAGCCGCGTTTGACTTCATAGCGGGTAAAAAGTTCCTGTTCGATGATACCACTTTCGGCAGAGAGCTTCGCCAGTCTGAGGATTTCCGGGGTAATGTCGGAATAAATATTGTTATTGTTCATGTCATTTGCTCCTTTCTTTCAAAAATAGATTACCTATGTCTGGAAACAACATTATTATAATCATAACACAAGTCTTGTCATTTAAGCAAGCAAAAAATGTCGAAGTGCCGATTTGAGATTACAGTTCAGCCATAGCCTATATGATGGGCGAATCATGCTTGCATGAATGAGCACGTCATGTAGGCTATGAGCGGAGCGCCATTTTATGAGCAAAGCTAGCTGCGTAGCGGCGAGAAAGCGCCGCAGGCGCAGCTTTGCGAATGGCGCGGGCTGAACTATAACATTTGAGATTACAGTTCAGTTGATAATTGCTTTTTTGATGCAAAGGTATTACAATAGGATACAGAGTAAGAAAGAAAAAGGAGACCGAAATGACAGTACAGGAGATGCTTGGACATGTAGACCATACCCAGCTTAAGGCTTTCGCTACATGGAATGATATTGAAAAATTGTGTGAAGAAGCAATGGCATATCATACGGCCAGCGTGTGCGTGCCGCCGACTTATATTAAAAGAATTCATGAAACCTATGGAGAGAAGATTAATATTTGTACAGTGGTGGGATTCCCGCTTGGATACTGTGTCACGGAGGCAAAGATAGCAGAAGTGGAAGCTGCCCTTCGGGATGGCTGCAATGAGATTGATATGGTGGTAAATATCAGCGATGTGAAGAACGGGCTGTATGATAAGGTAGAAGAGGAGATTCGCAGGCTGAAGGAAGTGTGCGGAAGTCATATTTTAAAAGTAATCATTGAGACCTGCTATCTGACGGAAGAAGAAAAGATAGCCATGTGTAAAGCTGTGACGGCAGCGGGGGCTGATTATATCAAGACTTCTACCGGTTTTGGAACCGGCGGTGCCACCAGGGAAGATGTGGAATTGTTCAAAGCACACATTGGTCCCAATGTGAAGATCAAGGCAGCCGGCGGTGTGTCTACGCTGGATGACTTGAAGATGTTCCTGGCGCTGGGATGCGACAGAATAGGCACTTCCAGAGCTGTAGGACTGTGTAAGGGAGAACTGACAGAAGGGTACTAAGAAGATACCCGAAGCAAATAAGAAAAGTCGAATGAATAAAGGCAGGAGACAAAACGGAAAGATAGGAAGGTAAATTAAGAATGGATAATAATGTGATTCAGGACAGGCTGGCTCTTTTGCGCCGGGCTATGGCTGAGAATGGAATTGATTTTTATATGATGCCCACAGCGGATTTTCATAATTCGGAATATGTAAATGATTATTTTAAGGTAAGAGAATATTTTTCTAATTTCAGCGGTTCCAACGGTACACTGCTGGTATGGCAGGAAGGTGCCGGTCTTTGGACGGACGGTCGTTATTTTATTCAGGCAGAAAATGAACTGGCAGGCACCACCATCAAGCTGTTCAGAATGCTGGATGAAGGCGTTCCTACCATTGAAGAATTCCTGAAGGAACAAATGAAAGAGGGACAGACTCTTGGATTTGACGGCAGGGTGATTTCAGTACAGAACGGGAAAAAATATGAGAAAACACTTGAGGATAAGAAAATTGTTTTTACCTATGAGAAAGATCTGGCTGAAAGCATCTGGACTGACAGACCTGCATTCCCGGCAGGTAAAGTGACTGTGTTGGAAGAGACGATTGCCGGAAAGAGCGTGGAGGAGAAGCTTTCAGAGGTAAGAGAGAAGCTGAAAGAAGAAGGGGCAAAGTGTTTTCTGCTCAGTAAACTGGATGATCTCATGTGGCTTTTTAATATCAGAGGCTGTGATGTGGAATGCAATCCGGTAGCTATGTCCTATGCGTATTTGACAGAGACTGAGGCAGTTCTTTTTATTCAGGACAGGGCGCTGGATGATACCGTGAAACAGTATTTTAAAGCTCATGGAATCCGCATCAGAGAGTACAGTGATGTCATGGCTTTCCTGAAGGGACTGGACGGCGGACAGAAGATTCTGGTGGATGACAGGAATTGCAGCTATGCAATTTACAAAATACTTTCCGAAAACCAGACGCTGATTGAGAAAAAGAATCCTACCGAACTTTTGAAAGCAATCAAGAATCCGGTGGAGCTGGAAAATATGAAGAAAGTGTATCTGCAGGACAGTGTGGCGGTGACAAAGTTCATTTACTGGCTGAAAACACATATCGGAAAAGAAGAAATCACGGAAATCACGGCAGCCGATCATCTGGAGCAGCTGCGCAGACAGATTCCCGGTTTTCTGGACCTGTCTTTCCCTACGATTGCTGGATATAATGCCAATGCAGCTATGATGCACTACAGTGCCACACCGGAAAGCTATGCGGTGTTAAAGCCGGAAGGTATGCTGCTCGTTGATTCCGGGGGACAGTATCTTGGCGGCACCACTGACGTGACCAGAACCATTGTTCTGGGACCTGTATCTGATGAGATGAAAAAGCATTATACGCTGGTGGCAGCAGGTATGCTGCAGATGACCAATACGAAATGGATTCACGGCTGCACCGGCCGTAATCTGGATATTATGGCAAGACAGCCGCTTTGGGAGATCGGACTGGATTATAAGTGCGGTACCGGTCATGGAGTGGGCTATATCCTGAATGTACATGAGGGGCCTCAGAATCTGCGCTGGCGATTTACTGACGGTATGGTGGAAGCTGTGATTGAAGCCGGTATGGACGTGACCAACGAGCCGGGTGTATATATTGAAGGAAGCCATGGTATCCGTATTGAGAATGTGATGGTAGCCTGCAATGGAGAGAAGAATGAATACGGTCAGTTCATGTACTTTGATACCATGACTTATGCTCCTATCGATTTGGAAGCCATTGATGTTGCTTATCTGACAGAGACGCAGAGGAGATATCTGAATGACTACCACAGACAGGTAAGAGAGAAGGTTTCACCTTATCTGACAGATGAGGAGCAGGAGTGGTTGAAGGAGGCCACGAAAGAAGTATAAGGGGTTGGGCGCTAGGGTCGTTCAGCACGCGCCCATTCGCAAAACCGCACCTTTAGTACTTTCCGTCGCTTCGCGACTACTTTTTGCTCATAAGAGGGCGCTCCCTCGGAGAAGGTATTGGGATAAAAATTCGTACAAGCACGATTTTTATCCCAATATCTTCTCTGGCTGAACTGTTAAAGTATAAAAAGGCTATAAATTTTTATGCCATTTATTGACTTTTTACTTGATTTTTGAGATAATGGAAATGTATATGGCGAACCTTTTATATTACATATTAAGGAGCCACAGTGCAAAAATTACCGCAGCTATATCAAGCGGTAGCAATACATTATAAGGAGGACGTTATAAATGTCAACAAAAGCTTATTATCCGATTTCTGAAATTGGTGCTGGCAAGACTGGTTTCAGTAAGACACGTTCCATCATCGAAGGTGCTTTCTACGGTAATAACGTAGTTAAGGTTAATACCTTAAGAGAAGCTTATGATTTAGCTAAGAATTCTCCCGGTACCATCGTTACAGACATGCCTGTTTACAAGGCAGAAGAGCAGGGTCTTGAGAGAGATTCCAAGGTTCTGTTATTCAACGACGGTGCAGTTACCGGTCGTTATGCGCAGGCTCGTCGTATCAAGGGCGAACCCGGCGTAGACAGCGTTAAGCTGGACAAGGTAGTATTAGATGCTGTTTATGAGACTCGTTGGAAGACCATGTATCATGCAGAGTGTTATATCGGTCTGGATCCTGAGTTCATGGTAAAGGCTCACCTTCTGATTCCTGAAGGAGAAGAGAATATCCTTTACAACTGGATGCTGAACTTCCAGTATCTGTCTGATGAATATGTAAGAATGTACGGTGCATCCAAGCCTGTAGGTGATGGCAAGGAAGCTGATATCTACATCTTCTCCGATCCTCAGTGGGTACCCAATGAGCGTCCCGACGTTGATTTCAGCTGCTTGAGCGATCCTCTGACCCTGTGCTACTTCGATACCAATGAGAACTGTGCAGCTATCCTTGGCATGAGATATTTCGGTGAGCACAAGAAGGGTACTTTGACCATGGCTTGGGCTATCGCTAACAGAAACGGTTATGCTTCCTGCCACGGCGGACAGAAAGAGTACTTACTGGCTGATGGCAGCAAGTATGTTGCTTCCGTATACGGTCTGTCCGGATCAGGTAAATCCACTCTGACCCATGCAAAACATGGCGGCAAGTACGAGATCAAGGTTCTTCATGATGACGCTTTCATCATCAATACTGATACCTGTGCATCCATCGCTCTGGAGCCTTCTTACTTCGATAAGACAGCAGACTATCCTACCGGATGTGCTGATAACAAGTTCCTGTTGACCGCTCAGAACTGTTCCGCTACTCTGGATGAGGACGGCAAGGTTCAGCTGGTTACCGAGGATATCAGAAATGGTAACGGACGTGCTATCAAGTCCAAACTGTGGTCTCCTAACCGTGTAGATAAGATTGATGCTCCTGTAAATGCTATCTTCTGGATTATGAAAGACCCTACCATTCCTCCTGTAGTTAAGCTGAAAGGTGCAGCTCTTGCATCTGTTATGGGTGCTACTCTGGCTACCAAGACCTCTACTGCAGAGCGTGTTGCAGCCGGTACCGATATGAACGCCCTTCGTATCGTTCCTTATGCTAACCCGTTCAGAACCTATCCTCTGGTTAACGATTATGAGAAGTTCAAGAAGCTGGTTGAAGAGAAGAACGTAGACTGCTACATCATCAACACCGGTGATTTCATGGGCAAGAAGGTTAAACCTGCTGATACCCTTGGTATCCTGGAGACTATCGTTGAAGGTAAGGCTTCCTTTGCTCAGTGGGGACCTTTCTCTGATATCGAGATCATGGACTGGGAAGGCTTCACACCTAATCTGGCTGATGCCGACTACGTTGCAGCTCTGAAGAACGCTATGCAGAATCGTGTAGATGCTGTAGAAGGCTTCAATACCAAGAAGGAAGGCTATGATGCTCTGCCTGCAGAAGCTCTTGATGCTCTGAAGAAGATAGTTGACGAGGCTGCTTCTCTGTAATTAAGAGTTCTTGTGTAAGTAAAATTAATACTGACAGAATGAAAGGGCGCTGATATTTGCATGTCGGCGCCTTTTTTAGCACACTTGCAGGTAAATCATTGTGTCAGGTATGTGATTCATTTCCGATAGGTAAGCAAACGGGAATGTTGTATAAATGGCTAAACAGTACATTAATCTGACAGATTGTGACGTTTTCCTCCAATAAGTCTTTACGACTCAACTTTCTTGTGATAATATTTGAAAAGAAATTGTATAAGACATATTTATGAGGTGAAAAATTGAATCAAAAAGAAAGTAACAGATTGCTGAAGCATTGGGATTTTATGCTGTTGGACCTGCTTTTATTAAACATATCATACAGCCTTTCCGGTTTGATAGCCGGCCAAGGTGTGAATCCATTTGCCAGCCAACAATATATTAATATTGCACTGGTAATTATACTGGCAGATATTTGCGTAGCAATGTTGATGGAAAGTTATACCGGTATTATAAGGCGAGGATATTTTCAGGAATTTAAGTCGGTTCTTAATCATGTGGTGGTTGTCTCTGCAATTGAAGTGTTATACTTGTTTCTGACTAAGAGTGCAGATCAATTTTCAAGGGCGGCTTTTATCATTTATGTGGTGATGTCGTTGCCTTTGCTTTATCTGGGCCGCACCGCCTGGAAGCGTTATCTCTTAACACATCATAGAGTTCTGTATAATAAGAAAGTGCTGTTATTAGTTACAACCAGCCATATGGCAAGACAGGTTGTCGCAACTGTATTGAACCATAATGCATACAGTGAATTGGAAATAAAGGGCATTATGATCATAGACCGTGATGATATGGTAGGTCAGGAGATTCAGGGAATTAAAGTAGTATGTACCTTAGAAGGAATCAAGGAATATATTCAGACCAGATGGATTGATGGTATTTTGATTAAAGTAAAAAGGAATACACCACTTCCGGATCAATTGATAACAGATTGTCTGGAAATGGGTGTCTGTGTGCATAATGTAATGGCTGAAATCGGGGAAAATAGCAGTAACCAGAAGATTGACAGGCTGGGTGGCTATGTAGTGATTTCTACCAATATCAATATGATGAGTCTGCGACAGCAGCTGATTAAACGTATCATGGATATTGTAGGGGCTGTTATCGGTCTGATAATTACTGCAATCATTACCCTGTTTTTGGGACCGGCCATTTTTATTGCTTCTCCCGGACCTATTTTCTTTTCCCAAGAGAGAGTTGGGAAAAATGGGCGCAGATTCAAAATTTACAAGTTCAGAAGCATGTATATGGATGCAGAAGAACGCAAGAAAGAATTGATGGCTCGTAACGAAATGCAGGGATTTATGTTCAAACTGGATGCTGATCCCAGAATCATCGGCAGCGGAATGGATGGAACAAGGCACGGCTTAGGCTGGTTTATTCGAAAGACTTCGCTGGATGAATTTCCACAGTTCTGGAATATTTTAAAGGGAGAGATGAGCCTTGTTGGTACCAGACCGCCGACAGTAGATGAGTGGTTGCAATATGCACCTCAT
This sequence comes from Acetatifactor sp., assembly GCA_045545375.1. GTDB lineage: Bacteria > Bacillota > Clostridia > Lachnospirales > Lachnospiraceae > Acetatifactor. The sequence continues at coordinate 26,003 of JAZQAT010000028.1, forward strand.
CACCGTGCCAGGATGGCTGCTAAACCGGGGCTGACCGGTCTGTGGCAGGTCAGCGGCAGAAGCAACATCACTGACTTCGAAGAGGTAGTCAAATTGGATCTTCAATATATTCAAAACTGGAACATCGGAGTAGATATTAAAATACTTCTAAAAACGGTTATGGTTGTCTTATTGGGAAGGGGATCCAAGTAACACATTGAGAAGCATGATCATCGGGTCCAATGTCTGCGGAATTCGCCGGGAGCCATGCCTTCCACTTTTTTAAATATTCTGGTAAAATAATTAGAATCGCTCATGCCGCATTCATGGGCGATTTTTTCTATGGGCAGGTCGCTGAAACGCAGAAGCTGCTTGGCATGTGTAATTCGCACTTGTAAAAGATAATGATTGATTGTCAGGCCAAATTGTTCCTTGAAAATCCTGGACATATAAAATTTGTTTATATAAAAAAAATCTGCAAGATCATCCAGCGTAATTTTTTCCTGATAATGCAGGTCAAGATAATCCCTGATATCCTGAAGATTTCTTTTGGAGGAAGTGGTATGGATATTGTCCGTAGGATGCCAGCTCTCTTCCATGAGGAGCGTCAGAAGTGAGGTCAACTTTTCATAAATCTTCATATCTCTGATATAGATTCCGCTTTCTGCAAGAGAGTGTATTTCTTCTAAAAGTGTTTTATAAAGAGAGAAGTTGGTAGGGCGGAAATAGGGCAGACCTCCCCTTTCCACATATTTTTCATAGATTCCACTCAGATTAGAACCATAAAAATGAGCCCATCTTAACGTCCAGAGATCTTCACTGGTTCTATGGGAATAAGTTTTTCTGCAGTCAATAAAAACACAGTCTCCGGAGGAAAGAGGATAGATTTTCCCGTCATATTCTAAAACTCCGGTTCCCTTTTCTACCATAAAGAAAAGGTACGAAGAAAGACTCTGCCTGCGGCTGGTATGCGGGTCACAGGCATGTAACTGGCCAATTTCCTGAAGATAAATCAGGTAAGTCTTGGCAAAAGAGGAAGGGGTGTAGAGAATACGGTTGCTGTTCTGTAATTGGCCCTGAAAAAGTGAAGTTTCCATACTATGTCCTTTCTAAAAAACTGCTATAGGTATAGTATATCAAAAAAGTCAATATAATGCTAGAAGTTTGCAAGATTTACACTTATATTCCTATATATACAGGTTTAAAATATACAACAGATTGTGAAGAATACAACAGAAAGTTGAGGAATGAAATGAAAAAAGCATTAATTACCGGTATTACCGGGCAGGACGGTTCTTATCTGGCAGAGTTCCTTTTGGAAAAAGGGTACGAAGTGCATGGTATCACAAGGAGATCTTCCATTTCAAATACTGCAAGAATAGATCAGCTGATTGCAAAAAGTGCGGTGACACTCCATGATGGCGATATGTCGGATTCGTCTTCTTTGATTCGAATCATCAACCTGATTCAACCGGATGAAATCTATAATCTGGCAGCTCAGTCTCATGTACAGGTATCCTTTGATGTGCCCGAATATTCCGGAGATGTAGACGCATTGGGCGTGCTTCGTGTACTGGAAGCTGTCCGTATCCTGGGACTGACCAAGAAGACCAGAATCTATCAGGCATCTACATCAGAATTGTATGGTAAAGTAGAAGAGATTCCTCAGCGAGAGACGACACCTTTCCATCCTTACAGCCCGTATGCGGTTGCAAAACAATACGGCTTCTGGATGACGAAAGAGTACAGGGAAGCCTATGGAATGTTTGCTGTAAATGGTATTTTGTTCAATCACGAATCCGAGAGAAGAGGAGAGAACTTTGTAACCAGGAAGATCACTCTGGCAGCCGGACGAATCGCAGAAGGTCTCCAGGACCATCTGGAACTGGGAAATATGGACTCTCTGCGCGATTGGGGCTATGCCAAGGATTACGTGGAGTGCATGTGGCTCATGCTGCAGCACGATACACCGGAAGACTTTGTCATTGCCACAGGTGTACAGCATACAGTAAGAGATTTTACGGAAAAGGCATTTAAAGCCAATGAAATTGATATCCGTTGGGAGGGTACCGGTCTGGAAGAGAAAGGCTACGATGCAGCTACCGGTAAGATGCTGGTATGCGTGAACCCTGCCTGGTTCAGACCTACTGATGTAGATAATCTTTGGGGAGATCCTACAAAGGCGAAAAAGGTGCTTGGATGGAATCCGCAGAAGACAAGCTATGAGGAACTGGTGCGTATTATGGCGGAGCATGACAGGGAGCTGGCAAGAAGAGAAGCCGCAATGAAAGCGGCGCTGGCATAAGAAGGAAGGCAAGATGCCTGAAATAAGACAGTCTGAAAATTTAGCTTTAAACAGGAAAGAAGGATAAAATCATGATGGAAAAAGGCGCGAAAATATATGTGGCTGGACATCGCGGAATGGTAGGCTCTGCAATCGTCAGGGCACTTGAAAAGCAGGGCTATCATAATATAATAGTCCGCACACACAAGGAATTGAACCTGTGCAGACAGGAAGAGGTAGAGCAGTTCTTTGCTCAGGAAAAGCCGGACTATGTGTTTCTGGCAGCTGCCAAGGTGGGCGGCATTGTAGCCAACGCCGAGGCACTGGCTGATTTTATGTATGAAAATATGATTCTGGAAATGAACGTGATTCACAGTGCCTGGCAGAATCACTGTAAAAAACTTCTGTTTTTGGGTTCCTCCTGCATTTACCCCAGAATGGCACCGCAGCCTATGCCGGAAAGCTGTCTGCTTACTTCTGAACTGGAGAAGACCAATGAAGCCTATGCTTTGGCTAAAATATCAGGATTGAAATACTGTGAATTTCTGAACAGACAGTATGGTACCGATTATATTTCGGCTATGCCCACCAACCTGTATGGCCCCAATGATAATTATCATCCTACCCACAGCCATGTGCTCCCTGCTTTGATCAGAAGATTCCATGAAGCTAAGGTAGCCGGTGCAAAAGAAGTGACCTGCTGGGGCACCGGAACTCCTCTTCGAGAGTTTCTCTATGTGGATGATCTTGCAGACGCCTGTGTGTTCCTGATGAACAACTATTCCGGGAACGAGACAGTCAATGTAGGTACCGGAAAAGAACTGACTATCAGAGAATTAACAGAATTGACTGCCAGAGTCATAGGATACGAGGGAGAAATCAAATGGGACAGCTCTAAACCTGACGGAACTCCCAGAAAGCTTCTTGATGTATCTAAGTTGGAAAAGTTAGGATGGAAGTATACAACAGAGTTGGAAGAAGGCATCAGGCTTGCTTATGAAGACTTCTTAAATAATCCTATGAGAGCAGAAAGGTAAGAAAGATGAATCTTGTATTATTATCCGGAGGTTCCGGAAAAAGATTGTGGCCACTGTCTAATGATGTCCGCTCCAAACAGTTTATAAAGATATTCAAGACGGAAGCCGGAGAATATGAATCCATGGTTCAGCGCGTGTATGGGCAGATTCGCAAAGCTGACCCTAGAGCACTCATTACCGTGGCAACCTCAAGAAGCCAGGTGTCCGCCATCCATAACCAGATAGGAGAGGGTGTAAGTGTCTGTGTAGAACCCTGCAGAAGGGATACTTTTCCGGCAATCGCTCTTGCTACGGCGTATCTTCATGACGTAAAAGGAATTGCGGAAGAGGAATCTGTAGTAGTATGCCCGGTGGACCCTTACGTAGAGGATACTTATTTTGAAGCGTTAAAGGAACTGGGACAGCTGGCACAGACAGGCGATGCTAATCTGGTACTTATGGGGATCGAACCCACTTATCCAAGTGAAAAATATGGTTATATCATACCTACAAGTAAGGAGAGGATCAGCGGCGTTTCTACCTTTAAGGAAAAACCGAATGTGGCTACTGCCGGAGAATATATCAGCCAGGGAGCCCTCTGGAATGGCGGAGTATTTGCTTATAAACTCAAATACGTTCTGGATAAAGCCCACGAACTCATTGATTTTACAGATTATGATGAACTGTACAATAAATATGATTCCCTTACCAAAATCAGCTTTGACTATGCTGTCGTAGAAAAGGAGAGCAATATTCAGGTGCTGCGTTATGCAGGTCAGTGGAAGGATCTTGGAACCTGGAACACGCTGACGGAAGCCATGGAAGGCCCCAGCGTGGGTGAGGCCATGTTCAATGAAAACTGTGAAAACGTACATGTGATAAATGAACTGGATGTACCGGTTCTGTGTATGGGCCTTAAGGATGTAGTCGTTTCAGCCAGTCCTGACGGTATTCTGGTTTCGGATAAGGAACAGTCAAGCTACATCAAACCTTTTGTAGACAAACTGGATCAACAGATCATGTTTGCGGAGAAATCATGGGGAAGCTTCCGGGTAATGGACGTGGAAGAGGAAAGCCTGACCATCAAAGTAACTCTTAACCCCGGTCACAGCATGCATTACCACAGCCACGAAAGAAGAGACGAGGTCTGGACGGTAATCTCCGGGGAAGGCAGAACCATAGTGGATGGAATGGAGCAGCATGTGAAAGCAGGAGATGTAGTAACCATGGAAGCCGGCTGCAGGCACACGATCATTGCAGATACGGAGCTTAAATTGATTGAAGTGCAGCTTGGTAAGGAGATCAGTGTCCATGACAAACGAAAATATTCTCTGGAAAAATGAGCCGTTTCTGCTGAAACCTGCCGGAAAGGATTACCTCTGGGGCGGAACTCGTCTCAATGATGATTTTGGAAAAGACATAGATATGGAGCCTCTGGCGGAAACCTGGGAGTGTTCCACTCACCCGGATGGCCCCAGTATGGTAGCCGGCGGGGAACACGAGGGGAAGATGCTTCCCCAGGTTTTAAAAGAACATCCGGAGTACCTGGGCATCCACGCAGACCCAAACGGAGCACTCCCCATCTTAATTAAATTTATCGATGCCCAAAAAGACCTGTCCGTACAGGTCCATCCGAATGACGAATATGCCAGAGACCACGAGAATGGTTCCTGGGGAAAGACTGAAATGTGGTACGTACTGGATGCCGCCAAAGATGCCGAACTCGTCTACGGATTTCATCATGATATGGATAAAGAAGTACTGAGGAAGAGCCTTCAGGACGGCACCGTAGAAAAATATCTTCAAAAAGTCCCAATCCATAAGGACGACGTATTCTACATCGAGGCAGGAACTGTCCATGCCATTGGCGCCGGAGCTCTGATTGCTGAAATCCAGGAAAACTCCAACCTGACCTACCGCCTCTACGACTACAACCGCGAAGACAAATTCGGCAACAAGCGCCCCCTCCACATTGAAAAAGCCTTAGAGGCAGCCAACTTAAAAGGAAGCACCCGCCCCAGACAACCCATGCGCGTCCTCAAATACAAAAGAGGCTGCGCCAGCGAATTCCTCTGCCGCTGCAAATATTTCCAGGTAGAGCGCCTCCTTCTAAACACCGAACAATGCCGCCAAATGTCCACCATAAGTACATCCCCTGATTCTTTCCAGGTTCTCCTATGTACAACCGGCTGCGGTGTCCTCTACGGCACCAAAGAAATCATCAACTTTTACAGGGGAGACTGCATTTTCCTCCCAGCCAACAGCGTCTCAATGAGACTCCACGGTCAGGCTCAAATGCTCCGCATAAGTTGCTAAATAATTGTTTAAAATTACCTGTTGTCAAATGCCCCAACATTGGCTATAATATACTTAACCTGAGATGCACGACAACTCCTGTTAGTTTTGAACCTACATTTACTTTAAACGGGATTCCTATATTGCCAAGTGGCTGTCAAGCCCTCACTCATTTGAGGATTGGAAGGGAAGGCAAAAGCTTTGGTTGCGGATTTACCCACCTGGCGAGAGCTAGGAGTCAAAAGGCAGGAACCGGCATCTTGGGGGAATAATACATGGGATAAGTGTAATACACAATACCAAAGCGTTGAGATACCAATGATAAGAGAGCAGTCCGGTGTGGCTGCTCTTTTCTGACTTTCCGGGAAAGTTTTACATAGCAATCTGTTATTGTGATAGAGGAAGTGTATATTAAATAGAAGAGGGTAAGAGATGGATTTCAAAGGAAGGGAAAATAAACTGAGCAAATCGCAGCGTATGCAGCTGAAAGCATTGTCCTGTATCCTGGGCATTGCACTGCTGCTGATTCTGCTGGTCTGCAGACTGCTCAGTGCCATATTACAGTGGATAGAGCCGGAGCCTGTCATCAGGAATCTTTATAACGTGTGGATTATGGAGACAGGTGAGAATCATCTGAAAGTATTTGAAGAGGGTTTTGAGAAAGTTTATGAGTGCGAAGAAGGTGTAATGATACCTGAGGAAGCCAGAGAACAGGTGGCTGATATCGTGCTTTCTGATGAGAAGGTTGCACAGGTTCAGGTAAAATCACATAAAATAAATGGTAAGGTTCTGGCAGTAGATTCGGAAGGTATCGAACTGGAGGGGGTTGGAAAGTATGCGCTGACTGAAAGAGTCAAAGGCTACCGGCTCTATGATACCTTGACGATGTGTACCGGGCAGGATTTGCTGATCGGCTATGATTTTGCGGACTTTGTGCTGGAGGATGGTAAAATCTGTGCCATTCTGATGGTCAAAGAAGAGGTGATGGAATATATCAGAGTCCTGATAAAATCCGGGGATTATAAAGCGATGCTGCACGATAACCTTACCATCACCTCTGACACCGATTATACGATATGTTATGATTCGGGCGGCCAGACGGTAGAGGAACTGCATCAGGCCGGGGAGGTTTGTGAGATAGATGAAAACAGTCAGTGGCTGAATGAAGGAAGGATACGCATTGTACCATCGGTATTGACCGGGAAAGTCATACTGCAAAATGTGAGTAGGAATCAGGGCATACCTGCTTATCGGGGTACGATAGAAGTGATGAATACCGGGAACGGACTGGCTGTCATCAATGAGGTGCTTTTGGAAGAATATCTTTATAGTGTGGTACCGAGTGAAATGCCGGCTTCTTATCCGCCAGAAGCCTTGAATGCTCAGGCTGTCTGTGCCAGAACTTATGCCTACAAACACATGCTCCATGCGGGTCTGCCTAAGTATGGGGCTCATGTGGATGACAGTACCGGATATCAGGTCTATAACAATATTGCAGAGCAGGAAGCTGCTACTACTGCTGTAAAAGAGACATATGGGCAAATTTTGTTTTGGGAAGAGGGCGATGCACCGGCTGATACCTATTATTATTCTACTTCCTGCGGTGTGGGAAGCGATGCCGACGTATGGAGTGTGGAAAGCGGCGGCAGCCCGGCGTATCTGACTTCACATTTGATCAATCGGACTGAAATGGCCAAAATGGATTTAACCAGGGAAGAAGATTTTGCCCGGTTTATCTGTTCTAAAAATGTGGATGACTATGAAGTATTAGAAAGCTGGTACCGCTGGCAATATGAGAAAGAATCCATTGATTCTGATACGATCTGTCAGCGATTGAAGGAGCGCTATCAAGCCAATCCTTCCGGGATACTGACCCTGCAGGAAGACGGAACATATAAAAGTGAGGACGTGAAAGCGTGGAATCATATTCTCAATCTGGAGATTACAGAGAGGGGAGCAGGAGGCGTGGCGAAGGAACTGCTTCTTACGACAGATAAAGAGACATATCTGATTTTTACAGAATATAATATCAGATACATACTCTGTGACGGGGAAACCAAGGTTTTCAGGCAGGATGGCAGTCAGGCTTCGGCACCGACACTGCTTCCCAGTGGTTTTTTCCTGTTAGAGACTGTTAAAGAGAAGGAAAATGTGGTAGGATATTATTTGACAGGCGGCGGATACGGCCATGGAGTGGGGATGTCTCAGAACGGTGCACGGAATATGGCAGCGGAGGGCAGGACAGCGCAGCAGATTCTGGCGTTTTTCTATCAGGGATGTCTGCTTTTAAACGTATATGAATGATGAAGCGAGGAGACCTAAAAGGTGTTGAAACTTATTTTTGCTGTACGAGAGTTTGCCGGACAAATGAAGAAAGAAAATATCAGCGCTTTTGCTTCCAGCGCAGCTTTTTTCCTTTTTTTATCAATTGTACCGATGTTGATCATGATATGCACGATTATTCCTTTTACGCCGCTGACGGAAGAAAACCTGTTGACTGCTGTGACGGATTTTACGCCTGATCTTATGGATCCGTTGGTTGCCAGCCTGATTTCCGATGTGTATGACAAGTCAGCGGGAATCTTGTCTGTAGCTGCATTGGCAACCTTATGGTCTGCGGGGAAAGGCGTCCAGGCTCTTGTGTGGGGTCTGAATGCAGTCAATGATGCAGAAGAGGAGAGGAACTTTTTCCTGCTTAGAGTGATTTCTTCTTTATATACCTTTGTTATGCTGATTGTGTTGATTTTGTCCCTGTTTATTATGGTCTTCGGAAATCAGCTGGTGGATCTGGTGCTGCACAGGTTCCCGCAGATCAGGATTTTGTTTGAATTCCTGATGCATTTCAGATTCCTGGCGGTGTGGCTGGTGCTGACGATTCTCTTTGCGGCTGTTTATGCTTACGTACCGGCTAAAAAGCTGCATTTTAAGGATCAGATTCCGGGAGCAACTTTTACAGCAGTGGCTTGGAGTATTTTTTCCTGGTGCTTTTCTCTGTATGTGGGCAGGGGGGATTCGTACTCTATTTACGGCAGCTTGTCCATCATTGTCATTATCATGATCTGGCTTTATGTCTGTATGTATATCATGATGATCGGGGCGTATCTCAATCGATGGTGGGGAGAGAAGAACGGATTGGTTGGAAATTTAAAAAGTAGTACTTGACATTTACCCTTTAAATCACTAAAATAAAGAAAGATATTAGAAAAGCAATGAAGGTGTACAGTAGAGTATCATTTTCTTTCAGAGAGAGGAAGTCAGCGGCTGGAAGCTTCCTTAAGTTCAGATGATCCCTCGAAGTTCCCACCGGAGCTGCATGGGCGAGAGCAATGGTAACCTGTGACGTGGAGGCGCGTTAAGCTTAATGAAGAGCCCAAAGGACTTTGAGAATGATATTTTAAGTCATTGGGAATATGGGTGGTACCGCGGAAATCTTTTCGTCCCTTGTAGCAAGCTACAAGGGATTTTTTACGCGATAAGCAGAGCCAAGTGCTCGGATGAATGGAAGTGTGTGCGTGCACACATTTCCATGAAGAAGAGCATTTGGCGAGCAACGCGAGCCTTGTGTCGCGAAGCGATACAAGGCTGCTTATCGAAGATGACAGGCGAACCCCTTGGCGAGTAAAGCAAATTTAAAATTTTTACAGGAGGCATTATGAACGCTAATTTGGAACAGATCAAGCAAGAGATCATTGCTGGTGCAGAAGAATTAAATTCTTCAAAAGAAGTGTATGAATTCAAAAAGAAATATCTGGATGGCAAGGCCGGTAAGATCGGTCTGCTGATGAAGGAAATGAAAAACATTCCCCCTGAGCAGAGAGCAGACTATGGTAAGGGTGTCAATGCGCTGAAGGAATGGGCACTTACCTACCTTGGTGAGATGGATGTGAAGATGAAAGCAAAGGAGCTGCAGGATCGTTACGAGTCTGAGAAAATTGACATTTCTCTCCCCGCAGTAGAATCCGAGGAAGGAAATCTTCATCCCATTACTCTGATTCGCAATCAGCTCATCGATGTATTTGCAGGCATGGGATTTGAGATTTTTGAGGGAACTGAGATTGAGACTGACTATTACAATTTTACAGCATTAAATACCCCTCAGGATCATCCTGCCAGAGACATGCAGGATACATTCTATCTGTCACCGGAGTTTCTCTTGAGAACACAGACCTCTGCAGGACAGATTCATGTCATGGAGAGCAAGAAACCGCCTATTAAGATTTTGTCTCCCGGTAAGGTATTCCGTTCTGATGATGACGCTACGCATTCTCCTATGTTTACCCAGATGGAAGGTCTGGTAGTAGACAAGGGGATCACACTTTGCGACCTTCAGGGTATGCTGGATGTATTTGTTAAGAAGATTTACGGAGAGGGTACCAAGACCAGACTTCGTCCTTCTTACTTCCCCTTCACTGAGCCTTCTGTAGAGGTAGACTGTAGCTGCTTTGAATGCGGAGGAAGTGGCTGTAAGCTGTGTAAAGGAACAGGCTGGATAGAGATCCTGGGTGCCGGAGTGGTTAACAACAAAGTACTGGAGAACTGCGGTGTGGATCCCAATGAATACAGCGGATTTGCATTCGCGATCGGTATTGAGCGTACGGCAATGTTAAAATACGGCATCAACAATATTAAATTATTGTTTGAATCCGATTTACGTGTATTAAAACAGTTGAACGACTAATCAGAAAGGTAAGGTAAAGAAATATGATCACACCCCTTAGTTGGTTAAAGGAATATGTTGATATAGATATTACACCCCAGGAGTTACAGGATAAGTTATTTTCCTGTGGCTTCGAAGTAGAAGAATTGTATGAAGTAGGAAAAGATATCAGTAAGGTAGTCGTAGGTAAGGTGCTGACCTGTGAAGCCATTCCCGACACCCACCTGCATGTATGCCAGGTAGACTGCGGCGAGCATGGTACCTTCCAGATCTGCTGTGGTGCAGACAATGTGGCAGCGGGAGGTAAGTTCCCCGCAGCTTTAGTAGGCGCTACCGTATATGCTACTGCTAAGGACCATAAGACAGTAGAAGGTGTTATGACCATTGGAAAAGGCAAGCTTCGCGGTTATGAATCCCACGGTATGCTTTGCTCCGGCGTAGAGCTTGGTGTCAGTGAAAATATGTATCCCGGTGCGGGCTACAACGGCCTTCTGGTGCTCCCTGAGGATGCCCCGGTTGGCGCAGATGTTAAACCAATCTTAGGTCTGGATGACTGGATCTTTGATATTGCCATTACCGCTAACCGTCCGGATTGCCAGAGTATCTTCGGTATCGCCAGAGAGGTTGCGGCCGTTCTGGAAAAAGAATTAAAGATGCCGGATTTAAGCTATTCAGAAACAGAAGAAGAGCTTGCCGGATTTAAAGTAACGGTAGATTGTCCGGATCTGTGTCCCAGATACAGCGCCCATTATGTAACAGATGTTACCATAGGGGAATCTCCCGCATGGATGAAGAGAAGATTGGCTCTGGTAGGCATTGATGCTATCTCTAATGTGGTGGATATTACCAACTATATTTTGAAAGAACTGGGTCAGCCCATGCATGCTTTTGACCTGACCACACTGGAAGGCAATGCCATTCAAGTAAGAAGAGCTGCTGACGGTGAAACGATTACTACCCTGGATGGTCAGGAACTGACACTGACAGATGCCAATATGGTAATCTGTGACGGTGTAAAGCCTGTTGCCTTGGCAGGTGTTATGGGAGGATTGAATTCTGAAATCCGTGACACTACAAGTGCCGTTTTGTTCGAATCTGCCAAATTTGCCCGTGACAATATCCGCAGAACCTCCAGAGCACTTGGCAAGCGTTCTGATTCCAGCGCCCGTTATGAAAAGGGTGTAGACGAATATGCAACGGTTATGGCAATGAAGCGTGCGCTTCATCTGATTGAGGAGCTTGGCTGTGGTAAAGTGGGCCGCACACATGTGGATGTCAATACCGGCAATAGCGTAGAACCCAGGGAACTTACCGTAAGTGTTAAAAAAGTAAATGATTGTCTGGGTATTGTAGTGCCCAATGAGGAAATACTTAAGATTATGACCAATCTGTCCTTCGAGCCCAAGATGGATGGGGATTCCCTGATCCTTCAGGTACCTGCTTATCGTGAGGATATGGAAACTTATCAGGATGTGGCAGAAGAAGTGATCCGTATGTATGGTTATGATCATGTGGTACCTGCTTTTATGCCTTCAGCACAGGTTACCATCGGTGGACTCAACCTGCAGCAAAAGAGTGAGCTGAAGCTGAAGAAAGCACTGTGCAGCGTAGGTGCTTACGAGTGTATTCATTATTCCTTCTTCTCACCTGCAGACCTTGACATGCTGAAATTGCCCCAGGATGCCGTAGAGCGCAAGACCATCAGACTTATGAATCCTATCAGTGATGAATTGTCCCTGATGAGAACCACCCTGGCAGCATCGATGATCAATGCAATTGCGCGTAACCAGAAGAGAGGTAATCTGGAGGGAAGATTATTTGAAATCGGCAATGTATTTATGCCCTATGAGCTTCCTTTGACTCAGTATCCGGATGAAAAGCCCAGACTGTGTGTAGGTATTTTCGGCAAAAAGGAATCCTTCTATACCATGAAGGGTATTGCTGAGAAGATTGCAGATACTCTGCAGTTAGAGTTTGTGTATGAGAATATGAGTAATACCTTCCTGCATCCTTACCAGACGGCACGTATTTTGTGCAATGGAGCAGAAATCGGTTACTTTGGAAAGCTTGCCTATGATGTTGCTGATGAACAGGATCTGCGTACCCCTGCATTTATTCTGGAAATGGATCTTAAAGTAGTATCCCAGTGGTACGGCAAAAAGCCTGTATTCAAGCCTTTGCCTAAGTTCCCTGAGGAGCAGCGTGACCTGGCTTTGGTAATGGACAAGGAGATCACCTGCGGAGAGATTGAAGCGGTTATGAAGGAAAGCTGCAAATACATCACAAACATTTCTCTCTTTGATATTTATGAAGGAGAACAGATTGCGGCTGATAAGAAGAGTATGGCCTTTACAGTGGTATTCACACCCAAAGATGAGGCATTTGGTGCGGAATCTGTTGATGGATTCGTAAAGAAAGTTTTAAAGCAGCTAAATAAGAAGTACGGCGTGGAACTTAGGAGCTGACGGATAGATTGTAAAGTAATTTTGATTAAGAAGTTTGGGCAGAAATGCCCGGAATTGGAGATAAAATGGAACGAAAAAATACTTGGGAAACCTACAACGAAGCCCAGTTAAAAGAACTGGAAACATTAAATGCAGGATACAGAGAGTTCCTGGATAACAGTAAGACCGAGCGTGAGTGTATCGACACCATTGTAAATACCGTAGAAGCAGCAGGATATAAAGAACTGGAAACACTGATTGCAGAAGGTAAGACCCTGAAAAAGGGGGATAAGGTTTATAGTGTATGGATGAACAAGTCCATCGCTATGTTCCAGATCGGTACCAGACCTATGACAGAGGGTATGAACATTCTGGGCGCTCATATTGACAGCCCCAGACTGGATATCAAGCAGAATCCGCTTTACGAAGACGGCGGTTTTGCTTACCTTGACACCCATTATTACGGTGGCGTGAAGAAGTATCAGTGGGTAACCATTCCTCTTGCGCTTCACGGTGTGGTAGTAAAGAAAGACGGCACCACTATTGAACTGAACGTAGGTGAAAATGAAGATGATCCTGTATTCTTCATTTCAGATCTGCTGATCCACCTGTCTCAGGAGCAGCTGGAAAAGAAGGCTGCCAAGGTCATCGAAGGTGAAGCACTTGACCTTATCGTAGGCAATAAGCCTATCAAGGTTGGGCCTAAGACAGAAGATAAGAATGCCGACGGCAAGAAAGAGACAGTGAAGGAAGCTGTCAAAGCCGGCATCCTGGATATCCTGAAAAATCAGTATGATATCGAAGAAGAGGACTTCATCTCTGCAGAGCTGGAAGTAGTTCCTGCCGGTAAAGCAAGAGAAGCAGGCTTCGACCGCAGCATGATCCTTTCCTATGGTCAGGATGACAGAGTATGCGCATACACCTCTCTGATGGCTATGCTGGATACGAAAGAAACCGAGAGAACCATGTGCTGTATCCTGGTAGACAAGGAAGAAATCGGTTCTGTAGGAGCTACCGGTATGCAGTCCAGATTCTTTGAAAATGCAGTGGCAGAAGTGATGAATCTCTGCGGCGAATACAGTGAGCTGAATGTGCGCAGATGTCTGGCACATTGCTGCATGCTTTCTTCCGATGTAAGCAGCGCTTATGATCCTTCTTATGCAGGAAGCTTTGATAAGAAAAATGTGGCTTATTTAGGCGGTGGTATGGTGCTTAATAAATTCACAGGTTCCAGAGGAAAATCAGGTTCCAATGATGCCAATGCAGAGTACCTTGCCCATATCAGAAAGATTTACGAAGAAGCAGGCGTTAACTTCCAGACGGCAGAGCTTGGTAAAGTAGACTTAGGTGGCGGCGGAACTATTGCTTATATCCTGGCACTGTATGGCATGAATGTTATTGACAGCGGTGTTGCAGTTCTTAACATGCATGCTCCCTGGGAAGCTACCAGCAAGGCTGATGTGTATGAGACCTACCGCGGATACCGCGCTTTTGTAGAAAAAGCCGGAATGTAAATGAATTTGCCGTGCATCGGATGTATGGCTGATAAAGGAATCGATATGACAGAACTGAAAAAATCAGATTTTTATTTTGACCTGCCTCAGGAACTGATTGCCCAGGATCCTCTGGAGGACCGCTCGTCCTCCAGGCTCCTGGTGCTAAATAAGGACACCGGGGCAGTGTCGCATCATATTTTTAAAGAAATTATAGATTATCTGCATCCGGGAGACTGCCTGGTACTGAATAATACCAAGGTTATTCCGGCAAGACTTTTAGGGGAGCGGGAAGGTACCGGCGCTCATGTGGAGGTGCTTTTGTTAAAGCGCAGGGAAGCTGATGTGTGGGAGACTCTCGTAAAACCAGGGAAGAAATGTAAGCCCGGAACCAGGCTGGTATTTGGAGATGGAATGCTGAAAGCAGAAGTATTGGAAACAGTAGAAGAAGGCAATCGACTGATTCGCTTCGAGTATGAAGGTATCTGGGAAGAGGTACTTGACCGCCTGGGAGAGATGCCTTTGCCTCCCTATATTACCCATAAACTGAAAGACCGCAACCGTTATCAGACGGTGTACGCCAAGTACGAGGGATCGGCAGCAGCACCTACCGCAGGTCTGCATTTTACTACACAGCTGTTAGAGCAGATTGCAGCCAAAGGTGTGAACATTGCCTATGTAACACTCCATGTAGGACTGGGGACTTTCCGTCCGGTAAAAGAAGAGAATGTGCTGGAGCATCACATGCATTCTGAATATTATCAGGTATCGGAGGAAGCAGCAGCGCTGATCAACCAAACCAAGGTAAACGGCGGAAGAGTCATCTGTGTGGGTACTACCAGCTGTCGTACAGTGGAAAGTGCTTCTGGTGAGGATGGTTTCATTCATGCCGGCTGTGATAATACCGAAATCTTCATTTATCCCGGATATCGCTTTAAGGTATTGGATGCGCTGATTACCAATTTCCACCTTCCGGAATCTACACTTGTGATGCTGGTATCTGCTTTGGCGGGCAGAGAGAATGTGCTGAATGCTTATGCAGAAGCCATAAAAGAGCGCTATCGCTTTTTCAGCTTTGGAGATGCTATGTTCATAACCGATCAGGATATGGAACAGGAAGCAGCAAGAGGACAGGATGATGGGCAGAACAGATAGCAGTCCTCAAAACGAACTGCGTCTGTCCTTTATTTCTATCGGAAAAGCTGACTGTTTTCTGATAGAAGTACCGGAGGACGGTTTTTATCTGTGCGATACCGGTACCAGGGAGGATGCGCCCAAAATCAAAGAGGTGCTCCATGCCAAAGGAGTAGAGTCTCTCAAAGCAGTCTTTCTGACACACGGACACAAGGATCACAGCGGCAGCCTGAAAAAGATTTTGCGTGCATTTCCAACGGAGACAGTCTATTATTCCGGCAGAGACAAAATCACATTTGCTGAACTGCATGTAAAAAAGGCAGCCGGTAAGAGAAACAGTACAGCCACGAAGCTTTACGGCTCAGAAGTCATCGATATGGGACAGGCACGGATGGAAGTCTGGGTGCCGGAGAAGCCTGATAAGTCCAATGAAAATAATAATTCTGTGGTGTTTCGGTTATGCTATGCTGAGACTGCTTTCCTTCTGACAGGCGATATGGAACTGGAGGAAGAGGCAATTTATCTTGCAAGCGGTATGGAATGCCGGGCAGATGTGCTGAAGCTTGGACACCATGGAGAGGATGATGCTACTTCGGAGGAACTGCTGGAGCGGGTAAACCCTGAATACGCCATTATTACAGGGAATGCCGAAGAAAATCCGGATTCTGTGGATCAGACTGTTGCAGCAAGACTGAAAGCGCGTGGAATTAAGTGTTTTTATTCCGGGGGAGAACAGCTTGCTACAGATTTTATATCGAATGGCAGGAATGTTCGGGTAGAGACGATTGTGGCTGTTTTAAATGAAGAGGATAAAAAACAGGCTTTACAAAATGGAAATGAATGTGAATGATAAGTCAGATAAAAGGGACAGAAGGAAGCGTATTTTAATCAGTGCATCTGCGGGCTGTCTGCTCCTTCTGTTATATAGTATGATATTTTCTTTTTCGGCACAGGACGGTGAGCAGTCAAGCGGTTTGAGTATGTATGTGGCGGAGAAAGGAGTAGAACTTATCAATGCCTTAACTGACAGTAACTGGACAGAAGGTTATATGCTGGAAATGGCTGAGAATGTTGAAACTCCGATCAGAAAGCTGGCACATTTTTCAGAGTATGCAGTTATGGGAGTGCTGGTATACAGCTTTTTAAGACCCTGGGCAAAGAGAGGAAAAAGATTGTATTTGATAACGATTTGCTGGGTATTTCTTTCAGCTGCAGCGGATGAATTGCACCAGTTATTCGTACCGGGACGTTACAGCAATCCGTTAGATGTATTGCTGGATACCTGTGGGGGTATCTTTGGATTGCTGTCCATTGTTTCAGTTGAAAAATGGCGGCTAAAGAGGCGGCAGAGAAAAGATGAATAGGATTTGTCTGAGTATACACAAAAGTATGCCATCAAGTTATAGATGTTGACACATTGCTTGATGGCATATTTTATTGCAGCATAACGTTCTCTTACTTTTTCTTGTAAATATGATAGCCCTTTCCTGAAAGAATAGTACCTGCACGGTTCATGCTTTCTTCATCATATAATTCGATTTTCAGGACGCCACCTTCTGCCTCGCGATTGTGAACGATGCCGATATTCTTGATACTGATGCTGTTAAGTGCCAATATGGTGGCAATGGAAGCCAGGGCACCGGGCTCGTCCGCAATATCAATATTCATGGAATACGATATCTTAATAGGACCGCTGGAAGCACTGATAAAGGAATCGCGGTAAATTCTGGCACTGTCAAACAGTTCATACAGCTCGTCTTCCTGCTTCCGGGAAAGTTCATTCCTGATTTTATTGAGAGAAGCAATATAGTCATCAAGCAGGCTTAATATATTATCAGTATTGGTCAGACAGATCTGCTGCCACATAACAGCAGAAGAGGAGGCAATTCTGGTAATATCCTTAAAGCCTCCGGCTGCAACCATTTTCATAATGCCCTCCGGTGAATCACTGTCACGTACCAGATTGACCAGAGATGCCGCAATTACATGAGGCAGATGGCTGACAGCAGCCGTAACATAATCGTGCTGGCTGTAGGAAAGAATGAGGGGGATGGCCCCCATTTTCGTAACCAGTTCCCGATAAGCCTCTACTTTGGCGGAGTCTACGGTAGGAGTAGGCGTCAGGATATAATATGCATTTTCTATGAGCATTGCCTTGGAATTGATATAGCCTACACGCTCACTGCCTGCCATGGGATGTCCGCCGATGAACTGACTTTCCAATCCCATTTCTGCAATATGAAGGTGAATGTCTGTTTTGACGCTTCCCACATCCGTAAGGATGCAGTCAGGAGATAAGATGTCCCGGATCTGCAGCAGATTCTCATCATTCTTCTGTACAGGAGCGCACAGGAAAAGATAATCGCAGTCCCTGAAACGCCGGTCTATGCGGTCGCAGACAATATCTGCAATACCGTCATCTGCAGCTGCTTTCAGAGAATTCATATTGATATCATAAGCGATGATTCTCGCGTTTTTTACTTTTTCTTTTAAGGCTTTGGCAATAGAACCGCCAATCAGGCCAAGGCCGATAAAACCACAGGTTATTTCTGACATACACAATCCTCTCAATAATCAAAAAGTTCTGAACACACTATAACACTTCAACGTGTGAAAGTCAACAGGGTTTGGTAAAGTAGGCGGAGATTTTCCAAGACTTGCCTACGGCAAAAATGAAAAATAAATGTGCAAAAATACTAATAGTACTTGTAAAATGTCGGATTATTTAGTAAAATAACAATATGGGAATTTGGAAATCCAATTTAGCTTTGGCAGAATACCCAAAATACACCGTAATTGGAGGAAAAGACATGAATGTTTACACAACTGACAAAATTCGTAACGTAGTATTATTAGGACACGGTGGTGCAGGTAAGACCAGTCTGGCAGAAGCATTTGCATATCTGTCCGGTATTACATCCAGAATGGGCAAAGTGTCTGATGGAAATACAGTCAGCGATTACAGCAAGGAAGAACAGAAGAGACAGTTCTCAATCGGTACCTCCGTTATTCCTATTGAATGGGAAGGTTACAAGATTAATATTCTGGATACACCAGGCTATTTTGACTTTGTTGGCGAAGTAGAAGAAGCGGTGAGTGCAGCCGGTGCTGCGATTATCGTTGTAAACGGTAAATCCGGTATCGAAGTAGGTACTCAGAAAGCATGGGAGCTGTGTGAGAAGTATAAGCTGCCCAGAATCATTTATGTATCTAATATGGACGTGGACAATGCTTCCTTCCGTCAGGTAGTGGAAGATATGACCAACCTGTATGGTAAGAAGATGGCGCCGTTCCATCTGCCTATTCGTGAGAACGAGAAGTTCGTAGGTTACGTTAATGTTATTGCCGAGACCGGTAACAGATGGCAGGGCAAGGAAGTTGTTTCCTGTGATATTCCTGATTATTCCAGACCTAACCTGCAGTTGTGCCGTGATACTTTGATGGAAGCAGTAGCTGAGACCAGTGAAGAGTTCATGGAGAGATATTTCAGCGGTGAGACTTTCTCAGAAGCCGAGATCCGTGCCGCTCTGCGTACCAACGTATGTGATGGCAGTATCGTTCCTATGACTATGGGTTCCAATGTGCTGTGCCAGGGTATGTACACACTGCTTGACGATATCATCAAGTATCTGCCAAGTCCTGAGAACCGCGAAGTAGCCGGTATCAACATGAAGACCAATGAAATCTATCATGCTGATTATGATTTTGCCAAAGCAAAATCCGCTTACATCTGGAAGACCATCGTGGATCCTTTCATTGGTAAGTACTCCCTGATTAAGGTAAATTCCGGTGTTATTAAGACTGATGACCTGATTTACAACGTTGACCGCGATATCGAAGAAAAGGTTGGTAAGATTTATGTGCTTCAGGGCAACAAGCCAATTGAAGTACCTGAGCTTCACGCAGGTGATATCGGTGCATTGGCTAAGCTGACTGCCGCCCGCACCGGCAACAGCCTTTCTACCAAGGCTACAACCATTAAGTTCGGTAAGTTTGAAATCTCTACACCTTATACATATATGCGTTACAAACCTAAGAATAAAGCTGACGTGGATAAGATTTCCCAGGCTCTGCAGAAGATAACCCACGAAGATCAGACCATTAAGGTGGTTAATGATTCTGAGAACAGACAGATGTTATTGTACGGTATGGGAGACCAGCATTTGGAGATCATTGCCAGCAAGCTGCTTAACGAGTATAAGGTAGAAGTAGAACTGGCTAAGCCCAAGATTGCTTACAGAGAGACCATTAAGAAGGCTTCTGATGTAGAATATAAGTATAAGAAGCAGACCGGCGGACATGGACAGTATGGTCACGTTAAAATGCGCTTCTCCGCTTCCGGTGATCTGGAGACCCCTTATGTATTCGAACAGGAGGTAGTAGGCGGTGCCGTTCCTAAGAACTTCTATCCCGCAGTAGAAAAGGGACTGCAGGATTCCGTGGTGAAGGGACCTTTGGCTGCATATCCTGTTGTTGGTGTAAAAGCTGTTCTGTACGATGGTTCTTACCATCCTGTAGACTCCTCCGAAATGGCATTCAAGATGGCTGCTACTCAGGCCTTCAAGAAAGGCTTTATGGAAGCAGGACCTATCCTGTTAGAGCCGATTGCATCCATTAAGGTTACCGTTCCTGATGCTTACACCGGAGACGTTATGGGTGATCTGAATAAGCGCCGTGGCCGTGTACTTGGCATGAATCCGGCACCCGGAGGAAAGCAAATCATTGAAGCTGACATTCCTATGAGCGGACTGTTCGGTTACTGCACAGATCTTCGTTCCATGACCGGTGGACGTGGAGATTACTGCTATGAATTTGCACGTTATGAGCAGGCGCCCAGCGATGTTCAGGAGAAGGAAGTTGCCGCAAGAGCCGCCAGTGTAGCTGCAGAGAACTCGGAAGATTAATTTGGTAATTTTGAAGTAAAGGGATGCACGGGAGAGGCGCTCAAACAGGCTCCCCGGAGCAGTCACGATGATATAAGATGTACTAACGGCCGGTGATTTTGACAAAGGGCCAGCAACAAAACGCAAAACTCGACGCTTCGCGTCTCAGACATGTTGCGTTTTGTTGCTGAAAGTCAAAATTATCGGCCGTAAGTGCATCTTATATCATTGCGTATGCTATCAGGGAGCCTGTTTGTGCGCCTCTCCCTGTGCTGTTTTGCTTCAATTTATCAAATTAATCTTCCTTTTCTTAAAATAAAGTCTAGTATTTTCTGGCTTTTCTAGTAAAATAAGGCTATAGCAGAAATGCGATAGGGTTATGGATTGACTGTAACCGGAACCCGTTGACCGATATTGAACCAGGTGAGGAACACCTAAGGCAGTATCATTGGACACTTAAGGAGAGAAGAAATGAGTGTGGAAAAAGAAAGAAGTCTGTCGGATATTTCGCGGCAGGCGGAAGAACGGTATTTGGCGAAAACATTGGCTGTAGTCTGTAGTAATGTGGAAAAATACGGGCGCGATGTGGGCAGGATGAGAGAGGAAATCGATACGATATTGGCGCATTTTCATGACGATAATCCGGAGCTCATCAATCAGCTGGAAAACACCATCACAATGCATGATCATATGAAACGGACATTGGAACGAAATGAGAAAGCCCGTAATAAACCATACTTTGGACGAATTGTGTTTCGTGATGAAACGTATGAGAAAGATGAGTCGATTTATATCGGCAAAGGCGGGATTGCAGAGGATGCTACTACTCCTATCGTTGTGGATTGGAGAGCACCTGTGGCGAATGCGTATTATGAAAACGGGCTGGGGAAATGCAGTTATCCTTCGCCGGGCGGTAAGCAGATTGATATTGATTTAAAATTGAAGCGTACTTACGAAATAGAGAACGGAGAGCTGCTAAGTTATTTTGACAGCGAAGTGATTGCAAATGATGACCTTCTGACGAAATATCTGGCGAAGAACAAGCAGGCTGTATTGGGTGAAATCGTTGCAACCATACAGAAGGAGCAGAATGATATCATTCGTAAATCACCTTATCATAATGTAATCGTACAGGGAGTGGCAGGTTCCGGTAAGACGACTGTGGCCATGCACAGGATATCCTATATTTTGTATAACTATGCAGAGCGCATCAAACCGGATGATTTTTATATCGTGGGCAGTAACCGGATTCTGTTGAATTATATTACAGGGGTACTGCCGGATCTGGATGTGTACGGTGTACGGCAGATGACGATGGAGCAGTTGTTTGTAAGGCTTTTGTACGAAGATTGGGATGATAAGAAATATCGTATCAAAAGTACCGGCCAATCCGGTAAAAAAGGTATTGTCAAAGGCGGACTTGCATGGTTTCGTGACCTGGAAGCCTATTGTAACAGATTGGAATGGCATACTATCCTGAGGGAATCCATTTATCTCAATCCCAGGCAGTTCGTGGAAGGAATCAGGGATGGGAAGGCAGGTGTGTTCGATGAAACGGAAGGGAAAGTTGTAAGTCCTAAAGATTTGGTTCTTCTCGTAGACGGGGAGGCAGTAGAACGCTATATCAGGCAGAATCCTGCTGTTTCTGTGCAAAGTAAGATTGATATGCTGAATGAGCGTTTGATCAACAAGATAAAAGAGGAATTTCTTGGAAAGGGAGTGAAATATACAGAACCGGAGAAAAAAGCCATCCTGAAAGCTTATCGTGGAAAATACGGCGCAAATGTCTGGAAAAAATCCATATTTGACATGTATCAGGATTTCCTGCAAAAACAGATTTCCAAAGGTTATGATGTGGACGTTCCAACGACAGAATTTGATGTATATGATCTGGCTGCACTTGCTTATCTGTATAAGAGGATAAAAGAAACAGAGGTGATAAGCGAAGCCCATCATGTGGTCATTGACGAGGCTCAGGACTTTGGTATGATGGCTTACAGCGTGTTGAAATACTGTATTAAAGACTGTACCTATACGATTATGGGGGATGTCTCACAGAATATCCATTTCGGATACGGACTCAACGACTGGGAAGAATTGAGGAAACTATATCTTACAGACGCAAAATCCAGCTTTGGCATTCTAAAGAAGAGCTACCGAAACACGGTGGAAATATCTAATTTTGCCACGAATATTCTCCATCATGGGCAATTTTCCATTTATCCTGTGGAACCTATCATCAGGCATGGGAACCCGGTAGAAGTAATAAGTTTATGCCACCGAAACGCACTGATTGAGAAAGTCGCAGAAACCTGTAAAGCATGGCAGGAAAAGGGACTGGATACCATCGCGGTAATCTGCAGAGATCAGGAATCTGCTGCCAAAGCTGCCGGGGAGCTTGGCAAGCTTGTGGAAGTCATGGAAAGTGATCTGGAAAAAGCGGAATTCGGAAACGGTATCATGGTACTGCCGGTGGAATATACAAAAGGACTTGAATTTGACGCAGTATTGCTTTTGGATCCTACAAGGGAAGAGTATCCGGTGGAGGATGGACATGCTAAGCTGCTTTATGTGGCAGCGACACGTGCGCTGCATGAGTTAAGTGTACTGCATACAGGGAATCTGACAGGGCTTATCGCAGATCCGGTGCCGGAGCGAAATGCCGGAAACGCAGAGGCTATAAGCAGGCGTACCGGGCCTGACCAAACGCCTTCGAATCCGCACGATGAGACTTTACGCAGCAAGGCTTCGACTCCGGATAATAAAGTTTTACGCAATAAGGCTTCGGTTTTGTCCGGCGAATCACAATCGGTATTCCAGAGTAAAAGTACAAATCTGAATGAAAAGACGAGGAAAGTAAAAATAAAGCTTTCCGGCAACATTGTTATGAATACGTCTGCGTTTACCGGTGATTCACGTGTGAGTACTGATAATTCCCGTACGGCAAAATTGCAGCAGAGAACGGCAAAAATGCACGAAATGCATCAATCTATCTCCGGATTTTCTTTCGGAGATATGCCCTCCACCGACAAACTGCGTCCGGCAGGTCACCCTAAAATTGATCTGGCAGTTCGTTGGGTAGCAAAGCAGCCCGATGGCCTTTATCTGCAAAGCCGCTATGGTGTGCTGCGGCTGAGCCCTATCGGCAGTGATATTATCCGTGTTACTTTCGCCAAGGACAGTCAGATCGCAGCAGGGGTGCATCCTCAAATTGCAGTACAAAAGCCTTATCCTGCCTGGATGAACAAAGATACAGCAAAAACAGTAGACTTATTCACAGATGAACTTTACCTGCAGGTTGATAAAGCTACCGGTGCTATCCGATACATGACAAGAGATAAGAAGCTGTTGCTGGCGGAACGCAGCAAGGAATGCATACAGATAGATGCATCGCCCAAAGGGAATAAGCGAAGCTGGTTATATTTAGACTGGCAAAAAGGAGAAAAACTTTACGGACTTGGGCCGGAGAAAGTGATGAGTGGAAATCTGCGTGGAACAGCGAGATATATTTCCCATGGTATGTCAAATAGCGAAGCTTGGGAATTACCTTTTATACTTTCGGACAACGGATATGGAATGGTAATAGCATCCGATGGGCCAACATTTTGCTGCGATATTTCTTCCTATGGTTCTTATATTTTTACGGAGATAGTTTCACAGATGGATTTCTACTTTATTGCCGGGAAAAGAACTGCTAACATACTTTCTGCATATGCTTATCTTTGCGGGAAGCTCTGATAGAAGAAAAAAGTATTGTTGAAGTTGTAACCGTCAGATAAAAATAATAGTTGACAGATGACGCAAAAAAAGCTAGAATGAATTAAGTTTCAGAAGAAATACAGCGAAAGCGAAGAAGAGGAAGAGTAGGAATCCCAAGTTCCCAGAGAGTTGCCGGTTGGTGTGAGGCAACAGCGTAAGGTTCTGAACTGGCCTCGGAGCTTCTGCAGGGAAAGTACAAAGTATATAGCAAATAACGTCTGCTTTGTGCAAAGTAGTTGCAGGCGGGTTCTCCCGTTACAGAGAGTCAAAGTGCACAGAATGTGTTTGCAATGGCAGTTATGTCATGTGACAGTCATCCTGTGAAGTAGAGTGGTACCACGGAAAAACAAGGCCCTTTCGTCTCTATATGCGAAAGGGCTTATATTATTTTAAGCGGACGTAAATCCGCCGACAGGAGGTAAAAGTTATGGCAGTACCATACAACCACAAAGAAGTGGAACAGAAATGGCAGGCTGTCTGGGATAATGAGAAAGCATTTGCAGTTTCCAATGATTATTCCAAGCCTAAATATTATGCATTGGTAGAATTCCCTTATCCTTCAGGACAGGGACTTCATGTAGGTCATCCGAGACCTTATACCGCACTGGATATCGTAGCACGTAAGAGAAGAATGCAGGGATACAATGTACTTTATCCCATGGGATGGGATGCTTTCGGCCTTCCTACCGAGAACTATGCGATCAAGAACCACATTCATCCCAAGATTGTAACCAAGAATAACGTAGCACGCTTTAAGAACCAGCTTCATTCTCTCGGATATTCCTTTGACTGGGACAGAGAGATCAACACCACAGATCCTGAGTACTACAAGTGGACCCAGTGGATCTTCTTAAAGCTTTTCAAAGCAGGCCTTGCTTACAAGAGTGAGATGCCTATCAACTGGTGTACCTCCTGTAAAGTAGGTCTGGCTAACGAGGAAGTAGTGAATGGTGTCTGCGAGCGCTGCGGTGCTGAAGTTGTAAGAAAAGTTAAGAGCCAGTGGATGCTCAAGATTACAGAATATGCAGATAAGCTGATTCAGGATCTTGATACCGTTGATTATATCGAGAAGGTAAAAGTATCCCAGAAGAACTGGATCGGTAAATCCCAGGGTGCAGAGGTAGACTTTGCTCTTACCGGCAAGGAAGATAAGCTTCGTATCTACACTACAAGACCGGATACCCTTTTCGGTGCAACCTATATGGTAGTCAGCCCGGAGCATCCTCTGATTGACAAATATCAGGCTGAGATCAAGAACTGGGACGATGTAGTAGCTTATCGTGAGATGGCTGCCAGAAAGTCCGATTTCGAGCGTACCGAGCTTGCAAAAGATAAAACGGGTGTCATGATCGACGGTCTTACCGCTACCAACCCTGTAAACGGCAAAGAGATTCCTATCTGGATCTCCGACTATGTACTCATAACTTATGGTACCGGTGCTATCATGGCTGTACCTGCTCATGATGAG
This sequence comes from Acetatifactor sp., assembly GCA_045545375.1. GTDB lineage: Bacteria > Bacillota > Clostridia > Lachnospirales > Lachnospiraceae > Acetatifactor. The sequence goes on from JAZQAT010000028.1 coordinate 51,415, forward strand.
AGAGACTGGGATTTTGCTAAGAAATTCAATATGCCTATCATCGAGGTTGTAGCAGGCAGCCCTGTCAGCGTACAGGAAGCTGTATATACCGATGTTGCGACCGGTACTTTGGTGAATTCCGAGTTCCTGAACGGATTGTCCGTTGCAGAAGCAAAGGAAAAGATCATTGCATGGCTTGAGGAAAAGGGAATTGGTACCAGCAAGACCAACTTCAAGCTTCGTGACTGGGTATTCTCCAGACAGCGTTACTGGGGTGAGCCTATTCCTATCGTAAAATGTGAGAAGTGCGGTTTCGTGCCTATCGATGAAAGCTTTCTACCTCTGGAGCTTCCTGAGGTAGAAAGCTATATGCCTACCGATAACGGGGAATCTCCTTTGGCTGCAATGACTGACTGGGTGAACACCACTTGTCCCTGCTGTGGCGGTCCTGCACAGAGAGAGACTGATACCATGCCTCAGTGGGCAGGTTCTTCCTGGTATTTCTTAAGATATACTGATCCTCACAATACAGAAGCTCTTGCAAGCAAGGAAGCATTAAATTACTGGATGCCTGTTGACTGGTACAACGGCGGTATGGAGCACACCACACTGCACTTACTTTACTCCAGATTCTGGCATAAGTTCCTCTTTGACCAGGGCGAAGTACCTTGTCCTGAGCCTTACCAGAAGAGAACCAGCCACGGTATGATCCTTGGTTCTAACGGTGAAAAGATGTCTAAGTCCCGCGGAAACGTTGTAAATCCTGATGATATCGTACAGGATTACGGTGCAGATACGCTTCGTACCTATGAAATGTTCATCGGTGCATTTGATCTGAGTGCTGCATGGAGCGAGGATGGTGTTAAGGGATGCCGCAGATTCCTTGAAAGAGTATGGAAGCTTCAGGATATTCTGGTAGAAGGTGACGGCTACAGCGCTGACCTTGAGACCAAGATGCATCAGACTATCAAGAAGGTAAGCAGCGACTTCGAAAACCTGAAGTACAATACCGCTATCGCAGCTATGATGTCCTTAATTAACGACATCTATAAGAAGAATGCGATTACAAGAGGCGAATATAAGACCTTATTGACACTACTTAACCCGGTAGCACCTCATATCACTGAGGAATTGTGGCAGACAGCCGGTTACGAAGGCAGAGTATACCAGACCACATGGCCTGAGTATGATGAAGCTAAGACCGTGGAAGCTACTGTAGAAATCGTGGTACAGATAAACGGTAAGAATCGTCTGACCATGAATATCGGTAAGGATGATGCGAAGGATGCAGTTATCGCTGCAGCGAAGGAAGCATTAGGAGATAAATTGACAGGAACCATTGTGAAAGAGATTTATGTTCCCGGTAGATTGGTGAATATTGTTGCGAAACCGTAAGTTCCAGTGCCAAAGTAAAGAAGCAGAGGAGTAGTACCTCTGCTTCTTTTGTTGATGGAATATTTGTTCCTGCTTTCTGTCACGGCCGGCACGAAAGGGGAAGAGCCCATTTACTTCTTCCCCCCACCAGCCGCCTTCGCCAGTATCTTATCAATCTGCTTAAGCTCCTCCTCCGTACTCTGCCGCTTAATCGCATTAATAGCTGCCTGCATTTCCTGGGGCGTAAAGGTCAGGTGGTCCTGTTTGGCCTTTCGCATCATAGGCATTAAGAACGCCATCATTTCCTTCTGATTTTTGCCTTTTCCTTCAGCAAAGAGCTTGCCAAGGAAATCAAGCTTTTTCGGGTCGATATTCTTGACCTCATCGTCATCCATCCAGGCAGGTCTGTTATTTGTTGTTTCCATGATCTGAATCACCTCCATTGAAAGAATTGAACATCTGGAACATATCCATCATCTGAGACATGTCGGGCATTTGGGACATATTGGCCATTTGACTCATGTCCATGCCGCCGAACATACTGTTCATGGGATTTTCACCCTCCGGGAACATATCCTTCATCATCTGGACCATATCCATCATTTCCTTATAATTTTCATATGTCCGGAACATATTCTGCATATTTTCCATCTGAGTGCGCTCCGAAGGATTACAGTAGGGAATCATTTCGGTGCACATTTTGGAAAAGTCCATGGAAGATTCCCTCGGTAACGGTGCCAGATCTGCTGACGGATAGCTGCGGAAGAAGTTCATGGTATATTGCAGTTCCAGAAATTTAATATAGACAGCCAGGTGCTTCTGCATGGAACGGTCGAAGTAGGGCATCAGGATCTTCAGCTTCTGTATGTGATTGTTGGTGAATAGGGTATCAAACGCCCAGACTTTGTCCTGTTCCCTCTCGCTCATCGTATCTCCCTGCAAATGACTGTTTCTATTATATTATGATTAGGTAGTTGCAAGTATGCCCGAAAAAAGAAAATAGGCTCCGAAGAGCCTACTTTCTCAGAGCAGATGATTAGCAGCCACAGTTGTTGCAGCCACAGCCGTTGTTATTGCCGCAGAAGCAGCTGATAAGCAGGATCCAGATGATCCATTCACAGCAGTTGTTGTTGCCACAGCCGTTATCGCAGTCGTTACAGCAGTTTCCGCCAAGGATGCCGTTGCCGTTTCCGCAGAATATTAATAACAGAATGATCCAGATACAGCTTCCGCCGAATAATCCGTTTCTGTTGTTACATCCACATCCGCAGGAATTGTTGTTGCAGCCACAGTTGGTAGCAGTTAAGTCACTCATTTTTTAGTGCCTCCAGGTTTTTTGTTTTATGCTTTATTCTATGCAGGGCTGCTTGTCAGAGTTTCTTGTAAGTGGAAATTATTTTTGGGGGGGTGTCCTAGTCAGGGAATGAGGAGAGGAACCCCTTCCCCGGCCCCCTTTCCTCATTCTCTGCAAGGACCCCAAAAAGATAATTTCCACTTCCAAAGGTCTATAAAATGATAGAAAGAAGATACAGGGATAAAAGAAGTAAAGATAGCACGGTTGGGAGGG
>JAZQAT010000029.1:0-17189 GCA_045545375.1 Acetatifactor sp.
TCCAAATCTCTGGGCAACGGTATCGACCCTCTGGAAATCATTGATAAATACGGTGCAGATGCCCTGCGTCTGACCTTGATCACCGGTAATGCACCCGGCAACGATATGCGTTTCTATTATGAGAGAGTGGAGAACAGCCGTAACTTTGCCAACAAAGTATGGAATGCATCCCGCTTTATCATGATGAACATGGATACCGCTGCTGCAGCAGGCAGAGAGATTACAGTTCCGGGCGAAGGAGAGCTGCAGCCTGTTGATAAGTGGATCCTTTCCAAGCTGAATACGCTGGTAAAAGAAGTAACCGACAACATGGACAGCTTTGAGCTTGGTATCGCTGTTCAGAAGGTATATGACTTTATCTGGGATGAGTTCTGCGACTGGTATATCGAGATGGTTAAACCTCGTCTGTACAACACAGATGATACAGCCAGCCAGAATGCGGCACTTTGGACCTTAAAGACCGTCCTTATTGATGCACTGAAGCTGCTTCATCCGTATATGCCGTTCATTACAGAAGAAATCTTCTGCACACTGCAGAGTGAAGAGGAATCCATCATGATCAGCACCTGGCCTGTATATCAGGAGGAGAGAAGCTTCCAGAAGGAAGAGAAGGATATTGAGATCATCAAGGGCGCTGTAAGAGGCATCCGTAATATCAGAAGCGAGATGAACGTAGCACCCAGCCGCAAGGCAAGTGTATATGTTGTCAGCGAAGATGAGGTGATCTTAAATACTTTTACCAAAGGTAAGCTGTTCTTTGCATCCCTGGCTTATGCAAGCGATGTAACCATGCAGAAAGATAAGACCGGTATCGCTCAGGATGCAGTATCTGTAGTGATTCCCGGTGCTACCCTGTATATGCCCTTTGCAGATCTGGTAGATATTGCACAGGAAATTGCCCGTCTGGAAAAGGAAGAGAAGCGTCTGCAGGGAGAGCTTGCACGTGTAAACGGCATGCTTTCTAATGAAAGATTCATTTCCAAGGCTCCGGAAGCTAAGATTGCGGAGGAGAAGGAGAAGTTGGCTAAGTATACGCAGATGATGGAGCAGGTTAGCAACCGTCTGGCACAGTTGAGATAAGAATAGAAAATAACCTATGCAGAAAAGAGGCCTCACTACACGTGAAGCCTCTTTCTATATTCCGCCGGAGTTACCTCATACTTCTGCGCAAAGCTCTTATAAAACCATGACAGATTCTCAAACCCACACTCATAACAGACATCCGTCACATTCGGATTGCTGATAATGCTTTCCATTGAAAATGCCGGAAAACTATGATAAAATTTCACTTGATTGGTACAGGCAGAAGAAAGCTGAACATATTTCGGGATTGTAAGGCGAACGGAGAAAAGCGAGGAATACAGATATGAAATTATTAATTATCAGACATGGAGATCCTGATTACAGTATAGACTCTTTGACAAAAAAAGGCTGGAGGGAAGTAGAGTATCTTTCAGAGAGGCTGGTAAAGCTGGATGTCAAAGATATCTATGTATCCCCTCTGGGAAGAGCAAAAGACACGGCTTCCTGTACACTGAAAAAACTGGGCAGGACAGCGCAGGAGAAAGAGTGGTTGAGAGAATTTGCTCCTCAGATTTGGCGTCCCGATGTACCGGAGAGGAAGAAGAATGCCTGGGACTGGCTGCCCCAGGACTGGGCTGTGCAGGAACAGTTTTATCATTATGATCAGTGGTGGAAATGTGATGCCATGAAGGAGGGCGAAGTAAAGCAGGAATATGACTGGGTAACGGCGGGCTTCGATGAAGTGCTGGCAGAACATGGTTATGTCAGAGAAGATCATTTCTATAAGGCAGAAAAAGCCAACAATGATACGCTGGTATTCTTCTGCCACTTCGGATTAGAATGTGTACTTTTAAGTCATCTGCTCAATATTTCACCAATGGCATTATGGCATGGTGCCTGTGCGGCACCTACCTCAGTGACTACTGTAGTGACAGAGGAGCGAAGGAAAGGAATCGCGTACTTCAGGATGAGCTCCTTTGGTGACACTTCCCATTTGTATGCAAATGGTGAGGAACCGGCTTTTGCGGCCAGATTTTGCGAGTGTTATGATAATGAAGAAGAAAGGCATGATTGATTATGGCAGAAAATAAGGTGGGTATCAGTACGCTGTGCTATATTGAATGGGACGGACAATACCTGATGCTGCACAGGACGGTTAAGAAAAATGATGTGAACAAAGATAAATGGATCGGTGTGGGCGGTCACTTTGAAGCAGGGGAAAGCCCGGAAGAGTGCGTGCTTCGTGAAGTAAGGGAAGAAACAGGCTATACCCTGACTTCCTACCGCTATCGAGGGATTGTAACGTTTGTATCCGGTTCCGGAGAGATTGAGTATATGTCTCTTTTTACAGCAGATGGTTTTGAGGGAGAGCCCATTGAATGCGATGAAGGTGAGCTGGAATGGGTGCCTATCGAAAAGGTGTGGAGCCTGAATATCTGGGAAGGTGACAAGATCTTTTTCAGGCTGCTGGATGAGGAAGTACCTTTTTTCTCGCTGAAGCTGGTCTATGACGGATGCGGGAAACTGGTGGATGCTTCTTTGAATGGGAAACCCATGGAGCTGTTTGATATTTTAAACGAAGATGGCAGCAAAAGCGGTATTGTAAGAGAACGGGGTGTGGCCCATAGAGAGGGAAGTCTGCACCCTACGTCCCACGTCTGGATTGCCAGAGAAGTGGAGCCGGAAAGATTCCAGCTCTTATTGCAAAAGCGCAGCGAACATAAGGATGCTTATCCGGGATGCCTGGATATTTCTTCGGCCGGTCACGTCAGTGCCGGAGATGATTACTTGGAGTCTGCTGTTCGAGAAATGGCGGAGGAACTGGGGATCCATGCAAAAGCTCAGGAACTGGAGGAGGTTGGTGAACGCCATGTTTATCATGAGACGGAATTTTATGGAAAGCCATTCAGAGACCATGAGATCAGTAAAATATATTTGTATCGGAAGCCGGTGGAAATAGAGGCACTTACACTTCAGGAGTCTGAGGTGGAAGCAGTAGTCTGGATGGATTATAAAGATTGCCTTAGAATAATTAAGGACCAGTCGGTGAAGAACTGTCTGATGGAAGAGGAAATACGGATGATCGGTGACTATCTGGGGATATAAGTATTTGGAGGCTCAGTGTATCTGGAAGAGAGCCGGATGCAAAAGGCTCAAATTCTTTTAGAAAGAAAGTTAAGGTTGAAGAGAGCAGCGTCATCACGATAAAATAGCATACAGCGGATCATCAGACAATTGAAAATGGAAGAGCATCTTTGTCCTCCCGACACAAAGGGAGATAAAGGACAAGATGTGCAGTAACAGAAAATATGAATATCGGATAGAACCTGCCGCAGCTTTCGAAATCCTGCGCAATTGTGCGGGATGCGGCAGGAAAACGGAATATTGCAGTACGGGGAACTTTCGGGTCAATGCCAATGGCAGGAAAGTGGATGTGTGGCTGATCTATCAGTGCAAAAAATGCCGCCACACCTGCAATCTGACAGTGTATGAGCGAAGAAATCCCACGACAATTCCACAGAAAGAGTATGAAGCATTCCTTCGTAATGACGCGGACCTGGCGGCGGCTTACGGCAGGAGCAGGGAGTTCTTTCTGAAAAACCGGGCGGAACTTGTGCCAGGGGAGCAGGAATACAAATTGATTTCGCTGCAAGGCGGAAAACGACAGGAACCACTTGAGAAATCGTCAGAGGAACCGTTTCCGGAATTAGTTCCTTCACAGCTGCAGGCAGGAGATGTAATTATATTGCAGGATCCTTACAGCTGCAGAATTCGCTCGGAAAAGGTGCTGGCAAGATTGACAGGTTTGTCGGTGAGCAGGATTCGAAAGCTGGAAAAAGAAGGATTTCTGGTAATAGAAACGGATTATGCACAGCGAAGGAGTATGATTCAAATTTTGCTTGCATTTGACGGGTATAATAGGCCCATCTCAATAAAAGGAGCCACAAAATGAGCAAGATTCAGTTAGTAAAACTGAACAGGGACGACGATAGGTAGCGTTTGTAGCTGTGAACTTTGACAGGTACAAACGCTTATTGTGTTGTACCTGTGTGGGATGGCTTATGATACAAGGAATAAGAGACCACATTGGTAATGGATGATTTGCCGATGGGGTCTCTTTTTGTATACCGAAATAAAACACTTATCCGGGTTGACCTCAAAGGCACTTAAGCTTTATAATGGTTACGAGTTTTAGGAGGAAATGACATGTTGGCATATACCTATGTAGAAATATGAACTGTTTGAGGGAAAACAGGACGGTGTCATGAAGGTGGCAGTGAAGTGTGAAGTGTATTAAGAGAACAAAATTTGGAGAAAAAAGGATTTTAAAGGAGATTATGTGATGAATGCATTTGGTGGTAAAGTACCGGAAGGATTGAAAGTATGGAAGCAGACAGATATCGATCACCGCAAAATGGGGAGAAATGATCCCTGTTGGTGCGGAAGCGGAAGAAAATATAAACAGTGTCACTGTAATTTTGACGATAAGCTGGAACTGATGAAGCGCCAGGGACACATCGTGCCTTTCCGGTCTATGATCAAGACGAAGGAGCAGATTGAAAAAATCAAAGAAAGCGCCAAGATTAATATTGCAGTGCTGGATTATGTGGAGGCTCACATCAAAGCCGGTGTTACCACTGAAGAAATCGATAAGTGGGTTCATGACGAGACCATAAAGAGAGGCGGCATCCCCGCGCCTTTGAATTATCAGGGATACCCCAAGAGCGTATGCACCTCCATCAATCATGTAGTATGCCACGGCATCCCTTCCCCTGATGTGGTGTTAAAAGAGGGCGATATCGTCAATGTGGATGTTTCCACGGAATATAAAGGATATTTCTCAGATTCGTCCCGCATGTTCTGCATCGGTGAGGTGTCGGCAGAGAAGAAACGTCTGGTGGAGAAAGCCCGGGAATGTATCCAAGTGGGACTGGAGCAGGTGAAGCCTTGGGGATTCCTTGGGGATATGGGACAGGCAATTAATGATTTTGCCAAAGAAAACGGTTACAGCATCGTGAGAGATATCGGCGGTCATGCAATCGGACTGGAATTCCACGAGGATCCCTGGGTCAGCTATGTATCCAGACGGGGAGAAGAAATGGTCATGGCGCCGGGACTGATGTTTACCATTGAACCGATGGTAAATATGGGAAGCGAAGAGATTTATGTGGACGATTCGGACGGCTGGACCGTCTATACAGAAGATGGGTTGCCTTCTGCACAGTGGGAAGTTCAAGTGCTGGTGACAGAGGATGGTTATGAGATAATTGCATACTAGTAATCTAAAAGAAATAGCAGGATAATAAAACCGCCGAACCGGTTTCTCGTAAAGAGAAAAATCAGGTTCGGCGGTTTTGGTATGCTGCGGTTCAAATGAACAGAACAATTTTATTTGTCTTTAATCTGTGAATGCAATGTCTGCAGAGAATGAACTTCTCCATTACCATTCTTCTGTACATACAGAATACCGTCAGCGGTTGCCTTTGCAGCAGCGATAGTAGTCATATAAGGAATCTTGTGCTTAATAGCAGCCTTACGCAGGTAGCTGTCGTCGCTGACTGCATCCTGTCCAACAGGAGAGTTGACGATCAGATCAATCTTACCGTTGGTCAGCAGGTCCAGTACGTTAGGACGACCTTCGTACAATTTCTTTACCTTCTCGGCAGCAACACCGGCCTCTGTGATGACATCGTAGGTGTTGCCGGTTGCCAGAATATGGAAGCCTGCTTCTGCAAAGCTCTTAGCTACTTCTACTACTTCTGCTCTATCCTTGCGGTTTACACTGATCAGTACAGTGCCGCTTAAAGGCAGCTTGGACTGGGTAGCTTCCTGTGCCTTATAGAAAGCTTCGCCTTCAGATACGGACAGCCCCAGAACCTCACCGGTGGAGCGCATCTCAGGTCCCAGTACAGGGTCAACTTCCTGGAACATATTGAAGGGGAAGACAGCTTCCTTTACACCGTAGTAAGGAATATTCTGCTCCTTCAGTGCAGGAACAGGGGATGGACGTCCCGTAATATCAGAGGTAATAATATCGGTAGCCAGAGGCACCATGCGGATGTTGCAGACCTTGGATACCAGAGGAACGGTACGGGATGCTCTGGGGTTGGCTTCCAGTACATATACCTTATCATTTTCGATTGCGTACTGCATATTCATCAGACCCTTAACGTGCATCTCTTCGGCAATCTTTCTTGTGTATTCCTTGATGGTCTTCACATTTTCCTCAGAAATATGCTTGGAAGGAATGATACATGCGGAGTCACCGGAGTGTACACCGGCAAGCTCAATGTGTTCCATAACAGCAGGTACGAAAGCGTGGGTACCGTCGCTGATTGCATCTGCTTCACACTCGGTAGCGTGATTTAAGAAACGGTCAATCAGAATAGGACGGTCAGGGGTCACACCTACGGCTGCCTTCATATAAGCGGTCAGGTTAGCGTCATCATAAACAACTTCCATACCGCGTCCGCCCAGAACATAGGAAGGACGAACCATTACAGGATATCCGATCTTGTGGGCGATTTCCAGTGCTTCCTCAACGGTAGTAGCCATTCCGGATTCAGGCATGGGAATTTCCAGCTTGTCCATCATAGCACGGAACAGGTCACGGTCTTCAGCCAGATCGATGACTGCGGGAGCGGTTCCAAGAATGTGGACACCGTTCTTTTCCAGATCAGCAGCCAGATTCAGAGGAGTCTGTCCGCCAAACTGAGCGATAACACCAACGGGCTGTTCCTTCTTGTAGATGCTCAAAACATCTTCCAGAGTCAGAGGCTCGAAATACAATTTATCGGAGGTATCATAGTCGGTAGATACAGTCTCCGGGTTACAGTTAACAATAATCGTCTCAAAGCCAAGCTTCTTCAGCGCAAGAGAAGCGTGTACGCAGCAGTAGTCAAATTCGATACCCTGTCCGATACGGTTGGGACCGCCGCCCAGGATCATGATCTTAGGCTTCTCGGTGTTGACGGGATTCTTATCTGCTGCATTATAAGTGGAGTAGTAGTAAGCGCTGTTCTCAGTACCGCTTACGTGAACACCTTCCCAGGCTTCTTCTACACCCAGTGCAATGCGGTGCTCTCTGATATCAGCTTCCGGAATCTCCAAAAGCTGGCTCAGATATTTGTCGGAGAAACCGTCTTTCTTGGCGGTAATCAGCATTTTGTCAGCAGGAAGGGCACCCTTGTATGCAAGGAGGGCTTCTTCTTCCTCGACTAACTCTTTCATCTGTTCGATGAACCAGTGTTTTACTTTGGTAAGCTCGTGGATTTCTTCTACAGTTGCACCCTTGCGCAGTGCTTCGTACATTACGAAATGACGCTCACTGGAAGGAGTGATCAGCTTCTGTAACAGCTCTTCTTTTGTTAAAGAATCGAAATCCCTGGCATGTCCCAGACCATAACGACCGGTCTCCAGGCTGCGAATGGCTTTCTGGAAAGCTTCCTTATAGGTCTTACCGATGCTCATGACTTCACCAACGGCACGCATCTGAGTACCCAGCTTGTCCTCTACGCCTTTGAACTTCTCAAATGCCCAGCGGGCGAACTTGATTACGACATAATCTCCATCGGGAACGTACTTGTCCAGGGTACCATACTTTCCGCAAGGGATATCTTTCAGGGTCAGACCGGTTGCCAGCATAGCACTTACCAGTGCGATAGGGAAGCCGGTAGCCTTCGAAGCCAGTGCGGAAGAACGGGAGGTTCTGGGGTTGATCTCGATAACAATGATACGGTCAGTTACAGGATCGTGTGCAAACTGTACGTTGGTACCGCCGATAACCTCTACAGACTCTACGATCTTGTAAGCCTGTTCCTGCAGACGCTTCTGACATTCCTCGGAAATGGTCAGCATGGGTGCGGAACAGAAAGAGTCGCCGGTGTGTACACCTAAGGGGTCTATATTTTCGATAAAGCAGACAGTAATCATGTTGTTGTCTGCGTCACGTACAACTTCCAGTTCCAACTCTTCCCAGCCCAGGATAGACTCTTCAACCAGAACCTGACCTACCAGGCTGGCCTGCAGACCACGGGCACATACTACCTTTAATTCTTCCTTATTATATACAAGACCGCCGCCGGCACCACCCATGGTGTATGCAGGGCGCAGTACTACGGGATATCCCAGTTCGTCAGCAATCTTCAGTGCTTCTTCTACACTGTAAGCAACTTCACTGCGAGCCATTTCAATGCCAAGAGCATTCATGGCTTTCTTGAATTCGATTCGGTCCTCGCCACGCTCGATGGCGTCTACCTGAACACCGATAACTTTTACATTGTATTTGTCAAGGATACCCTTCTGTGCCAGTTCAGCACACAAGTTCAGACCCGACTGACCGCCCAGATTAGGAAGCAGTGCATCCGGTCTCTCCTTTGCGATAATCTGTTCCATGCGCTCTGCATTCAGAGGCTCAATGTATGTGACATCAGCAGTCTCCGGGTCGGTCATGATGGTAGCCGGATTGGAGTTAACCAATACGATTTCATAGCCAAGCTTACGCAGTGCCTTGCAGGCCTGGGTACCGGAATAGTCAAATTCACAGGCCTGGCCAATGATGATGGGACCGGAGCCGATGATCAATACCTTATGGATATCTGTTCTTTTTGGCATGTTCTTTCCTCCTGAATTTATAGAAAGGGCAAAAGCTTCATATTGGCAGCAAAGGTCTTCATTGCAGACTATTATCGTGTCCGGGCGGCTTTGTTGGCAATATAAAATTTTGCATTCTATTTTTCTAGTAGCAAGTATAGCACAAGATTTAAAAAAAGGGAATCACATTTTGCACAGATTGTGTCGTTTGGTGCACAAAATTTGTTTTTGTGGGTGTTATATGCTTCTTTGAGAAAGGGGAAAAACATAATTGCGATAAGAGTGGCATATATTGAAACAAATCGGATAGGGCAGAAGAGCACGAGGATTCTGCGTGTGGGTAAATAGTATATGGCGGTTTGGAGGGAGAAATTGAGTGGAGTCAAGGGACTGGGGAGAGTTCCCGGAGAAATAAAGGCATTGTGGTGGAAGTTAGGGAGACGGGGAAAATTTGTTTTGTTGGCACTTTTTCTGGTCTCAATGTTTTTCCTGGGGAGAGCTACGGCTTATTGGGGGAGTAAGATAGGAGTGATCAGCAGTAAGATTCTGACGCAGACAGAAAACTGGGGATTGGGGTTTGGGGCTGAAGGGACGAAGCCTACGGGGAATACATCGGCAGCAGAGCTGGCAAAATATAATGCATATTATGTGGCGGATATAGAGGAGAAGAAGATTTATCTGACGTTTGACTGCGGGTATGAGAATGGGAATACGGAAGCAATTTTGGAGGCGCTGAAAAAACACAATGTGTCGGCTACTTTTTTTGTGGTGGGGCACTATCTGGAATCAGCACCGGATCTTGTGTGTCGTATGGTGGAGGAAGGCCACACAGTGGGCAATCATACCTACCATCATCCTGATATGTCAAAGATATCTGATAAAGCCTCATTCCTGTCAGAGATGGATGCAGTGGCGGAGAAATTTAAGGAAGTAACAGGGCAGGAGATGACGAAGTATTATAGGCCGCCTCAGGGAAAATACAGTAAGGAAAATCTGCAGATGGCGAAAGATATGGGGTATTCCACCTTTTTCTGGAGTTTGGCTTATGTGGACTGGAATGTGGATGATCAGCCCAGCCATGAGGAAGCTTTTTCAAAACTGTGCAGCAGAGTTCATCCGGGAGCAATTGTGCTTTTACATAATACCTCCAGGACGAATGGGGAGATTTTGGATGAACTGCTGACCAAGTGGGAGGATATGGGGTATTGCTTTGGGACGCTTGCGGAAATCTGTCAATGATGAATACTGAATGGTGATTTGGGGCAATGGAATTAAGAACGATCACTCTGAGACTAATGTGAAAATTCTGTTCTCATAGTAATCCGGTATTGCCTGGGCGGCATTCCTGTCAGGCGCTTGAACACGGTGATGAAGTAGTTATAATCGGTAAAACCGCACTGACTGGCAATCTCTGTGATGGACATATCCTCCTGTTCGGTTAACAGTTTTTTGGCACGCTCAATGCGCAGCCTTCGGATGTGCTCTGCAATCCCCATACCATAATTTTGCCCGGAAATTTCATATAAATAGGTCTTTCCAATCTGAAAACGGGAACAGATATCCGGTACATCGATCTGTTCGGTGTAATGTTCATTGATGTATTCATCAATCAGAACCGGAAGATCCTTTTGTCGAAGCACCGCCATTCGTTCCAGACACAGATAGGAAGCTACTGCCTGCAGGATGTGAGAGGCGGAAACAATGTATTCTTCGGGAATGATAGGCAGCTCATAAGCGGACGCTTTCAAAGCTTCTCGGTCGATTTCATAGGGAGAGCAAAGCGCTTCTATTTTAGTAAAACCCTCTTCGTGGGAATTGTAAGCAAAAATATGTCCGAAAAGAAGATAGCCGATGACAAGGTTTCCCATATACAGTGGTGCAATGCTTTCCGTAAGACCTGCATGACATTGGTAGGTATAAGGCTTGTGCTGTCTGGACGCTGTTTCGCAGGCATTTTTATCACAGAGCATACATTGTCTGTAGCCTTCAGAATCTGTGCGGATCAGTTGGCAAAAAGGCGATATTTTCTCAGGATAAGAGACAAGTTCTCTGAAAGTATCGTCAAAGACGGTGATGCGGATTCTGGTCAGCGTATAAAAGTCTTTCAATAATGACTGCAGTTTGTCCAGATTGAATGTAGATATCATATTCCCTCCTGATGCAAAAGCTTTCTTGTATTCATCATACCACATCTGCGAACAAATTCAAAGTAAAATGAACAGAAGTCTATATCATCCCATTATAAAGATAGCTACAATAATATTAAAGATATGAATAAAGGTGTTTTAATAAAGTAAAATGAAAATAGACAGGAGGAATTTAGATGTTAGTTAATTTAAAACAAATCATGGATATTGCTGAGCAAAATCAGTATGCGGTCGGCTCCTTCAACACGCCGAACCTGGAAAGTCTGGAGGCGGTGATTCAGGCGGCGGAAGAATTGACACTGCCGGTTATCATTCAGTTTGCTCAGTGTCATGAGCCATGGATTCCTCTGGAACTGATCGGACCGATTATGGTGGAGGCTGCCAAGAAAGCGAAAGTGCCGGTATGTGTACATCTGGACCACGGCGAGACTTTGGAATATCTGAAGAGTGCGCTGGACATGGGCTTTTCTTCCATTATGTATGACGGTTCGGTCCTTCCTTATGAGGAGAACCTGGAAAATACGAAAAAGGCTGTAGTAATGGCAGCAAAGACCGGTGCAAGCGTGGAAGCTGAGCTGGGTTCCATGGGCAGAAGAGAGTCAGGTGATGTAGCAGAAGACGCAACCGGCGCAGCAGCTACCGGAGCAGATGACGAGACCAAAATTTACACTGACCCTGTCCAGGCAGGCATTTTTGTAAAGGAAACGGGTATCGATGCCCTGGCCTGCTCTTTCGGCACTACCCATGGTATCTATTTGACAGAGCCCAAGCTGGACTTTGGTGTAGTGGAAGGCGTCAGGGCACAGGCCGATAATATTCCTGTAGTCATGCACGGCGGATCAGGCGTCAGCAAAGAGGATTATTGTAAAGCAATCAAAGCAGGTGTGCGCAAAATCAATTATTTTACATATATGGACAAGTCAGGCGGTAATGCTGCGGCAGAGTATGTGAAGAGCGTACAGCCCGGTGCACCTTTGTTTTTCTCTTCCGTGATGATGGCAGCCAGAGAAGCCATGAAAGAAAACGTGAAAGAAGCAATGATGATGTTTGCGCTCAGATAGAAAGAAAGGACAATTAAGAATGAAAAAGATGACATTTGCTTTATGCTTTTGTAACAGAGGATTCATGCCCGGAGAATTGATTTACGGAGCCAGAGAGGACATGATTCAGGCAGTGACCGCCGCAGGCTACGATTACATTGCCATGGACGCAGAGCTTACCCGTTATGGCGGTGTAGAGACGAGAGATGAGGGACTTTTGTATGCAAAATGGCTGAAGGAGCATGAGGGCGAATATGATGGTGTTATTTTCTCTATGCCTATTTTTGCAGATGAGAACGGAGCCATTACTGCACTGCAGGATGCCGGTGTACCCATTTTAATGCAGGCTTATCCCGATGAAATCGGCAAGCTGGACTTTGCCCATAGGAGAGATGCTTACTGCGGCAAGTTCTCCGTAACGGACGTATTTACCCAGTATCAGGTACCGTTTACCGTAATGAAGCCGCATGTAGTACATCCGCTTTCCGAAGCATTTGCACAGAATCTGAGAGATTTCGCTGCCATCTGTCGTGTGGTAAATGGTATGAAACGATTCAATGTGGGCTGTATCGGTGCCAGAACGACTGCTTTTAAGACTGTGCGTTTTGATGAGATTACCTTGCAAAAATATGGTATCAACGTGGAATCCTTTGACCTTTCCGAAGTATTTTTCAAGGTAAATCAGAAAGCGGATGATGATGACAAAGTACTGGCCAAGATTGAGAGACTAAAAGATTACACAGACTGTTCCAAAGTGCCGGCGGCCAATATGCTGACACTGGCTAAGGTATCTGTTGTCATTGACGAGTACATTGAGGAATATCATCTGGATGCACTGACACTACGTTGCTGGAATGAGATGGAAACGATTCTGCGCATCTGTCCCTGCGTGCTTTTAAGCGAGCTGAACGACAGAGGTATCGTGGCTTCCTGCGAAATCGATATGTGCTCTGCCCTTACCATGCGAGCCATGAGTCTGGCCAGCGGGCAGCCTACTGCTGTACTTGACTGGAACAACAATTACGGTGACGATGAAGATAAGGTCATCCTGTTCCACTGCGGACCGGTAGCACAGACTTTGATGACGGAAAAGGGGACGGTAACGGAGCATAAGATGTTCGCCAAAGGTGACCCGGGTTCCGGATGGGGAAGCAACGAAGGAAGAATCAAAGCATTTGATATGACCTTCTCCAATTGTCAGACCAAAGACGGTAAGATTGTTATTTATGCCAGCGAAGCGAAGTTTACCGAAGACCCTATTGAGGATACCTTCTTCGGCTGCGGCGGTGTAGCACAGATACCAAATCTCCAGGATAAGCTTATCCGCCTGGCAAAAGGCGGCTTCAAGCACCATACCGCTGTTGGAATGGGTCATATGAAGGAAATCTTGAAAGAGGCCTTTACTACTTATCTTCATTATGATTGGGTAGATATTGATTAATAGAAATTGTTTCGAGGCGGCAGATATCTGCTGCCTCGCTTTGAAAGGAGGCTTACAAAATGACAATTGCAGGACTGGACATTGGAACCACAGGTTGTAAATTGACCGTATTCGGAGCAGACGGCAGATACCTGGACAAAGCGTACAGGGATTACCCTGTCAGTCGTGGAAAGAGAGAAGACGAGAGTGGGGAGACTTACCAGGAAATAGATACCAAAGCAATCTTAGAAGCGGTATGGGAAGTAATGAAGGAAATGGGAGCAAAATATCCCGATATTGCCGGCATCGGTGTGACCAGCTTCGGTGAGACCTTTGTGCTGACTGATGAAAAGGGGATCCCCCTGCACCCTGCCATGCTCTACACCGACCCCAGGGGAGAAGCAGAGTGCGCAGAACTGGAAGAGAAAATGGGCGGCAAAAAAATAGCTTCCATCACCGGTGTAAAGCCTCACAGCACATATAGTATCCCTAAGATCATGTGGATGAAGCGCAACAAGCCGGAGATTTATAAACAGGCAAGACATGCATTTCTGATAGAAGACCTGGTAGTATATCATCTTACCGGAAAGGCACAGATCGACTATTCTCTGGCAGCCAGAACCATGGCGTTTGATATCGTGAATCTTACCTGGAGTGAGGAAATTTTTACACAGGCAGGTGTAGATATGGAACTGATGTCCCGGCCGGTTCCTACAGGAACTGTGGCAGGAACGGTTTTACCTGAAATTACCCACCTGACCGGAATTTCACAAACTGCACAGGTGGTTTCCATCAGCCATGATCAGATGGCGGCAGCCATAGGTGCAGGTATTTTTACTTCTGATGTGGCTGTAGATGGTGCCGGAACTGTGGAATGTATCACACCGGTATATGACGGTCTGCCCGATATGGATGTCATGTATCAGGGCAATTATGCAGTGGTTCCCTATGTGATTCCCGGAAAATATGTGTGCTATGCCTTTTCCTATACCGGCGGTGCACTGATTCAGTGGTGTGTGGATACCCTTGCAAAAAAGGAAAAAGAGCTTGCTGCCCTGGAAGGAAAATCAGTCAACGAATTTTTGGAAGGAACGGTTGCGCAACCGTCCGGTCTCCTGGTCCTTCCGCATTTTGCCGGAGCGGCTACTCCTTATATGGATGCCGGTTCCAAAGGAGCAATCCTTGGACTGACGGCAGGCAGTACGGTAAGCGATATTTATCGGGGATGCATGGAAGGGGTCGTTTACGAAATGATGGTCAATATGGAATGCCTGAAAGATTCCGGCATCAGGTTTCAAATGCTCCATGCCACCGGCGGCGGAGCCAAGTCAGCTGTGTGGATGCAGATGAAAGCGGACATTCTGAACATACCTATTACGGAATTAAAGACCGTAGATGCCGGAACCGTAGGCAGTGCCATGCTGACCGGTATTGCAGCAGGCTGCTTTGCAGATCTGGCAGATGCAGCTGCTCATATGGTAGAAAAGAAGAAAGTATACTATCCGGATAGTGCCAGACACCACAATTATATGGCAGTATATCATCGATTCAAAAAGTTATATGAGGCAGTAAGGCCGCTGGTGTAGTAAATCGACAGAGCATAAGGAGGAAAACAACATGAGAAATCCATACATAGGACATGATTCCCAGGTCTATGGAATCGAAGAACACAGACTGGTAGGAGGAAAAGGCGATGGTATGCGTCTGCTTGAGATAAGTAACGGTAAAGGGCTGGAACTTACTGTATCCTTAGACCGCGCCTGTGACATTTCAAGACTGAAATACCGCGGCATCAATATGTCCTACTTTTCACCCTGTGGTTACGTGGCTCCGGCTTATTATGAGTCCAAAGGCACAGACTGGCTGAAGTCCTTTACGGCAGGCTTCCTTACCACTTGCGGTCTCCAGGCGGTAGGTTCCCCCTGTACAGACGAAGGGGAAGAACTGCCCCTGCATGGCTCTATTGCCAACACCCCTGCCGAGCAGGCTTACTGGTTTGAAGAGGGGGATGCGCTGGTGGTACGTGCAGTAGTGCCTGATGAAGTGATTTTTGCAAGAAAACTTCGCCTGATCAGGGAACTTCGTGTCAGCCTGAAAGAAAATGAATTTACCATTATCGATACCATTGAAAATACCGGAGACACCACCCAGCCCTTTGAAATCCTGTATCATATGAACATGGGCTATCCGCTGCTTGATGAGGACAGTGTGATAGAGATTCCGGCTGTGTCCGTGACACCGAGGGATGACCATGCTGCTAAGGATCTTGAGAACTGGATGCATATGATAAAGCCACAGGCAGGTTATATGGAGCGATGCTACTATCATAAGTTTGAGGATCAGGGAAGAGCTTCTATCTTCCAGCCGAAATTGGGTCAGGGTCTGGAAATCAGGTTTGATGCCAAAGAGCTGGACGCTTTTGTGGAATGGAAGATGATGGGTGTGAGAGATTATGTTCTGGGGCTGGAATGCGGCAACTGCTATCCGGACGGCAGGGATGTGATGAGACGTACAGGGATGTTGAAATTCCTGGAGCCTGGGGAAAGCAAGACTTATGTGGTGAAGGTGAAGATGTTTCAGAAGTAATTCGGGAGAAGCCAATGTCATTTAAACTTTATTAGTGAAGAAGAGTTAATAGCAAATCACAGCGGTATTCCACATGGCGGTTTTGTAATCCGCAGCGGAAAAACCGGCTGGAACGAAGAGCATACTCATATTATAGAATATAGCCTGAAATTGGATTCCAATCCGGAATTTACCTCTTCTGTAATTGTGGCATATGCAAGAGCAGCATACCGCATGGCTGCAGAAGGTCAGACCGGATGCAAGACCGTGTTTGATGTGGCACCGGCATATTTAAGCATGATGAGTGGCGCAGAACTCCGTGCAACGTTATTATAAAATACGTTTTACTGTATTAGTTAACACAATAATAAAGCACCGGTCTTGGTAAAGTATAGTTCTTAACTATAAATTACACAAGGCGGTGCTTTTTAGTTTGTGAGTATGTAAGTAAAAACTTTTGACTATTTAATACCAATACCTATTGTTGCAGACGGGTGAATATTGTTGCCTGTTAGAAGGATTATTTGTAATGTGGTATTATCAGTCTGCCATTTGTAGCCAACACTATTAAATTGTTCTGATACATTTTCCATTTTGTCACTTTCAGGACCATATAATTGGGTTAATCCAGCAACTTGCTTTTCAAACCATTCTTCATAATTTTCGTCCAAGTGAAAATCGAATTTTAAAATTTTTAATTCGTCAGAATGAAATTCAAAAGAGGCAGTAGCACTTTGACCATCTAAAACATAGTAGTTCCTAGACTTATAATAAGTAATATTGGTAGGGACAGGTGTCTTTTGTGTATCTTTTAATAGATAATATGGCAACAAACTGCTGACTTCTTTAGCAGATATATTCCATGTTATCTCATCAAATTGATATTCCTCACCTTGTTTAAGCTGTTCCAATGTAAGAAGGCTACTATCATAAGTTTTTTCTCGGGTCAGAAAGTATATTGTAAATATAGGCACCAATGCAATAAGTGCTATAACAGGAATGATTTTATAGGCCTTTTTCATCATGTTTAACCTCACTCGTTATATTTTAGTGTTTTTTAGCTAAGAAACGTCCATAGGACATACATCATATTCACCTTTGGAACATGTGCCGTGAACTTCGATACAATGTTGGAGACGCTACGGCTATTAGAGTGATTGATAATACCATTGATAATAATAATTTTAATTTATTCATAAGTATCCCCTTTCTATTAAAATTCGGTTGTTTTATATAATGCAGTAATAAAAAAGCGTTGCAACACAATTGTTATTACAAGAACAATTATAAAACATATTGAGCAAAATATCAATACAAATTTGAAAAAATGGAGTATAAAGTGAGAAAAAAAGTGAGAAAAAATAAAAAAGACTGAATTGGATAAATAATATGATGTAGGTG